>LT907983.1:4315000-4915000 GCA_900230115.1 Spirosomataceae bacterium TFI 002 | reverse complement strand
AGTGAGCCAGCATTTGCTGTGAAATACTTTCAGTAAGTATCAACTTTGGTTTTAGTCTTTAATTCCAAATTCTCATTGAAACAGCAATACTATTTCAATGAGAATTGAATTTTACATATCTTGAAGCTTAAATAAAATTGTGCATCAATTTGCCATGAAGCTAGACTTAAACTGCCAAGCAGAATACTTTCAATCCTTTTTAAGTCAATCAGAAGCTTTAGACCTCTATCAACATTTAATAACCTTCCAAAAGCTCACAAACAAGTTTTCTATTACTATGCAAGGTGGTGAAAAGTTTGAGGAAAGTTTTGGTAAACTAATGTTCATTGATCAAGACTTATTTGAGGGGAATAGATTTCCTCCTTCTATTTGGGGAGCAAATGAAGTATGGTCAGATAAAATGGATGGTTTACGAAATAGAATTTTAAAAGAAACGGGCCATAGCTATGAAACATGCGTTTGCATTTATTATCCCGATGGTAGCTCAGGAGTAGATTACCACTCGGATGCTTCTGCTTTCGGTGATACTACTTTTATCCCCTCAATAAGTCTAGGAGCAGAAAGAGTTTTTCATTTGAAAGAAAAAAGTACGCAGATAGTGCATGACATGCAGCTTCACAATGGCAGTTTGTTAATGATGGGAGATGGCTGCCAAGAATTATACGAGCATGCACTACCCATTGATTTAAATTGTAAGGAACCCAGAATCAACATTACTTTCAGAAAATACGGATACAAGAACTGAACTATTAAGGTCAAGCCTTTCGTTTTTTATCGTCTACAATCGTGAGTGCACCACCATTTTATTTTTTATAACTTTGATAAGTCAGTAATACTTACCCAATCCAGATGAAACTGAATGTAATATCTATCATTGTTTTAACGCTGTTCTCAACTATGGTCAACGCACAACTTAGCCCAGTAAAAGTAGGATCTTACCATAAAGATGACTTCAAGACTACACAAAGCAAAGACAAAATATCGCGTAATATACTTAAAGGTACATCTCCACATTTAGAATTCGTGAGCATTCATAGTTCGACCATGATGCCAGGAGCCGAGCCCAGCACAGCACATGCTAATGAAGATATGGAAGAGTGCATTTTCGTAATGGAAGGAACCATGAAAGTGACTATTGAAGGCAAAAGTCAAATCTTAGGGCCTGAAAGCGTCATCTTACTAATGCCACAACAAATGCACCATCTTGAAAACATAGGAAAAGGGAATCTTACCTACTATGTAATGAAATACAAATCCAAGAGTCCAATGGACATTGCCAGAGGACAAGCAGCAGGTGGTTCCCTTATGCTGAATACAGATTCTCTTACTTATAAAAAGAGTTCAGTAGGTGGCGGCAGAGGATACTTTGACAGACCCACTGCTATGTGTGAGCGATTTGAATTACATGTAACTAAACTAGACAAAAAAGGTCAAAGTCATGCCCCACACGACCATCGAGAATCCGAAATTTTATTGGTTATATCAGGAGAAACAGAAATGAAAATTGATGGTAAAATGTACGAAGGTAAAGTGGGTGATTTCTATTTCATCCCTTCGGGTTTATTCCATGGAGTGAGCAATGCGAGCGACAAGCCCTGCTCCTACTTTCTTTTTAGATGGATGTAACATTTTAGCTATTCAATTATACAACGATTGAAATTAAAAGCCGAATTGCAAAGCGTAAGTTTATTGAGCGTATATTAGTTTCAGGTTAGCACAACTAATAATATGAACAAAACCACCCTTTTAATATTACTTGCTTTTAGCATTTCTGCTTTTGGCCAATCTAAAAAAACGGACTTAAAGATAATGTCTTACAATATCAAACATGGCGAAGGCATGGATGGCATATTGGACTTATCTCGATCTGCTGAAATTATAAAAGCACAATCTCCCGATTTATGTGGTTTACAAGAAATCGATGAATTTTGTACGAGAACTAATAAGGTTGGACAAACTGAGTTTTTGGCAAAGTATACCTTCATGACAGGGACTTTTGGCAAGTTCATGGATTATCAGGGTGGCGAATATGGACTTTCCACTTTATCTGTCAAGCCACTTATATCAACCAAAGTTTTACAACTTCCTAAAGGCACAGATGAGCCTCGCTCAGCAATTATTCAAGAAGTGGAAATTGCCCAAAACTGTATCATTGCCTTTGCAAATGTTCATTTTGATTGGGTTGAAAACAGTCCATACCGCCTAGAACAGGCAAAAACACTTATTAAATACATAGATCAACTCAATAGGCCAACTGTAATTACAGGTGATTTTAATTGTGAGCCTAATTCAGCAACAATGAAGTATTTTGCCGAACAAGGATTCGTTTTTATGCAAAAAGGAAAAGACAACTTGAGCTTTCAAGGGGGTGAGAAGGTGGAAATTGATCATGTAATATTTCGTAGTTCCGAAAAAGTCAAGTTTACCCCAAAAAACATCAAGCTATTGAATGAACCCATTGTATCAGATCACCGCCCATTAGTCGCAGTATTGAAGGTGAAGTATGATACAAATTGAAAGTATTGACCTTTTCGACTTTTAAAAAATTGATTTGCCAATTATCCAATTGGTGTTTTCACATGCATTAAAAGTGGCTTTTTGATCAGACTGAAGACTTTCGAAAAAAAGGCGTTTACAAAGTAGTGGGACCTTTGCATACAATCAAAACTGCTGAATGTCTTCTTGAAGTAAACGACCTAGCATACGACAACACAATTAGTGATGGTTGCACCATAATTGAGTATTACTAGCCCAATACTCGTAGTCAATCTTAAGAACGGTTTCTAAATCTTAAATCAACTCTTTTGAGGGGATGTGCTAATTCTCTAAAGTATAAATACTTTTGGAATTAAATTCTTAAAACCAATAGCTTTTTGACACATCAATGTATCAATAAACTTAGCTCTGGTTGTTACCCATTGTTTCAAAAGGAAAATTCATATATTTAGTTTAGTAAATGACCAATCTCAAACTGGTCTTTATTCAACCTAACTTATACCCATGAAAAGTACTCACCGTTATTTTACGATGTGTTTTGTCAGCATTATTTTATTTTCATGTAATAGACAAGTAGAGCTCACTGCGACACAAAACAAGGCTTTTGAGCAGGCATATAACAATGGCATTTTAGTCAATGAAGGGTATGAAAGATCTCGGCATTTCGTAAAAGATTGGCTAGCTCAAGCGGATCCTGAAACTGGACTTATTCCCAAAAACCTGCTTAAGGAAAAAGATATTTGGAACGCCAAAGATGCTGCGGCTGACAACTATCCATTTATGGTTTTAACAGCAGCCATTACAAATCAAGAGCTTTTTCGAGGAAGAATGACCGAAATGCTTGAAACCGAAACGAAACTCACCTCTAGAATCGACAGGTTACCAGATACTTATTCGTTCTCCAAAAAAGGCTTTGACTCACCAACAGCTGATTTAGAAAGTATCTTATTTGGATCGTCAGAATACATCAAAGATGGGCTTTTACCACTAACAGAGTGGCTAGGTGAAAGTCCCTGGTCTGTAAGAATGATTGGCATCTTAGATGATATGTGGAAACATGCCCCCATAGAGACCCAATACGGCAATATCGTATCCACTGTTGTAGAAGAAAACGGTGAAATGCTTCAAGTACTTTCTCGCATATATTGGATGACTGGCGATAAGAAATACCTTGATTACGCAATACGCTTGGGTGATTACTATTTATTGGATGAGCACCACCCAACAAGGGATTTTGCTGAGCTCAGGTTGAGAGATCATGGCTGCGAAATCGTATCGGGACTTTGTGAGTTATATGTTACCGTAAATTTTGCGGCTTCCGACAAGAAAAATCAATATCAGCCACATTTGCACGAAATGCTGGATCGCATTCTAGAAGTTGGCAGAAATGAAGATGGCTTATTTTACGATGCTTTTAATCCTCAAACGGGAGAAATAACCAAAAGGAGAACTGCCGACAACTTTGGATACACTTTCAATGGCTTTTATTCTGTTTATCAAATTGACTCAGTAGAAGCATATAAAATAGCAACCGTAAAAGGACTTTCTGTCCTCAATGAACGTTACCGTAATTTTGATTGGGAGGACGGATCATCCGATGGTTATGCAGATGCCATAGAAGGTGCCCTTAACTTGTATGCAAGAGAGCCAATTGCTTCTACAGCAGACTGGATAAACAGCGAAATTAAAGTAATGTGGGCTTTGCAGGACTCAAGTAAAAGATCCAACACACAGCAGTTTCGTAATTCTGGTATCATAGAAGGATGGCACGGAGATGGCAATTTCACCAGAACAAGTATCATGTATTGTCTTTGGAAATCTCAAGGAATTACGGCTTATCCATGGCGATCTGATTTACAGATAGGTGCAGTGATGGAGAACGATGAATTGTTCATTAGTATCACCAGCGATTCGGATTGGAATGGCAAATTAAAGTTTGACACTCCTAGACACAAAACCATCATGAAAATGCCTTACGATTGGCCACGAATCAATCAATTTCCCGAATGGTTTACGCTCAAAGAATTTAGCTTTTATGACTTATTCAATTGTGAAACCAATAAGGATCAAACATTCATCGCAAGCGAACTTAGCGAAGGCATTCCAGTCTCATTGACCAAAGGAACCCATCAGTTCATTTTGAAAATGCAATAAACCAATACCAATAATTCTAAAAAATGAAGCCATTGAACAAATTCAATATTCTCACTATATTTTCTTTAGTCATTTTAACAACATTGGGAGTTTTTTCTCAATCCTTCGATTTAGAATCGCAGACCGAACTCCTCATTGACCGGCTAGATGCCAATGTTAAGTCTAAGCTTTCTGACCCACAGGATTTAAATAAGAGTGCAAAAGAGTTATTAGACTACTACAAAAAAAGAACTTCAGTAAAACATCCCATCAATCAAAAGGGGGAAGAAGCCAAAATAACTGAAAAGGACCTAAAATATGCGAATGATGCACTAGAGCACATATTCGTTGGCCAACCTGCCTACCCTTCACACTTTTGTGGTGAGGACATCGACTGGAACTCTCGTCCAGTGCCGGATCTTGAATGGGTTTGGCAACTGAACCGAATGTACTTCTGGAACTCCATGGGTAAGATTTATGCCGAAACGAAAGATGAACGATACGCCAAAGCATGGTGTGAGCAAATAGTAGACTGGACAATCAAAAACCCACGTGACAAAGAGCACGCTCATGCGTGGAGATCTATTGAAGCAGGTATAAGAGGACATAATTGGACAGGGCTATTTCATCAGTTTATTGGTTCGGAGCATTTCACACCTGAAGTCCTAGTCGCACTCATGAATAGCTCTTATGAACATGCCGAGTTTTTAATGACAAAATACACCTCGGGTAGCAACTGGAGTCTTATGGAAGCTGAAGGACTCGCATTTATCGCATTTACTTTTCCAGAATTTGAGAACTCCAAAAAATGGAGAACAGAATCAATTCGAAGGTTTAGCATAGAAATTGACAAGCAAGTTTATCCAGATGGTCATCAGCGAGAACTGGCAATGGGTTATCATATCGGTTGTATTCATTGGTTTTATAGAACATATGAGCTTGCCAAACTAAACGGCATTGAGGACGCTTTTCCTTCCACTTTTAAAAATACGATAGAGAAAATGTGTGAAATCCCAATGAAACTCGACCTTCCAGATGGTACTAGTGCACAATTTGGAGATTCATGGGCTGGTCAACCAGGGCAACATGCCAAACTTTTTGCAGACTGGGCAAAGCTCTTTAACCGAGAAGACTTCCGCTTCATGGCAACTAATGGTCAAGAGGGAAAAATGCCAGCTCAAACCGCCTATGCCCTTGAACAAAGTGGAATCTATTCCCTTAGGAGCGGATGGGATAACAATGCGACATGTATGGTGCTTAAATGTGGTCCAGATGGAGGCGGACATAGTCAACCAGACAATGGAACATTTACGCTACAAGCAGGTGGAAGAACCTTAATGCCAGATGGTGGGAGTTTCATTTATCATGGCGATCCTGAAGGGCGGAGTTGGTTCAGACAGACTAAAGTGCATCAAACCTTAACGCTTAATGGTGAAAACACTAAATATGCTCCAAAGCTGCTGAAATGGCAACCAGGAGATGACTTGGATATACTAGTGGTAGAAAATGCTGGCAATGATAATCTCACCCATCGCAGATCCGTGTTTTTTGTAGATAAAAAGTATTTTGTTATTGTAGATGAAGCCATTGGAACAGGCACAGGAGACGTCGATATTCATTTTCAATTGGCTCCAGGCAAGGCTGTATTCAATGAAAATGACCTTTCGGTTCGATCAGATTTTCAAGATGGTTGGAATATCCTCGTAAGAAGTAATGAACAAAAAGGAATTACCCTAAGTGAAGAAGAAGGCCAAGTTTCGTTTATATACACAAAGAAAGAACCTCGTCCCGCTTTTCGATACAGACTTAAGAAAACTAATGCGAGCGAAAATGTTCAATTTGTAACCCTTGTAGCTCCTTACGAAAACGAAATTCCTGACATCAAAGTCAAACTTCAAAATGAAAAAGCCATTGGCTCAAATAGCCTGAAGTTAGTTATTACAGAAAATGGTAAGAAAATAGTAGTAGCTTGCCAGTTGTGAAAACTTAAAACGCTCTCCCAATCTTCCAGCTTTGGTGAAGCGATACAAGGCCTCAGACCTGACACAAGTAAATAATTACTATCAGCCAGAGGCTCATAAACACTTCTGCGAAGCCTAAGGCTTTGCAGAACAAAAAACTAAAACATGAATCCACCAAAAAGACTTGTCTACCTTAAACCCTCCAAAGAGGATTTTGATAGGTTTTATGAAATTCATTCTGATCCAGAGACTAATTTATTCAATCCAAATGGAGCGATGAATGAAGCTAAGGCAGAGCAATCTTATGCCACATTGCTTGATCATTGGGACAAGTACAGCTTTGGTACATGGTGCATTTCTGAAAAAGCAAATCCAGCTTATGTCATAGGTTTTGGAGGATTAGATCATCGACCATATGGAACTGAGCTCAAGCTCAATTTGGGTTATAGATTCGACAAGAAGTTTTGGGGCAAAGGATATGCTACCGAACTAGCGAATCACGTCATTGATCACGGGTTTTCAGAATTAGGCAAAAAAGAAATTTTCGCAATAGTAAGACCAAATCACCTTGCGTCTATCAAGGTTCTTGAAAAATGCAATATGAAGTTAATCGACGAATTAAACGATGTCCCCAACAAGAAAAACAGTTTGATTTATCAAATCCACAAAGCTGCTTATATAATCGAAAAACAATAATTTCAAGGTCGTTGTATTGGACGATGCCTCTCATTCCACGAATTATGTGGGCAAAAGTGACTTCCCATATTGGTCAAAACTCCATCCCGATTATTTTAAAACTATGGAAGAATGGATAAACTCCATCAGCAATTTAAAGTAAGACCTAAACCCAAAAGACATATTTTTACAATCCCTCCCTCATTCACATGATTTACCTAACCCAACTCATTTACATCATTGATGGTCAAGAAGATGTTTTTAACCAATTCGAAGCATTGGCCATTCCCATTATATCAAAATACAATGGGCGACTCACCCTTCGCATACGACCAGATGAAAAGTCTGTCATAGAAAGCAATATTGAAAAACCTTACGAAATCCATATGGTAGAATTTGACACTCAAGCGGACTTTGACAATTTCAAAAAAGACGAAGAGCGTAAAAGCTTCCTACACTTAAAGGAGCAATCAATAAAGTCAACTTTTCTGATACAAGGTGTTAAATTATAAGTTTGACTTAAAAGAAAACCTTAATCTTAACAAAAACTAACAATATGTGCTGATATAAGTATATATAGTCGACCTTTACGGTTAATTCACTTAATCTTCTCGCTTAGTAAACTGTACTCAAATGAAAAGTATTTTTCTCGCAGAAGATGATCCTGACGATCGAGAATTTTTCAAAGAAGCTCTTGAGCAATTAAACTTCGACACTGAACTTACATTTTCCAACAATGGCGTGGAGTTAATGAGCTGCCTTGAAGTCTTAGTTCGGCATCCTCCTCCGCATGTCATTTTTCTTGACCTTAATATGCCTATGAAAAATGGTTTTCAATGTTTGGAAGAAATAAGAAACACACCCAAGCTAAGAGACATCCCAGTAGTGATATTTTCTACCACTGGAGATATAGATTCCGTAGATAAAACGTACAATCAAGGAGCCAATTACTACATTTGTAAGCCAAACTCATTTCAGCTTTTGGTAAAAGCAATAGAAAAAGTACTATCACTCGATCTGATTCAGGCCCCTAGAGCAGTCAAAGAAAATTACATTTTATCAATTGCTTGATATGGTAAATAATGATTCATCTAAGGTTACAGGAGATTTAAAATCTCAAAAAGAAAAGTCAGCAGCTCAATTAATCAAAGCAAAAAAAGAACTCGTTTTTGAACATGAAGAAAAGGAGAAACGTGCCGCAGAATTAATCGTAGCAAACGAAGAATTGCTATTTCAAAACGAAGAAAAAGAGAAAAGGGCGTCGGAATTAGTGATTGCCAACAAAGAGCTGGTTTTTCAAAACATAGAAAAAGAAAAGAGAGCATCAGAATTGGTTATTGCAAACAAAGAACTTGCTTTTCAGAATGAAGAAAAAGAGAAAAGGGCATCGGAGTTAGTAATTGCAAACAAGGAACTGCAATTTCAAAACGAAGAAAAAGAGAAAAGAGCATCGGAGTTAGCGATTGCAAACAAGGAACTGCAATTTCAAAACGAAGAAAAAGAGAAAAGGGCCTCTGAGTTAATCATAGCCAACGCAGAACTTGCTTTCCAAAACGAAGAAAAGGAGAAAAGAGCGTCCGAGTTAATTATAGCGAATGAGGAACTGGCTTATCAAAACATAGAAAAGGAGAAACGTGCCGCCGAATTAATGATTGCCAACAAAGAACTGGAATCATTTACCTATATCTCTAGCCATGATTTGCAGGAACCCCTGCGTAAAATTCAACTTTTCGCAAATCGCCTCTCTGCCGATGAGTCGCACAATTTGTCGGAAAAAGGTAATGGATATGTGCTTAGGATGAATGACGCAGCAAGCAGAATGCAAGCCCTTATTACTGATTTACTTGCTTATTCGCGTACTACAACTTCTGAGCGAGTTTTTGTAACGACCAATCTTAACACCATTATAGACTCCGTTATAAGTGACTTTAGGGAAATAATAGCCGAGCAAAATGCTACTATTAATGTGGTCAGCGATACGGTAGCTGATATCATTCCTTTTCAGTTTCGGCAGCTTATGTATAATATCATTGGAAACGCCCTAAAATTCTCTAAACCTGATATTGCACCCCACATTATTATTAAAAGTGCCATCATTAATGGTTCAGATATAGGGAGTCAACAAATCCTGTCCTCCGCGAAATATTGTCATATTACCATCAGCGATAATGGCATTGGTTTTGAGCCACAATATAAAGACCGCATCTTTGAACTTTTCAAACGCCTGCACGATAAAGAAACAATATCTGGAACTGGAATTGGGCTTACGATAGTGAAAAAAATCGTTGAGAATCACAACGGAATTATTACTGCACACAGTGATTTGAACAAGGGAGCCACATTTGATATATATATTCCTTCGTCCTAAGCAGCACCAATTTTAAATGAAGAGTGTGGACCTTGCTATTTTTTTTATCTTAGTGAAAACTTATAGCCAGCATGTCAATCAACTATTCTTTTGGTCTCCCACTAAAGCACAATTTTGCAGAGTACGTATATTATCAAGGGTTATTTCTGCCGCATGAAATAGACAGAATCCTAGGTTTTTGGGATGATGAAAAAACCATTAAAGCAACACTTGCCGGTGACGAAACCTACAATGATGAGCTCAGGAAAAGCTCTGTCATGTTTATAGACAACAGCAAAGAAAACGAATGGATTTACAGCAAGCTTGCAAGCCTTGCCATCAATTGTAACAACGAAAGATATTGGTTCGACCTTCTCGGTTTTCACCAAGAATTGCAGCTCACAAGATACTCCAAAGGCGATTTCTTTGACTGGCACTTGGATTTTGGTGCAGGAGAAATCTCTGCTCGTAAGCTTAGCATGACCATTCAGTTATCGGATCCTGCGGATTATGAAGGAGGAGATTTACAATTTATGATCAATCAAAAAATAATAAATGCTCCACGCGAAAAAGGTACCATCATTATTTTCCCTTCATTTATCATGCACAAGGTTACTCCCATCATCAAAGGCACACGCCAATCTATCGTAGGTTGGGTTTCTGGACCTCCTTTTAGATGATGAGTGAAGCTGCCCAAATAATTGTATCGTCGGACAACAGTCAGACGAGGTCTGTTCAGAATAGGTCTTTTCAGATGAGCTCAACTAAAAATGCATTTCTCCTTCACTCCATCTTACACAAGTCCGACCGATGGTCTGACTACCTTTAAAAGTATCGTCGGAACTAAGTCAGACGAGGTCTATTCAGACGAGGTCTGGCCAGGTGAGATCAATCCAGACGAAATATATCCAGACGAATTCTATTTAAGCTTGCTTCTCCTAAACTCGTAGAACATAAGTACCTCTCTAATTTTTTGGATAGAAAACCCATCTTGATTTATTTTAAGTCTATTACCTAAACTGCTTTTAACTCAAAAGCATTAGGTACTTCTACCTGTTAGCTACGTATTTCTACCTGATTTTTTCAAATACTTACGTAGGTATAATTCTAGAATTCCTGAAAGAAGTATTTTTGGCACAATTTTGATCCGATTCCTTTACAATGTAAAGTTGACGAAACTCGATTTGGAAAGTTTCAAATACACCTAAAGTTATTGCATATTTCGAACTATTTAAAAACAACTAATGAAACAAAAACTTACCTTGGTTTTTATCCTTTTATCTTATTTCGCTAATTCTCAGGATATCGTTACTAAAAAAGATGGCATTGACATTGAGGTCAAAGTTCTAGAAGTACTTCCGTCCGAAATTAAGTATAAAAAGTTCGACAATTTGGAAGGCCCCACTTTTACACTCTTAAAAAATGAAATTCTACTTATTAGATATGAAAATGGAACAAAAGATATTTTCAACGAATCAATCAATGATGCTTACTTAATTGAAAAGCAACCACAAGAGATCGAAAATTTATATTTACGTGGAATTAATGACGCCTCAATGAATTACCATGGAAAAAACGGGGGGGCAGGAGGTACCTTAATAACCAGTCTCTTATCACCAATAGTAGGCTTAATTCCGGCTATTGCATGTTCTGCATCAACTCCTAAGGATGAAAACCTCAACCTAACAAACCTGGAATTAGCACAAAATGTTGACTACTACAGAGGCTATACTTCTAAAGCAAAAAAGATTAAACAAAAGAAGATTTGGACTAATTGGGGGATCGCATTCGGGGTGAACGTGCTATTCGTTTTAGCTTTACAGGGAAGTTAAAAGTTGAATATTTCTACAAAGATATCAATCCGCTACGCATAGTCTTTTCGACTATGCGTAATTACCCCTTCAAACTTCAGGTCGCTAAATAGTTATGATTCCCTCATAAAATGCATTCCTACTGCACAAGTCCGACCGTTGGTCTGACTACCATTAAAAGTGTTGTCTAGTCAAGTTAAAATTGCTTAAACAGCTGTATCCTTAACATTTACTTATCATTTCCGTTTGTGATTTCTATTCAATTTGCATTACGCTCATTTGAACTATTGGACCATGGAAATAAACTCAGTAAAAACCGTAAAAATCCCACTACTCGATGGCATTGAACTAAAATCTGCCACATTTATAGATAAGTCGTTTCCACTTCATTTTCATCAAAACTGGAGCCTGGCGTACATCGAAAAAGGAAGTGAAAACATCTCATTCGTGTCTTCTAGCTTTCTTTTGAATAAAAGTGCCTTGATCTTGATACCTCCACATTCACTACACAAAAACTGGGGAAACAAACATAGCTCTTGGACTTATAAAGCACTTTACCTCAGCAACGATGTAATCAAAGACGTAGCTCATAAGCTTCAATTGGATTACAACTTCGTATGTAGTTTCCCTTACTTTGTTTCGTATGATGAAGGGACTTTTGAACCTACTGAAAATTGTATTTTCAACAATCTTGAAAAGTTATTTACGGGAGCAATTTTACAAGAAAACGAGCATAACAAAACAATAAAAAAGCAAGCATATGTAGATGACCTCCTCCACCATTTACACACAAACTACAATGCCACCATCACGCTAGATAGCCTTGAAAAGCAGTTTAAGGTGAATAAGTTCAAGCTACTGAAAGTATTCAAAAAGAGAATTGGTCTCAGCCCTTTGGAGTACCAAACAGCCATTAGAATTGAAAACTCGAAACAGCTCTTTTATGAAGACATTTCATTAACCGAAATCGCCCTAGAATCAGGCTATTACGACCAAAGTCATTTTACACATTCGTTCAAAAAGTACGTTGGAGTCACCCCAGGAGCCTACAAGCAAAACAGCAATATCTTACAAGATTACTAATTACATTTTTCCCCTTGTTTTCGACTTACTTTATCACTAGTAGTTTATACCATCTACTTTTTTTCAGATATTAATAATTTTAATAATGGGTGAAAATCAATTGACTTCAGGCACTGTTCGAAGCGAAATTAAAATCATTACCAATCTTTTAATTAGTGTAAATACTATGATTTTAATTGTGCAAGTTTGGCTGAGGGCTGCTTTTTTGCATACTTTTTTTCAGCTAAAAAAAGTATGCCCGGCCTAACTAAGGCAACCAAGAATTAGCAAAAGGTAATTGCCTATTACTTAAAAATAAACTTATGTTATTATTTGTTAAAGAGCTTTGTCGTCACCCCAGGAGCCTACAATCAAAACAGCAATATCTTACAAGATTACTAAAAATCGAACCCATAGTTTTGTGCTAAAAAATCGACAATCATGCTGAAACAAATCCCCTATTTACTACTTGCTTTCCTTTACTTTCAGTCTTGCACATCTTCCCAATATTTACAAAACAGTAAATCGAGCTTTTCCCTTACAGATCAAGGCAGCTTGCTCAAGTTCACCTACGAAGAAGAGTTTAATGAATTAGGGCACCTAGCTTCACCATGGGCTACCAACACTTATGCTGGCAAAGGTAGTTTTTGGCTCGGGAAGGCAAGTTTCTACAAGCACGACACACTGCTAAGCAATAGAGGGAGGACATACTTTTCCAAAACTCAGTGGAGCGACGATACGCTCCTTTATTTGGATTATGGAGACGAGCAAATCATGGGCTTAACAGCCGATATGCACCTTCTCAAACTCATCAATACTGCCAAATATTCTCCTACGGTGGTTTACAAAGAGTTTTTGAAAAGAGCCAAAGAAACGAAAGTCGAAACCAAAGACAAGCAGGCGGTTTATACATTAAAAATGGGCTCCTACAAGGTCAACCTTGCCATCAATACGAGTTCACAAGACATTGATTTCATCAGCTACCTCAGTTATGATGAGCTCTATGGAGATGTGAACACAACGTTTAGCTATACTGGCTACCAAAGAAAAGAAGGTGTATCCTACCCTACCGCAATTAAAGTGGAGAAAATCAATGCCAAGGCAATCGACCTCGTCAATGTTATTTCCGTAGAAAAAGCTTCACCAAAGCTATCCTTATTGGAAAAACCTACGGACTATCAACTCATCGCTCCCACACCAGCCAAGGCAGCTAAAATAACCGTAGCGAAGTACAATGATTACATCCATCTCATTGACTTAGAACATACAGATGACAAAGTATTGGTTGTAGAATTTGACGACTATATGCTAGTGGCCGAGGCTCCCATAAATCCCGCAAACGGAGAACTCATCATTACAGAAGTAAAGAAAATAGCACCCACCAAACCTATCAAGTATTTTGTATTTGGTCATCACCATCCTCACTATTTGGGCGGATTGAGGGCTTTTGTGCACAAAGGGGCAACCATCATCTGTACCGAAATGAGCGAAAACTATGTGACCACTATTGCAAATGCCCCACACACGTTACAGCCAGATAAACTAGAAAAAGAACCCATAGAGCTTAAAACACAAGTGGTAAAAGACAGTCTTGAAATAGGAGAAAATGTCAAAATGAAGATTTACTTTATTGGAGAGAAATCTGCTCATACGTATGATTACTTGATTTACTATTTTCCTCAAGACCAGCTCTTGTTTCAAGATGATCTTTGCTGGATTGCCAAAGATGGCCCCATCACGAAAGCAGGAAGCAGGCAAGTTGGCCTTTACAATTCGATTTTAGAACTGAATTTGAAAGTAGATACCATTATCCAATCTTGGCCTGTAAATGACCATAAGGTTAAGACCATCATCCCCTTTTCTGATTTGGAAAAATCTGTTTTGATGGAGAAATAATAGCCAATCGGTGGGCGATGTAGAGATTCATGTAGTTGCTTTTCTTATCTTTAGGCACGGGAAGAATGCTCCCTAGAAGTTATACTTATGCACGATTTACTTTTTGACTTTATTGCAAAATACATCACGCTTGATAAAGCTGAGAAAGAAGCCATTCTTGCCTTAGATGTTTTCAGGGCAGTGAAAAAAGGCACTATTTTATTGAAAGAAGGGCAAAAATCAAAAGAAAGCTATTTCGTTTTGAAGGGCTGTATAAGAACCTATTACATCATTGATGGAGAAGAAAAAACAACCGCATTCTACACCGAAATGGAAGGAATCACTCCTCATTGCGTTGCAAGCAAGGAGCCATCTAAGTATTATGTAGCTGCGGCAGAAGACTGCATTATCTCCCAGTCAAATACTGATACGGATGACGATATTCTTGAGAAGTTTCCCAAGTTTGGCACCATGTGCAGATTGGTATCTGAGGAGCTCATCATGAAACAGCAAATCAATTTTGATGAGTTTAAAACCTCTTCTCCTGAACAGCGATACTTAAATTTATTGGAGAAAAGACCTGATCTCATTCAGCGAGTACCACAACACCAGTTAGCGAGCTACCTAGGCGTAAAGCCACAATCATTGAGCAGGCTCAGGGCAAGAATTTTACAAAAAGAAAAGGGCTAGTTTCACTTCTTAACTTAAGTGAACGTTTCTTAGCTAGCAGTCTCCCTAATTTTGCATTACACAAATTATAAAATGAAATGCAAAAGAAGATTTTAGCCTTTGGGATATTAATATTCCTAGTCGCCAACTCACAAGTAAAAGCCCAATATGCCAAGGATGATAGTACGTACAAAAAATGGTTTGTAGGAAGTACTTTCTTTATGTTGGGTAATTTTAGCAAGATAAATAAACCTGACTTTGTTCAGTTAAACTTAGGCTACCGGTTATCACCCAAAGATGTTATTTCCATTGAAGCCAAAACTTGGAAATATGCTTGGTCGCTAGGAACTCCACCATTTTCAGACTCATTT
Source organism: Spirosomataceae bacterium TFI 002 (assembly GCA_900230115.1). Classification (NCBI taxonomy): domain Bacteria; kingdom Pseudomonadati; phylum Bacteroidota; class Cytophagia; order Cytophagales; family Spirosomataceae; species Spirosomataceae bacterium TFI 002. The sequence continues at coordinate 4,899,600 of LT907983.1, read as the reverse complement.
GAAGCTCCAGAAGAAGAATTCCCCGGTTACGTTAGAGAGTTTGGAATAGCCGTGGCTTATCAGCATTATTGGTATAAGGCTTTATACACAGCAATTCACGTTATGAATGCCAAGCAGACTTTCTTTGATGAAAATGGGGGTAAAATTAAAAACGGATACCAAATGTTTAACACTTACCGATTAGGATATCATATCAAATTGTTCAAAGACAGGTTTTTCATAGAGCCTTCCCTTGCTGTAACCCATAGGCCTTTTCAAAGTGAAATGCCTGTAGACTTTGCAGTATTAAATGATAAGTGGCCCAACTATTTCGTAGGTGAACCCGGACTTCATTTTGGGTATAACTTTTAAATGGCTAATACTTATTGATTTCCACAACCATCAATATTTGCTTTAAAGATGCCGCCATTTTGCACTTTAAACCCTGGGTTTAAAAGAATATATTTCCCTGCGTCGTACTCTACATTGGTTCCATTATCTATCAAATTATTTGCCTCTATTTTCACAGAAGCTTCATGTTTTTCTGTTCCACTTAGTATGTCATCCAAAAGAGTAAGATTAGTACAATTAGGGTTTAAGTCAACTTTGGCCCAAAACGATTGATCACAAGGAATATAATTAGGATAAGGTGCTGAAGGCATTGCAGCTTGCTGTAATGTCCATAAGCTATATCCATCTGGGTCTAAACAAGATATTGCATAATCACCCCATCGATAAGGACTACAGTTATTTTGACCTGCTTGAAATATTTTAGTATTTCGCATACTGTTTAAAGGGTCAATTCCATATCTAAATGAATACGCTGCACTAGGATAAATACCTGTCCCCATATAAGTATAACCAATGATGACATCATTATTACTATTTACCGCAATTGAAGTATTAGTATAATTAAAACCTGGTTCGGAAATAACACCAGATTGAACTGCTGAAAAGTTGGTTAAATCTATCTGTCCCCAAACTATATTCTGACAATATTGGCCCCATGAACCACAAGAATTTCCAAAAGCAGCCCAAATCGAACCATTTTTTAAAATTACATTCGATTTTGCAGCTCCAGTAGGAAAAATAGAATTTAACACGTAACCAGCATTTACTAAACTGGGAGAACTTACATTCCCAGTTATTTTATTGATTGCTGTTGTTGATATATTGCCGTTGATAAAAACATTATTACGAATCATGTACAAATCCTCTTGGAGAGAATCTAAAGTACATACAACTTTCCCGCGAAGTCGAGACTCTCTAAAATTTGTATAAGATAAAGCTAAACCATCGTAAAGTACATTTTTGTCAAAAACTATACCGCCAGAAGTTGCAATCCATTTTTTACTAAAACCTACATTTGTAGTATGCCCCCCTTTCTCAATAACCTTGTATTTATTCCAGTTACCAAGTGGATTACTTGTTTGTGATACAGCAATTAATAAATCAATAGGCAAATCTCCAGCAACCCCACGAAATAAAGCTGCAATAATAATCCACCTTTTTGAGAAAGGATCATAAACTGCCCAAGGGTCTGCAGGAAAACCTCCATTATCAATCAATTCAGTCCAAAAACCTCCAACGCCAGAGGTAATAACCGTACTAAGGGTGTTTCCCGTTTTGTCATGAACTCTTAACATTGCATTATCAGAAGTAATGATATAATCCTCTCCTACCGCACCCATTGGGTCTTGCGGATTTAGTGTTTTTTCGCTCCCTAGAAAAGATATAAGTGGCTCTGGTGAAGGTAGGTTTACCGAAGTACTTTTCATTAATACAGCTTCACTTTTGTTGTCATTCCCGTAATACTCGTCTTTTTCCCTAGCACCATCATCAAAACCATTTTTTAGAGCTTCCTTTTTTGCAGAAGCTTTATAAACATTTGCTAATTCTTGAAAATTAGATATCACTGGTAACTGCTCTGTTACAATTTGATCTTGAGCGATTGTATGATTACAAGCGAATATTAAAATCAGGATTACATAAAATGAAATTCTCTTGAAATGATTAAATGAACAAACAATGATTAGGAAAAATAATTGGTGGGAATTGTGAAACATAAAAATTATTAGTGGTTTTAAAAGGTGTGTTTAGCACCAAAAATAAAGTTTTTTTTATTAAACCAACAATAACAATATACATTTGTCAATTTTTTGTACTGTTTTACTGCCTTCAAAAATAGCAGACTCGCCCAAAAAATTTATATCACCCCTTCCAATACCTTCCACACATTATCAGCTAAAATCTTATGCCCTTCTATAGTCGGGTGAATGCCATCTGCTTGATTAAGTGTTGGGATTCCACCAACTCCATCTAATAAAAAAGGGATAAGCTTCACTTCGTTTTTTTGGCTTAAGTCAGTCCAAATATTTTTGAATTCTGTAGTGTATGCTTGACCCATATTTGGTGGAATTTGCATGCCTGCCAATATGATCTTACAGTCTGGGTTTTTCTCCCAAACCATATCAATAATCGCTTGCAGATTTTGCTTTGTTTGGCTTAACTCTATACCTCTAAGCCCATCATTTGCCCCTAGTTCTAGCACAAATACATCCACCTTTTGATTAAGCACCCAGTCTAGTCTGCTCAATCCTCCAGAAGTAGTTTCTCCACTTAAACCTGCATTTACCACTTTATAATCCAAAGTCAAAGAATCTATGATGTATTGGATTTTGGCAGGAAAAGCCTCTTCTACACCTACCCCATACCCTGCGGTAAGGCTGTTTCCAAAAAACAGGATAGTTTTGGAATTATTCTCTTGTTTCGAGGTGTTTTCAACCTGTGCAGTTTGTTTTTCACTATTGTCCTTCGTTTCCGAGTTACAAGCGAACATTAATAAAACAAGAAAACTATACAAAAGCTTATTCATAAGACTCAGAGCCAGCTTGCTGGTATTTTTATAAATACAAATTATGACAAAAATATTAAACGTAAGCCAACTGGCAAAAACCTATAGCAGCGGCTCAAAAGAACTAACAGTATTAAGCGACATTTCGTTTGATGTTCCTGCAGGTGCTACATTTTCAATAGTAGGCCCATCGGGTAGTGGTAAAACCACACTTCTAGGTTTGTGTGCAGGGCTAGACAAAGCAAATAAGGGGTCTGTAACCCTTTGTGGCGTAGATTTAGAAACCCTAGACGAAGACCAAAGAGCACTTTTACGTAACAAAGAAGTGGGTTTTATTTTCCAAGATTTTCAATTATTGCCTACGCTTACGGCTCTAGAAAATGTCGCTGTGCCATTAGAACTACAAGGAAACAAAGATGCTATTAGCCGTGCAAAAGAGTTATTGACAAAGGTTGGACTAGGAGATAGAATCAACCATTACCCTTCTCAATTATCGGGAGGAGAACAGCAGCGTGTGGCCTTAGCGAGAGCTTTTTCTACCAATCCTTCCATATTATTTGCCGACGAACCAACTGGAAATTTAGATGAAGAAACTGGCGAAAAAGTCATTCAACTGCTTTTTGAATTAAACAAAGAAGCAGGAACCACTTTGGTGATAGTTACGCATGATTTGGACTTGGCCAAAAGAACACAGCAAATCCTACGCTTGAAAGGTGGTAAAATATTGTCGAACGAAATGACCAATCAAGCCTAATGAATAAGTCTAACACAAATTTCAGCTGGCTGCTAAGAATGGCTTGGCGAGATGGTAAAGCCAGTGGTAAGCGATTGCTGCTTTTCATGGCATCCATTATCATGGGTATAGCTGCCGTGGTTTCCATACAGTCTTTCAGTAAAAACTTGGAAGATAACATTGGTTTGCAATCAAAAGCACTCATGGGTGCAGATTACCTGATTGACACCCCACAGGTTCCAACAGAAGCCGTTCAATCTATATTAGATTCATTAGGCGGACCAGATGGAACAGAAGTCAGTTTCGCTTCAATGGCAGCATTTCCAGGTTCGGGAAACAACAAGCTTGTACAAGTAAGAGGTATTGGAGGTGCATTCCCACTTTATGGCTTCTTTGAGACGATTCCAGTGGAAGCGGCTCAAAACTATAAGACACAAAATGGTGCTTTAGTAGATGCTACCCTCATGCTTCAGTTTAGGCTGAGTACTGGCGATAGTGTCAAAATAGGAAATACTGTTTTCCCAATTATAGGATCTTTAAAAGCAGCTCCTGGGAGCAATGCCTTTGCTACTACCATGGCACCGCCAGTTATTTTACCCTATGCATCTATTGAAAGCACTGGGCTTTTGCAGCTAGGAAGTAGGATAAAGTATAACTACTATTTCAAGGCAGCACCAGAAATGGACATTGATGCATTGGACAAAGCGATTGATCCAAAACTGGATGACGAAAATGCCGACTTTGACTCCCATCATTCAGTAAGTGAAAGGTTGGGTTCTCGATACGACAATTTCGCTAAGTTTCTCAACTTGGTGGCTTTCATTGCTTTGTTATTAGGCTGTGTGGGTATAGCCAGCTCGGTACATATTTACATCAAAGAAAAACTAAGAGCAGTGGCGGTTCTAAAGTGCTTGGGAGCAACAAGAAGACAGAGTTTTCTTATCTATTTGATTCAAATAGCAGGTTTAGGTTTCATTGGCGGTCTTATTGGAACCATGCTAGGCTTGGGTTTACAAGCTCTATTTCCACTGTTTATTCAGGACCTCTTGCCTTTCGATGTGGAAATTTCCTTTAAGTTCCTTCCCGCTATCATGGGCCTACTTTTGGGGGTATTCATGTCTGTACTTTTTGCCTTGCTTCCATTGTTAAGTACTTGGTTTGTATCACCACTGCAAGTTTTACGAGTAACAGAAGACTCCGATTCTGCCGGAAGGAAAACGAGCATTTTGGTTATTTTACTCATCATGGCATTCATTTTCATTTTCTCCTTATGGTTTTTAGAAAGCTGGAAATATGCACTTGGTTTTGTTGGGGCTATTTTAGTTACATTCTCCATTTTGGCAGCTATTTCTTACGGCTTTATGTTCATGATCAAAAAGTACTTTCCACACTCTTGGGGTTTTACGGCTCGTCAAAGTTTGCTGAATCTTTTTAGGCCAAATAATCAGACAATGGTTTTGATATTGGCCATTGGTATTGGTAGCTTTTTGATCAGTACTTTGTATTTCACTAAAGACATTTTATTGTCCAAAGCGAGCTTAGAAGACAATGCAAACAACCCGAACATTATCCTTTTAGATATTCAAACCAATCAGAAGGAAGGAGTAAGTGAAGCAATTGAGGATAAAGGACTTACAATTATAGACAACATCCCTATCATCACCATGCGGGTACATAGCATTAACGGTATAATGGCAAATACCATTCGTCAAGACACGTTAGATACCAGAAATAAATGGATTGTAAATCATGAGTTTAGAACGACTTACCGAGACTCTTTGATAGCTTCTGAATCACTCGCAGAAGGAGAATGGCCCGTAGCTCATAATGCTGGTGAAATCATCCCTGTTTCCTTGTCTGATAACCTAGCTAAAGATGCTCAAGTAAAAGTAGGTGACACACTCGTTTTCAATGTGCAAGGTGTACTAATGGAAACTAAAGTTGCCAGCCTGAGAACAGTAGATTGGCAACGAATACAGCTCAACTTTTCAGTGGTATTCCCTGCAGGAGTTTTGGAAAAAGCACCGCAATTCTCTGTGATAACTACTAACGCTCAGGACGAAAATATTTCAGCTAGCTTGCAACAAAGCTTGGTTTCAGAATATCCAAATGTCTCCATATTAGACCTCAGACAGTTGCTTACTACTGTTCAAGGGATTTTGGACAAAATATCTTGGGTGATCAACTTCATGGCATTCTTTAGTATCCTTACAGGAATCATTGTGCTCATAGGCTCTGTGAGAACTAGCAAATACCAGCGTATAAAAGAAAGTGTGTTACTGAGAACTTTGGGAGCAAAAAGTAGCCAAATCCTTAAAATAACTGCTTTAGAATATTTGTATTTAGGAGTACTGGGTACTGGAATCGGGATCTTTTTATCACTCGTAGCGAGTCAATTATTGGCCAGTTTTGTCTTCGATACTGCCTTTATTCCTTCTTGGGTGCCATTTTTAGTCCTCTTACCAGGAATAACAATTATCGTATTACTCATTGGGCTTAGTAATAGCCGTAGTGTTTTGAATAGTCCTCCACTGGAAGTTTTACGGAAAGAAGCGGGATGAGTTTTGTGAAACTCCTCTTTATAGTTTACCATTGTTCAAGCGTTGGTCTATTAACCTTAAGAATTAACTTAAATCGTTAGTCTATTAAGGTATATAAAGAGAATAAGTAACGCTGTTAATTCCACTTATTTTCTTAAATACTACCTCCGATATGAGTTAAGAATGCAATAATGCGGTATTTTTGGTCTATTGACGATTAAATTCAGCAACATGACCAATAGACCAGGGATATTTAATGATGTTATTGGACCTATCATGAGAGGCCCGTCAAGTTCTCATACCGCGGCATCATGGCGAGCAGCTAAGATTTGTGTCGATATTTTGAACGAGCCGCTTTCCAAGGCTATCATTGATTTTGATAAAGACGGAGCTTGGGCACCAAATTATAGAGACCAAGGTACAACAGTAGGGATAGAAGGTGGTTTGCTAGGCATAGAAATGGCCGATGATCAGATAAAGCGTACGGAGGAAATTGCCAAGGAAAAAGGTATCACAATTCAGTACGAAATAAACTCCTACCCTACTTCACATGTCAATACATTTAGACTCGCATTAGAAGGTATTCATGGCAAAAAAACAGTGGTTACAGCGATTTCTATTGGTGGTGGTTCTTTTGAGATCAAAGTAATAGATGGTTTTAAAGTAAATATAAATGGAGGCTATCATGAGTTGCTACTTGTTGATGTTCCAAAGGAAATACCGCTCAATGACTTGACCATCTACTTTAAAGAATACAAGTCCATTTCGGAGTCATTTTGCAATGAAAAGCGATTGGTTAATATCAAATTCTCTAAAGAAATAGAAAGAGCTCTTATCACAAAATTGGAAGAAAGCATTTCAATTGGTGAATCCATTGTTATTCATCCAGTGCTTCCTGTCATCGCAGGAAATGAGTCTGAGCTACCATTCTCGAGCATTGCGTCTCTTTTAGATTATGCCGAACAAGCAGACCTTGACTTAGGAGCAATTGGTTTACTTTATGAAAAGCATCAAAGCGGCTTAGCTGATCATGAGGTCATTGATAAAATGAAAAACGTGGTGGGCATCATTGAAAACAGCATTAAAACTGGCTTAGCTGGAACACATTATGAAGACCGAATTTTACCTCAACAATCACATTTGATAGGCAAAGCTCAACAGAAAAAGAAAATCTTAGCCAATTCCATTGTAAATAGAATCATCGCCAATGTTTCTGCCATCATGGAAGCTAAAAGTGCAATGGAAGTTGTTGTAGCTAACCCTACGGCTGGGTCTTGCGGTGTAGTTGGTGGAGTTTTAAGAGCAGTAGCAGATGATATTGACGCCACTCACGACGAATTGATTCAAGCTTATTTTGCGACAGGTGTGGTAGGCGTTTATTTCGCAATGGGACCAGGTTTTTCTGCCGAAGAACATGGATGTCAAGTAGAATGCGGTGCATCTGCAGGAATGGCTGCTGCGGGCATTGTACAATTATTTGGTGGTACAGCCAGACAAGCCATTGACGCCGCTTCTATGGCGATTCAAAACATGATTGGCTTGGTGTGTGACCCTATCGCAGATAGAGTAGAAGCTCCATGCTTAGGAAAAAATGTGAGTGCTGCTGTGAACGCTTTATCTTCAGCTACTATGTCTTGTGCAGGTTACAATGCACTTATCCCTTTGAACGAAGTGATAGAAACCGTATCTTCCGTAAGTAAACAAATGCCTTCTTGTGTAAAATGTACAGGCAAGAGTGGATTAGCTATTACTGCCACAGCATGTGCAATCAAAGAGAAATTGTCCTTAAAAAATACATTAATAACTAATGTCTGATTTAATGATAAACATACTGCCCTTTCATGAAGACCATCAACCTGGCATTGATGAGATGATGTCATTGATTGCAAATGAGTTTGTTGTTTCTATTTTTTCACCCCAATCAAAAACTATTAAAGATGTATCGCTACTGCCGGGAAACAAATACTGGGTTGCATTATTCGAAAGTAAAGTAATTGGCACCGTTGGCTTTTCAACTATCCAAAACAAGTGCATCGTGCTGAAACGCTTATTCGTGGATAAAGCCTTTCGTGGGAAGGGGGTTTCAGAGGCATTGTTAGAAACCGTTATTAATTACGCAACTAACAACAAAATTTCTGCAATTTATCTTGGAACAATGAATCAATTTAAAGCAGCTCAGAAGTTTTATACCAATCATGGTTTTCAAGAAATTACTCAAGATGAATTACCCATTGACTTCCCTATATATCCCGTTGATAAACTATTTTATAAAAAGGAATTAAGGTATTAGTATTAACTCCTCACAATCCTCCAAAGCTATTGAAATAGTATTAATAGTAGGCTGCTAAAACATTATATCCTTTTCATTGTTCGGTTTGAAAGCTTAAATTGCAATAAACAAGCAAGTTCAAATTAGACTTGTGAACGAAGCATATCTGGCTTCTAACCCCATAAACTGAAATAAGAAAGCCATGAACATGTTACAAACCGTTAAGTTCGATGATCTTAAAGACAGAAAACCATTACCATATCAAGTAAACGGCCTGGATTTATTGATAACTAAGTTCGATGATAATGTCTCCGTTCTTTATGGAAGGTGTCTCCATAGAGGAGCACTCATGGCAGATGGACATGTAGTTGGCGACAACCTGATATGTGGCCTACATGGTTGGGATTATCGCATTGATACTGGAGTATCGGAGTACAACAACTCTGAAGTGCTCCATAAGTTCACGGCAGCAATTAAAGTAGGTTATGTATGGATCGATGAAAACGAAATCAGCGAGTACCTAGAAGCTCATCCACAGCCTTTTAATCGAAAGGAATATTTAGGACAATACGCCGATACTCATCCTGAAAATACTGAGCCATTCACAGGATATATTAAAGAATTATCAAAAAACGGTCTCAAAAATTACGGACACCATGGACCAAGTGCCTCAATGGGCGTGGACAGAAATACCTTACCAAAATGGGAAAATATACAGTTTTTACCTGCTCAACTGGCAAGTAGGCCGTTGTTAGACGACGAAAATGTAAAAACTGCTGTGATTATTGGTCCCAAAGCAAAGAAACCCCTACAGCTGGATATTCCGCTATTCGTTTCTGATATGAGTTTCGGTGCTTTATCCCAAGAAGCAAAAATTGCACTTTCCACAGGAGCAGAGCTAGCAGGTACTGGGATTTGTAGTGGTGAAGGAGGCATGCTGCCAGAAGAGCAAGAAAACAACACTAAGTATTTCTACGAATTGGCTTCGGGAAAATTTGGTTTCACTTGGGAGAAGGTACAAAAAGCTCAAGCTTTTCATTTCAAAGGTGGACAAGGAGCCAAAACCGGTACAGGCGGACACCTTCCAGGTAACAAAGTAACAAAAGAGATTGCAGAAGTTCGTGGTTTAAAAGAAGGTGAAAATGCTATTTCACCTGCAGCTTTTCCTGACCTAAAAACAGCCAGTGACTTTAAAGCTGTAGCTGATGAAGTAAGACAAAAGACTGGAGGAATACCTATTGGTTTTAAAATTGCTGCAAGCCACATAGAGGCAGATATTGATTTCGCTTTAGAAGTAGGAGTCGATTATATCATACTAGATGGTAGAGGTGGAGGAACAGGATCTGCTCCCACTATATTGAGAAATAATATCAATGTACCTACGATCCCTGCATTGGCAAGGGCAAGAAAACACCTTGACAAAGTGGGTGCAAATGATGTTACACTAATTATTACAGGGGGACTTAGAGTTGCTGAAGATTTCGCCAAAGCGATGATGCTTGGGGCAGATGCCATTGCGGTTTCTAATGCTGCCTTACAAGCAATTGGTTGTCTTGGAATGAGAGCTTGTAGTTCCAATAATTGCCCTGTTGGTATTGCAACACAAAAAGAAAATCTAAGACAAAGATTGATTATAGACTCATCGGCGGAACAACTGCATAACTTTTTCAATGCTAGCAATGACCTTATAAAAGTAGTTGCACGTTCATGCGGGCATGACAATGTTTCAAAGTTCAACTTTAGAGATTTATCTACAATGGATCATAACATGCATAGACTAACTGGAATCTCATACGCTGGTGTAAATTTTTAAGCAAGTGGTTTACAAAACCTCCATTTAAGTAATCGCACGTTACTTTGAAGTAAACTACTTTACAATCTCTTTTGGAATAGGTGAATTCTCATTTATAACTGTGGTCTGGCAAGGGTTTCGAATGATAGCCTTGAACACTGCTCCTTGTTGAACTTCAAATCCTGGATTTAACAATATCGAATTTCCAGCTCGGTATTCTGCCTTACCATCTGGAGCAATCAAATCATTAATTCCCACGATATAACCCACGGCTTGGGTTACACCTACATTAGTACTAATTGGGCTATTCCAGCTTATAATTTGAGCCTCAGCAGCAATCCCAACGGTCATTATTGCGACCGAAGAGGTATCTGCCGTAACATCACAAGAAGAAGTTCCCCAAACTAAACAGCGATATTGATTTTCATTATTACTAGCACTAGGAAACGATAATTGAAGACTTTGAGTCGTAGCACCTTGGTAAATTCCACCATCAGTAACATTAACGAAGTTTCCACTTGCATTAGTTTTAACCTGCCAACGATAAGTAAGCCCTACACCCGCTGCCTGAATATTAAAAATGGCATTATTACCCTCGCAAATCTCAACATTCGTTGGCTGACTTGTAACTGTGGCAATTGGTATCACGGACAATAAGGCTCCCGAAGACTGGCAATAATTATTTATTAAACAGCGGTATCTTGAGTTATGTAGACTAGCAGGAATATTTACAAGATTCAATGTTCTCGTATTTACACCTGAATACACACTGTTGTTTGAAATATTCCCGTATGTAAGTCCATTATTTGTACTACGTTGCCATTGATATACTGTTGAACCTCCAGAGATATTGACCTCATTTATCACAAAAGCTATGTTACCATTTTGACATACGGCTTGGTCACCCGGCTGACCTAAAATAGTTATTGTTGGGTCCACTTGAATAACTGCCGAGCTAGAGTTAATGGATTGGCATGAATTGAAAACCACACATCGATATGCGTAATTATTGAAATCGTTGGAAATATTGCTAATTCTAAGGTTTGGAGTATTTACATTACTGTAATTACCATTACTTGAAACATTTGAAAATCCAGTACCATCATTTAATTGCCATTGGTAAGAAAGTCCTGAACCATCGGCAACCACGGATAATGTAGTTTGATTTCCTACACAAACATTTTGTCCTACGGGCTCCGTTACTATTGCTGGTAACTGATTGACCTTTAAAAGCGTAGTGTCCGAATTAATGGAATTACATACATTAGAAATAACCGCACGGTATTGATAATTATTTAATCCATTTGTAATATTATGAATCAAAAGCGAATCATTATTTACACCTTCAAAATCTACACTTTCAGTCAAATCACTAAATCCAGAACCTGTATTAACCTGCCATTGAAAGCCAGAAGCACTTCCTCCAAAGCTCAAGGGATTTACAATAAGCTCTGCCGAACCCGCCTCGCATGCATAAACGTTATCTAAATACTCAGTATAGAAAGGGTAGCTCAAGGGCAAAGTTTCAGTTATATTAAAACCTACCTCAGCAGTACAAAAATTACCGTCGCTCACTGTACAGGTATAAGTTCCAGGACTTAATCCAGTAACACTTGGTGTACCATCACCTGTAGGGTTTCCAGGTGTCCAATCATATGTATAAGATTGAGGTCCATTATTAACTAGATTCACACTTGCCGACCCATTGTTAAGACCAGCACAACTTAAAACTTGGCTAGCTTGTGTAAGCGAAATTTTACAAAATGAATTTATAGCAGCTTGAACAGCTACATCGGCCTTAATTAATCCAGCTCCAGTTGCATAGTCAAAGCCAATATCGAAACCTGGAGTTGTGGGGTCATCCATGTCGGTACTTGAATTTCTCAGTTCTGTTAAAATGTTTGCTGGTGTGTATGAAGGTTCTGCCTCAAGCATCAAAGCCGCTACTGCAGCAGCATGTGGAGCGGCAGCAGAAGTACCAAAAAAATTAGGAAATCCATCAGGCTCTGAATCATAACCAAAAAATGAATTATTGGCCCCGTCTGGAGCAGTAATTTCAGGTTTAAATCTGTCAATTGGCGAAGCTAATCGAATACCTTCTTTACTAAAAATAACTTTGGTTCCTCCTTTTGATGAAAAAGACTCTACCTCTGGTGGGTTAACACCAAAAGCAGGAGTTTTAACATAATGTGCTGCTCCTGTGGCAATTGCCCCAGTCGCATTGGAATGACCTACAGTTGAACCTGCTTTAATGCCTACAATATTTGAAGGTGTAGAAGTGTCCCAATTTATTGATCCATAAAAATTTAGTTTGAGATGAGTTGGGTCGGGACCTGAATATCTTACCACTGCAACGTAAAAAGTACCAGAACCAAAAACCTGTGCTAATTCAACTGGATCTCCATTTATGTTATCCGCAAAACTAGTGGCAATCACACTATAAACAGAACCATCGTAAGTTAAAAGTGCCAAATCCAAATCTGAAGCAGAACCCGGTGAACCATTACCCGCCGATAGAAAAGGCTCATCCCATTGAAGTGCCACTACAACCGCACTTGAATTTGTTTTAGCGACTGGTAAGTAATAAATAGGGTCGGCATCAGTTCCAAAGTTATGAGCCATACCTTGACCAGCACCAAAGGGTTCAAATGTAGTTCCTTGATATGCAGCATCATAAGAGCGGTTCGAGTAATTACCGGCCGAGGAAAAGTAAGTTGCACCTTTTTCGTTCACTGCGTAATCCACTGCTTGAGCGATAATACCATCTTGAAACATGGGTTCAGCATAATAAAAAACATCATCTACTATAATATCACATCCAGCATCCGCCAATGCTTTAATACCGGCCGCAAAATCAGTTTGTCCATTAAATGCTGTATAATAGTACAATTGAGCACCTGGTGCAACATCATGAATAATTTCGAGCATTGCTCGACCTTCGTCGGAACCACCAGGATTTGTCATTTCTGCTAAGACAGTTATATCTGTAGTAAAACCAGCTGGATTTCCAGTTCCTGGTAATTCACCATTAGCCACGCCAGCAGCCGCACCTCCTTTATGATTGTAACTATCTGACAATACACCCACTTTTACACCAGCACCGTTTACGCCTAGAGCTCTTGCTAGGTTCGAGCGTTGAGCCGCATCTCCTTGTGATTGTACAATACCTGCATTATTCAAAGCTTTCAATGACGACCGCATGAAAGAAATGCTTGGAGCCTTGTTGAGGTAATTATTTAACTGAGTAATTTCAGCCCAACAAGTGAAATAATTCTGCTGACGAGCTACTATTTCTATATTTAAATTTAGCAATTCAGCATAAAGGACATCACCGTTACCTTTAGAAATAATATCAACTCTTATTTTCGAATTGTTCTCTTTAAAGTTTTGTAGACTATATAATGGAACATTACTTTCACTTAAAACTGCGTTGATATTGTTCTGTTTAACTGCAAAAACCTCAGCCAAGCCCAATTGCAACTTTGAGTTTTTATTGAGATTCGGTGCATTTATGATAGTTTGTGCTTGTAATTGACTTCCAATAACGATAAATAAGACTGTGTAAATCAGCCATTTGTACAGTTTTTTCATGAGCTATAACATTAGGCGAAGTATGAAACAGAGAACAATTCTAAAATCAAAAACATCATACCTCCAGTATAAAACTACGGCTTATTTTCTCCGATATATTGTATTGTAAACAATATTTAGTAATCGGTAAACCCAAAATTACGCTAAACTAATTTCATTTTGATTTACCTCTGGATTATTGGTTTCCACAACCATCAATATTTGCTTTAAAAACACCTCCATTTTTAACCCTAAAACCGGGGTTTAACAATATATACTTCCCCGCATCGTAAGTCACATTGGTACCGTTATCAATTGTATTGTTTGCTTCAATTTTAAACATGATAATATTGAAAGGAAAGTTTTGCCTTTGAGATGTAAAATTTGAAAAGCTATTATTATAATTAAAATCTGGCTTAGAAATTGAATGCCTCTACTTTATAGAATCATTTGAAAAGGTTTTCAACACTTTTTTACATTGGTTTTCGTTAGAAAAAATAGATTCAAATTCATATGCTGCAACGATTTTCGTGCTTATTCGCTATAACTTTTGGTTTCATTTTGAGTGTAAATGCTCAAATGTCAGCTTCATTTGAAGAAGCATCAGAAGTAATGCGTAAGCCTGTAAACTTTACACACCAACCATTTCTATTACTAAAAGTCACTCCTACTTCTTTTTTTGAAGCGGATAAAAACTTTAGGTATGGTGTTGAAATAGCTCCACCTTTTGGAAAATTCAGTTTCTGTTTTGACTACGGTAAAGGAAAAGGTCAAGGTATCTTTAGAGATAAAGAAGGACTCCCATTACAAAACATGGAATCCAAACAATACCGAGGTGAAATAAGAATGTACTTTTCGGATTGGTTTCCTTTTTATGCTTTGGATAAAAAGCCATTTGGCCGGTACTATGCCATTGAATACGTTCACAAAACTATAAGCTCTTCACAATCTTTCAATACTGGTTATAATGCATATCCATTTGAAGTCCCTTCCAACATCCCATTTTTAGTTTCAGAACCATTAGAAGCCGAAACATTCGAAAGGGCGATTAACTTAAAAATTGGGAAGCATTTTCACATCACTAGGTTTCTATTCGTTGACGCATTTGCGGGTATTGGTGTGGGACAAAGCACTACCACACCCACCATTGAGACTTTCAATGCAGAAGAAGATTTCATCAAACAAAAATTTGCCTTTAAACAGCCAAACAGAGAGCTTGGTAGCAAAGGTTTATTTCTAAGTAAAACAGCAGGATTAAGACTATGTCTCGTACTTTAAAAAATATTATACTATTCTTATTTACAGCCTTTACGCTCAGCTCCTGTTGGGCTCCTCGTTGTCCCATGGAAACATGTAGGTCAAAATATGAACATCAACACGGTGATTTTGTCAGTGGTGTATTTTCAAGCCGAAACAAAATATTCCCAGAGCGTTACCACTTTTTATGGGATAAAAATAAAGGTGAAGAAAACCCTGACACCGAACTACAAACTGTGGATGGAGTCAAAAGAACTAAAGCTAGAAAGAAGTTTCCTTGGGAACGCTGGTAAAAGGTTTTAAAGAAATAGGTTTGTACTAATTTCTTATCTTTTAGAAGATCTCCCATTACTATATTCATCTAGCATTTCAGATAATTCTTTTACTTTATCAGGATTTTCATCGTATAGGTTAACCCTTTGATAAGGGTCAATCTTCATGTTAAAAAGTAAGCCTGCTGTAGTGAAATCTTCATAGTCTCTTAGTTTCTTAAAACTCTCGGGCATTCGATTTTGCTCACCATCCTTGTAGTTGATATATAACCAATCTCCTTTTCGAATTCCCCATTTATTAGCATAAGTATTGTGAACGGTGGCTTCTCTCAATGGTTTACTATATTCTTTTTCAAAAAATACTGGTAGCAGATTATAGCTATCTGGTGCAGCCATTCCAGGAAGATTGACTTCTAAAATGTTGGCAACTGTGTTCATTATATCTATTTGAGAAATCAATTCATTTGTAACAGACCCACTTTTGATTTTATTAGGCCATTTAGCAATAAATGGAACATGGTGCCCTCCTTCCCATACGTCTCTTTTTAAGCCCCTAAAATCTCCCATGCTGAAATGTCCAAAATTCTCAGCTCTAGCAAAAGCATAATTTTCTGGTCCATTATCAGATGTAAAAATTACAAGTGTGTTTTCTTCAAAACCATTTTCTTTCAAAGCCTTTAAAACCTCTCCTGCTACCCAATCAGTTTGAACTACGAAATCGCCATAAGCCCCGGCTTTGGAAGTACCTATGAATTCGTCATTCGGAATTATAGGTGCATGCGGGCTAGGCAATGCCATATACAAGAAAAATGGCTGATCAGCTTTCTGATTACCAATCCAGTCCTTTGCTTTTTGGGTTAAGGTTGGTAAAACTTTATATGGATCCCAGCCTTTCAAAGCTGGTCCTGGTCTAAACTCCCAATTGCCTTCATTGGCATTTGACGGCATTTTGTCATTATCCAATTCTTCCGTAGGAATTTCTAACAGTTTATCGTTTTCAATCCATGCATACGGTGGAAAATTTATTGTTCCGTCACCAAAGTAGTAAATGAAACCTCTTGCAGTAGGACCTCCTTTTATTGGTTTTGTCCAATCCAAGTCCTTAGCTCCGTAATACTTGGTGATTTTACCATTCTTCTCAATTTCTGAAGTAGGTTCATTTAAAAACTCCCAATCCCATCCAAGGTGCCATTTTCCTATGGCGGCTGTTACATAGTCGTTCTCACTAAGCATTTGCGGTAAAGTATAGTCGCTGTCGTGAAAAAATGGTGAACCAAAAGACTTTATAATATCATGTTGTCTACGCCAATGGTACATTCCCGTTAGCAAAGCGAATCTACTAGGTGAACATATGCCCGAAGAGCTATGAGCATCAGTAAAACGCATTCCTTCACTAGCCAACTTGTCCAAATTAACCGTTGGTATCTTAGAGTCAGGATTCTGGCAGTTAAGGTCACCATAGCCCATGTCATCAGCATAAATTATAACAATATTAGGCTTATTAGCTTGTTGACCGAAAGAATCAGAATCTATTCCTAAAACCAAACCAACAATCAAATACAAGGAGAAGGTAAACTTCATACTATTTCGATTTTCTTAAAAAGTAGGCAAATAATACTGTTACGCAAGTGCCAATGATTATGATAAAATTAGGGTGAATATTGAAGCCTTTGGTAGACTCATATAAAGGAAGAATTGTAAATATCACAATGGAAAGAAATCCTAATAGCATTGCAACATAAGCTGTTCTTTTGCGAATTTTTGGAAAAAGAAAAGCCACCAAAAACAATCCAAGAACTCCACCACTAAAAATAGAAGCAAGAGCCCACCAAGTATCTAATACGCTTTCTACACCATTAAACATCAAAGCAATACAAACACTCAAGATACCCATTCCAGCAGACGACAGCACTAAAAAACCTTTCGATTGCCCTTCGGTTCTTTCTTTATTTCGTTTGTAAAAATCAGACAAAAGAACCGTGGCTGAACTATTTATACTCGTAGAAATAGAACTCATACCTGCCGAGAATATCGCTGCTAAAAGTAAGCCTGTCAAGCCAGTTGGTAATTGATTTACAATGAAGAAGGGGAAAATCTGATCTGATGGTATATCACTTGGCAGTACTCCTTCATTTTGCTGATAATACATCCAAAGTAAGGTACCAATAATAAAAAACAATAATGAAACTGGTACATAAAGTAAACTACCCAACCAAATAGACTTTGCTGCATCACTGTCAGACTTTGCACTTACATAGCGTTGAATATAATTTTGGTCAACTCCAAAATTCTGAAGATTAATGAACAGACCATAAAACAAAATCAACCAAAAAGAAGAATCCACCAATGATGGTTTCAAGCTTCCTAAACTCAATTTACCCTGCGACTGAGCAGAAGCAAGGGCCGTATTAAAATCGGAACCCAAAGAACTGACAAGGATATAAACACATATTACGGCTCCAAAAATCAAAATAATACCTTGAATTGCATCTGTCCACACAACTGCTTCTAAGCCTCCCAAACTAGCATATAGAATCACGACAATTCCTGTTGCAATTATAATTTCTGGAATACTCCAACCAAGCAAAGCTTGCATAGGTAGTGCCAACAAATATAAAATGGTACCCATTCTAGCCAACTGTGTTAACAAATAAAACGTAGAAGCATAAGCCCTTGCAGGGTAACCGAACCGTTGTTCTAAGTAGAAAAAGGCAGATTCGTTTCCTAATCCTCTATAAAGTGGCACGAAGTATTTAACAGCAATATAGGCTGCCAAAGGAATACTAAGACTAAAAACAAAGCTTCCCCAGTTTCCTCCATAAGCACTTCCCGGCAATGCCAAAAAGCTTATGCTACTTACATAAGTTGCAAAAACAGACATTCCTAATGCCCAAGATGGTAACCTCCCTCCCCCTGAAGTAAATTCAGAAGCTGTTCTTTTCTTGAAATAAAAGGAAACACCAAAGCCTAGAACTAGTAGTAAATAGACTATTAAAATCCCAATATCTAAATTCATACTATTTGATTCTCAAGTGAACATAATTGATCTTGGTTCTATTGTGCGTATACGTAATATGAACACTGCCATCTTTTCCTTCTATGACAGCAGGGTATGAGAATTCTCCTTTTTCGGTTTCTAAATCATAAATCTTAGTCCAATTTTTTCCGTCTTTCGAAACCCCTACAGATAATGGGCTTCTGGATCCTCCCCATTTTCCTTCATACTTCTCGGTTGGGTTATAAATCAAAACCTGCATTCCATTTTTTAGTGTAACAGCATCTGTTCCTGAATTTGGATTAGGCAAATTCATCATTTCAGGCTCAGACCAAGTCTTTCCTTGGTCACTGGACCAAAAACTTACCAATCTATTCTCTTTACTTCTACAAATCATTTGGAGGCGACCATCAGGATAAGTTAAAATACTAGGCTGAATCGCGTTAACCTTCACACCATCATTTAATGGTTTTGTAATTTCCCATGTCTTGCCAAAGTCGCTAGAACTTTCGACAAATACTTGCCAATAGTCGTGATCACCTATTTCAGTCTCCTTGCTAGATGGACTCAATAATCTCCCATCACTCATAAGTACAGGTTTGTTTTTGATCGGTCCAAATATATCCTCTGGTAGCCTTCTTGCCTGAGACCATGTAATTCCGCCATCATTACTTTCTATTAACTCTCCCCACCAATGAGAAGGGTCTGGACCTACTTTGAAAAATAGCAAAAGTGGACCATTAGGAACTTGAAAAAGAACAGGATTCCAAGTTGGATAACGCTTATCTGCATGCTGAATTCCATTAGCAACTGATACTGGTGTTGTCCATTTACCTTTTATAAGGCGGCTAAAATAAATTTCTACATCTGGATTTTTTTCATGTTTTCCTCCAAACCATGCGGCGGCGATTCCATCAGGAGTCTCCACAACCGTACTGGCATGACAGCTCGGGAATGGGGCATTTTCATAAATAAAGCCCGCTGAAATTACATTAACACTTTGTGAAAAGGCATAAGAAGAAAATAGCAAAATTGCTAGAAAGGTTTTTATCATAATTGAAATTGGGTTGAATATCAATCGAAGATAACATTAAAAATGAAGTTTTTACAATAGTAAGTATATGGACTTCATAATTTTAATACCAGTTCTAATATAAGAATCTAACAAACACTATTTTTATCAATGCTTGCACGTAGCAATTTTGTCCTCATCAACTAGAAGAAAACAATTTCACGTTTTAGTTATTCTAACGCCAACCGTTTTCACTCCAAAATAGAGCATGAGTTTTTACACCGCAAATAGCAGCTATACAAACTCACAAAATGTGATTCCAAAGTAAACTGAAGGACCTATCTATTCTTGTATGCCATCGCCGCTTTAACGAAGCCGATGAATAAAGGATGAGGTTCTAGTGCCGTACTCTTGAGTTCGGGGTGAAATTGTACACCCACAAAAAATGGATGGTCTGGTAATTCAATGATTTCAACCAAATCATTCTCTGGATTTACACCAGAAATCACCATTCCACTTTTTTCAAAATCCTTACGGTATTTGTTATTGAACTCCCATCTGTGACGATGACGTTCACTTATTTTTGACTTACCATAAATACTTTTAGCTAGCGTTTTATCTCCTAGCTTACAGTTATACGCACCAAGTCTCATGGTGCCACCCTTGTTTTCCACGTTGATTTGATCATTCATTAAATCAATCACAGGATTGAGTGTCTCCAAATTCATTTCGGTACTATGAGCATCAGCAAGGCCAAGTACGTTTCTTGCATACTCTATCACTGCCATTTGCATTCCAAGACAAATTCCCAAAAATGGAATTTTGTTCTCGCGAACACATTTAACAGCGTTAAGCTTACCTGCAATTCCTCTTTCTCCAAAACCAGGTGCAACTAGCACTCCGTCTAAATGAGAGATTTTTTCGGCAGCATTTTCTGGCGTAAGAGATTCGCTATGAATCCATTCTATATTTACCTTACATTCGTTTGCAGCACCAGCATGAATAAATGACTCCGCAATTGATTTATAAGCATCTTGCAATTCAACATATTTACCTATCAAGCCAATGTTAACAGTTTCTATAGGATTTTTAAGACGACCTAAGAAGTCTTTCCATTCATCCATATCGGCATCTTTATCGTTATAGATGTCCAACATGTAAAGCACACGCTTGTCGAGTTTCTCTTTTTGCATCAAAAGAGGCACATCGTATATTGTACGTGCATCTCTAGCTTCAATCACGGAATTAACCTGCACATTGCAAAATAGTGCTACTTTTTTACGTAAATCTGCGGGTAAAGGGTGTTCCGTTCTACAAACCAAAATATCAGGTTGAATACCTGACTCTTGCAGCTTCTTTACTGAATGCTGAGTTGGTTTAGTTTTTAGTTCACCTGCTGACTTTAAATAAGGAATCAATGTGAGGTGAATAACAAGCATGTTTTTCTCACCAAGCTCCCACTTTAACTGCCTTACAGCCTCTATAAAAGGTAAAGACTCTATATCTCCAACACAACCTCCAATTTCGGTTATTACGATATCGTATTTACCGGCCCTTCCGAGCTCCAAAATGTTTCTTTTAATTTCATCTGTAATGTGCGGAATTACTTGAACGGTTTTACCTAAAAAGTCTCCCTTACGCTCACGAGAAAGTACATTGTCGTAAATTCTTCCTGTGGTTACATTGTTGGCTTGAGAAGTGCGAACATTCAAAAAACGCTCGTAATGACCAAGGTCAAGGTCAGTCTCCGCTCCATCGTCAGTTACATAACATTCACCGTGCTCATACGGATTTAATGTACCTGGATCAATATTCAGGTAGGGATCAAGTTTTTGTATGGTTACTGAAAGGCCTCGTGCTTGTAGCAATTTTGCTAATGATGAGGCTATAATTCCTTTTCCTAAGGATGAAGTTACACCACCTGTTACGAAGATGTATTTGGTATTTTTTGCTTTCCCGCTCAACGACTTGAAATTTAGATTCCGATATCTCTTTACGGGATACAAAGGTATGAAAATATCACTATTTTCCTTGAGTGCTTGAAAATGTTATTGCAACTACCTATGGAACAACATGAAGATCAATAGGTTATCATGGAAAGTATTTTGAATTAATTTTTCACAACTTAAGAAGTGGGGCTGTAAACATTAAAAGAAAGAAAACTTTAAAGATTCTCTAGCTAATTAATCTTTCAAAACAACAAATTCAAATTACTGATTAGCTTCCACACTTATACTCAAAATACTCGGTAGCAGTTTTGATTCTATTGTTTTCTGTTATTGTATGGTTAGCAACTTTAGGATAATCCGAGCCATTGTATTCGTATTCGTATCCAACTTTGCGTTTGATATTGTTTACATCAATTTCAGAAGCTGTTACATTGTTGTTATTGATAAAGTAGGTCAAGTTGTCCCCTCCTACTAGCAATCCATAGATCATGAAATAAGATAAAACTTGTCCAACTTTCTGATCCTTATAAGGACTCTTTTTGTCATCAAAACTTTTATTCACAAGAAGATTTTGAAGTCTATCATTGTATTGACCGGAGATATTGAGAATATTTCCATTGTTGTCATAATTGATAAATGCCTGCACTTTGTCTAAACTTGGCCAGTCAAAAATCAATTCTGATATCTGATTCTTATTATTGTAAGTCATAGTAGACTTGTTCGAAAAAGCTCGTCCTTGACTATCTTTTCCATGAAAAGTTACCGTAGTTAATTGTCCGTTAGTATTGTAATCGAAAGTGACATCGTAGCTTTTATCTCTTGAATTTACAGCCTTTACAAGCGTAACTCCTTCGTATTGAAAAGTATCAAAATCACTGAATCCTTGCATCGTAATGATGTGGTTGTCATCATATCCAAAATCAAACCTTGCTCCTGAAGTACGAGTATTTGAAAGTATTTTACACCTTGCAGCTGTTTCTTCAGGATTTAAATCTACCCCATCTGCCACTACCTCTCTATCCTTACATGAAAATGCCATTAAGCAAATCATACCCACAGCCAATGTTTTATTTAGCATCACTCTTAGTTTTTTTTAACAAGTAAATCGATGCAATAATTGTGCTAAAGATTGATTTTGGAGCAAAAAAAAGAGAAGCACGAATGCTTCTCTCTTTATTTTTTAGCTTTTGAAATGAATTACATCATTCCGCCCATTCCACCACCATGTGAGTGAGGAGCTTCAGCTTTTTCTTCTGGAATATCAGAAACAACAGCTTCTGTTGTCAACAATAAACCTGCAATAGAAGCAGCATTCTCAAGAGCTAGACGAGTAACCTTTGTAGGGTCAATGATACCAGCTTTGATCATGTCTTCAAATTTATCTTCACGAGCATTGTAACCGTAAGATCCTTTTCCAAGCTTAACTTCTTGAACAACTACTGATCCTTCACCACCAGCATTAGCTACGATAGTTCTCAATGGAGCTTCGATAGCATTTCTGATAATAGTGATACCTGTATCTTCATCAGAGTTCAATCCTTTAAGGTTGTCAAGAGCTGCTTGAGCTCTAATCAAAGCAACACCACCACCAGCAACGATTCCTTCTTCTACCGCTGCTCTAGTTGCGTGCAATGCATCGTCAACACGGTCTTTCTTCTCTTTCATTTCAACTTCTGTAGCTGCTCCGATATAAATAATCGCAACACCACCAGAAAGCTTAGCCAAACGCTCTTGTAACTTCTCCTTATCATAGTCAGAAGTTGTAGTTTCGATTTGAGCTTTGATTTGGTTTACTCTAGAAGTGATTCCATCTTTGTCGCCGCTTCCGTTGATAACAGTAGTGTTATCTTTGTCTACGATGATTTTCTCGCACTGACCAAGCATATCGATCGTTGCGTTCTCAAGTTTGAATCCTCTTTCTTCAGCAATTACAGTACCGCCAGTAAGAACAGCGATATCTTCAAGCATTGCTTTACGACGATCTCCAAAACCTGGAGCCTTCACAGCACATACTTTCAGAGAACCTCTGATTTTGTTTACTACCAATGTTGCAAGAGCCTCACCATCCACATCTTCAGAGATGATCATCAATGGGCGGCTAGTTTGTGCAACTTGCTCCAATACTGGAAGCAATTCTTTCATAGAAGAAACTTTCTTCTCAGAAATTAAGATAAATGGATTCTCCAATTCGGCTTCCATTTTATCTGTATTAGTAACGAAATATGGAGAAAGGTATCCACGGTCGAATTGCATTCCTTCTACTGTTTTTACTTCAGTTTCAGTACCTCTTGCTTCTTCTACAGTGATAACACCTTCTTTACCTACTTTTTCCATTGCATCAGCAATCATTTGACCAATTTCACGGTCATTGTTTGCTGAAATAGAAGCAACTTGAGTGATTTCATTTGATTCAGAAATTACTTTAGTTTGCTTTCTCAAGTCACCAACAACAGCGATAACCGCCTTGTCGATTCCTCTTTTAAGATCCATTGGATTTGCACCTGCTGCTACGTTTTTAGCACCAATAGTGTATATAGACTGAGCCAATACAGTTGCAGTAGTTGTACCATCACCCGCTTGATCAGCAGTTTTAGAAGCAACTTCTTTAACTAATTGAGCTCCCATGTTTTCGATAGGGTCTTTTAACTCAATTTCTTTGGCTACAGTAACACCATCCTTGGTGATTGCAGGAGAACCAAATTTTTTATCAATGATTACGTTACGACCTTTTGGTCCTAAAGTTACTTTTACTGCGTTTGCTAATGTATCAATACCTTTTTTCAGTCTATCTCTAGCGTCGGTATCAAAGTGAATTTGTTTAGCCATTTTTGTTAATGTTTTTTTTGTAGTTAAATAAAATTTAAACCGAAATTAAACGATAGCGTAGATGTCTGATTCACGCATGATCAAAAACTCCTTTCCTTCCACAACCAATTCTGTACCTGAGTACTTTCCATAAAGTATAGAATCTCCAACTTTAACTGTCATAGGCTCATCTACTTTTCCTGGACCTACAGCAATTACAGTTCCTTTTTGTGGTTTCTCTTTTGCACTATCTGGAATAATTATTCCAAATGCAGTTTTCTCTTCAGCTGGTGCTGCTTCCACCAAAACTCTATCTGCCAAAGGTTTTACATTTACTGACATAGTTTACTATAATTTTAAGTTTAAATATTGTTTAAAGCTTTTGCTTATCATGATCAATGATACTGCCAAGAGATACAAAAGAGGTTTTAACTGACAATATTTCAGTTTTATACTGACAACACTACAAAAAGCCGCAAAATGACGCGTCGCAATGGCATGATTTGTGAATATCAAAATCAAATAAATTCCATTAATATTAAATGAAAAAATACTTATTTCTGGCAGGCTTAATAACTGCCTCTTTCATCTCTACTGCGAGTGAACCTACCGCAATGGATGAAACCATTACTAATGAGTTCAAGCAATTGAATGAACTAGAGAATTACCTTGAAAATAACGAGGCAACATTAGAGGAGCTGAAGATTAGCCAACCTAACCTTCTTCAAGATGTAACATTGGCAGAGAACAGCACATTTGTGGACGGTCCAAATGATGACACATTTGGAATTCCTCCATTTCTATGGGGTTGTGTTTTTGGCTTGCTCGGAATTTTATTAGTTTTTATTCTAACAGACAAGGACAAGTCACTCACTAAAAAGGCTGCTATGGGTTGTTTGGTTACCTACGGTACTATCGCAGCTGTTTATTTGGTATTGATTATTCTTGGCCTAACTACGTCATTAGCGTATTATTAAATCAAAACGTAGCTACATCACACAAAAAAGGCACCTGAGATAACTCAAGTGCCTTTTTTAATATAATTTCTTTATTTGAATTACTGTGCAGGTGTTGCAGGAGCAGTTTCAAGTGGCGTTCCTTCTTGAACAGGAGCCGGAGCTGCTGGTAAAGTAGGTACTGGAGCAGCTGCAGAACGTTCTACATCAAGCTCTCCTGAAGACTGAGAAGTAATATCTGCTCTCATAAAAATTCCTGAAAGCAAACCTCCAACAATTAAAAACGCATAAAATCCCCAAGTCAATTTTTCTAATATGTCGCCAGTCTTTTGAACTCCAAACATTTGAGAAGTAGCACCTCCACCAAACTCACTAGATAATCCACCACCTTTAGGGTTTTGAACCAATATTACTAGGATAAGTAAAATGGCAACTATCATCATTAAAATTACAACTGTCTCGAACATATTTATTTTGTATTAATTTTTTGTATCTCTATTTGGGGTGCAAAGATATTTTATTTTTTTTCAAAAATTATTAAAACACCACCATTATTTGCTGATAAAATGAATTGGGCTTTTTGGCAATTGGTATTTTTCCAAAAAGTTGACTAACATTTCATCACTTTTATCGTATTGAACTTTTGTCTTTATAACCTCTATACTATCATTTGAAATTTTCGAAAATTGCTCCTTTCTCTTCCTTAGTCTATCATCAACCGAGCCATTTTTTCTCAATTTGTCCGAAACTTCAATTAACTTTTCCTGTGCATATTCGAAATAAGGGTACTTTTCAAGCAGTTTGAGTAACACCACTCTATCCTGACTTGTAAACCCTTTTTCTTTATTTAGCACATTTATCTCTACCATTGTGCAGCTGTGTCATTAAAAATATTTAGTACCAATTGATCCAAAATTTTGGGAACTAACTGAGGCTCAATATCCGTAAGTGTGAGCTCTTGCGAAAAGTCTTGAAAGAAAGAAAACTCTTTTTCGAAGTCTTCAGCTGGAGTTAATTTGTTCTGAAATTGTACCTCCACTTTGATTGTAAGCCGGTTTTGTGCAGCTCTATCTGATGCCGTAGTTGACACTGGAGTCATCTCGTAACTTGTAATCGCTCCTGCCAAAAACAAGTCGCCTTCGTTAGGTACTATCTTTAAGTCTGTATTTCTTTGGTAGTACTCTTTTAGTTTCTCATTGAACTCCAAAGTCATGTTTTGAGGCCCACCTGCAGTTGACATACTAAAGTTTTGAATAGTGATAGACTTAAGGTCTTCACTTAATGTAGTACCTGTGAATGAGTAAATTTTACAACCTTGCAAGGCAACTACACTCAATAGGATGAGCCACTTACCTTTCATCTTCAATGTCATATTGTTTAATTTTTCGGTAAAGTGTGCGTTCCGATATTCCTAAATCCTGAGCAGCATATTTTCGTTTGAACCTATTCTTTCTCAAGGCCTTGATAATCATATCCTTTTCGTTTCTCTCAAGTGATAACGACTCTTCTTCCATTTCATGAGAAATATCCTCTACATTTTCACGATTTCCTTGAAGGTTATCAATTCTGAGGATTTGATTGTCGTCTCCAGCAGTGTATGGTTCAAATTCTTCAGCTGGCGAAGGCAGCAACGGAGATTGCTCTTTTTTATCCAAGTCTTCAAACAATCGACTATGGTTTTCAAGAACCTCGGGGTTAATATCTCCACCCTTTATAAGTGACAGCACCAACTTCTTAAGCTCTGTCATATCTTTTCGCATATCGAAAAGCACTTTATACAATATCTCTCGTTCTGAAATGTCGGACCCATCTGACCCAAACTGTCGGTACACAGAAGGCAAACCGCTCGATTGATTAGTGGGTAAGTATTTTTGCAATATTTCACCCGTAATCACTCGCTCCTCCTCCAGAATGGTGATTTGCTCAGCGATATTCTTTAATTGACGAATATTTCCTGGAAATCGGAATGAATGCAGCACTTTTCGAGCTCCATCTGTTAATTCCACAGGTTGAATTTGATTCTTTTCGCCAAAGTCTGTAGTGAACTTAATGAAAAGCAATTCTATATCATAGCCACGGTCTCTTACTGGAGGAACCGTAATAGGCACTGTATTTAGTCGATAATAAAGATCTTCCCTAAACTTACCTCTCTCTACTGCTTGAATCAAATTCACATTCGTAGCGGCAACTACTCTCACATCGGTAGTTTTCACTTTGGAAGAACCTACACTAATGTATTCTCCATTTTCTAAGACACGGAGTAGCCTTGCTTGTGTGCTCACAGGCATTTCTCCTATTTCATCAAGAAAAATCGTCCCCTTGTCAGTAGTTTCAAAATAACCTTTTCTGTCATCGAGAGCACCCGTAAAGGCACCTTTATTATGGCCAAAAAGCTCTGAATCTATTGTTCCCTCAGGTATAGCTCCACAGTTGATGGCTATAAAAGGTCCATGTTTTCTGGCACTTAAACCATGAATGATTTTGGAAAAGGATTCTTTACCACTACCACTTTCTCCACTAATTAAAACCGTAAGATCTGTAGGGGCAACTTGAATTGCGACAGAAAGTGCATAGTTTAGTGCGGGAGCATTTCCAATGATCCCAAATCTATTTTTAACCGATTGAATTTCGGGATTATTCGTCATACCAATTCTTTAACGACTACTTTACCAAACAAAGTTGCCGAGTTACAATCTTCTACTTTAACATATGCGTAGGTTCCAATCTCCAAGTCGCCTTTTGGAAAAATTACTACTTTATTATGATCTGTGCGGCCTTGATAATCATCTTTAGATTTTTTAGAAAACCCTTCAATCAAAACCTTTTCCGTTTTACCTATCGCCTGCTGATTTCGATATAACGAGTGAGCCCTTTGCTTGGTAATAACCTCATCGAGCCTAGATTTCTTTATTTCTAGAGAGACGTCATCTTCATATTTTTTGGCGGCTGGCGTCCCTGGTCTCTCAGAGTAATAGTACATGTAGCCGTAGTCATATTTCACATAATCCATCAAGCTGAGTGTTTCTTGATGGTCCTCTTCGGTTTCACTACAAAAACCAATGATCATATCGTGAGAGATTCCGCAGTCTTCTCCAAATACCTCTCTGATACGATCTATTTTTTGAATATACCATTCACGATCATAGGTTCTATTCATTTTGTCAAGAATACGAGAGCTACCGCTTTGGGCAGGTAAATGAATATAGTTACATATATTCTCGTATTTTTTCATCGTGAACAAAACATCGTCTGTGATGTCTTTTGGGTGAGAAGTGCTAAACCTAACTCTCATATCAGGACTTACCTGAGCAACCATTTCTAGTAATTGAGAAAAGTTCGTTTCAATCTCGCCTGCTTCATTTTTCCATTTGAAAGAATCCACATTTTGCCCCAACAAAGTAACCTCCTTGTAACCTTTATTCACAAGATCCTGAGCTTCTGCAACAATAGATTGAGGGTTTCTACTCCTTTCCCTTCCTCTAGTATAAGGCACCACACAAAAACTACACATATTGTCGCAGCCTCGCATGATTGAAATAAATGCAGAAATACCATTAGTCCCAAGTCTAACTGGTGTTATATCGGCGTAGGTCTCCTCTCTCGACAAGAAAACATTAACAGCTTTGTGGCCATCTTCAACTTCACTTATGAGTTTTGGAAGATCTCGGTAGGCATCTGGCCCTACAACCA
The DNA here is from genome assembly GCA_900230115.1 of Spirosomataceae bacterium TFI 002. Classification (NCBI taxonomy): domain Bacteria; kingdom Pseudomonadati; phylum Bacteroidota; class Cytophagia; order Cytophagales; family Spirosomataceae; species Spirosomataceae bacterium TFI 002. The sequence goes on along the minus strand of LT907983.1, from coordinate 4,870,927 downwards.
TATCAACCATTTTTTCTTCTTCGAGTAGCTGAGTTTTAAGTCGCTCAGCCATGCAACCAAGCACGCCTATTTTAGCTTTATGCTTTTTTAGGTGCATTAATCTGTTTCTTACTTTTTGCTCAGCATTATCTCTAATGGCACAAGTATTTAATAAGATAAGCTCAGCCTCTTCTTCATTGGTAGTAGTAGAAAAACCATCTTTCAGCAAGATAGAGGCTACAACTTCACTATCGGCGAAGTTCATTTGGCAGCCGTAACTTTCAATATAAACCTTTCGCTTGCCTACCCCTTGAGCTTGCGTGATCTTAGCTTCATCCACATTTTCTTTGTCGTCCGCACTAAACAACTCCAAAGCACCACTATATTCTTTCATTATGATTCCTCTTCTAAATTTGCACAAAGATACAAAAGGCTGACATAATGGCAGACCATACTACTAAGAATTTAAGATTTATTTTGATTAGAACGGATATCCTATTCCAACATTGAATTGAATTCCATAAGGTTGTTTCTTTTTTAGACTAAAATCGTCCAAAACAAACCTGTCGCCTATATCTCTTGAAGGATCCATAACTTTGATACCAAAATCAAAACGGGCCAGAAAAAATGAAAAATCCCATCGGATACCAAAACCTGTTCCAACGGCAAACTCTTTGTAAAATCTGCTAAAGTCGAAGTTTGCTTTGTCTTTCTTTTCTGGAGTTTCTATCTGGTACCATTTCCAAATATTTCCATAATCTATAAAGGTTGCGAACTGAATATCTCCGACGAATCTGGCAATTTTTCGTCTCCACTCTATACTTCCTTCTAAGATGATATCTCCAGGTTGTGGAATAACATTATTTGCGGCTGTATCTGGCAATGCAGAACCCGTCCCCAATCCTCTTGGCGACCATGCTCTCACACTATTGCTACCTCCTGCAAAAAAGTTCTTTTCGTAAGGAAGCGACTTGTTTTTACCATATGGATTTGTAAGACCAATATTAAACCTGTAGGCAAAACTGCTGACAAGGTTAATGTTCACATATCTTCTATAATCCAAATTGACCTTCACAAACCTAAAGTAAGCACGAACAGTATCTGGTGAATTAAGATCCTGCCTCAAAGGTAAAAGCGACTCAATAAGGTTAATTCTATCCTTGTTACTTCCAAAATTCATGAATGTTCCACCACTTTCTAAAAACACTCTAAAGTACTTTGAACTACCGTATGGCTTTTGAGGATTTTGATTATTGAAAATATAGGTCCCATTGAACGAGCTTACAAACTGAGGATCAAAAGTTACTTTCAAGTTATTTCCTCGAGCTTGCTGATCCAATAGGCTTTGGTAAAACTGTGCTCCTGCCCCATCTGGATTGCTAAGGTTATAGTTTGTATTAATCAAATTGGCATCCAAGACAGAAAAAAGTATGGTGGTAAACTGAGTTGGTCGCCATGAGTAATTCGTATTTAGCCTAAAATTTAACCTGTTTCCCCAAAATGGTTCCGAATAATTGACACCACCTCCAAGCTGAGTCCTTGGATTAAAGAGAGATAACTTATTTACCCTTTTCCCAAAAAATGAAATGTTGGGATACGTAATGGCTAAGTTCGCACCAAGTTCTAGACTACCTCTGATAGACGTAGCATCTATTGGTGATGGTTGCCCTTCCCAAAAGGCTCTAAAAGAAGCCTCTACGATTTCGAGTCGCTTTGCCCAATTACGAGCCGTAAGTGTTACAGGAATACCAAAACCTATAAAACCCTGCCCTTGATTGTAAAGGTGATTTAAACCAGGTCCAGTACCAAGGGTATATTTCTCTAGCAATGGTGCAAAAAACTCCATACTAAGCTGATTGTCACTTAATACATTAACCTGCGAACTAGCAAAAGCAAATTGATTCAAATAGCCTATTTGCCTTTGAGTTTCAATCACATTTTTTAGGGAATATTGCTGACCTTGTTTTATTACCAATTTGTTTGCCAATATGCCAATTGGAATCCTGCGATCCATTGTGATAAATTTGATACCATTAAAATACGTAGTATCTAATTTGACATTATTGTTATTACTATAAGGGTCAAAGGCTTTGAAGACTACCTCCTTAATTTCGTATTGCTTGTGGTTATCTTGTCCTGGCAGGTTAACTACGTTGAAATATAGGTTACCTCCTTTGTTTTTAATAAATTCCTCTAAATCACCTGAAGCGTTATCAGCTCCAAAAAGAATGTATTGAGGTAAAAAATTATAGTAACCATTGTTTTTGGCTAGGTTTTCTAGCCTCGACCGTTCAAGCTCCACCAATCTAATGTCAAAACGATTTCCAGGTTTAATTAATTGATCCTTTCTATTTACTTCAAAAAGGCTGTCAAGTTTAGCGTCTTCTACGTAGTACTTTACCGTATCAATAAGGTAAGGGTCACCTTCACTTACCAAATAAACTAATTTAATACTACCGGGAGCATTGAGAGAGTCAATGCGATGTAAAGTTTGAGCATCTTTAAAACCAATATCTTTCAGGTATTTGGTAATTAATTCACTTGTTTGCTGAATTTGACTTGTATTTATAATTGCCTTAGGCTCACCAATATTTCTCCAAAACCATCCAATTTTCGTCTCTAAGCTTTCTTGCTTCCTATCAATTCTCTTTTTTATTTTTTGCTTCTTGTTTTCAATTTTCTTTGAGTCAGAAAAATTTTGAGGATAAGTAGCCAATTCTGACCTTAAGTTTAAAAGGTCATTGACCGTTTGAGCAGAATCAAATCTATTGAGGCCATAGTTATAAAACCCTACCCTCGGAGTGATTGGCAAATTAAAAGGTCGTGTATTTGGTTTTTGATTAACCGGAATTATATCATCTAGCTCTTCACTTAAGACTTTTTGATTACCTTCGAATTCTAGTTTAGTAAGAAAATACTGATCCTTCTTCAAAACAATATTTGAACTACAAGAACTCAAAAAAAGCAGTGGCAATAGCAAAATTGCTAGCGGGCTTCCAAAAGAGTGGAGTTTAGAGATTAAAGTGAGATTTGATGGTTTCAGAATGTTCTAATGTTCGGTACGATTACAACGAAGAAAAGTGAATACAATTAGCAAACAGCAGCAAAAATACATTCAATCCCTTTATAATAAAAAATACCGCAAACAATTTGGCGAATTTACCGTAGAAGGGCGGAAATCTATCTTGGAACTTCCTGATGGAAAATATGAAATTGTGAAAATTTACATTTCACAAGAACAAGATCTAGGTTTGCTACCCAGCGATGTAACTGTAGTAGTAGATGAAGAGTCTATTCGTAAATGCTCTTTCATGCAAAACAACAACTACGGAATTGCAATATTGAAATCAAAAAATGTTGATTTCCCAAAAGTTCTTAACGGATGGGTACTCGCAGCTGACGATGTGAGGGATCCTGGAAACTTAGGCACAATGATTCGCCTTGCAGACTGGTATGGAATCGAACACTTGATATGCTCACAAAACACAGTTGATTTTCAAAATCCTAAAGTGATTGCAAGTACCATGGGCTCTTTTGCAAGGGTTAATGTTTGGTATTGCGACCTTTTAGAACAAATAGACACATTCAACTTGCCAATTTTTGCTGCGTCAATGGAAGGAACCAGTGCACATCAGTTTAATTTTCCGTCAAAAGGAATCCTGCTAATGGGCAGTGAATCTCATGGAATCTCACCTGAATTAAGAAAAAAAGTGTCCGAAACCATCGCAATTCCAGCATATGGTAAAGCTGAATCTCTCAATGTTGCCGTTGCTACCGGAATTTTGCTAGATAACATCAAGCGAAGTACCGATCACCAAACAAATGACTAAATCCTACATATCATGAAAGATTTTTCCGACTTTTGCGGGAAAATTTAGCAGACTTAACATCCTTCATGGAAAAATTAGACAAAAATTACATCATTGGTTTTATATTGCTTTTTGTAATGTACGGTACGTACATGTATTTCATGCCTGCTCCAGTTCCACCTGAGCCAGAGAAGGTTGAGCAAAAAGCAAGTCCTGCAAATACACAAGCAGAATTAGCTCCCGTAATTGTAGATAGTGCACAATTAGTTCAAAAATTTGGCGAATTCGCAGCCGCAACTTCTGGAGAAGCTAAAGAAGTTGTTTTAGAAAACGATCAACTTAAAGTTACGCTAAGCTCTAAGGGTGGAAACCTTTCGTCCGTAGTATTGACTAAATATAAGACATACGAGACTTATGCTAATGGCGGCGAAGAACCAATGAAGGTTTTAGACGCAATTAACTCAAAACAAAAACTTGAAATTGCGACTGGAACTGGAACAGTTGATTTGAGAGATTTATATTTCAATGTTACCGAAAGCACTTCAAACAAAGCTGTTTTCGCTCTGCAACTACCAAATGGTAAAACGGTTACGCAAACTTACACACTACCTACAGAAGGATTTATACTCGACTATAAAGTTGAAGGAACAGCACTAAGCAGTAGCCAAAATGTTAGCCTCACTTGGGAAAATAAGCTACAGCAACTTGAAAAAGACATGCTGGAGAATAGAAAAGCAGCACAAATCAACTACTACGATATCGAAGAAGATTTCAACGATATAGGCTTAAATAGCACAAGCGACGAAATAGAAGATATAGAGGAGAAAGTAAAATGGTTCTCCTTCAAGCAGAAATACTTTACATCAGGTGTTTATGTAAAAGATTCATACTTTGACGGTTTAAAAGCGACGCTTCTTGTACCAACAGAGGATACAACAGTAGTAAAAGACGCAACTGTGAATACTACAATCTCAAGCACAGCACTCGCAGGTGGATTACAGTATTATTTTGGTCCAAACGATCTTGAAGAACTAAAAAAAGTAGGTGAAGGATTTCACAAAAACCTCTACCTAGGATATGACATCATTAAGCCTATTAACAGGTTTATTTTTGTACCATTATTTGATTGGGTAGAGAGCTTTATAAGCAACTATGGTTTACTTATTATCATTGTTGTATTAATGATTAAGCTTACGCTTACACCTCTTATCTACAAGTCATATACAAGCTCAGCAAAAATGCGAGTGCTTGCTCCTGAAATCGCCGAAATAAAAGAAAAAGTTGGTGACGATGCAGCCAAGGTTCAGCAAGAAACAATGAAGCTTTATCAGCAAGTAGGTGTGAGTCCACTTAGTGGATGCGTTCCTATGTTGCTCCAAATGCCAATTTTAATGTCGGTCTTCTTCCTTTTCCCTAATATGGAGATGTTCCGTCAAAAATCATTTTTATGGGCAAATGACCTTTCTACCTACGATGCACCTATCAGCTGGGGTTTTGACATTCCTGTAATAGGAAATCACTTGAGTTTGTTTGTAGTATTAATGACCATTTCGAGTTTGGCATTTACCTATTATAACAACCAAATCACTCCAACTCAGCCCGGGCCAGTAGATATGAAGAAGATATCTTACATTTTCCCATTGGTATTCTTTTTCGTTTTAAATAGTTTCCCAGCAGCTTTGAGTTTTTACTATTTGGTTTCTAACTTAGTAACAATTGCACAACAATTAATTGTTAAACGTTTTGTAGATGAAGATAAAATAAAGACAATTTTGGAAGAGAATAAGCGTAACTACGCCACCAAACCCAAAAAGACAAATAAGTTTTCTAACTATCTTCAAAAACAATTAGAAGCTCAAGAAGCTTCTAACAAAGAAAAAGCAGCATCGCTAAAAAATAAGAAAAAGAAATAGAAAGGCATTATTAATAATTCCCTGTTCGTTTTTTTAACTTTAATAAACAATGGAATAACCCTTAAGATGAAGTATATCATTATTGCATTTTGTCTCTTTTCATTTGGATTGCAAGCTCAACTGAGCGATGAGCAATACCTTGAAAAGTATCAGCAAGCAGTACAAACCTACGCGGGTCACAACTTTAACGACGCAATAACACAACTTGCTCCACTTACCAAAGCAGAGTATAACAATGCAGTTGTACCTTACGCAATGTACTACTATGCTCTCTCCGCCTATGAGGCTGAAAAGTATTTTCAATGCAGAGAGATGCTGCGAAAACTCTTTACACGTTTTCCTGAATGGGACTCCATGGAAGAAGCTTACTACCTATATGCTGATGCCAACTTGGTAGAGAACTACTATGAAGAAGGACTTGAATATGTTGAACGAATAAGAGACGAATCAATAGCTCAATCAAGCATTGCCTTACTTCAAAATTTTATACCCAATATCCAGAATGTAAACTTGCTTAAGACTCTTTCCGAGAAGTTTCCTAATCAAAAAATTGTTGCGAAAACGCTTGTAAAGAGAATTCAAGACCGACCATACAATTCAAGGGAAGATCTTGAACTTTCTGATTTACTGACAAACAGATTCAAACTAAAGGATGAATACAACAAACAAAATCATGGTAAAACCGCAGTAGACTATACTAGGGCGTTTGACGACAATACCATGGATTTTGGCGTCCTTTTGCCTTTTGATTTAGGAGACGTTAAAAACCTAAAGAATCAATATGTCTACGACATTTTTGCTGGTATGCAGATCGCAGAGAAAGAATTACAAAGCGACGGAATTCCAATTAGACTTTTTGGAATTGATATTGGATCAGATGCGATTGAAGCTAAGGAACACTTAGAGGATCCTAAATTCAAAAAAATGGATTTGATTTTTGGTCCCTTATACCCAAGACCAAATGTTGTTACAACTAGGTATGCTGAAAAGAATAAAATAATTCAAGTACATCCATTATCAAACAACCTTAGCCTGATAAATAATAAGTCGGGAATCTTCTTATTACAACCATCCTATTCTACTCAGTCTGAAAAAGCTTTAGAATTTGTCAACAGCAAAAAATGGGGTAAAACATGTGCCATTTATTTCGGTGATGGAATGAAAGATTCTCTTTTTGCATATACATACAAAAAACTAGCTCAAGAGGATGGTTTCACAGTGCTAGACATTAGAAAAATATCAGAAAGTATTAATCCAAAAAATGGAATAAACCCTGGTCACGTATTTTTCTGTGGAGATGATGAATTCGGTTCATTGGCCATTAGAAAAATGGGAATGAGTAAGATTAACTCTCCAATGATATCTACTGGAAGCTCATTCAATTTTCAGAAAATATCGAGGAGTCTCCTAGCAAGAGAACTCTATTTACTCTATCCTGAATTCATTGATTACAACAAAAATGAAGTGATCAATTTCAAAAAGCAATACATTAACACCATGAATACAATCCCTTCGTATTTTTCATACCTAGGATACGACATGGTTAAATTTTATGGTTTAATGCTTAAGGACGGAAAAGAGATTTACAGACTAAACCTCGACGAAAGTCCAAACCTAGATATTTTTACATTATCTGGTTTTGATTATTCCAAAGGGCAAAATGAAAACAAAAAAGTGCCTATTGTAAAATGGGAATATGGTAATTTCAATATTGTGAATTAGTGGAAAAGAAAAGAAGTAAGAAATTATTCAGCAAAGCTCAAAAATATATACCAGGTGGAGTTAACTCACCAGTGAGAGCTTTTAAAGCCGTAGGTGGAGACCCAATTTTTATCAAAAAAGCAAAAGGAGCATACCTATTCGATGAGGATGGTAACAAATACTTAGAGCTTATTAATTCATGGGGACCCATGATATTAGGTCATGCCTTCCCTCCTGTTGAAAAGGCAGTAAGGAAAGCTTCAAAAAAGTCATTTTCATTTGGTGCTCCCACAGCTGCTGAAGTTGAAATTGCTAAGTTAATTCACGAAATGGTACCTTCTATAGAGAAGGTTAGAATGGTAAACTCTGGTACAGAGGCAACCATGTCAGCGATCAGAGTAGCGAGAGGATATACAGGTAGAAACAAATTCATCAAATTTGAAGGCTGTTACCATGGTCATGGCGACTCATTCTTAATTGCAGCAGGAAGTGGTGCAATTTCAATGGGAACTCCTGATAGTCCAGGCGTAACTCCAGGAACAGCACAAGATACACTTATTGCACCATACAACGATTTAGAAGCCGTTTCAAAACTGGTTGCAGCCAATAAAGGAGAAATTGCAGCAATTATAATAGAACCTGTGGTAGGAAACATGGGTTGTGTTTTGCCAAAAGATGGTTACCTCCAAGGACTTAGAGATATATGCACAAAAGAAGGCATAGTCCTTATTTTTGATGAAGTAATGACGGGCTTTAGGCTTGCTCAAGGTGGTGCCCAAGAAAGATTTGGTGTTATACCTGATATGACTACTCTTGGTAAAATCATTGGTGGTGGTATGCCAGTAGGAGCTTATGGTGGTAAAACAGAGATCATGGACTTTGTAAGCCCAATGGGACCAGTTTATCAAGCAGGTACACTTTCAGGAAATCCAATGGCTATGGCAGCTGGATTAACCATGCTGAAGCATTTACACAAAAATCCAGTGATATATTCAGACCTTGACTCTATAGGTGAGGAATTGGTGCATGGAATTCAATCTGTTTTAAATGATTTAGAATTACCCTACACAATCAATTACATTGGTTCTATGTATAGCCTTTTCTTTACTAAGGAGAAGGTTATAAACTTTGAAACTGCCAAAACTTGCGACACAATAATGTTTGGAAAGTTTTTCAATGAGATGCTGAACAATGGTATTTACTTGGCCCCAGCTCAATTTGAAAGCCTTTTCATATCCAATGTAATTACCAGTAAAATGGTGAAGAAAATCGTTGCTGCTCATAGAAAAAGTTTGATTGCTTGTGCCTAAGTTTTCAATAATAACTCCTGTATTTAATCGTCCAAACGAGGTATTTGAGTTATTGGAAAGCTTAACTAAACAAAACTTTAAAGATTTTGAAGTAATTATTGTTGAAGACGGAAGTAGTCAAAAGTGTGAAGAAGTATGCTCACAATTTAAGGATTCTCTTAACGTTAAATACTTTTTCAAAGAAAACACAGGACAGGGTTTCTCTCGAAATTTCGCATTCGAAAAAGCACAAGGAGATTACTTTATTCAACTTGACAGCGATGTCTTAGTTCCTGAGCAATATTTTGATGAAATAAATAAAAGTTTGGCTCAATACACCTGGGATGCTTTTGGTGGACCAGATGCTGCACATAGCTCCTTCAGCCCTATACAAAAAGCAATAAATTATGCCATGACTTCTGTTTTTACCACAGGTGGAATCAGAGGAAAAAAAACAAATATGGGCGGACAATTTACGCCTAGAAGCTTCAATTTCGGTTTATCACGAAAGGTTTGGGAGAAAGTTGGCGGATATAAAATCACTCGTATGGGTGAAGATATTGAATTCAGTAAAAGAATAATTGAAGCTGGATTTAAAGTTGGACTTATTCCTGAGGCATTTATTTTTCATAAAAGAAGGACTTCATTGAGGCAGTTTTTCAACCAATTGCACTTTTTTGGTCGAGCTAGAATTAATATTGCTAGGTTTTATCCTGAGCAACTAAAGTTAGTACATTTCTTTCCTGCAGCTTTTACACTCTTTCTTTTAGCATGCGTACTTTCTTTTTTTATTTACCCACCTATTGCCTTTGTAGGATTAACGTTCTTTGCAATATATTGTAGCCTTCTATTTTTTGATGCATTAAGAGTTTATGATTTCAATATTAAAATTGCAACATTAAGCCTGCTTGCTTGTCTTGTTCAGCTGGTAGGATACGGTATTGGCTTTTTGTCAGAATTACCAAAAGGCCTAGAACATAAAAAAACTCGAACGATTTAAGTCATTTGAAAGTTAACAATAAGACTCAAAACACTCCAACTTGCAAGAAGAAAATCTAAGCGGTAAAATCTTTGACAAAAAAGTCCTGATCAGACTTATTTCCTTTATTAAGCCATTCAAATTAAGGTTTGGAATCCTAATTTTGGTTATAATACTTGGAGCTGCACTTTCACCTGCATTACCCGTATTAATCAAATATACGATTGATGGGCCTATTAGTGAAGGAGATTGGATAGGCACTCGCAATATGTTTATTGCCATGGTGGCTTTACTTTTCTTCTCATCTATTTTAGCCTTTCTCAACACCTATTTAGCTGGATGGCTAGGCCAAAATATCATCAAAAATATAAGAGTCCAATTGTATGATAAAATCCTTGGACTGAAGCTGAAGTTTTTTGACCAAACCCCGATAGGCAGATTAGTTACTCGTACCATTTCTGATATCGAGACTCTTTCTGAGGTGTTCAGTTCTGGTATGGCGGCTATTGTAGGAGATATCCTTCAATTAGTACTAATTTTTGGAGTTATGATGTGGCTCAATTGGAAATTGGCTTTGATAAGCCTATGTACAATTCCTTTCATGCTTATTAGCACCTATGTCTTTAAGGAAAAGGTGAAAAAATCATTCAATGAAGTTAGAAATGCCGTTTCTAACCTTAATACATTTGTTCAGGAACATATCACCGGTATGAACCTTGTCCAAATCTTCAATTCAGAAAAAGTAGAATACAACAAGTTTGTGAAGATAAATAAGGATCACCGCGACGCAAACATACGTTCGGTACTTTATTACTCCATATACTACCCAGTAGTTGAAGTTATTTCTGCTTTAGGAGTTGGGCTAATCGTGTGGTATGGTGCCCGAGCGATGCTAAACGACGCTTCTGTGGAGTTTGGTACCATAACGGCATTTATCATGTTTATCAATCAGTTTTTTAGACCAATAAGAATGCTGGCCGATAGAATAAATACACTACAAATGGGAATCGTAAGTACCGATAGGATTATTAAACTATTGGATAGTGAGGATTATTTAGTTGACAATGGTACAATTACTACTCCTATTGAAGGTAATGTAAAATTTACCAACGTAAAGTTTGCCTACATTGACGAGAACTATGTTTTGAAAAACATCAGCTTCGAAGCTAAGTTTGGTGAAACTGTGGCATTTGTAGGAGCTACAGGAGCAGGGAAAAGCTCAATCATAAATCTTTTAACAAGGTTTTACGATATCAATGAAGGTAAGATTGAGATTGACGGAGTGAACATTGACAATTACGATCTGTCTCATTTAAGACAAAGTATTGGAATGGTCTTGCAAGATGTCTTCCTTTTCTCAGATACCATTAGAAACAACATTACCCTAGGGGACCAAAATATAGGCGATGAACAAATTGTGAATGCGGCCAAGCTTGTAGGCGTACACGACTTTATCATGCAGTTACCTGGCAACTACGACTATAATGTAATGGAACGTGGTGCCACGCTATCTGTAGGCCAGCGACAGTTGATTTCTTTTGTGAGGGCTATGGTACAAAATCCTAGTATCATTGTGCTAGACGAAGCGACTTCATCTATCGACACTGAGTCTGAAGAGTTAATTCAAAATGCAATCGAAGTCCTTATGAAAGGGCGTACAGCTATTGTGATAGCACACAGACTTAGTACTATTCAAAAAGCTGACAGAATCATCGTTATAGATAAAGGTGAAATCGTAGAAAGCGGAAATCATAATGAGTTACTTGCAAAAGGTGGTTTCTATAATGAATTGTATCAAATTCAATACGCTGCTGCCATGGCATAAGTAAAGTTGTTTAGAAGCCTACCCTTTTAAGTAATAGCTTCAGCTCTATTTTGCTTGTATTAAAGTTCATTATTGATACCTCAATGATGATACGCAGCGATACCTTACTTTAGGAAATAGGACTCAACTAATAATTTTGAATCCCTTAATTAACTCCTGAAAAACGAGGGTTCACAATGCTTCCGTTTGCACTTCCAAATGTGTAGTTCAAACCAAAAGAAGAGAAGAAATCAAAGGAAGTTGGTAGTTGCTGACCTCCAAGTAAAAGCTCTTCACTGCTAACATTGGTTTTTGCTAGTGAGATTTGGTCTTTGATCTGAGCAATGGAACCATCAAATCTCAAAGAAATTCCTTTACCAATTCTCCATCGGAAATCAAGTTCTAAGCTTACTCTGTACTTTTCAGTATCATTTAAATATTGATACCCATTAAGTTCTGCCGAAAAGTTACCCCACGGCTTTGTGTAACCCAATATACTTGTGAGTTGATGATAAGGACGAGTTTCTAATGTTTGGTCAAAAATTGTAGGAGAAAGATAATCTAGCCTTCTATATCCAGCCTGATATATCCATCTGAACTGTTCCTTATTGAAGTTTTCTATTGGAAAGATCGAGAATTCGATAGCTGGTGCAATACTGCTTGATAAATTGATATTGGAGTAAACCGAATGGTAGCTCTTCACAAAACCGCCTATGCTCCAGTTTTTACTGAATGACGTAACAAAAATAGAATTGAAACCATAACTATTGACTTTTACTGTTTCCTCTATATTGTCCACAGTAACCGAGTTCCTGTTGTTATTGTAATAGGTATAAAAACTATACTTAGACTTATAGGTAGTCCTCCCTCCTCTAAAGCTTCCTGCAAGTCTTGTTCTGCTTTTATTACTTTCTCCACTTATTAAACCCGTAGCGTCAAGACCAAAAATCCAGCCATTCCATGGATCTTTGCTAAGTACCTTTTCTCTTTCTTTCACTGGTTGGCCTTTAGGGTAGCTTACCTGAACATCTTCAAAACTATTGGTCTTTGCTAAGAAAAGTAATATTCCTTGGTTTATCTTATTCAAAATCTTGGTTCGAGCAATTGACTCTGTATCATCTTGCCTAGTTTCAAACTCTAAGAAGTAATTTGTAGAATCGTAGTTATTCTGGCCAATAAAGTTGATTTGATAATTTCTTCCACCACCAGCGTTCGTTTGGTCAGTTATAAATATCTGGACATCTGCTAAAGATTGATCTCGAGAAAATGTAAAGTAGGTTAATTCTGTTCGCAAGAAGGTTTCATAACATCGAGCTTCCTGGCAATTGATAAATAACTTTGGTTTCTCCTGTGAATATGCTAACGAACTAAGTACAACGAGAAATGTAACTAGAAAAGACTGAAAATAAGGATAACGCATAAATACCAAATTACTTAAAGGAAAAGTGTTCATAAAATAATTGTGGCTCCGCTGAGCCATTCTCTTTGAATATTCTAAAATAAACTGCAAATATTAAAACTGTACCAAAATTAGATATGATACTTTCTTATGCCAATTTCTCGACTTTGGCTTGGTTTTAGTATCATTCGAACATTAAAGACAATAGCATAGCAAATTCGTTGCACCTCCATTTTCCTACTGTAATAAAATCATCTTGATGACCTCAAATCATAATTCGCTGAAATACAGCATTTTGTAAATTTCTTTATTGAACGGTCAATTTTTTCTAAAATTTAGACCGTTTTGGCATGACATTGGCTTAGTAATTAGTACCATATAAATCTAAGTATCATGAAAAACCCTAAATATTTAGCCACGATTGTTTTATCAGCAGCTATCTTTTTTCAAAGCATTGCAACTGTTCCCCCAAACTTTATTTCTGGTTACCAATTTAAAAATGGTCTAAGCAAAATAGCTGTAGACGGTAAATTCGGTTTTTTAAGCCTTGAAGGTAAATTGGAGATTCCTTGCAAATACGATTACGCTACTGACTTCAATAATGAAAAAGCTATTGTAAGACTTGGTAAGTCATTTGGCTTTATAGATGTCACAGGCAAAGCCGTTACAGAAATAAAATATGATTACTTAGAGGACTTCTCAGAAGGATACGCCGTATTTCGTAAAAATGGAAAATACGGATACCTAAATATTGATGGCAATGAAGTAATTCCTGCCAAATACGATTTTGCCCAAGGATTTAGTGAAGGGTATGCCTCTGTAAGTGATGGTGCCAAAACACAATACATTAATTCGAATGGAAATATAATTATAGAAACCGATGTTCAAATGGGTCTTTCATTCAAATACGGAATGGCTCCTGTTATGAAAAACGGTAAATGGGGATACATTAATGCTAAAGGAACAACTATTGTTGATTTCAAATTTGACTTTGCGTCAAACTTTAAAGAAGGTTTAGCAACAGTACGAAAAAATGGAAAATCAGGTTTAATTAACTTAAATGGCGAGTTAATTACGGCTTTTGATTATGATAACATTACTGAATTCAATAATGGAACTGCACTTTTTCAAAAAAACGGAAAAGTTGGTATCATTAACAAGGTAGGTGAAATCAAATTTGCAGGTCTTGACAATGCTAAAGAATACAGCAATGGCGTTTATGCTTTCTGCAAAAATGGAAAATGGGGATTCCTTAAAACAAATGGAGAAATCCTCGTGCAACCAAAATATGACAACCTAAGTCCATATGCTGAAGGTTTTGCAATTGTAGAAATGAACGGAAAGTATGGATACATTGATAATTTAGGAATGGAGATTGTTAAACCGATTTACGATTCAGCCGCAGACTTTTCAAACGGTCGTGGTGCTGTAAAATTGAACGGCGAATACCTTTTCTTAAATCAGTTTGGACAAATATCTATGACACTAACATTAGATAATGCTACCAACCCACATAGAGTATTAGTTGAGGTAACTCAAGTTAACGACGGAATTGAGCAAAATAAATCTGTGATTGCTCTCACAAAATAATTTTTCAGGAAAGTAAATAGAAAAGACCTTTCATATGAGAGGTCTTTTTTTCGTTTCTATACCTTAATTTTTCCCTGCAATCCTCCTGAGTGATAAATTACGATTTGTGAATCTATTGGAAAATAGTCATTCTTTACCTTATCTAGTACAGCAAAGAATAGTTTAGCAGTGTAAACATGCTCTAGAGGGAATTCGTACTCCTGCTCAATATTAGCTATAAAACGAAGCAATTCATCCGTATGCTTTGCGTAACCACCAAAACTATAGTCTACCCAAAGATCAAAATCAGAGGATTTATCCAAAAGTAGGTCAACTTCACCTTTTAGAAAACTCCCTCCCTTTAGCGAAGAGACACCAATAATTTTCCCATCATAAATTTCATTAGAAAGTAGCCCTGCAACCGTTCCTCCTGTTCCCATAGCAGCAATGATATAATTGGGCTCTATGTCAACCATAATCTCATCCACCAATTCAGATACACCTAGCAAGGCATTTTTATTTGACCCTCCTTCTGGTATTATGAAAGAATCAGAACCATATTTTTGGACCAAATCAGCTTTATCCCGATAGGATTTTCTGTCTACAAAAATTAATTCTACTCCACATTCATTTGCAAAAGCCAAAGTAGAACTAGAATCGGGGTTTAGTTCATCTCCTCGAATGAGCATTTTTACTTTGAAGTCACTGTATTTACAAACGCCAGCCATGGCATACAAATGGTTGCTAAATGCTCCTCCAAAACTTAATAATGATTCAAAACCTTTACTTTTAGCAGCCCTAAGGTTGTATTTTAATTTTCTAAACTTATTTCCCGACAAAATAGGATGACTGAGATCATCTCTTTTTACATATACATTTACGCTCTTCTCTATAAAAAGTGGATGACTCCATTTTTGTAAAGGTGTAGGAAGCTGTACTAAATCTTCAATCTTAATCATGGATGTGCTAACTTGCATGCAAATTAGCAAGGATTTGGAAGAAATAGAAAATGACCTTCACGAAGAGGAAGGCGAAATGTACGAGCATATTAGAATTACAGCGGATTCTGGTCAAAGTTTGGTGAGAATGGATAAGTTTATTGCCCAAAAGGCAAAGAACATATCCCGAAACCGAATCCAAACTGCCATCGCTGCAAATTCAGTAAAAGTAAATGGTCAAATAGCAAAAGCTAGCTATAAAGTAAAACCAGGAGACGAAGTTGTACTTGCAATGGCAATCCCACCAAGGGAACCTACAGAAATTATACCGCAAGACATTCCTCTCAACATTGTATATGAAGACGATGCACTCATGATTGTGAATAAAGACCCAGATATGGTTGTTCACCCTGGTCATGGTAATTGGGACGGTACATTAGTAAATGCACTTGTTCACCATTTTGCAAACTTACCAACTGGAAAGAATGGCGTCATAAGGCCAGGTCTTGTTCATAGAATAGACAAAGGAACTTCAGGACTGTTAGTGATTGCGAAAACAGAGTTTGCAATGCAATATTTGGCAAAACAATTTGCAGACCATACTACAGAAAGAACTTACTTGGCGATTATTTGGGGTGAACCCAAAGAAATGAAAGGAACCATAGAAGGGCACATAGGCCGAGGTTTCAAAGATAGAAGGATATCTGAGGTTTTCCCTGAGGGAGATCATGGTAAAGAGGCCATTACGCATTATGAAGTACTTCGTACTATGAGGTATGTGAGTCTTGTGCAATGTAAATTAGAGACAGGTCGGACCCATCAGATAAGAGCTCACATGAAGTACTTAGGCCATCCCCTATTTGGAGATACTATGTACGGAGGAGATAAAGCATTAAGAGGAAACCTCTTTACTAAGTACAAGCAATTTGTAGATAACTGTTTTACTATTTTACCGAGACAAGCATTGCATGCAAAGTCCTTAGGGTTTGAACATCCTACGACAAAACAATGGATGCAGTTTGACAGCGAAATTCCAGAAGACATGCAACAAGTGATCGAAAAGTGGGATCATTACGTTCAATACACATAATTTTAAGACTATGACTATTAGAGAAGCTACCATTCAAGACGTTCCTGATATGATGAAACTTGTACACGAGTTAGCAGTGTACGAAAAGGCAGGAGATCAGGTGATAAACACAGTTGAGCAAATGGAAATTGACGGATTTGGTCAAAACCCTCTTTTCGGTGCCTATGTAGCTATTATAGATGGTGAAACTATTGGTACAGCCATCTATTATTACCGGTACAGTACTTGGAAAGGAAAAAGATTGTATCTCGAAGATATCGTAGTAACGGAAAGTAAAAGAGGAGTTGGAGCTGGAAAGCAGCTTTTTGAAGCAATTTTAGCCAAAGCAAAAGAAAGCAAATGCTCAGGTTTGATGTGGCAAGTTCTGGATTGGAACGAAAGTGCAATAGATTTCTATAAAAGATATGATGCCGATTTAGATGATTCATGGGTCAATTGCAACATTGATTTCTAAAACATCTTACTTGTAATAATACAATTTATGACCCCAGTCATATTTTGACAATATTGCCGTTTTTACTTTTGAGTATTAAAAATAACAAATGGCAATATTAATTTTCTTTTTAGCTCATTGGTACCTTTCTCTTTTTGCTCAAACATTCTTTTTACATCGCTATGCTGCTCACGGAATGTTTACCATGAAACCTCTCACAGAGAAGATATTCTATGTTTTAACATTTATATTTCAAGGTTCATCATTTCTTAGTCCTTATGCATACGGCGTCATGCACAGGCTTCACCACGCCCATGCAGACACCGAAAATGATCCACACTCCCCTAGCTTTTCGCAGAATCTTTTTGACATGATGTGGAAAACGAAAAATTACTATAATACAATTTTACACAAACAAGATAACATAGAACCTAAGTTTAAAAAGAATGTACCACATTGGGCATTTATGGAAAAACTTGGCGATCAATGGCTCATCAGACTTGGCTGGGGTGTATTGTATATTTTGTTTTATATCAAGTTTGCAACTGCATGGTGGATGTTTGCTTTGCTTCCTATACATTTCTTAATGGGACCAGTACACGGAGTTATCATTAATTGGTATGCTCACAAGTACGGTTATGTGAATTTTAAAGTTGGCGACACTGCTAAAAACTTACTTCCTTTCGATTTCCTAATGATGGGAGAAAGCTATCACAATAACCACCACAAGTTTGGCGGAAGAGCAAACTTTGGTATAAAGTGGCACGAGTTTGACCCTACCTACCCTATTATTAAGGTATTGAGTTGGGTGCAATTAATAAAGCTCAAGCCCAACAATGACTTAAAGTATATGTAAACTAACTGAATCTAATTTACATATTAGGTTACTTGGACATTGTAGAGCTCTTTATTTAGCATTAACTTTGGTTATTGTCATCTACGAAATAATCACTCAATGCTCCTAGGTTTCCGATATAAAGTCTTTACGCTTTTTTTCATATTCTTATGTCATTCAGTTGCTTTTGCTCAAAAAGTAACACCTCGTTCGGCTGGGATTCCATTTGGGATTTTGTCAACGGGGAAATACAATGCGATAACTGACGTTAAGGGCGTAAAAGTAGGTCATTTTACTAAAATCGAGGGTAGGAACATTCGAACAGGTGCAACCGCTATAATTCCACACAACGGTAATATTTACAGAGAAAAAGTTCCTGCTGCGATTTACATAGGTAACGGATACGGCAAACTCGCTGGTTACTCTCAAGTGAAAGAACTTGGAAATATCGAGACTCCGATCCTGCTCACCAATACGTTAAATATTGCTAGCTGTTTAGATGCATTGATTGACTATACCTTGACTTTTGATGAAAACAAAAACATCCGAAGTGTCAATGGAATTGTAGGTGAAACAAATGATGGTAGCCTTAATGATATTCAAGGTAGATACATCAAACCAAAAGATGGACTGCAAGCTCTTTTGGATGCAAATTCGGGCCCGGTTCAGGAAGGAAATGTAGGAGCTGGAACTGGAACAATTTGTTTTGGCTTTAAAGGTGGTATTGGAACCGCTTCACGAAAATTACCTGAGCAAGTAGGTGGATATACCCTTGGCGTTTTGGTTCAAACAAACTTTGGTGGAGTACTTCAAATAAACGGAGTACCAGTTGGTCAAGAATTAGGACAATATAAATTCAAGGACCTAGGCTTGCCTTATAAAGACGACGGTTCATGTATGATTGTCATAGCAACTGACGCCCCACTTACTTCACGAAATCTTGAAAGGCTCGCAAAGAGATCTATGTTAGGCTTAGGAAGAACAGGCGGTATTCAAGATCACGGAAGCGGAGACTACGCAATTGCTTTTAGTACTGCTCAAAGTGTGAGAGTCGTATATGTAGAAGGTGCAACCAGAACTACAGAAGAACTTAAAGATGAAAGTCTTGGAATTTTATTTGAAGCTGTAATTGAAGCTACAGAAGAAGCGATAATCAATTCTCTTTTTGCAGCAGAAACAATGACCGGTCAAAACGGACTAACTATCAAGGAACTACCTGTGGATGAAGTACTTAAGATCATGAAAACTAAAAAACAATAAAACACTAACCATCTTTACATTTATGAAGCATTTACTACTAGTTATTATTCTACTTAGTCCTATTCTTATGAATGCACAAAGAAACACAAATTACGACGAGTCGAAAGTTCCAAAATTCGAGCTTCCAAGTGTCTTAGAAAAAGCAAAAAACACGAACGATTGGGAAAAGGGACGCAGGGCAGAAATATTAGCTCAGTTCGAATCTGAAGTTTATGGTAAAACCAACCTAGATGGCTTGGAAACAAGTTTTAAGGTTGTCCAAACTCATAATGATGCCTGTGATGGCATGGCTACAATGAAAGAAGTAAAGTGTACATTGACCAAAGGAGGGAAAAGTCACTCGTTCGATATCATAATATTTCTACCTAACTCCAAACCAAAAGCTCCTATCTTCCTAGGTCTTAACTTCTACGGAAACCAATCTATCAGCGATGATAAAAGGATTAGTCTTAGTCAAAGTTGGGTTCCAAATAAAGAAGCTTTTAACATTCTTGACAATAAAATAAATGATGCTTCTAGAGGTACACGAGCTTATAGATGGCCCATCAAAGAAATCATTGAAAGAGGATATGGACTTGCAAATATTTATTGTGGTGACTTAGACCCTGACTTTGACGATGGATTCCAGAATGGAGTACATTCAATATTGGGAGAAACAACAATGGGAACTATAGGTGCCTGGGCACTAGGACTCTCAAAAGCAATGGACTATTTCGAACAAGATGATGCCATAGATGATAGGAAAGTAGCAATACTAGGCCATTCTAGATTAGGCAAAGCTGCTTTATGGGCTTCTGCTCAAGATGAAAGGTTTGCGATAACTTTTTCTAACGAATCAGGCTGTGGTGGAGCAGCACTTTCAAAAAGAGCTTATGGTGAGACAGTTAAAGTAATAAATACTAGCTTCCCCCATTGGTTTTCAAGCAGTTTTAAGGCATATAATAACAACGAGGCTAGCTTGCCAGTTGATCAGCACCAATTACTCTCCTTAGTAGCACCACGTGCATTATATGTTGCTAGTGCCGAAGGCGACCAATGGAGCGATCCAAGAGGAGAATACCTCTCTTTGTTTTATACAAATGATGTTTATCAACTTTATAGCAAAGCACCTTTAACAAATGATAGCCCTCAAATCAACGTCTCGAGAACAAGTGGGCCACGTGGTTACCATATCCGTAGTGGAAAACATGAAGTAGAACCTATAGACTGGAATTACTTTTTAGATTTTGCTGATAGTCAATTTAATTAGTACTAAAACTTTATAAGATTGATTTAAAATTACTAGGTGCAGCGTGAATGGACTATTGGATCAATGTCCCATTTCATAAAACTCATTGATCTACTAATAAGTTAGATTCAATCTCAATAGTAATGATTAAATAGTTTTAGCACATCTCTAATAACTGATTTTGTAATAAAATCTAGAAAACTTCAAAAGTAATAAAACGTATATCCATACAAGTTTAATTTTATGACCTAAAGAATACGATATTATTGGCTAAATGTTATATGGCTTTCGTACCATTGGTCTAATTATCAAATCCAAATTGGGGAAACGCTTGCTTATTTTTACCCAAATCATATTTTTTAAATATATATTTGGGTCGCTTTTGTAATGGAATGTTCTTTTAGCCTTTAAATTCATAATAAAGGTTAAAATACCACTGAAATGCAAAAAATAGTGCTTTTCCTTAAAATTGTGGTAGTTTTTTACCGTTTAAAAAAGAAATAGTAAACCTTTATTGATATATTGTGAAACATTTATTTTTTTCGCCTTTAGATTACATTTTAAAAGAAAAACACCCTGAAAATTTATGAAAACCTTACAGAAAATAACCTTTATTTTATTGTCCGCGGTAGTACTAAGCTCCTGCGTTGCTAAGAAGAAATACGCAGAATTGCAATCGCAATTGGATGCGGTTAATTCTGATCTTAACAAGCGTGGTGAGATGGTAAACGACTACAAAAACCAAGTGAGAGATCTTGAGCAAAAATTAGCTGAAGATAAAAAACTTGCTAATTCTAAAATGGAATCAAGAGAGCAACAAATTTCTAGCTTGAATTCTCAAATCGAAGATCTTAAGAAGCAACGTGATTCCCAAATGAAAACAGTTGGAGATCTTACAGTATTAACTCAGCAAGCAAGTAACAATGTTGACAAAACATTGCAACAAATTGCTCAGAAAGACCAATACATTTCAGCACTTCGTAATGCTAAGAATAAATCAGATTCTTTGAACCTTGCTCTAGCAGTTAACTTAACTGGAATGCTTAGCGACGGAATCAACGATGAAGACATCGACGTGAAAATTGACAAAACTGTAGTTATGATCAACATTTCGGATAAAATGTTGTTTAAGTCTGGTTCTGCTCAAATCTCATCTAGAGCTGGTGGAGTTTTGGCGAAAATTGCTAAAATCATTGAGTCTCGTCCAGACCTAGAGGTTATGGTAGAAGGTTACACTGACAACAACCCAATTAGAACTGCATCATTGAAAGATAACTGGGATTTGAGTGTTATTCGTTCTACATCTGTTGTAAGAACTCTACAAGAAGACTACGGTGTAAATCCAAATAGATTGATCGCAGCTGGTCGTGGAGAGTACAATACTTTGGCTAGTAATGCAACTCCAGAAGGAAAAGCAATTAACAGAAGAACAAGAATTATTTTAATGCCTAAACTTGATCAGTTCTACAACTTACTTGATCCAGATAAAGCTCCAAAATAATTTCGGAAAATATTAAGAAAGAGGTCTAACAAAGACCTCTTTTTTTTGTTTTAATATCAAACCAAAATCAACAAAATGAAAAGAATAGCATTTTTTTTAGCCCTAGCGACAGCCGGGTTTTCGTGTAACTCAAGTAGTGAAACAAAAGAAGACGTCAATTATAATACAGGAGCGGCAGAGTCATCTGCTAGTACAGAAGCAACTGAAGAAGTAGCAACTACAGAAACCAGTGAAGCAGTAATAGAGATAGAATCAAATGACCAAATGAAATATAACCTTTCTGAAATAAGGGTTAAAGCTGGTCAAAAGGTAAAGTTGACACTAAAGCATGTTGGAAAACTACCAAAAGCTAGCATGGGTCATAATTTCGTATTATTAAAAGACGGAACAGACATTGCTAAGTTTGCAATGGCGGCTGGTCAAGCACGTGATAGTGATTACATCGCTGATGAATCTTCTATTATAGCACATACCAAAATTATTGGAGGAGGAGAATCAGATACAATTGAGTTTGACGCCCCTGCCCTTGGAATTTATGATTTCATTTGTAGTTTCCCTGGACACTATGCGATAATGAAAGGTAAGTTCATCGTAGAATAAAACTAAAAGAGCCATTTCTTCAAAGATTTGGCTTCTTTTTAGAGATATTACTTGTATATACAATCTTATCACTACCTTTACACCATGCAAACACCTAACTTCGATGCCATTGATCCTAGCATATGTATCAATGGAAAAATGAAACGCTTGCAAAGATTAGTAAATAATAGGTATCAAGAGTTTCTCGAACCATACGGTATGAAAGGTAGCATACTTTCGATTCTATTTATCATTGGAAAGAAGCCAGGAATAAATCAAAAACAGATTTCTGAAAATCTTATTCTTGATGCTTCTACCATGAGCCGAGATATTAAAATGTTAGCTTCAAAAGGGTACATTGAAAAAGAAAGAGATAACATAGATAAAAGAAACACTATATTTTTTTTAAGTACTGAGGGCAAAGCTTTTCTTGAAGAAATAGTACCGCATTGGCAAAGAGCACACGACGAAATGAACACATTTTTAGATAAAAGCAGTATTTCTACGATTGATCAAGTAATTTCAACCCTTAAAGCTGCTCAACAGTAATGTCAATAAACGTATCAATATATACCCAGATAGGGTTTATCCTTATCACACTTACCGCTTTCGTTCTATTTATGAGGGCGGCAAAAAAAGGAAAAATAAGTGAAAAACAGTTTAGAAATAGCTTTTTCATTTTGCTAACATGGATAACCATACAAGGCATTTTAAGCTACTTAACTTTCTTCCAACAGGACCTTCACATTTTCCCTCCACGATTGGCCTATGTACTTACACCCAATATCATCATGACCATTTTCGTTTTTTTCTCCGAAAAAGGAAAACGTTTTGTTGATGGTTTACACATTCCGTCATTGGTTTTGTTAAGTTTGGTACGTATTCCGGTAGAAATTATACTATACAAGCTGTACCTCAATCACGCCATTCCCGAGCTTATGACCTTCTCAGGTCGTAATTTCGACATACTGGCTGGCCTCTCCGCTCCTATCATTTATTACCTATGTTATATCCGTAAGGTGGGCACAAAAAAGCTTCTCTTAGGCTGGAATATCATTTCTGCCGGCTTATTAATGTTTATAATTTTCAATGCTGTGTTCTCTGTTCCTAGTCCATTTAGGTTGTTCGGTGATAATCAGCCTAACATTGGTCTACTATTTTTCCCTTTTACTTGGTTAGCAGCATTTGTGGCACCAATTGTTCTATTTTCTCATTTTGTCATATTTCGTAGGTTACTCATCATCAAGGGGGATATTTATTGATAGAAGAAAAAGAAAAGAAATAAACATTTCGTATATTCAATTAATCAATAGATCTTATTAAAATGAAAATTCTCATAAAAAGCCTATTACTTTCTTTGGTCACTACCCTAACATTTGGTCAGAACGACTTAATAAACGATGCTCTTTTGCCTCTTGATGAGTCAGACAGGGCAGCTGCAACAGTATTGGCATTTAATGAAGCTGGAAATACTTACACAGCAAAAAGAGGAACCAATAACTATGTATGCTTAGCCGATGATCCTAAAAAGGATGGATTTAGTGTAGCTTGCTACCATAAAGAGTTAGATGCATTTATGGCAAGAGGCCGAGAACTAAAACTCGAAGGTAAAGGCTTTAAAGAAATATTTGATACTCGTGAAAACGAGGTGAAGGCTGGTACACTGTTTATGCCAGACAAAGCCTCTACTCTATACATACTAAGTGGAAAAACTAAAGAAGATGCTAATCTGCGTTGGGTAGTTTACATTCCTTTTGCAACTTCAGAAAGCACTGGTTTGCCGCTTAAGCCACTTGTCCCTGGTGGACCTTGGATCATGGACCCAGGCACACACAGAGCACATATCATGATTACTCCTCCGAGTAATTAAGTTATTCCAAAACTTGATTTAAGATTTCTTCGGGTATAAATTTTTCCAATATGGGTGCCATATGTGGCTCTATGGTCAAAACTTTCCATCCGTCGTATGCTGTATCTAAAACAGCCAAACCAATTTTATTAGCATCAATAATGAATCTATTATCTAACTCATCGTAGCTAACATTTTCCGAACCAAAAGTCTTATTTAGATTTACCCTCAGCATAGTTTCCATAAAGGAAGAAGTACTGTCGCTTTCACTTTCTACCTTAATGAACATCTTACTGCGATAAACCACTTTCTGATAATTGGTCCCATCGATTTCGCCGATAGGGCGGATACTTTTGATCTCATTTTCTAAGAAACCTATCTCCATCCCTTCCTGATTAAGCATTTGGGTGACAGCTTCTTCCATTACTTTTCTCGGAACAAGTTCAAAAATCTTTGGATAAGAATAATCGAACGACTTAGAGAAATCTCCATTCTCTATCCCAAGTAAAATCTCAGAATAAATATTGGCAATCTTTGCACTATCACTTTGTGCAAACAACTGAATCCCAAACGAGCAAAATAGAATAAAAAGTAATACAAGCTTTTTCATACCATTAAATTTCACTCACTTTATGACCACTTTTATCAACTACAACTTCGTATAATTTGCCCTTATGACCTACTCTAAAAGAGAATGATTCCCACTGTGAAGGAAGTTGAGGATTAAAGGTTAAACCATCGTCAGTAACTTTCATTCCTCCGAACCCTTTAACGACTGACAACCAAGTGCCCGCCATAGACGTAATGTGAAGTCCATCTTCTGTATCATTATTGTAGTCATCTATATCTAATCTTGCGGTACGTACGTACATTTCGTAAGCTTTTTCTAACCTACCGAGTTTACAAGCTAGAATTGTATGAATACATGGTGAAAGAGAGCTTTCATGAACAGTCATAGGCTCGTAGAAATCAAAGTTTCGCTCCAATTCCTCTATGCTAAAGTCGTTTTCGAAAAAGTACATACCTTGAAGTACATCCGCCTGCTTGATGAAACATGATCTCAAAATACGATCCCACGACCATTTCTGATTGATAGGCCTATGTTCGGTGATTTCTGCTGTGGCAAGAAGTTCTTTGTCTAAGAAACCATCTTGTTGTAAAAACACTTTTCGCTCCTCATCATATCCTAAGTACATATTATCAATAATATGCTGCCACTTTCCTGATTCTCCCTCTCGGTCAAAGTTTAAGTTTGACGCAATTTCATTATATCTATTCTCCTCAGTTTGGCTAACTTTTTGAATTGCTTCTAAAGTATATTTGAGCGTCCAAACTGCGATATAATTGGTATACCAATTGTTATTTACATTGTTTTCGTATTCATTTGGACCTGTTACGCCCAACATTACATACTTTTCTTTCGCATTAGACCAATTTACTCTTTGAGCCCAAAAGCGACTAATTCCAATCAACACATCTAGTCCAAATTGAGCTAAGTAACTCTCATCCCCAGTGTATTGGATATAATCATAAATAGCATGAGCAATCGCACCGTTTCTATGAATTTCTTCAAATGTAATCTCCCATTCATTATGGCACTCCTCCCCATTCATGGTAACCATGGGGTATAAGGCCGCACCTTTGTCAAAACCTAAAAGAGAGGCATTCTCAATCGCTTTTTGTAAATGATTATGACGGTAAACAAGTAAGTTTTTTGCAACTGATGGTTCTGCAGTAGCTAAATAGAAAGGCAAACAATAAGCCTCTGTGTCCCAATAAGTTACACCACCGTATTTCTCTCCCGTGAAGCCTTTTGGTCCAATATTTAATCGGGCATCTTCACCTGTATAAGTTTGATTTAGGTGAAATATATTAAACCTAATACCCTGCTGAGCTGCAACATCCCCATTTATCTTGATGTCATTATATTCCCACTTACTTTCCCATTTGGCGATGTGAGCAGTTAATAAATCTTCAAAACCTAGATCGTAAATAGATTGTAAGTATTTTTTTGAATTTGGAAGAAGGTCTACCACAGCATGATTCTCAGAAGATAGATTGGCAACATACTTTTGTATTACCGTCTTTTCTCCTTCAATTAATCCAACCTTAAACTCACTTGCGACGTATTTATCACCTTTGAGTGGAAGTGTCTTTACATCAATCTTTTTACCTTTTTGATATACCTTCACCTTCATCGCCGAAATAACTTCAAATGTTGGTACAGTATCCCAAGGCGATTGTTTTGTTTTTAAAGTTAAATATGCCTCTAAGTGAGCAGTTTCTTTATGGATTTCTTCCCAAAACGTCTCTCCGTGGTTTGAGTCTCTATTACTTACGTTTCCATCCAAAAAAGTAATTACGTGACATGTTCCATCGAAATTAAGTGGTTTAATCGCATAAGAAATAGCACCAGCTTCGTCGTGTGCCATACTACAAAAACGAATGGTCTCTATTTCAACCTGCTTTTCTCCAGCCAACTCAAGAGTCATTTCACGCTTAAGTGTTCCCTCTTTCATGTTCAAGCTTCGCTTGAAAGAAAGAATTTTAGTTGTTGCAAGGTCAATTTCTTCACCATCTATCTTTATTTCAAAACCTACCCAGTTGATTGAGTTGATCACTTTAGCAAAGTAGTTAGGATAACCATTCTTCCACCAACCTACCCTTGTTTTATCTGGGTACCAAACTCCTGCAATGTAGTTTCCTTGTAAAGACTTGCCAGTATATGTTTCTTCAAAATTTCCTCTCTGTCCCATTCGCCCGTTTCCGAGGCTCATCAAACTTTCTGTTATTTCGTTATGTTCAGGGTGGAAACCATCTTCTATGATTTGCCACTCGTCGTGTTTAATGTAATTTTTCATATTTATATCTTACTGAAAACTCACGTTCTCAATTGGGGCAAAAATTAGCCCTTTTATTCTTTTTAGTATTTCGTCTTAAAACTATATTTCCGACAAATATCCGACCTCAAAGGTAGATATGGATAAATTTTTGTTTTAAAGTTTAGTTTAAACTATGATTCTTGAAACAATTTATGTGTCTAGTTATAAAATTGAAAATTAATTAACTCCCTTTAAGGAGTAGTATTATTACATTTGTTCTGAATTAAAAGACACATGACACTCGATTACCTTTCAAATATTAACAGTTACGGAGAACACCTCGTTAGAATTTATAATTTTAACCAGTCTCAAGCTGCCGCATTTTATGATGTTTTTAAAACAACCATTATTGAAAACAGGGCGGTTTTAGATTTATCCGAAGTTCTATTTATAGATAGAAATGGAATCAATCTTAAATTCCGTATATTCCCTGAAGACGAAGGACTTAGAACCAATGACGGCACTAATTTCTTTTGCGATATGACTTACGAAAGTTTTGAAAATATGCTTCGATTAATGGAGCCATTTTGCCATAAAGAAACTCGTACATATCAATACTTATATGACCTTGACATTGAAACAGATTTGATTTTTTCGCCGGAAGGTACTTGGGATATGTAGTTTTGCATTTTTATGTTAAAACATCAGCATTGTTATAAATGTAATACTTATTAAGTTCTAGCAACTGATAAAAAACTATTATCGTTTCAAAAAAGAATTCAAAGACTATATATTTACATTTCATGTATTCTAATGTGATTCCAATATTAAAAAGAAACATTGAAACCATTTTCTAGTTTATATACCCGACAATCATAAGATTTTTTAGATGCAGCAACAACAGATAAAAACTGTTTTAAGCCAATTAGCCACTACATTTGACATGACATATGCTCCAAGCATACACAACTTGGAGGAAATATCGTATGACATTGGAGACTTCATTCAAACCCTCCAATCAGAAGCAGAAAAGATGGGCTTGCTCATCATTGAGAAAAACGTAACCAAAGAACATCTTGAGTATAGTATCAAGAACAATGATTTCCCAATTATCTACTTTACGCAAGTTGAAAGTGATATTGTTCCTGTAATAGATGGTCGTACGTTTAAACCCCAGCAAGACTTCACTTATTTGGTTCAAGTCAATGGATTGGTTAAAGAGAAAAACCCTGAGCCATTATTATTTGGTGATACGGTTAAAATTCTGACAGCTTTCCCTGTTCAAAGTGTATCCGAAGAGTCTCGAGAAGAGGAACAAAACGAGGTGCTTAGACCTTTTCAAAGGCTGGTTCGAATGCTCAAAGTTGAGCGAAAGGATATCATCGCAATCTACATTTACGCATTACTTATAGGAGCCATTAGCCTAGTTTTACCTTTAGGAATTCAAGCGATCATTGGCCTCGTGCAAGGAGGTCTAGTCTTTAGCTCTATTTATATTCTCATTGGTTTAGTGTTTTTCGCATTAATTGTATCAGGGGTGATGCAGGTCATGCAATTGTCCTTAGTAGAATATTTAGTTGAACGTCTTTTTTCCAAAGCTGCATTTGACTACGCCTTTAGAATTCCACGAATTAAAGCTGAGGCACTTTTAAAGTATTATCCTCCCGAATTGATGAATCGTTTTTTCGACATTACCACTGTCCAAAAAACACTTCCAAAGCTTTTGATCGATATTACAGCAGCTTTGATTCAAATAATTTTTGGTCTTTTATTATTAACTGCTTATCACCCATTATTTATTATTTTTGGATTACTCACCATTATTCTGGTATTGGGAGTAACTCGAATTTACGGCTCAAGAACCCTCGATTCCAACATTGTAAAATCGAAGTACAAATACAAAATTGCACAATGGCTTCAAGATTTGGCCCGAACGTCTTACACCTTTAAAGTGGCAGGAAATACAACCCTTCCATTGCAAAGAATGGAGATGCTACTAAATGGTTACCTTAAGTACCGTAAAAAGTATTTCGATTACTTATTGGTTCTTTTTTACAATGCCGTATTCTTTAAAGCACTGGTAACTGGTGGTTTACTTATTGTAGGTACTTACTTAGTAATAAACAGACAAATAACAATAGGTCAATTTGTTGCCAGTGAAATTGTTGTGGTCTTGGTGGTTGGTTCTGTAGAAAAAATCTTATTATCTCTCGATTCAGTTTTTGATCTTCTAACAGCATTGGATAAATTAGGACAAGTATCCGATTTACCATTAGAGAGCACGAATGGGAAAGTAAAACATTTCAATTTCAGCGACAAAGCGATTGAAGTTAAAGTTCAAAAACTCACCTATGTATTTGAAGATAATTATTCGCCAACATTAAAAGATTGCGACCTTCACATCAAAAGCGGAGAAAGTGTATGTATAACCGGTTCCAATGGGTCGGGTAAAGAAACATTACTAAATGTACTTGCAGGAATTCTCACGAGCTATAATGGCAACATCAACTTTAATGGAGTTTCATTAAGGGATATTGAGCAAGGGCATCTTCATGAGGTTATTGAAAGAAATGTTTCTGCCGATGGAATATTTGATGGAACATTGCTGGAAAACATTACTATGAGCCGTCGAAAAGTTCAAATCAAAGATGTTTATTGGGTGATGAAAAACCTGAACATGGAAGAGGCAATTGGAAGACTAAAAGAAGGTCTAAGTACTCAAATGATTTCAGGTGGGAGACGTTTTTCACAAAGTTTTTCTACCAAAGTAACTTTAGCCCGCTGTATTGTAAATAAACCTAAACTGCTCATGCTGAGTAATTGCTATGAACACATTGACAAGCAAGACCTTAGGAGCATTTTAAAATTCCTCATAGACAAATCTCAACCATGGACATTTATTACCGTTTCCAATGACCCACAAGTCATGAAAGCCTGTGACCGATTGGTTGTATTGGATGAAGGAAGAGTTTCACTTGATGGAACATACGAATCGCTCATTAATGAGGAAGGACTTAAACGCTGTATTGATTAAGATTTCAAATGCTGAATATATCTAAACAACGAATTAACGACGCCCTGGAAAAGGACTACGAAATTTATATCCTTTCCACATTAGGAACACCTCGCACTATTCTAAGATTAATGCGATGGCTCCTAGGTATACTTATGGTATTTATCCTTGTTCTCTTTTTGCCTTGGCAACAAAATGTAACAGGCAAAGGAGGCTTAACCGCATTGTCGCCTTCCGACAGGCCACAAACAGTTCAAAACTTTATTGACGGCAGTATCAAGGAGTGGAGAATTAAAGAAGGTCAAAAGGTTAACAAAGGAGATACCCTACTTCTAATAAGTGAAATTAAGGATGAGTAT
Source organism: Spirosomataceae bacterium TFI 002 (assembly GCA_900230115.1). Classification (NCBI taxonomy): domain Bacteria; kingdom Pseudomonadati; phylum Bacteroidota; class Cytophagia; order Cytophagales; family Spirosomataceae; species Spirosomataceae bacterium TFI 002. Next base: position 4,840,578 of record LT907983.1, on the reverse strand, counting down.
TTTGACCCTAATATAATGCTCCGAATTGACGAGCAAATTTCGGCAAAAGATCAAGCAATAGATAGCTACAGGCAAAAAGTACAAGCTCTTCAGAACCAAATGAACGCTCTAGAAGAAAATAGAAAATTCAGTTTGAGGAAAGCAGAAAACTATATAGCACAAAGTAGAGCAAAGGTAATTTCGGATAGTACTGACCTGGTGAATGAGCGTATTCAATACAATATTGCAAATGAAAGATACCTAAGAGGAAAACAGCAATATGATCAAGGGATCTTGTCGTTAATTAGTTTGGAAAGCCGAGAAATGAAACAACAAGAAGTTTCTGCAAAAGTAGTTTCAACTCAAAACAAACTAGAAATCTCAAAACAGGGCCTTCTAAGTGCCATTATTTCTTTAAACGCAGTATCGGCGGAATATAATGAGAAAATTGCTAAAGCTAGATCAGATTATAGTTCGGCATTGGCCGCTATCGCCGATGGGCAATCTGAGCTTTCTAAACTTGTAAACAAAAGAGCAAGTGTAGACACACGCCAAGGCTATTATGTGGTTAGAGCTCCTCAAACTGGTGTAGTTGTCAAAGCTTTAAAGGCTGGAATAGGCGAAACAATCAAGCAAGGCGAAGCTATTTGTACTTTACAACCAGATCGACCAAACCTTGCGGTGGAACTCTATATCAGTGCCATGGATGTTCCTTTGATTCAAAAAAACAGAGAAGTAAGGATACAATTTGAAGGATGGCCTGCAATTCAGTTTTCTGGTTGGCCTAATGTTTCCGTGGGTACATTTGGTGGAACAGTTTCAGTCATTGACCTAGTAGATAGCAAGAATGGAGAATACAGGCTACTTGTGACGCCAAAAGAAGACGACGAACCATGGCCTGAGCAATTAAGGATCGGTTCGGGTGTATATGGGTGGGTTATGCTGGACAATGTTCCTGTGTGGTATGAGATTTGGCGTCAACTGAATGCTTTTCCTCCTAGCTTGAAGAATAAGCCAGAAGGTGATGAAACCAATAATGAGAGTGCAAAAAAATGACAAAAAGGCTAATATATATATGGGTTTTGGTGGCATTTACTTCAATAAGCACCAATGCACAAGTAGCTGATACGACGTTATTAAGCTATATAGACTTTTATACGCTGCTAATCAAAAACCACCCTGTGGTGAAAATGGCTGGGCTTGAAGTAGATTATGCTCAGGCCGATCTATTAATGGCAAGAGGTGGATTTGACCCAAAATTGGAATCTAACTTTGATCGAAAATCGATAGGTGGTCAAGATTACTACAATCATTGGATTTCGCAATTAAAAGTGCCTATATGGGCAGGAATAGACTTTAAAGTAGAAAGAGAACAAAATACTGGAGATAGACTTAATCCAGAATTGTCCGCTTTACAAACATTTACGGGGTTTAGTGTTCCAGTAGGAAAAGGTCTTTTGATGGAAAATAGGAGAAGCACCCTATTACAATCAAAAATTTACCAAAACATCTCTGTTGCAGAACAGCGAAAGATGGTTAATAAAATAGTCTTCGCTGGTGCAAAAGATTATTGGGAATGGTATCTAAAATACCAGGCATTAAAGATTCAGTCTGAAGCATATGAACTCGCAAAAAATCGTTTTCAATTTGTTAAATCTCAAGCACAAGTTGGCGAAAAAGCCCCTATAGATTCTGTAGAAGCAAAAATAACTTTGCAAACTCGAGAAGTCGATGTTCAAAATGCCTTAATTGACTTTCGTAATTCTTCTCTTATTCTTTCTAATTATTTGTGGGATCAAAATGACGTACCACTTGAAATTCCCGAGAACTTCATTCCGCCTTCTATCCCATCTTTTATACTTAATGAGGAAAAGCTTAATCTTTTTGTAGAACAGGCTAAAAATAATCATCCTGAGATTACTAAACTCAATTTTAAGTATGAGCAAATCCAGGTACAGGAACGATTAGCAAAGGAAGCCTTTAAGCCTCAACTAGATTTAAGTTTTGGATACCTTGATACCCCTAAGTACTCTTTCGGAGACTATAGTTTATTAAATAGTAACCATAAACTTGGTGTTGATTTCTCAATTCCACTTTTTCTGAGAAAAGAGCGAGGAAAACTTCAACAAGTGAAAATCAAGCAAATATCAAACGAACTTGAGAGAAGACAGCTTTCTAGAGAAATACTAAACGATGTCTATATTGCCTACAATCAAGCAAAGAATTTAGAAAATGTTATTAGCATACAGGGAGAAGCTGCGGAAATGCAACAAGTACTTTTGGATGCCGAAAAAATGAAGTTCTCAATTGGAGAAAGCTCCCTTTTCCTAATTAATAGTAGAGAGAACAAGCTTTTGGAAATAAAACTTAAACTAGAAGAGTTAAAATCAAAATACGAAAAGGCGGTTGCTTCTTTAGTATATGCAGCAGGTTTAGATACTATAAACTAAAAAGAGAAGCCACATGTGACCTCTCTTTTTTAGTTACCTAATATGAGTTAATGAATATTAACTCTCTTTCTCTGTTGGCGTAATATTGTACCTGTAAATAGGCTCTACTACTGATAAATCACCAGGTGCCACTTCAAAGATTTGCTTAATTAAACCTGAGTCTAATTGCAAAATCCATCCGTGTATATGAACCTTATGTCCATTTGCCCAAGCTTTTTGAACAATTGTAGTTTTAACCAAATTACGTGTTTGCTCTACCACGTTTAATTCGCAAAGTCTATTTGTTTTAGCAGTTTCATCTTCGATTGCTTCAAGCTCGTCATTATGTTTTTGGTAAACATCCTTGATGTTACGCACCCACTTATTGATAAGTCCTAAATCATCATTTGACATAGAAGCTTTTACTCCACCACAGCCATAATGACCCACAACCATAATGTGCTTCACTTTGAGTACCTCAACAGCGTATTGCAACACACTTAGCATATTGAAGTCATTGTGAAGGACAAGGTTCGCAACATTTCTATGTACAAAGATTTGCCCTGGTTGAGTATTGGTGATTTTATCTGCAGGAGCACGACTATCTGCACAACCTATCCACAAAAACTCAGGACTTTGACCTGCTGCCATTTGAGTGAAGAACATTGGATCTACCAAAGCTTGTGCTTCTGCCCACCTTTTATTTTCTGCTAAAAGTTTTTTATATGATTCCATAAATTTCTATTTAAGATTTTACCGTTAGTTTGACACTTGATTCATTCTTCTTTCTGAAAGTAATTTTCTTTCTACTTATCTCTTTTACTTCTACTTCAATGTTTTTCTTGTCTGCTTCTTGAACAAATTCTTCAATAGCCAAAAAGATATCATGATCCATGAAGTCGACATTTCTTCCGTCAAGTGTTAGTTTATCACCACTTTTCAATTTACTAAAAACTTGAATTAATTCAGCTCTATTGTAAAAGAACACATCCTTCTTGAAGTCCACTATATGGTGGTTTCCTTCTCTATTGTATTTTATTGCCGATCTGAAATTGGTAAATAAAACGTATGCTAATCCTACCAATAATCCAATCAAAATTCCAATAAGGAGATCCGTAAATAATACAGCCACAATAGTTACAATAAACGGTATAAATTGGTCTTGACCTTCCGTATACATCTTCTTGAACAATGATGGTTGTGCTAGTTTATAACCTACCATTATTAATATCGCCGCCAAAGCTGCTAATGGGATAGTGTTTAGTAAATCAGGAATAAACATAACACAGGTCATTAATAACACTCCATGAAATATTGCTGAGAGCTTTGTACGTCCACCGGCCTGTATGTTTGCCGAACTTCTTACAATAACCTGAGTAACTGGAATACCTCCAATCAAACCAGAGACCATATTACCAGCCCCTTGAGCAATTAATTCTCTATTGGTTGGTGTGATATTTTTGTGAGGATCTAACCTATCTGTAGCCTCCACACATAAAAGAGTTTCCAAACTAGCAATAATAGCAATTAAAAATCCTACTTTAAGAACTTTGAAGTTAGTAAATGCTCCAAAATCGGGAAATGTAAGGAACCCTTTAAATTCTTCCAAAGATGATGCGATAGGTAATTGTACCAAGTGAGAGGCAGCTAAACTCATATCGCTTGGGAAGAATTTATTCAATCCAATTCCTACGGCAACAGCCAATAATGGTCCTGGAATTAAGCTTAAAATCTTATTCCTTTTAATGAATTTTTGATCCCACAAAATCAACAAAACCAAACACACCATTCCAATGAGGAGTGCACCACCGATGTAATTACCCAAGTTAAATAACTCAGAGATGGTATTTTCTCCATCTGGTTGTAGGAATTCAAAGTCACCTTCTGGATCTTTATCTACTCCAAAAGCATGAGGTATTTGTTTTAAAATTATGGTAATACCAATTGCTGCAAGCATGCCCTTAATTACAGAAGAAGGGAAATAGAATGCAATTTTACCAGCCCCCACAAAACCTAGCCCAATTTGTAGTATACCTCCTATTACAACTGCAGCTAAAAACATTTCATAAGTTGCAAAATCATTAATTGCAGTTGCAACAATCACTGCTAATCCGGCTGCTGGTCCACTGACACCAAGTTTAGAACCACTTATGACTCCTACTACAATACCACCAACAATACCTGCGATTATACCTGAAAACAATGGGGCCTCTGAGGCTAGAGAAATACCCAAACATAATGGCAAAGCCACTAAAAAAACTACTAAACCGGCGGATAAATCCTTACCGATATATTTAAAAGAAGACTCTTTCGACATATATAAAAAATTAAATAAAGAAAATGTAAATGCCACATACAGCAATTATGTTAAGCCTATTATACTTGGCTTTAAAACAATATGGCAAGGCCTTATAAAATAAGGCTTAAAAAAGGATTAAGCTAAATCGGGTGGTGGAGAGTCAAAGTCCCTATGTACTTCTTTGTAATAGGAGAACTGAAAAGTAAAAGCTGGTAAGACTTTATCCATAAATACGTAATTGGTTTTTAACCAAAATTCGTACAAGTCTCTTTCTACTTCGTCCTCACATCCTTCGTGTTCATTTTCTTCGGTGAGTGTAACTACAGTAGTATTTGCAAACTTCTTAACCAACATCTTAGTGATCCCTTGTCCGTTGAATAGGAAAGGGGTCAATATGATAAACAGTAATATGTTGATCGAATGTTTCAAAAAACTCTAGTAACTCTGTTATATGTAAACGTATTTTGTAACATTATGTTCCAAAACGATACAAAAATACATAATTGCATTTAAAAAATGGATGATCGGATACGAATTAATAATCTTGCAAGAAATCTGCAAAACATAGACCCTAGCAGCTACATTCTTCAAAATCCTGATAAATTGGATCCTGAAACCCTAAAAAGGGTCGTCAAAGAGTACCAATTCCTTCATAAGTTAAAAAGCAAATTACCAGAATGGGCTTCAGTGAATAACCTCCTAGGAGCGAATATAAAAGCAATAGAACAATGCTCTACTCCTATTACAGCACAGTTTAAATTCAAGGATTTAAAGGTAGAATCATCTGTGGATCTTACAGGAGGGTTTGGTGTTGACAGCTACTTCCTATCACTCATTTCACAGAAACACACTTATAATGAGCTCAATCCCACATTGAAAGAGATTGTTGCTCATAATTTCAAAGTCCTTGGAAGGGATAATATTGAGTGCCTTAATATGTCGGCTGAAGAACTGGTTTCCAATCTAAAGCCTAAAGTTGATCTTATTTATATAGATCCCGATAGACGAGGAGACCAAAAGGTAAAGTTGGTTAGTATTCAAGACTGCATTCCCAATTTGATTGAACTACAGGACGCCATCTTCGATAAAACGGAAGAATTAATAATAAAATATTCTCCAATGCTTGATCATCATTTGGCCCTTACTCAGCTCAAATATGTGTATAAGGTAGTAATTATTGCAGTTAAGAATGATGCTAAAGAATTGGTTTTTTATGCGAACAAAAGCAAATCTAAGTCTGGAATTGTGATTTCGACTATCAATTTTACAGATTCTCAACCTGAAATATTTGAATGTTCCCTTACTAATAAACGAAATCTTGAGGTTGAATATTCTCCAGTTCTTAAATACCTGTATGAACCCAATTCCGCAGTAATGAAAAGTGGACTTTGGAGTGAAATCGCAGAAAAATATAGTGTTAAGAAAATTGCACCTAATTCCCATTTTTTTACCTCGCCCGAATTAATAGCAAACTTCCCTGGAAGAATACTCTTTGTGACGAACACCATGCCTTTTTCCAAAAAAATAGCAAAATCATTAACTGGTATTAAAGCCAATATTATTTCAAGAAATTTTGGACAAAAACCTGAAGTATTAAGACAAAAATTCAAAATTAAAGAAGGAGACAATGATTTCATTATTTTTACGCGTGACTTTTCAGCTAATAGAATCGTCATAAGTACAACGAAAATAACAACCTAGATAATGAAAGTATTAAACCTTATTGTAATCACCCTTTTTGCTTTTGCAGCACAAGGGCAGCAAATCTTTAGTTCACTTGAACTTGAAAACGAAGAACCCAAAACCGCATTTTACCTATTTGTAAAGGGAGACATAAAAGATATCTCGAATGACATAGATAAGTACCTCTCCGAAATGGGCAAACTGAGAGAAAGAAATGATATTAAATATGTGGACCTAAAGAATGGTTTAGGTAATAGCGAACTTGTATACACAGTTGCTGTAGACTTGGAAGAAAATAAAGAGTATAACAGGCTTATCTTTTTCTTTCTAAATAGAAATTCTGAGTCTCTAGGACTTGGGGAAGTCGCTCCAGATGAAAGAGAAGAGTTTATCTACGGGCTTTATGACTTGGTTCGTAAAAACGAAGAAGAAAGACTTGTTAAAGCAGATTTAGAGTTGGCGGAGTCAAATACTAACTTAGCTCTAAAAGAAAAGGAGAAGATTGAGAAAAGTATAGAACGGAACCTTCGAGATCAAGAAAAGCTTGGTAAAAGATTAGATGCAAGCCCTGAGGAATTGACTAAACTAATCAATGAGAAAAATACGGTTTTACAAGAAAAACTAACCGGAACGAACAAAGCTGAGGAAGAAGTTGATATCGAAAAGCTAGACAAAGAGCTGAGTAAGGCTGAAAAAGAAATCGTGAAGAGAAAGAAAAAGGAGAAAAAGGATTCATCTAAGCTAAATCAAAGAGAAAAGCAGCTCGAAGACCTTTCTCAGGAATTATATGATGCCCAAAACTACCTCAGAAAAATGGAAGAAATTTTGAGGGATAAGAAAAGACTAACGAGTGAGGTTTTGAAATAATAAACTATCGTAATTCAAACTTTTTACCCGGTAAAGCTCTTACCAAATCCTGAAATTCAAGATTTAAGAGCAGTGAAGCGAGCTTATTCAAGCGAATATTAGTTTCAAAACTAATTTCGTCAATTGGATAAGCTCCTTTTTGTCTAAGCAGTGTAATCACTTTGCTCTCATCTTCACTAAATGTTGATAGGTCTAGATCAATAGCTTTTTTGACTGGCTCAGTGCTCTCTCCAGGTAACCAATTCAGGCTCTCAACCATATCATCCACTGATGTATAAATACGAGCTTTGTTTTCTTTGATTAAATTATTTGGCCCTTCTGAATAAGGATTTCCTACATCACCGGGTACAGCAAATACTTCTCTGTGATAGTTATTTCCATATTCGGCAGTAATGAGGCCACCACCTCTTTTAGCTGATTCTACCACTATTACAATATCGCTCAATCCTGCAATAATTCTATTGCGAGCCACAAACTGTGGTGCAACAGGAACAAGATCATATTTATTTTCAGAAAGTAGTAATCCGTCAGCAGTTATTTGCTCAGCATATTTGCGATGAGCTGCAGGATAAATCATACCAATTCCACCTGCCATCACTGCAATTGTTTGCAGCTCATGCTTCATTGCTGCTTTGTGAGCCGCAATGTCAATTCCATATGCTAGTCCACTTATGATAGAAACGTTATAAGGTTTCAAAGCCTCAATAATGGCTTCTGTAACGTCTTTACCATAGTTGGTAGCCTTTCTTGTTCCTACAATTCCTATCGATCTCCCAAAATCTAGCGTACCACCGCCTTTCGTAAATAGAATTGCAGGTGCGTCATATAAGTTTTTAAGTCTGGCAGGATAATTCTCGTCAGAAAAAGAGATGATATCGACATTGTTCTTTTGGCACAATTTCAAATTTTTCTCAGCAATCGTTAGTAGCGATTGAGGATCATTCAACTTTTTTAGTGTGTTGGGGCCTAGACCCGGAATCTTTAATAACCTTGATTTAGGCGTTTTAAAGATTTCTTCTGCTGACCCAATATGACTAATGAGATGACGAAACAGGACCCCTCCCACTCCATCGGCTTCACGGAGTGCTAGTCGATATAATAACTCATTCTCATTCAACATTTGCCCCTTTCATTTTCTCCAAAATCTCTTTAATACCCTTTAGCCTCAACACGATTGCCTCGTTTTTACGTCGCTCGCTGCTTTTAGCTTTAAATTTTATCTTAGCCCCTTCCAAGGTGTATTTTTCTTCTTCGAGCAAATAAATAATTTCGGTAATTGCTTCTAAATCCTTGAAAGTAAAGGCACTATTTTTCCCGTTTTTCTTAATTCTGAGGTTGAACTCAGAAACGTAATAGCGAATTTTGGAGGTTGCAATGTCAAAGTGACCTGCAACTTCTTCTGTTGTGTAGTAAAGTTTCATTCTGCAAGCATAATGGAGATTGCAAATCTAAAAGGAAAGAACGAAAATGAAAGACAACCAGCAATTTTCATTTCACAATTACTCCCATTCCCTTCAGCTTTTCAATGAAAGATTTAGCTTGTTTTTCGTATCGCTCATCGTGAAAAAATGGATTATTACGAATGAATAAACTTTCTAACTTGGGAGGCAATAAATCTGTCGAAATACCATCTGTTAAGTCGTTATTACTATAATCTATCAATTTTAAACTTCCTAGCTTGGCAATATTATTAGGGAATACTTTGTATTGGTTATAACCAATATCTAACTCCTCAAGACTAGCAGGAAGGTCTGGCAAACGATCTAGTTGATTATGATGAGCATATATAATTTTCAATTCTGGTAATTGATTTACTACCGAGGGTAAACTCCACATGTCGTTGTAAGAAACGGCCAAAACCTTAAGGCTTTTCAAATTGGCTAATTCCGCAGGGAAATAGTTAACATTATTGAAATATAAATCTAAGGTCTCCAACCTTTTCATTTTAAAAACAGCAGCTGGAACTTCTTCTAAGTTTAGGTTATAAAAGTTTAAATCCTTTAGCTTCTTGTGCTTGTGAAATTTATATTCTTGAATGTCATAAAGCGAATTATTCCCAATGACTAAGTTGTTTACCTTCTTGAGTTTTTTAAGAGATTTTGGTAAACTAGTAAATCCATTGTTTTGAATATTGAGAACTTCTAGTCGTCTATGCCTTTTGAAAAAAGTATTGTATTGATTTAAATAATTACCACTGATATCTATACTCTTAAGCTTTTTCAGTTTGAGTACTTGTTTTGGAAAAGCATCTAGTTTATTGTCATTTAGATTGAGCTTTTCAGCATTTTTAAACCTCAGCAGTTGCTTCCATGGCACTTCGGTCAGTTCCATTCCTGTTAAATTGATGGTTTTTATTGTATCTGGCTGTGCGTTAGCAAGTAGTTCTTCCAGCTTGTTTTTTTGCGGCGGTCCATCACTTACTTTCCTTAATGAAAAATACAAATACTGAACATGGTCTCCCAAGTACTTTCTTTTGAAAATCATTTTTGGTGCAAACTCCTCTAAAAGGTCAGGAAGGTTCAATATAAGAGCCAAACTATCTTTCTCTGCCGAAGTGAATTTGTGCCTTATCATTTTTCCATCTACAAAACTCATTTTACTAAAATCGTATGTAGCAGCAGTTACTTCGTTTCTAGAATTCATGTAAAAATTCAAACTTAACGTGCAATCCAAGTCTTTATCACTGAACTTCGCTTTTTTATCATGTAAAAAGATTCGAAATTGCCGAGCAATGGTTTCTCTTTCCATGACCTCCTTAGCAGAACTGATCTCTCTACTAGCACTATTGGGATTCTCAATCCTATAAAGGGAGTCTTCCATAATAATGACATTCTCTTGTGCCGAAACACGACTGAGAGCTAATAATACAACGAAGCTTAGCAATATTGGAATTCGCATAACTAATTTTTTAGTTTCACTAAAGTAAGTTTAGTTTTGATTTTTACAAAGGAAAATTCAATATGCTCTTCAAAAAAAGTAGACCATGATAATAAAAGCCTTAATTTTGCAGCGTTTTTCCATATAGATATATCATGACCTCACACGAAATACGACAGAAATTCCTTGATTTTTTTGTTTCAAAAGAACATTTAGTTGTTCCTTCGGCACCCATTGTGCTCAAGAATGACCCTACCCTCATGTTCAATAATGCAGGAATGGTGCAATTCAAGGACTACTTTCTTGGCAACAAGCAACCAAAGTCTCAAAGAATTACTGATACTCAGAAATGTTTGAGAGTAAGTGGAAAGCATAATGACCTGGAAGAAGTAGGCTTTGATACTTATCACCACACCATGTTCGAAATGCTCGGAAACTGGTCATTTGGCACTCCAGGTACTGGCGGAAACGGTTATTTCAAGGATGAAGCTCTTGCTTGGTCATGGGAATTATTAACGGAAGTTTTCAAATTGCCTAAAGAACGAATTTATGTTTCTGTATTTGAAGGTGATGAAAAAGATGGTGTACCATTTGACCAAGAGTCATTCGACCTTTGGAAAAACATATTAGGAAGCGATGAGAAAATCCTACTTGGTAATAAGAAAGACAATTTCTGGGAAATGGGTGAAGTAGGGCCATGTGGACCTTGCTCCGAAATTCACATTGACCTTCGTCCACAAGCTGAGGTTGATAAAGTTCCAGGAAAAGACTTAGTTAATGCGGATCATCCTCAAGTTGTTGAGATCTGGAACAATGTATTCATTCAGTTTGAGAGAAAAGCAGATGGAAGTCTAGAGAACCTGCCTGCCAAGCATGTAGACACAGGTATGGGTTTTGAACGTCTTTGTATGGCGATTCAAGGCAAGCAGAGTAATTATGACACGGATATCTTTCAAAACACGATTCAGGTTTTGGAAAAAATGTCTGGACTTAAATATGGTGCAAATGGCACTTTGAGTTCTGAGAATTATGGTGATGTAGCAATGAGAGTCATTGCTGATCATATTCGTGCCGTCGCATTTACAATCGCCGATGGCCAGTTACCATCAAACACAAAGGCTGGCTATGTTATCCGTAGAATATTAAGAAGAGCTATTAGATATGGCTATTCCTACCTCAACTTCAAAGAACCATTCATGGGTTCTCTTGTTCCAGTTTTGGCAGAGCAATTCAAAGATGTTTTCCCCGAATTAAAAGAACAAGAAGAGTTTGTCAAAAAAGTAGTAGAGGAGGAAGAAAAAACATTCTTACGTACCCTAGAATTAGGTTTAAAAAGACTAGATCAACAGTTTGAGGAGAATGCAAAAAGCAAGATTTTAGCAGGAAAAGACGTTTTCGAACTTTCGGATACATTCGGTTTCCCCTCTGACTTAACATCTCTCATTGCCAAAGAAAAAGGTTATGAGATAGACGAAGCTGCTTTTGAAAAAGAACTAGCAGAGCAAAAAGCGAGAAGCAGAAAGGATGCTACAAAAGAAGCTAGCGACTGGACGGAAATCAATGACATTGATGGTGTAAACTATCTTGGCTACGATTACAACGAAGCAGTTTCAATTCTTTCTAAATATAGAAAAGTAAAGACTAAAAAAGGTCAGGAATATCATATCGTACTTGAAAACACACCTTTCTATGCCGAAATGGGTGGACAAGTTGGAGATAGCGGTACACTAACATTTGAGCTAAAAGGCAAAAAATATCAAGTAAACATAAAAGACACACAAAAGGAAAATGATATGTTTATTCATATCGCTGACAAGGTTCCTTTTGATGACATTGCTTTTGAAGATCTAAAATCACTTCAAATCAAGGCAGAAATTGATGTTGAAAGACACCAACTTATCATGCAGAACCATACAGCTACTCACTTGATGCTAGCTGCATTTAGAACTGTATTAGGCGATCATATCATACAAAGGGGTTCTTATCAAAACGAAAATTTAACTCGTTTCGATTTCTCACACTTTAGTAAAGTGACTGATGAGGAATTACAAAAAGTAGAAGATATAGTAAACCAAAAGATACGCCAAAATATAGCTCTTGTAGAAAAAAGAAATGTAGCCATAAAAGAGGCAACCGAAATGGGTGCGACTGCTACTTTCGGAGAGAAGTACGGCGATTTTGTCCGTGTCATTATTTTTGACCCTAAATTCTCTGTAGAATTATGTGGTGGCTCACACGTTGCAAGCACAGGTGAAATTGGACTATTCAAATTCACATCGGAGGGATCTGTTTCTGCAGGAGTACGTAGAGTGGAAGCTCTAACTGGAGAAAAGGCTTTAGAATTACTAAGAGAACAAGAAGCAACCCTAAATGAAATAAAGGAATTGCTTAAGCAGCCTCAAGATGTAATCAAGGCTCTAAAATCTTTAATAGAAGACAAAAATACGCTTCAAAAATCACTAGAGGCTCTTGAAAACGAAAAGATCAATTCGCTTAAAAAGTCAATTCTTAATGAAATTGAATTAGTAAATGGCGAACCTACAATCGTTAAGATCGTTGCCCTTCCAAATGCAGATGCACTTAAGAAATTGTGTTTTGACTTAAAAGCTGTTGAAGGTCAAGGATGTTTTATCCTTGGTACCATAATCAATGACAAGCCATTGTTGGCTGTTATGCTCAATGATAACCAACAAGCGAAAGGTCTTAAAGCTGGCGACATTGTAAAAGATGCAGCAAAGTTAATGCGTGGTGGTGGTGGTGGTGCCCCACATTTTGCAACTGCGGGTGGTAGTGATGCAAACGGACTTGTGAGTGCCCTAGAGAAGGCTGTTCAGCTGATAAGTTGAGTTTTTAGAGGCAATTTTGATTAGCGAAAGAGCTAACCAACATGCTATTTCATAAATTAAAAGTAGGGTAAACCGAGCCGAATGAAATACTTTACTGCTCACTACCAGAGGTTTAAGTTATAAACCTAAAAGTCTTACTTTTTTCAATAGTCTAAGCAGTTTTGCTACTTGGTTAAACCCTTATGGAACTGGTGCTAATGTCTCGTGGTACCGAAACTATACGCTAAAAGGAATGCTAACTTTCGTGGTATTGATTTTTATCCTAGCTTAGTTGAAATATTACAATTTGCATTGTGATAAAACTTTAACCTATAAACCAGCATGAAACAATCTTACGCTTCAAGGTTACTTTTTTTACTAATTCCTATTTTTTCAATCCTCTTTGGGTGCAATAATGGCAAGGTAGTGGAAGACGCTACTACCTCTTCACTTTATCAAGAAAACCATCGTCCTCAGTTTCATTTTACGCCAGAGGCCAACTGGATGAATGACCCGAATGGTATGTTTTATAAGGATGGTGAGTACCATCTTTTTTATCAATATTATCCTGACAGTACAGTTTGGGGCCCTATGCACTGGGGTCATGCAGTATCAAGCGATTTAGTTTCGTGGAAACACCTACCGATTGGTTTATACCCTGATTCATTGGGTTATATTTTTTCAGGAAGTGCTGTTGTAGATCTTTACAATACCTCCAAACTCGGTACCGCAGAAAACCCTCCTATCGTTGCTGCTTTTACACATCACAATATGGATGGAGAAAGAGCCCAAACTAATGATTTTCAAACACAAAGCATTGCATATAGCTTAGATGGAGGCACAAAATGGACAAAGTATAAAGGAAACCCAGTTATTCCCAACACTGATAAAATAAAGGATTTCAGAGATCCGAAAGTGATTTGGCATGAACCATCTAAAAGTTGGATTTTAACTTTGGCAGCCTATGAAAAGGTTAAGTTCTACTCCTCTCCCAACCTCATTGACTGGAAATTCCTTTCAGACTATGGTATAAAAGGCGATACTCGTTTATGGGAATGTCCAGACTTATTTCCTATCAAAGTAGAAGGCACAGATGAAACAAAGTGGGTATTGATAGTGAGTATTCAGAAAGACGCTCCTAATGCTGGTACAGCTACCTCATATTTTGTTGGAGAGTTTGATGGCAAAGAGTTTAAAAGTGATGTAAAGAATCACAAATGGTTAGACTGGGGAACTGATAACTATGCATTTGTAACTTGGGATAACCTACCAAAAGATGATGGTAGAGTGCTAGGAATCGGTTGGATGTCCAATTGGCAATACGCTCAGATAGTGCCAACAGAAAAATGGAGAAGTGCCATGACATTACCTAGAGAACTAAAGCTAATTGAATCCAAATCAGGGTATTTATTGCAAAGTTCTCCAACTAAGGAATTTCTTGCATTAAGAGGAGAAACAACTACATTGGATGTTATGAACATCACGGAAGAAAAGTTGTTGGAAGGTAATTTTAAAGCCTCTCAATCAGAATTGAACTTTACAATTGACTTGAAGAAAACAACAGCCAATACATTTGGACTAAAGCTTCAAAATGATCTTGGAGAAAATCTTTTGGTCAAATTTGATAAAACCAAAGGCAAAATGTATGTTGACAGATCTAATTCGAGCAAAGAAAAGTTTTCCGAAGACTTTTTCAAAAAAGATCATTCAGCTCCCATTAATTTTGGAAAGGAAAAACTGAACGTACGTATGATTATTGATGCTGCATCTATTGAGATTTTCATCAATGAAGGCGAAGTAAGCTTTACAAGCATCTTTTTTCCAACAAAGAAATTTGACACCATGTCTTTATTCGCAGAAAAGGGCACTTGGAGTATTAATAATACCAAAATATATGCACTGAATAGTATATGGTAATTCAAATATCAGGCGTATCATTCTAGCAAAACGAACATCAACTCACTAAATCATCACCATGAACTATAAGCACTTCAAAGTAGAAATTGCCAATAAAATCGCCCAGGTTTCATTTAATAGACCCGAAAAGGCAAATGCTCTCAACATGGAAGCCTGGCTTGAGATGCAAACCATTTTTGAAACTCTTTCCAAAACCGAAGAAGTTAGAGTTGTAGTGCTTGCAGGTGAAGGAAAGCATTTTTGTGCGGGAATTGATCTTGAATTATTAATGTCTACGGCAAGCATTCAAAGTATTTCATGTGGTGGAAAACGAAGTGAAAAAATCAGAGAAATGGTTCTTATACTTCAAAAAACAGTATCGTCAATAGAAAAATGCTCCAAACCTGTCCTTGCAGCCATTCATAACGGATGTATTGGCGGCGGTGTAGATATTGCTACTGCTTGCGATATGCGATATTGTACTGAAGATGCCTATTTCACAGTTAAAGAAATAGATTTAGGAATGGTTGCTGACTTAGGAACCTTGCAACGTCTGCCAAAAATAATACCTCACGGAATGGCCTCTGAAATGGCGTTTACGGGAAGAAAAGTATTTGGTCCAGAAGCAAAAAATATCGGACTTGTAAATCACGTATATACCACAAAAGAAGAGTTAATGAATGGTGTAATGGAGATAGCAACTATCATCGCTTCTAAATCGCCTATTTCAATAAGAGGTACCAAAGACGTTTTACATTACTCCAAAGAACACTCAGTTGATGATTCCTTGAACTATATGTCAACTTGGAACGCTGCAATGCTTTTGTCAAATGATCTAATGGAGGCTTTTGCCGCTTCTATGGAGAAACGAAAGCCTGAGTTTGAGGATTAATGTTACGCTTGGTAACAATAACTATAAACCCCTGCAACAAACTTTGATTTGAATGGTGTCGATATTTAGACAATTGTAGTAATAAGATCTAAGGTCAACCTATAAACTCTCATTTTTTAAAGTGACTATTAATACCGTCGCACTGATCATATTATCAACTTATTGACCTCCACAGCCATCAATATATGCATTAAACACGGCTCCGTTGTTAACTGAAAAGCCAGGATTCAGCTTTATATTACTTCCTGCGTCATATTTTACATTTCCACCCGTAATTTTATTTGTTGCAGCAATGCTACCAGAAGCTTCATTCTTTACAATTCCAGAAATGATATTATTTGCGGGCGAAGTTAGAGTCAACAAGGACGGACACGGATTAGCTCCAATATTTATTAAATAATCCTCACTTTCTCCATAAGAGTATGTACCGCAAGGATTATTTGTAGGACTAAAGAAATCTAAAATTACTCGCATCCGAGTATTTTGTAAGATAGGTTGTGCTGCAGGAATCGTAAAAGTCCCTGTCACAGAAGCATTATTAGTTTCAGCGGTCGTAGCAAAAACCTGCTCGTTTGCAGCGAACACTCCGTTTTTGTTATAGTCAATCCAAATACCAACTTGATAAGCATTTAGTGTAGATATAGGGTTAACAATAAAAGAATAAGTACTTCCTGGAGTTAGAGACCTTATTGGATTATATAGAAATGAAAGTCCACCTTGCGAACAGCCAGAATTTCCGTTCCAGCTAACGTTATTAACTGAGAAATTGTCTATTCCAATAGAGAAGCTGCAGCCATTTGTAAAAGTTGGATTACAATAACTTATTGTAGGCGTAGAATTTGTGCTGAAAGTTGAAGTTGCGTAAGTGGAACAACTTGTTTTAACTCTCCAGTTGTAATTTTTATTTTGAGTTAGTCCTGTAATTTGGATATACTTATTCGGAGTTGTAGGAAGGGTAATCCAAGTACCCGAGGTTGTTAGCTTATATTGAACAGTAAATGTATCTCCCGCTAAATGGTCCCATCCCAAAAGCACACTTGTACCATAAGGCAAGACAGTTACTAAATTTGTTGGAATAACAGAACTTCCCAAACATTGCTCTGTACGTAACCTAATCAGATTACCTGGGACAAGTCCAAATCCATTATTGAAGTTTGTACCAGCAGGTGTTATGTGGCAATAACTCATTATTGTACCACCATTTACAGGTGCTGGACCAGGAGGGCACGGACCATCTTCTACAGCCACACAATTATCCAACGGTCCACCAGGCCAAGAACAACTTTGGGTATGAGGAGAACCAAAATTATGTCCCAACTCATGTGTTACAACAAGCACATCATTGGAATATGTAGGTACGTTTACTAGTACGTTCGAAATCCCAGCACTTATACCCGTTCCTTTGCTACATAAAACATCTAAACCTGCGATTCCACCACCTAGGTTTCTCCCAGAAAGTAAATGACCAACATCACCGTTAAATGTAGTACCTACATTATTAGAAAAGGAAGTAAGCATTGCCCCAGTTGTAGTAGTACCTACATAGGGATCAACAGTGTCCCAAACCTTTAGCTGAGAAATTTGAATAGTAATATTTTCATTAGAATATAGAATGGCAACTTGACCCATTAAGGCATTAACAGTATTAATAGTTGTTGTCATATTGGAGCCATTATCTAAATACATTTGGTTATCTGCCTCAACATAAATCATGGCTGCACGGCACCCTACATTCGATATGGTAGCACTCGGAACTGAAAAAGCATCCTCAGTATAATTTACATCGTCAAATGCTACGCCACATTCAAAGTCTGACCCTTCGTTCAAGTCTTTATCATTGTAAAGTATGTATGAGTCCGAGGTTTCTATTTTTCCCAAAACAAAATTTCCTTTGTCAGTGGATATCAGACCTGTAACTTTACCGTCGCTTATTGAAAAAGATACAATTGAGTTTTTCTCTCCTTTAACTACTCCTTGATAGAAAAGTCCTAGCTGCACATCAACTACCTCATTGTTAGAATTAATTACAGTGAAATTATCAGCAAAAATATTAATGGGAATCAATTCGAGTTCAAAAGAAGTCTTATTGGATATAGGTACGACTAAAGAAAGGAAGGAAGGTTTATTTGCTACAATGTTTTCAAGAACTGCCGAAGAAAGTGAAATCTGAGTCTGAGTTGTGTTGTTTTTAAAAACGCTATTATCAAAAGAGGTCACATTGGCTTCATCTAATGCAAACAAATTCTCAATTGAAGTATTCACTTGTTCAGAGCGAGCTTCTTGAACTAATTCATAAACTTTCCCTTGCGAAAAAGCTGAAAATGTGCATAGTAAGGATAATACGAATAGTAGATATTTTTTCATGATGAGCTATAAGGTTGTTAACCAAATTTACGAAAAAGCCAGAAGTGAATAGTGCTTTTTAGCCAATATTGAGGGAGTGGTAAACGACACCGCTTGCTAATTTCAAATTCAGTCAAATTGCAATATCAAAATTTCAACGCATTGCTTTTCTTCTCTTTAAGCAATGAAGAGGTTAAAAAAAATGCCTAAAAGGAGAATTTAAACGTCGATAAAAATCGATATCATTAATAACATTGCTCACTCTAAACTAAGTGACCAAATAAGACCAGAAACACAAACTATTGATTAAAAAAAAAGAACTTTTCGAAGTAAAATGAACTAGAAAGAATAAAATTCGTATTACAACATTATTCTATTTAGGTGATGAGTTTTGAAACAAGACTAGTTCAAATATTTCGAATTATTTCTCCTTAAAATTAGTTTAGTACACTCTAGGTTAATGGAAGCTTTAATATAAGCCATATGGAGCTTAGAGGATAAATTGAGAATGTCATTACAAAATTATTACAAATGAAATTACTAGTAATAGGAGCCGGAAATATGGGAATGAGTTATGCTGAAGGCATAGCTAAGAGTGATATAGCGATAGAAAAACCAATCTTGTTACTTGATGCCGATGAGGCTAAAATTACCACATTCAACAAAGACGAAAACTATAAAGGATATACTGTTGCCAAAGATGTAATAGGACAAGCCGACTACATCTTAATGGCCGTAAAGCCACAGCATTTCAAAGCACTAGCAGCTGATGTACATAGCTTACTCAAACCAAGTTGCACCATTATTTCAATAATGGCAGGTGTTACAGTGGAGACCATTGCCAACGCAACAAAACTAGGGAAAGTAGCAAGAGCAATGCCCAATCTTCCTGCCCAAATTGGCCTTGGAATGACAACCGTTAATTTTACCGATGCCATCGACGAACCAACAAAAGAAATTGTAAAAGCAATTTTGAGTTCTACAGGTGAAGTCTTAGAAGTTGCTGAACAGCAAGATTTGGACAAAAGCACGGGGATTTCAGGAAGTGGACCAGCGTATATTTTCTACTTTATAGAAGCACTAGAAAAAGCAGCTGAAGGTATGGGCTTTAACCGAGAGGACAGCCGAAAACTAGCCTCACAAACTTTCTTAGGAGCCATAGAGCTTTATCGCCAAGGTGATCTTACGCCTGAAGAATGGATGAATCGTGTAGCGTCGAAAGGTGGCACTACACGTGCAGCTCTCAACATGCTTGCAGCTGAAGACGTTTCCAATAAAATCATAAAAGGAGCGAACGCTGCTTATGAAAGAGCAGTTGAGCTAGGTAAAGAATAAGCAAGATTAAGCTAATAGTAAGTACGCTCCCCTCACATTAGAATCGCAACATATTCATTAGCAACAACTTGCAATTCCGGTCTTTTTTCTTAACTTATTCAGGATTTTAACCAAACCTTGAAAACAAGCTATGAAGAATTTCCAAAACAAAGCAATTGACGTTGCCGATTATAATGATCAGAGTGCAATGCCCAAGGTCACTGAATACATGACCCCTGTGAAAAGGCTAATTACCGTAAAAGAAGACAGTCCTATCCTACAAGCATTAAGTAAACTGCTTGATAAGAAAATCACTGGTGTGCCTGTCCTTAATGATGCCGGTGAAGTGGTTGGCCTTTTGGATGACAAAGACTGCCTTAATATCCTTTTGGGAGGTACTTATTATAACCATCCTGTAGCACAAGACAAGGTCTCAGCTTACATGTCCAATGTCATGAAAAGCATCTCTATAGATACCGATATATTTAAAGTGACCAATATTTTCCTTACTACGCCTTACAAGCGATTAATCGTAATGGATCACGATGGAAAACTTGCTGGTCAAATCAGCCGTAGAGATATATTGAGGGCAATTTGGGATATGAATAAGAATTTGGTTTAAGCCATTTCTTTTAAAATATCTGCAATTTTCAAACCTTCGAACGATGGAATGATGTAATCGGCATTTGGTAAGTTTTCAGTGGTGCCAATGCCTATTGCTTTCATGTTAGCGGCATGTGCTGCTTCTATACCTGCAAAGGCATCCTCTACCACCATACATTCCTCATTTTCTAGATTAAGAGCTTTTGCTCCATTCAAGAAAACCTCTGGATCTGGTTTAGACTTTTTCACTGAGTTACCATCTACCAATGCCTCAAAACGGTCGATGATACCTATTTTTTCCAAAATACGAGGTGCATTTTTGCTGGCTGATCCTAATGCTATTTTGATTCCAGCGGCATCCAATTGATCCAACAAATCTATAATTCCTGGTAAAACATTGGCCTCAGTCATTTTGTCTACAAACTCCAAGTACCATTCGTTTTTCTTCTTAGCAAGCTCGAGCGTTCTCTCATCACTTAGTTCTACACCCCCATAAGCTAAGATTCTTGCTATAGAATCCATTCTACTAATTCCTTTTAACGTTTCGTTGAATTCTTCATCAATGTCAAATCCCAATTCATTTGCCATTCTTCTCCATGCTTGATAGTGAAAAACTGCTGTATCTACAATGACCCCATCGAGGTCGAATAAAAATCCTTTTATCATTTTAATTCTATTAAAAGAGCTGCGTATGGCTCTATTGTCAATTTACTTAAATCGGTAATTTCCTTACCGCTTATTATTTCTTTGCCACTTGTCTTCCCTTTCAACATTTCTGCAAATCGAGCGGTTTCTATTGTCTGACTTTTTTCCGAAGTATTAGAAACTACCATTACTACCTCATCTCCATAATGCCTAAAGTAAGCATAAATTCCGTCGTCAAAAGGCATAAATTGTGTAAATTCTCCTTTAGCAATAGCTTTTGAGTTTTTACGAAACTTTGCAAGCTTTTGAACAAAAGCAAAAACGTTTTGCTCTTCTTCTGTTCTACCTTCGCTAGTAAACTTATTAACTTTATCTTCATCCCAACCTCCGGGGAAGTCTTTTCTTACCTCCGCGTCTGTAGGATTCTTGAAATTCTTCATTAATATCTCCGTACCGTAATATAGCTGTGGAATCCCTCTCATGGTCATGAGCCAAGTAAGCCCAAGTTTAAACTTTCGCATGTCCTCCCCTATTACTGAGAAATATCGGTCGAGGTCATGATTGTCTACAAAAGTAACGAGCTTATTGGGATCTTTGTACAGGTAATCCAATGCAAGTGTTTGGTACAATTTACTCACACCTTCGTTCCAACCAAACTTCTCGTTTAATGCTGCATTAATGGCAAAATACACTTGAAAGTCAACATTGCCAGGCAAGTTGCATTTGAAACCTGTGTTAATATTATTCTCCATGAAATAAGCCTGATTCGCTACAGAATTCACCCAAGATTCTCCAAAAATGTGCATCTGAGGATATTCAGCTAGAATAGCCGCATTGCACTTATTCATGAAAGGGAGGTCATTGTAAAAATAGGTGTCAATACGCCAAGCGTCAATTTTGAAATACTCCACTGTCCAAAGTGCGTGTTGAATTAAATAATTGGCTACATAAGAATTATTTTGATTCAAGTCTGGCAAAAAAGGCATGAACCACCCATTTTGAGTTAGATTTCGGTCATATTGCGAAGCATGTGGATCAATGATAGCCTGATCTTTAAAATTGGTTCCAGTGTAGGTATCCCACTGATTCAACCAATCTTTCATTGGCATGTCTTTCAAAGTCCAATGATTGATACCTACATGGTTATAAACTGCATCTTGTATTATTTTGAGCTCTTTGCTGTGTGCCTTGCCAATAAGTTCTTTGTATTTGGCATTCCCGCCAAAACGAGCGTCTACTTTATAATGGTCAGTAAAACCGTAACCGTGATAGGCACTTCTCATGTTACCGCCTTCATCCGTCATTGATTGATCATTTTCTATCACAGGATTGAGCCAAAGGCTAGTCACTCCAAGTTCATTGAAATAGTTTAGGTGATTAATAACTCCTTGTAAATCTCCACCATGCCTTGCCCAAGGGTTGGTACGGTCGGAAACAGTATCGGCCATGTTTCGGAATTTATCATTGCTAGGGTCTCCATTGCTAAAGCGGTCTGGCATGAGCAAGTAAACTAAGTCTGCCTGAGTCATAGGTGCTGGTTGCCAACCATCTCTAGCCATTAATTCAAACTCATACACTATTTGCTTATCGAATAAAAACCTAAGCTTTCCGGGCTTTGCTTTTTTTGATATTTCTAAATCAACAAAAAGGTAGTTGAGGTTTTCAACCTTGTTAACCTTGAGTAGTTTGACTCCCTTATATTTCTGCAAATTTAAGGCTTTGGAAGCTATATTTTTGCCATAAAGCAAGACCTGTAATTTGGGATTTTTCATGCCTACCCACCAGTTTGTAGGAGCTACTTTCTCTACAATTTGAGCCTTTGAGAAATGAGTACATAAAACGAGGAATATCAAGGCAAGAATATGCCTTGGGCAATTTTTAAGTTTCATAGGTTAATGGTATTTCGTGTAGCAAAGAAAAGAATAAGAGCAGTTTTTTCATAAACAAAAGCTAATTACCTTTGAAAACACTTTAACTTTAACCAAATGAAAACTGCAAAACTGAGTTTTGCTCTATTTTTAATCATTACTTTCAATTCTTTTTCTCAGGAGATGCCTAACGACAAACTCGCTATTTATCAATTATTTACTCGCCTTTTTGGAAACAACAATACCACCAATCAATTCTATGGAAATAGGGAAACCAATGGAGTAGGAAAGTTCAGTGATATCAATTCCAAAGCCTTAAAAAGTATCAAACAATTGGGCATGACGCATGTGTGGTACACAGGTGTAATTGAACATGCTACAATGACGGACTTCTCAAGTTACGGCATTGCAAAAGATCACCCATTGGTAGTGAAAGGAATAGCAGGGAGTCCTTATGCGATCAAAGATTATTATGACATTAACCCTGATCTTGCCGATAACGTAGAGCAAAGAATGGCGGAATTTGAGGCTTTAATTGCAAGAACTCATAAAGAAAAGCTAAAAGTACTTATCGACTTTATTCCAAACCACGTTGCGAGACAATACAACTCGGATCAAGGTCATGCAAATTTTGGAGAGAACGATGATGCGACTAAGTCATTCGATGTAAATAACAACTTTTACTATATTCAAGATAGGCAATTCGTAATTCCTGAAGGAGTCAATCCTCCTGTAAAGTGGAGTGCTCCTTATTTAGAGTACCCAGCAAAGGCAACTGGAAATGATGTTTTCAATGAACGACCAAATATCAATGATTGGTTTGAAACTGTTAAGCTCAACTACGGTATCGATTACTTAAACAATCGTACAAAGCACTTTAGCAAAACCCCGGACACGTGGATCAAAATGAGAGATATTCTCCTTTTTTGGGCTTCGAAAGGCGTGGATGGTTTCCGCTGTGACATGGCGGAGATGGTTCCAGTGGAGTTTTGGGCATGGGTAACGAAAGAAGTAAAATCTCAATACCCCGATGCAATATTTATTGCGGAGATCTACAATCCTAGCCTTTATAAAGATTACATATTTACTGGGGGGTTTGATTACCTATACGACAAAGTTGGCCTTTATGATGCCTTAAGAAGGCTGATTGAAGGACACGGCAATGCCTCAGATATTACAGGCGTGTGGCAAAATGAGTCGGGTGATTATGCCAACCATATGCTGCGTTTTCTTGAAAACCATGATGAACAAAGAATCGCAAGCAAAGAGTTTGCCGGCGATCCGTTCAAAGCATTACCAGCCATGGCACTTTCAGCTTACTTACATGACGGGCCTTTGATGCTCTATTTTGGTCAAGAGCTAGGTGTAAACCCTACAAAAGCAGAAGGCTTCCAAAGTGACGACGGGCGAACCACAATTTTTGATTATTGGGGTGTAGACGAAGTTGCCGCTTGGAACAATGGCGGAAAATGGAATTTAGCAGGGCTAAGTGCGGAGCAAAAAGAGCTTAGAAAAGCTTACGAAGACATCATTAAGACAGCTCAAAAGCACGAAGCAATCACTTCAGGAGCTTTTTATGACTTGCAATATGTAAATGTAGACGGCCAAAGTTTAAATTACGACGGAAATAAAATGTATTCGTTTTTAAGATATACTGAAAATGAGAAACTATTATTTGTCTTCAATTTCAACCAGCAAGTAAGCCAAGAATTTGAGTTTTCGATTCCGGCACATGCATGGGAAATGATGGGAATGAAAAGCACAGGTCCCGTTTTAGCTACCACAGAAGGCGATAAAATCAAATTTGAAAAGTGTGAGAAAATCAACTTAAGCTTGAAGCCTAATTCTTATGTTATTTATACCATTAAATGAGATTTAAATAAAAGTAAATTATAGTCAAATTCAATAATTCTTTAGAGTCAAAATACCTGTACAGAGCAAAGCCGAAGGGCTGCTTAAAACACGTTTAATATTTCATATAAAAATACTATCTACACAATGATTCTTATGAAATCTTGAATGTGTGAGTTCATTTTGACAAAGTCGGTGTATCGGTCCGACGTTTCGGATTTTTGACCCAGAAAAAGTAAGAGCCGCCTGCTCAAGGCAACCAAGAATAAGCATTTAACGGAGCATTAAGATCTGACGAAAATCTTTCCGCTTCTCGAAAAAACCTTTAACCCTATGAAAAAGAAACCAAATCTTAGCCTCGCACAAATCTGGAATATGAGTTTCGGATTTTTGGGGATCCAAATGGGCTTTGCCCTCCAAAATGGTAATGGAAGTAGAATACTGCTCAATTTTGGAGCAGATGTAGAAGAATTAGGCTGGTTTTGGCTGGTTGCTCCTCTTACAGGTCTTATTGTACAACCCATTATCGGTCACTACAGCGATCATACTTGGACAAAACTTGGCAGACGAAGACCTTTTTTTTTAGCTGGAGCAATTGTAGCTTCACTTGGTCTTTTTCTGCTACCCAATGCAGATATGTTCACCAAATATCTCCCAGCACTATGGGTTGGAGCGGGTTTTATCATGATCATGGATGCCAGTTTCAATGTTGCCATGGAGCCTTTTAGGGCATTGGTGGGTGATAAATTAAACAGCGAGCAACGTACACAAGGCTTTTCTATCCAAACAGTTCTCATTGGAATAGGTGCCGTTGTAGGTTCTTGGTTACCATATGCTCTTAAAAATTGGTTTGGAATGGCGGATACCTCCGTAGGAAGTGTTCCTAGCAATGTGGTTTGGTCGTTTATCATTGGTGGAATTTGTTTGTTGGGAGCAATTATATGGACGGTGATCAAAACAACAGAATACTCGCCAGAAGAAACTGCTTCATTTGAAATTGAAACACCACAAGAAGAAATCAAGAAAGCGAAAATCACAGATATATTCACTGATTTTGGAAACATGCCAAGCACCATGAAACAATTAGGCTTGGTTCAGTTTTTCTCTTGGTTTGGTTTGTTTTTAATGTGGGTATATAGCACACCAGCCATTGCACAACATATTTACAATTTACCAATCGACGATCGCTCTTCTAGTATTTTCAATGAAGCCGGAGACTGGGTTGGAATCCTATTTGGTGTTTACAACGGTGTTTCCGCAATTTATGCCTTCTTTTTGCCTCGTATAGCTGAGAAGATCGGTCGCAAGCAGACACATTCCATCTCATTACTCATAGGTGCATTGGGACTGATTTCTATTTATTTCATTCCCAGCCCAAACTTTTTGATCATTTCCATGATCGGAATTGGAATAGCTTGGGCAAGTATCCTTGCAATGCCTTACGCCATTCTTGGTGGGTCAATTCCGGCTAGAAAAATGGGTATTTACATGGGGATTTTTAATTTCTTCATCACTCTGCCACAAATCGCAAGTGCCGTTTTCAGCGGTAAAATACTCACGGCTTTTATGGGAAATCATGCTATCAATTTGATTATGCTAGCGGGAGTTTGTTTTATCATTGCAGCAATTGCAGTGAGGTTTGTAGATGACAAGGATGAGGTGGTTGGAGTATAAAAGTAAGTAGCTTGACTAAACAAACCTCCCAAAAGTAACCTTTGTCACATAGTAGTAGGAAAGTTATATACTACTTTGTAGTATGGAGGATACAACACAAAATCACTGGGATACGGTCTATCAAACTAAAAATCCTGATCAAGTTAGCTGGACTCAAGAGGTTCCCAAAACTTCATTAGAGTTTATCCATTCCTTTGGTGTTAGTAAAAAGGCCAAAATAATTGATATTGGGGGTGGCGATAGTAAACTCGTGGACCATTTGCTCGATCAGGGTTTTGAGGACATCACCGTACTTGATATTTCGGTACAAGCTCTCGAAAAAGCAAAAAAGAGATTGGGTACCAAAGCCACAAAAGTTAAATGGATTGTAAGTGACATCACAGCGTTTCAGCCTATGGAAACTTACGATGTTTGGCATGATAGAGCCACCTTTCATTTCTTAACCCGCAGTGAGCAAGTTGCACAATATTTGAATACAGCAAGAAACGCCGTTTCTGGTTATTTAACCATAGGTACTTTTTCGGAGCAAGGACCACAAAAATGTAGCGGACTGCAAATCAAGCAATACAATGAAGAGCAACTAAGTGCCGAGCTCGACAATGGATTTGACAAATTAAAATGCATCAATGAGGATCACACCACACCCTTTGAGACAAAGCAAAACTTTCTATTTTGTAGTTTTAAGCGACAAGAAGGCTGACTTTAGCAGAAAGAAAAAAGATTAGCAGTCCAAATACTCAACCTTGTCTACCCACTTATTGAGGTTATGGAAATAGATGAGCCTGTATTTGTCTATAAGTTCAATGTGTCTAGCTTGAAAGTCAGCAGTGACTCTGTTGTTGCTACTTTGATCTTTAAACACACACTCAAAGTTTAATATATTCCCTATCAATATTTTATAATCAAAGGATTGATCAGAAAACCCTTCTAAAATACTCCTCTCCTCGTTCAAGAATTCCATAGCGGTTTCATTGATGGCTAGGCCTTTTGGCAGCCACAAATCATCCTTACAATTGTCCTCGTATCTGAAATATTTAAAGTCTACGTTAGCCACCTTTTTCTTTAGGGAGTAGAAAAGGTAGTTCTCTGCATCCACAATCTCTACTTTGGCCTGAGACAAGCCCATTCCTGCTACCCAACTATCGAGTGAGATTGGCATGTTTTCATCCACCACAAAATCATAAATAAACGAAAATGGACCATCCTCAAAAAACAAGGCAACATGATATCCCCACAACAAATTACCCATAGAAGCGTGTGGATTTGGGTCGGGTTTTGAAATGCTTTCTCTGGCATATTTCACAAACCTTGCGGGAGCATAACACCAAATCTTTTTGTGCTTGATGCCCCGCTGAGTCAATATCATGGAACAGTAGTGAACAATATTATGACAGTTGCCTTGCTTATACTTATAAGTTGGAAAACAGAGATCTTTTAATTCAAAAAAAAGATCAAAATCCATGCTTTGATTTCGACCCTGTTTATCCCGCAAAACTGTTGATGTCATATGCTATTATCGAGGTGCAAATGTACGATTAATTTAGTGTCCGAAATTTAATTTCTCTTTAGACTTTACAAGTATTTTATGTCACCAAAAGTGAGCACTTAACATTATCATAATATTGATTTACAGTCATTTAACTATATTTTTGATGTTTTAATCAAAACTATTTGCCATGAAAGCAAGTAAAAAAACTATTAAGAAAAATTTACGCGATGCCATTCAACCAATTGTTGGAGAAAAAAGCAATAAGGAAATTGACAAGCTGGTATTAAAATCTATAAAGAAACTTAGCGACCTCATTGCCGACTTTATGGATAAAACTGATAAGAAACAGAAGAAGAAAAAAATCCCGTAACCGTAAGATTTACAATCAAATGGATAAGACCTTTTAAACAAAAGAAAACTTAACTGAATCAATTTTTAAAATTGCAGTAAAGTTGAAATTATATTGCCTTGACAATTTAACTTAAAATAATTTACAAACTCCACATTTTGAATCAACTATAGTACCGTAGTTTTGACTAATAAATAAAGTCTGAAGTCATAAAATGTAAGTTTCCAATGTTAAGTTTTGCCCGAATTCAAAAACTTAACATTGACCTCTTGATTAAATCAAATACCTTTACGCATCATTCAATTAATACAGAAGTAACAATTTGTTAATATTAGAAAATGGAAGATAATAAAGCAGCAGGCGAAAGCAAACCTGAGATTAAAGAAGTAACGAAAGCCGCAACAACAAAAAAATCAACCGCTCTTAAAAAAGCTGACGAGAAAGCCGAAATAACTGAAGCATTGGTATCTGAAAGTTCCAAAGAAGACGCTCCAAAAAAAGAAAAAAAGAAAGACAAGGGCAAAAAGAAGGACAAGAAAAAACTAAAAAGAAAGGCTAAGAAGAAACTTAAACAAAAAGCCAAAAAAGAGAAAGCAAAAAAGAAAAAGGCTAAGAAACAGAAGGCTGAAAAGAAAAAGGCTGGAAAAAAGAAATCAAAAGCTAAGAAGAAAAAAGGCAAAAAGTAATACCTCTAAAATCGAAACTTATCCTTTCGATTTTTTTTTGCTACTTCCTTTTTTGATTTAAAATCACCCCCTCCCCACCAAATCCTCCGCCACAGCCAAACCAGAAAGATAAGCACCTTCTACATTGCCAATTCCAAAGCCATCTCCTGCAAAATAGACACCATTGTTAGATTTTAAGAACTTTTCATTGATTCGCTTCATGGCGATGCCATATCTCCATTTGTGAACCAATATTTCGGTAAACTCTGCTCCTTTGAATTGCTCTGGCAAACGCTCTAACATTAACTCTTGAAGTTCTTCTACGCTTTTTTCAAAATGCTCTAAGGCAAATTCATGACTGGTGTGTAAGGTGTAAGTTGGCTTTGCTGCAAAACCCTTGTTGAAATTGCTCATTAACCAATTAAATGTTTTGTTGGGCTTGTCAATTGACGCATTTTCTGGCAGGTCAATTGCTTTCTTGGTAGTCAATAAAAGTGCAAAGCATGGTTCGTAAGTAATTTCCTTTAGGGCTTTTAATTCATTTACTTTAGAGGCTTTCAAAAGTTCGATCGCCTGAGGTGCAGGAGCTGTACAAATCAAATAATCGGAGCTATAAGTTTTGCCGCTTTCGGTATGAGTAATAAAGCAATTGGAGGTTTTCTCCCAATGAGTTGCTCGCTCATTTGCTAATAATTGGATTTGGTCGTTCAGCAATGCTTTTGGCAAACTAGACATACCCGTTTTACAAAAATAACGATCATAATTGTCGGCCTTATTCCGCTTCCAGGTTTGAAGGAGGTCAAGGGCTAGCCACTGCTGCACTTGTTGCTGAAAAGGCTCTGTTCTCGCAGAGAAATACTGAGCACCATGATCTGCCCTGCTTCCTTCCATTCTTTTGGTTGCCATTCTGCCACCAGCCCCTCTCGATTTTTCCAAAATTTGAACTTCGTAAGCACTGTCATTCAAAAACTTGGCTGCTGTGGCTCCTGATAGGCCTCCTCCAATTATTAATACTTTTTTCATTGCTAAATATAAGGTCGCTCTAAATATGTTTTCTAATTTCGCCGCTCAACAAAAATCTCGTTTGATGATTCTATACGTTATGGGGGTTTCGGGAAGCGGTAAATCCACCATAGGAAATTTGCTTTCAGAAAAATTGAACATTGCTTTTTACGATGGAGACAATTTCCATCCAGAAGCCAATGTATACAAAATGTCTCAAAGCATACCTTTAACTGACGAGGATAGAAAAGGTTGGCTTGAGGCCTTAAATTTTAAAGCCAAAGAACTACAAAACGATGGTGAAAGTGGAATTTTCGCCTGTTCGGCATTGAAAGATAGTTACAGGAAAGTATTGAGCCTTGGCCTTAAAGAAGTACATTTTATTCATTTGGATGGCTCCAAAGAACTTATAAAACAAAGACTACAAGCACGAAAAGGGCATTTTATGCCACCAAATCTTTTGGATTCACAGTTTGAGACTTTGGAACCTATAAATACGGGAATTAGAACTTCTATTGAAGACAGCCCAGCAGTAATAATTGAAAAAATTGTGAAAGAACTAGAGAAAAAAGAATTCGGTCTGATTGGTTTAGGCGTAATGGGAAAAAGCCTTGCGAGGAATCTTGCTTCGAGAGGTTTCAAATTGGCTTTGTACAATAGATTTGTGAAAGACTTGGAAGAACAAGTTGCTGAGAATTTTGTAAAAGAGCACGACGAGCTAAACAACTCTGCTGGATTCGAGAATCTCCAACAGTTTGTAGACAACCTGAGCAGCCCGAGAAAGATATTCTTAATGGTCAATGCTGGTAAAGTTACCGACATGGTCATAGACGAGTTGATGCCTATTTTGGACAAAGGAGATGTGATCATAGATGGTGGCAATTCTCATTTCAAAGACACGGAGCAAAGAATCATCAAACTATCTAAAAAGGGCCTTCACTTTATTGGCACTGGTGTTTCTGGCGGTGAAGAAGGTGCTCTCAAAGGGCCATCTATCATGCCAAGTGGGCCAAAAGAAGCTTACGATATTATTGCTCCTTACCTCACAGCAATCGCTGCAAAAGATAAGAAAGGAGACAGCTGCTGTACCTATATAGGCGAAGGTGGGTCTGGCCATTTCGTAAAAATGGTGCACAACGGTATTGAATACGCCGAAATGCAACTCATTGCCGAGATATACGGCATCATGAGGTACGTATTCCAAATGAAAGTGGAAAACATTGCCAGTACTTTCGAAAACTGGAATGAAGGTTCGCAAAGTAGTTACTTACTAGAGATCACTCACAAACTACTTCGCAAGAAAGAAGGCAATAAATACCTGATTGATTTGATACTTGACAAGGCTGGAAATAAAGGAACTGGCAGCTTGACAACCATTACCATGGCTGAGCTAGGCGAACCAGCTACAATGATTTCTTCAGCACTTTTTGCAAGATACGTTTCTGCATTCAAGGACCGACGTGATGTATACGCCAATCAGTTTTTGGATGTCGATAAAATAAGCCACGAACTAAACCACAATGACCTCAAACTTGCTTATTCGCTAGCAAGAAGAGTGAATCATCAGCAAGGTTTTACGCTTATCAGGACTGCAGCTAAGGAGTATAATTGGAATATTGATTTTGTTGAGTTAGCTCGCATTTGGACCAATGGCTGTATCATACGCTCCACACTGATGGAAGAAATTTCGCAGGTTTACGCTACCAAAACCGACATGATTTTGGAAATGAGACAGCAGGATATCATTGAGCAATTAGCTGCATTGAGGTCGATGTGTAGTTTGGCTATTACGGCGGGGGTTTCTATTCCATGTCATTTATCGGCTGTGGACTACTTAAATGCTCACTTGAATAATTTCCCTACGGCAAATATCATTCAAGCTCAACGAGACTTTTTTGGTGCTCATACTTTTCAACGTGTAGATGATGCTAGTGGGAAGTTTTATCATGTGGATTGGTCGTGATCTCGACTATCGCTCGATTTGACAATCCTTTTAGCGGAAAAATACTGCTCGATCTGACAAGCCTTTAACGGAAAAATACTGCTCAATCTGATAAATCTTTTAACAGAAAAGCACTGCCCGATCTAACAAGCCTATTAACGAAAGCATGCTGCTCTGTATAAAAAATCCATCTAACAGAAGAATACTATTCGATCTGACAAATCCTTTTGACGTTCGAAATAAAGCAATGCAATTGCTATCAAATAAGTAATTCCCACGCGGCTTTAGCCCGTGGATTAAAAAAAGAAAACCAACCGAAAAGGGCTTTAGCCCAAAAAAGTCGACGAATAGGTTTTTTAGAAAATACAATTGATTTCCCTTTACCTACCGAATTGGAACACGGATTGAACTGATCTAACTGATTTTTGCGGATCTCGAGATCTCTTCAAGAAAGCTAGATTAAAACCAACTTTCTTCGGCATCTAGTGAGATGAAATCTGCACTTGTCAGTCGTTTGGAAAGTGAATCAACTTTGACGAGTTCGTAGTCAAAAAAGTACTGCATGGTTGCTATTTTTCCTTTGTAGAATTGCTGATCATCAAGGTGAGCTTCATTCTTATTGAGGGCTTTTTGAGCTACAATACTCATCGTTAGCCATTGCCAAGCAATTGCAATAATTCCTGTCATTTCCAGAAATAAAGTGGCATCTGCCAAGTACTTTTCAGTTTCTCCTGCCTTTGCCGTTTGAAGTAGGTGATTGGTAACTTTCTGTAATATTTGTAACTGATTTTCAAGACTTTCAGCTTTGGATTTCAGGTTTTCAAAACCTTTGGCTTCTTGAATGCTTTTTCCACATTCTTTAAAGAAAAGCATAGCTGCTTGTCCGTTTGCAATAGTAATTTTTCTACCCAATAAATCCATTCCGTGAATACCGGTCGTGCCTTCATGAATAGGATGAATGCGTGCTTCTCTATAAAATTGCTCAACTGGAAAGTCAGTCGTATAACCAGCACCACCTAATATCTGAACAGCTGCCGAAGTAGTTAAACAACACATTTCAGAAGGATACGACTTGGCAATTGGTGTGAGAAAATCTAACAATAAAGCAGCATTGGTTTGCTTCTCACCTGTGGAAACATGAATAATATCAGACAGTTTACTACAGAATAACAGCAAGGAAAGCGAACCTTCTACTACTGACTTTTGGAAAAATAACATCCGCTTTACATCTGCATGTTTTATAATCCTGACCTGCGGTTTACTTGGATCTTTTTCTGATATCTTCCTGCCTTGTGGGCGTTCTTTTGCGTACTGTAAAGAAGCATAATAAGCCGCAGTACCAATGGCAGTTGCATTCATTCCCACTCCTACACGAGCTTCGTTCATCATTTGGAACATATATGAAAGCCCCTTACTGGCTTCGCCCACTAAATAACCCTCACAGCCATCTCCAGAACCCATCATTAAATGAGCAATGGGTGCTCCTTTGTATCCCATTTTGTGGTAAATACCTGCCGTAGTTACATCATTGGCTTGTAACTCAGTATCGTTAATTCGCTTTTGTGGCACTACAAATAAAGATATTCCTTTTGCCCCAAGCGGTCCTCCAACAATTTTGGCAAGCATGAGGTGAATTACATTTTCACAAGCATTGTGATCACCGCAAGAAATGTAAATTTTTTGACCCTTTATTTTGTAAACTCCTTCCCTATCGGTTGGCGTAGCTGAGGTTGAAATATCCGATAGCGAACTGCCTGCATCTGGCTCCGTAAGTGCCATTGTCCCTTGCCATTTACCCGAAAACATGTTTTCAAGAAACGTTTGCTTTAGCTGGTCTGATCCAAATGTCCTGATAAGGTTGGCCGCTCCTGAAGTTAAAAAAGGAAAAACAGAGGCCGAGTAGTTGGCAGCTTGAAAAATAAATGCTGCTGCATTATGAATTAAGTTTGGTAATTGTTGCCCACCATCTTCGTAAGAAAAAGTAGCATTAATCCATCCGTCTTCGCCAAACTTCTTGATGATTGGCTTCATACCTTCGTGTATCACAATTTTGCCATCAATGAGCTGAGGCTCTTTTCTGTCCATTTCAGTTAACAATGGAAGCAGCATTTTTTCAGCGATTTGCTCGGCAGCATCCAAAATCAGCTCAAAAGTTTCATCAGAATGATCTTCGAAGTATTTAAATTCGCTTAATTCCGAAGCGTTTAAAACTTCAAATAGATTAAAACGTAAATTTCTTTTGGAATAAAACATTGTTTTTTGAGTTTGACGGGCTGAAGTGATAGAGTAATAATACGTAAAACTGGTTAATTGTAGAGAGTGTTTATTGTAATCTTTGGCATTTTGGTAAATCTTAATTCAAACCTATTCAAGTGTCATGTCTGTAGAAATAGGAACACAGATTTGGCTGATCTTACTGATTTTCGGGGATCAAATTTCTTCACCGTTCAGGTCGGTAGTCAAGATTTCGCTCATATAATTGAGGAAAGGCATCATTTGAGCAAAAGCTTTGAGAACTTTTTTGTGAAAATTGGGAGATAGAGCTTCCTCATCGCTGAAATGCTTGAAAACCAAAAACTGCTTGTACTTTAACCATTCTATATTTGGGTGGTCTATTTCGTAGCCTTTTGGTTTATTTTTTAGCTTTTCACCTTCTATTTCCCCAAATTCCTTTTTAAAGATTGGATCATTTACAATTGCTTCCAGAGGAGAAGCATCCATTGCAATATGGGAACGAATCCAAGCCAAATCTTCTTTATTTGGGTTCCAAAAAGCAGCGACTACAAATGTATTCCCAGGTTCTAAATGAAAATAATAACCACCTCTGCGATATTTTGTAGCACGAGTAATCTTTCCTCCAAAATGCTGCTTATAAGGTGTTTTATCTTTGGAGAAGCGAATATCCCTATAAATCCTTTGCATGGACTTGCGTGCTTCCACTTGCTCTATTACATCTTGCTCCTTCATGCCATCCAGAATCTTTTGCACTAGTACGGCCATTTCGTCGCGAGCAACTTCATAAGTCGCTCTGTGTTTTTCGAACCACTCTCTATTATTGTTTTCTTTTAAATCCTGCAAAAAATCAAATGCTTTCTTCAATATGAATTCCTATTTTTATGCAAACTAAACAAAATATCGCTTCATGCGGACTCCTTCTTACACCGGCGGCTGGAAATCAATTTATTACTCACTTCATGTAGTCAAAGAAGTGGGTTTGGGAGAATTTACGAGGAGTATAACTTCTAAAAATACCTGCAAAACATGTGCATATGGCATGGGCGGCCAAAAAGGCGGGATGGTAAATGAAGACGGAGACACCATAGAAATATGCAAGAAAAGCATGCAAGCTATGCTAACGGATATTCAAAAAGGTATCCCAAGCGAGTTTTGGGGCCAAAATAGTTTAGCCGAACTAAGAAAACTAAGACCTAGAGAACTCGAAAGACTTGGCAGGTTGCAAGACCCTATTTTTAAAGGGAAAAACGACAATGCTTACAAAGTGATTTCGTGGCAAGAAGCATTTGACAAAATCATCCATAAATTCAAAGCCACTGATCCTAACCGCAGCTTTTTCTATGCATCTGGGAGATCAGGAAACGAAGCTGCTTTTTTGCTTCACTTATACGCCAGAGTTTACGGAACAAACAATGTGAATAATTGCTCTTACTATTGCCACCAAGCAAGTGGTGTAGGAATGGGTTCTGTGATAGGAACAGGAACAGCGACCATTGAACTAAGCGACCTCAAAAAAGCGGATTTAGTATTTGTGATAGGAGCAAATCCAGCATCAAACCACCCAAGATTTCTAACAGAATTATTGCACTTAAGAAGAAGAGGCGGAAATGTAATTGTCATTAACCCTGCAAAAGAGCAAGGAATGGTACGATTTTCTATCCCTTCCGATGTGCGGTCTTTGCTTAGCACAGGAACTGCCATAGCCAGCGAATACCTCCAACCAAGAATTGGTGGCGATATGGCTGTGATCTACGGTATCGCCAAATATGTATTGGAACAAGGAGCTGAAGACAAAGCTTTTGTAAAAAACAATTGTGAAAACTTCGACATTTTCAAAACCAAAGTGAATGATCTTTCTTGGGAAGAAATCGTTTCCAATTCTCAAATTTCGAAGGCTGAAATAATTAAAGCTGCAGAGCTTTATATTCAAGGTAAAAATGTAGTTTTCACTTGGGCAATGGGCATCACACATCACCAACATGGCGTAGAAAATGTAGAGGCCATTGTCAACTTAGCAATGTTAAGAGGAATGCTAGGAAGGGAAAATGCAGGCTTATTGCCGCTCAGAGGACATTCCAATGTTCAAGGAATTGGCACTGTGGGTGTTACACCCGTTCTTAAGGGAAAAATATTTGAAAATATAGAAGAAAAACTGGGCATCAAATTACCTACAACCGTTGGCTGGGATACCATGAAATGCATGGAAGAAGCCGACAAAGGCAATGTAGATGTTGCCTTTATTTTGGGTGGGAATCTGTATGCATCTAACCCCAATCTCAATTTTGCAAAAAAGGCTCTTGACAATATTCCTTTCAAAGTATTTCTCAATACGACTTTGAACGAAGGACATATTCAGGGCATCGAAGGAGAAAGTTTGATATTACCAGTGCTCACCAGAGACGAGGAAGCACAAAGAACAACGCAAGAGTCCATGTTCAATTTTGTGAGATGGAGCGATGGAGGCATAGAAAGAATAAAGAATGCCAAATCCGAAGTGGAGATCATTGCTACAATCGCCAAGGATGTTGTTCCAAAAACCAAACTTGATTTTGCTGCTTACCTAGACCACAAAAATATTAGAAATGCCATTGCAGTCACTATTCCAGGTTTTGAGAAGCTAAGCAACGACAATGAAGAATTCCACATTTCGGGAAGAATAAAACACAATGCAATTTTTGATACTCCAAGCGGAAAGGCAATTTTCAAATTCAACGGATTACCCAAAGCTCCCGAAAACAAAGATAGTTTTACGCTCATGTCTGTTCGTAGTGAAGGACAATTCAACTCCATCGTGTATGAAGAAGATGATGCTTGGCGGGGAACGACTCATCGCAATGTCATCCTCATGAATCCAGAAGATATTGCAGCCAAGGGCTTAAAAGATGGCGATAGCATCAATGTTAAAAGTAAAGCTGGAGAAATTAAGAATTTTGAAGCTTTTGCATTTAATATCAGTCGAGGAAGTGTTTTAGGGTATTATCCAGAGACTAATTTCTTGGTTGGATCAGAAGTTGATCCTAGGAGTCGTACTCCTGCTTTTAAGGCAACTGAGGTATGGATTGAGAAGGTTTAAAACTCTACCTTTCCCCTACTCGCTTTTTTGTCTCCTTGTATCTTTTTGGATTGGAGTCGCTTTTCGACTTTTGCACGTGAAGGTTTTGTAGGTTTTCTTTTCTTAGGTGGTGTGAGAGCTTGTTTTAGAATTGTTTTGAAGCGTTTTATTGTTGCTGTCTTGTTTTTCAGCTGCGACCTACTCACTTGCGAAGTGATCAATAATTCGTCTTCTTGATTGATCTGGTTTTTAAACTTCTTGCGGATTAATTCCTTTTGTTCTTCTAATAGTAGTTGAGAGTTTCCAACATGAAACCGCAACTCCACTTTGGTCTCTACCTTGTTCACATTTTGCCCACCAGCACCACCACTACGAGAAGTGTTGAACTGAAATTCAGAGCTAAAGTCTGTATCAAGAAGTTCCTGGAGTGTCATGTTATGGAAACAACTTGTGTTTTGCTTGGGTTCGTTACACCATGAAAGTATCGTCGGTTCTTTGTCTGACGTGGTCCACAAAAAAAGAACTTTAGACAACTTGTTCTGCGAATAACTAGTCCGACTGATGGTCTGACTATCCTTCCAAAATATCGTTGGTTCTTAGTCTGACGTGGTCGCTCAAACCAAAAAACATCTCAAATTCTGATTACAAATGTGTCTTAAAAAATGCTTCACCACGATCAAAAGAATTCAGCTCTGTTAGTTGTTCAAGCTTTATCTGAAAGATATCTTGGGCAAGAGTCTTATTGCATAATTTACCATTTCTAAGACCTACAAAATCTAGATACGAACTGTATTTCCAATCATTTAAATCATCCACAAGATTGGCTTCTAGAGGGTTAATTAAAACATACCTCAATAAGTTTAACGGGTATTTCACATCACCATTATCCACTAAATCATACTTGGTTTTCTGTCGAAACAATGAGCCTGTTCTTATATATTTTTTGTTAATTTCCTTTGCAAATTCGCTTAACAACTTCCTAAATGAATTTGTGAGTTCTGTGAGTTCAATATTACCCACCTGAATAGGTCGCACACTTTTATTCGTAGTTAAAACGATAAAGTGGAAATGGTTTGGCATTAGGCAATACGTCAAAATTTCGCAATTGGGTTTTACTAGTGAATTTACCTTTTCCAAAAATCTCAAATAATCTTGTTCTTCACGGAAGACCAGTTCCTTGTTATTACCTTGGTTGTAGATATGATATAAAGTCTTTGGCTCGAGCATTTGGAATTTTAACTACTACACAAGATATTTAATTTTAGACACCAACTCAAGTCTGATAAATGATTTGACAACGTTTTAAAGGTTTTTTGGTAAATTACTTCAAGCAAACTCATAATTGCCCTCACATTATTCGTGCATTAACTAGTCCGACTGATGGTTTGACTGCCCTTCATAATTATCGTCGGACCTTAGTCAGACGAGGTCCATAAAAGTAATTATGGTAACCTACTAAGTTTTGCCTTTAGAATTTTACTCTTAGGCCGTGGAGAGTTAAAGCTTAAAATTTCTCCATTCTTTCCGAAAAGAAAATACTTAGGTAATTCACTTACTTCAAAAAACACCTTAAGAACACTTTCGCTATGATTGACCAAAAAGAATTGATTGTGAGTATTTAGTTTATATTTATCGACAGCTACTTTAAAGTCTTCAAATTCTTCATCTATTGAGATACCCACTGTTTCAAGTTGCTTATCCTTATAAGTTTGTTTCAATTCCTCAATCATAGGAAACTCATAAATACACGCTCCACACCATTTAGCCCAGAAATCCATGTAAACTGGCATGCCTTCATATTATTTAATTATGGTTTCTAAGTCAATTCTGTTTCCATAATAATCCATAAAACTAGCTTCCTTGACTTCATCTGGTATTGGATTTATGATTTTGTGATAGATTTTCAAAATGGATAGCAATTGCTCTTTTACATTCTTGTCATTTATGTAGCTTTTGGCACTGGAGACAAATTGTGCCGTTCCATTTTCATGAGGAGATTCGAAAATCAATTCACTTAGAATCCCTAAAGTCAAAACATCTTTGAAGAACTTCGAAAGATTAATTAAAGTATCAAGTTTATTAAACCATTCTAAAGAACTACTTCGTTTATCTAAATCCGCTTTGACCCTTCGAGTTAATGATTTTACTAGACTTATTTGATAAATGCTATTTGAATAATCACCTAAAAGAGCTATTTCTCCGAGATTAATCGGTTCTTCAGTTAAACTAT
Organism: Spirosomataceae bacterium TFI 002; assembly: GCA_900230115.1. NCBI lineage: Bacteria > Pseudomonadati > Bacteroidota > Cytophagia > Cytophagales > Spirosomataceae > Spirosomataceae bacterium TFI 002. The sequence continues at coordinate 4,801,569 of LT907983.1, read as the reverse complement.
TGACATATAGATTTAGGTAAGAAAACCACAAGTCATTTTCCAAAAATACCCTAAATTCTTCTGAGAGCATTTCATCTTTTATGTCACATCTAAACCTCTCAATTTGTTTTTTATATATTGTTCGTAATTCTTCAATATTACGGTTTCCTCCCTTAGGTTTTTCAAAATAGAAATTTGAGTAATATGGATGATATTTAGAAAAATAAACATAGTTACCCTGAAATCCCCCAGTGGCACCTATTACTTTGTTTTCACTTATCGAAATTGAAACAGTATCCCCAACAGATATGAATACCTCCATTTCGTTGATCAAATAAAAACCACTCTTTTCTAATTCGAAATTCAATTCAAACTTAAAATTGTCATCAACATCCACCTTTTGAATTAAAACATCATTATTAAGCAGTCTATCGATATAATGCAGCCTTATGGTTTTAGATCTTGGTAAGCTATCAATAAATTCACCGGTAATTTTTACGGCATAAAGTTTATTAGTAATAGCAAAAACTACTAACAATGGTAAAATGATGTGCCTCATGAGAAAAAGTAATGTAAAATTTAACAAGTAACAGCAACAAGCTCAACTTGAGAAAAAAGATAGTTACATATTTTGAAATAAGCACCAAACAGGATAAAAAAACAAGAAACACTATCTCCTACAAATCAGCTAATCAGCACAATACACATTAAGTATCGCTTCTGCATACATCTCTTAACACAAATCCGACTGATGGTCTGACTGCCCGTTGAAAATATCGTCGGACCTTAGTCAGACGTGGTCAATAAAAAAGTATTTTATAACTTATTCGACGATTAAGTAGTCCGACTGATGGTCTGACTGCCCTTCGAAAGTATCGTTGGTTCTTAGTCTGACTTAGTCTTTTAATAACCTTATTCGACGATTAACAAGTCCGACTGTTGGTCTGACTATCCTTCCAAAATATTGGTCCATTCATGCTTTTTCTAATCCCATTCTTATTACTCGATTAACAAGTACATAAAAGTCACGATAAGCTTCACTTTTCCCTATTGTACCTAATTTTGGAATAGCACCAGTTTAGTTCTAAAACCTCACTTGTTAATTTCTCAATTTCTAAACTGGGGCAATTGACACAATTGCATAATTCTGAATTAGTAGGATTAGAGAGCTTTATCTTGTTTCCTTTCAATTCATAATTCTTAAAAAGACAACAAGTTGTTGGAGTTTTACCATCCCAAAGTATTCTTCCGTCAGAAGTGAATTCGAGTTGAGGAAGTGCCACAAGTGTATTTATCTGAGTCCAATCAGACCAATTCCCTAGCGAGTCTTGATATTGAACTTCATAGGCATTATTCCATTTACCAATAAGTTGGTTAGGTGAGTAGTTAATTCCTGTACAAGCCCATAAAAAGGAAAGCGTAAAAATAACTCCCGTTAGATGTTTCATTGGTTTATATACTTGTTGATTAGTAACGCTCAGGATTAAACAATATTTTGATGAATTAACCTTAGAATTTTGTGCAAATGTTCTAAGTAGAACCCATTCAGATTTCAAATATAAACTTCAAGGAAAAGAATAATTCTAGCAAAATCTAACACGAATTGACCATTAGATAAACAAATTTCCCTTTGGATAAAATTCTCCTCGCATTTAGGCTAAAAAGTTTCACTTTGTATGCTGCAAATAATCAAACACGTCATATGAGAAAATTAGCAGTTTTATCCATTTTTGCTCTATTAGTATGGTCATGCGAAAAAGAAGAAGTCAAAATACCAGCGGCTGATCAAGTAGAAGGTCGTTATACCATGAACTCATTTATTACTAGTTCAAACTCATTGACCCTACCTTATACATTAGAAGGCTCCACACTTTCGGCAAGGGCATTAATTACAAAAATCACCGAAACAACGGTTGATTATAATGTCATAAGTACCGTAGAATCTGGAAACATAACACAATCTTCGCCAGAACTAATAAAAGGTGTAACTGTGGTAGAAATAGGTGACAACACTTTTCAAATCAACGGGAGTAGCGGCGAAAAACTAGCAGTAATCACAGGGAATAGTATTGAAGCATTCTTTACTGTAAGTGGACAGCCAGTCTCCTATAAGGGAACAAAAGATCTGTAAGTCCCTTTAGGTTAATTTCTTTATGATAAAAGTATTTTGGGTAATACCGAATAGAAAAAAGACACCCATTGCTGAGTGTCTTTTTTATTACCGATTGTAATCTTTTTATGCCAAAACCTTCAATACCGCATCGTAATTTGGTTCGTCAACGATTTCTGGAACTTGCTCTGTATAAGTAACATTTCCCTGCTCGTCCAAAACTACAACTGCTCTTGAGTGCAAATTGGCTAATGGGCCGTCAATGATATCAAGTCCATAATTTTTGCCAAAATCTCCAGTTGCAAAGTCAGATAGTGTTTCTACATTATTAAGTCCTTCTGCTCCACAAAAACGTGCCTGAGCAAATGGTAAATCTCTAGAAATACATAAAACCTTTGTGTTGTTTAGATTCGCAGCTTCTTGGTTAAACTTACGCACCGAAGCCGCACAAGTACCAGTATCTATACTTGGAAATATATTCAAAACGACTTTTTGTCCTTTATAATTATCCAAGTTTACTTTTGATAAGTCGTTCTTAACTAAATCAAAATTTGCTGCAGCTTGTCCTATTTCAGGTAAGTTACCACTTGTATTTATTGCGTTTCCTTTTAATGTAATTTGTGCCATGTATTTTTTATGTTTTAATCTTTATTTAGAAACTTGCTTCAGTCTTGTTTGGTTCAAAGTAGACAAGCCAAAGCTTTCTCCCATTTGTAATATGCATCTTGATAGGCTTCATTTTTAGAAGCATCAGGTGATATGGTTTTGAGTAAAGTTAAGCCTGACATTGCACTTTCAAGAGATGTAAACAATCCAGCTCCAAAACCTCCTCCAAGTGCTGCACCTTTGGCTCCATCTGTATCATAAAGCTCTACCGGTATATTAGTTACATTTACCAAAGCATCTGAAAAAACATCACTAAGGAACATATTTGCTTTTCCAGCACGAATCACTTTTGGGTCTACTCCATTTGCTTGCATCATGTCAAAACCATACTTGAGAGAAAAGGCAATTCCTTCCTGACTTGCTCTAAAAATATGAGCATCTGTATGCTGATTAAAGTTCAAGTGCTGGAAATGTGCACCAACTTGCTTGTTTTCTAGCATTCGCTCAGCACCGTTACCAAATGGTAGCACCACCAAGCCATTGCTACCAATAGCAACACTTTCGGCGGCCTTGTTCATTTCCGGATAATCAAGTCCTTTTCCTACATTGTGTTTTACCCAACTATTAAGAATTCCAGTTCCATTGATACAAAGTAAAATTCCAATTCTTGTTTGATCCTCCAATTGGTGATTTACGTGTGCAAAAGAGTTAATTCTTGATTTCTCGTCATAAGATACTTGATCACTTACAGCGTATACAACACCACTTGTACCTGCCGTAGCCGCAATTTCTCCAGGGTTAAGGACGTTGAGCGATAAAGCATTATTAGGCTGATCTCCAGCTTTATAACTTACAGGAATACCGAGAGGTAAACCCAATTCACCCATCACCTCTTTTGTTATTTCTCCATGATTTGAGAAAACAGGTTTTATAGCTGGAATCAAATCCATGCCGAAACCATATTGCTTCATTACATCGTTTGATACTTGATTATCGCAAAAATCCCAAAATATCCCTTCTGACAAGCCTGAGTTAGAAGTGGTAATTTCTCCTGTGAGTTTCATTCCTATAAAATCACCCGGTAGCATAACCTTATAGCATTTCTCAAACAAGGCTGGTTCATTTTGCTTCACCCATGCGAGTTTAGACGCTGTGAAGTTCCCAGGAGAATTCAACAATCTACTTAATGCTTTCTCCTCTCCTATTTCTTCAAAAGCCTTTGCTCCTATTTCCACAGCTCGGCTATCGCACCATATGATACTTGGTCTTAATACTTTTTGATCTTTATCGACCATCACTAAGCCATGCATTTGATAAGATATCCCTATAGAGGCAATTCTTTTGGGGTTAAAATCTCCCTCATTTATTACTCGCTTGATAGCCTTTTTAGTGTTCTCCCACCACATTTCTGGCTCTTGCTCAGCCCAACCCGGCTTTGGAGAATCTATGGCAACTTCCTTATCGGGGTACTGGGCCGAAGCTACAACTTTCTTAGTTTCTGCATCCACTACAGATGCTTTGATGGATGAGGTTCCTATGTCTATTCCTAGTAAGAGCATTTCTAAATTTGTTTTTAATTGTCAAATATACACTTAATACAAGAAACAGACCTGGCATTAAGCAAAAAAGGATTTCCCCCATAAAGCTAGGAAATCTTTTTGCTCATTTTTCACAAATTTTGTCGAAGATTGTCACATGTCTCATCCAATTTTGACTATCTTTTATTTTTTGATTTGACGAATTCAATACTTCCTAATCGACTTTCACGATTTAAACTACACAAAGAGAACCTCGAGTATTCAAAACTTACAGATTGAGGAAAAATACCTTCATGATAATCACAAGACTCACATTCAGTTATTGATAACTTAGGGTTCAGTTTATCTTGTAGTTTTGGACAATAAACAACGCCATCATTAGATGTATGTTTTCTGTAAAAGTAACCGTATATTTTGAATTTCGAAAGTCCACTATTCTCAAATTTTTTCGATTGGTATTCGTAAGTTATGCTATCACTATCAATCTTCTCTTTCTGCATAATTTCATTTTGACGCTTTCGATTTTCTAGTTCTGTTTTTTCTTTCAGGATTGCTTTGGCTGTCAGTTTATCACTTCTTGAATTATAAATCCATTCAAGATTTCTCTGCAATTTCATTTCTTTCCAAATATCTTTAATTGATGCAATCCTATCAGTATTACTCAAGTCTATTTGGATTGCAGAAGTACCATAATCTATAATCTTTTTCCTTTTTACTTCATCAACTTCATGAGTTACATAAATCTCCACAAAAAGTATTCTTTCATAGGTTATACCTGCTATTTCAACATCACATTTTACAATAACATCAGGTTTGAAGTTAGCAACCTCCTGTTCTAGAATTACTTCTTTACTCTTGAATCCTTTCCGTTTTGGGTCTAATATTTTTAAAAAACCAATTCCTTCAACTTTTTTATAAAGCTTACCAAGGTAAAATATTTTTTTTCCTAGCAATAACTGTTTCGCTGCCAAATGGATACTTGACTCTAAAGCACCTTCACAATCCTCTGAATTATGATGTTTGAAATGCCATGCAATGTTTTTTCCTTGATGTGCAACTAATAAATTTCCGCATTTCGGGCAAATACATTTACATTTCAAACCATTTTCTACATCATGTATACTAACTGCTAGACCGTCTCTTAAGCCAATAAAAAGCTCTCTTTTTTTCATAAAAAACACAATCTGATTATGGCTCTTTAGTAAAAACAAAACTTAAGCAAAATCACTCTGGAAAAGCACTTGCATCCAATCCAGGAATGATTCTTAGGGCATTTTTGTAGTATAATTTTTTCAAGACAGTATCAGACAAGCCGAGTCCGTACATTGGCCAATAAGCGTGATATTTCTTATGATACCTGAAATATTCATCTTCAGTTTCTAAAACCCTAAAGTAAGTTTCGTACTCTTCTGGCTTCCAAGAATCTTTTCCAAAAAGCACTCTATCTTGCCATTTTGTAAAGAACTTATTCGCCGCTCTTGGCTGGCGACCAAGCTCTGCAATTACTGCACCTATTTCCACCATTACATTTGGCATTTCAGTAAGAATACTATCTAGCTTGGGTAGGTTATTTGGGTACCATCCCATGTGTGCGGCAATAAAAGTTGTGTTTTTGTTTTTTCTGAAAACGTTATGTTGTTGCTCAATCAATTCTTCCCATGAATAATCTCCTTTGGAAGCGTCTTTCTTTCTTCGTGGGTGAGTTTTCAATTCCAACCAACGCTCGTTCATTGCATTCAACGGGTCCCAGAAAGGAGCTGGATCTGCTGTGTGAATCAATACTGGTATTCCTAATTCGCCAGCTTTTGCCCACACAGGGTCTATGCGAGCATCATCTACTGCTACGATAGATCCATCACTATTGGTTACCGAAAATCCGAGTGACTTATAAATCTTTAAACCTTTTGCTCCTCTTTTAACATCATCTTCAAGCATTTTTACGGCACGCTCTGTCCATCCTGGCTTGTCAATATCGTTGAAATCTATGTTTGTGAAAATCACAAAACGATCTGGATAGTTTTCATTTACAGCTCCAATATAACTTTCCAAAATTGCAGTTGATTTGTCAACCTCTCTAGTCCAGCCTCGCCCACTAAGGTTTACCATGACACGCATATTCAGGCTATCCATATCTTCGATTAGTCCATCAAGGCTTGCTTTTGTGTCCATGCTCCATTGATGATTGTGTACATCTATAAACGGAAACTTAGCTCTAGTAGGCACATTGGCATCTACTACGAGCGTAGATTTAGGATTGTATTCTTCAAAAGTGACGTCCCCAGCATTATCACCGATGGTGATTTGTTGAGTGTACGCTACACTGCTAATTGCTAATAAAATGAGAAGCTTTAATTTCATATTTTTTGTTTTGGTTAAAACGGTTTGTAAACCGTGTAATATTCCCGATTCAACATTTACTTGTTCTTGGGTTGCCTTTCTAGCTCGTCTCATTTAGACGAAAGATTTCATTTAAGGCTATAAGAAGACAAGTTTAATAAGTAATAATTGCATCCAGTGATCAAATACCGAACAAGAGGCATACGGCATGAGCCTCTAGGCCTTCTTTTCTTCCTACAAAACCCATGGTTTCTGCTGTTGTCGCTTTAATGCTGATACAATCTTCTTCTATTCCTAAGGCTGTTGCAATTGCGGTTTTCATAGCCGGTACATACTTTCCAATTTTGGGTTCTTGCAAAATCAAGGTAGAATCTATATTTCCAAGTTTCCAGCCTTTCTCGTTAATCATGCGATTTACTTCCTTCAAGAAAATTTTGCTATCTGCACCTCTCCATTGTGGGTCTGTATTTTTGAAATGCAATCCTATATCTCCCAGTGACAATGCACCTAACATTGCATCGCATATTGCATGCAGTAAAACATCGGCATCTGAGTGCCCCATGGAACCTACATGATGAGGAATTTCTATACCTCCAAGTGTCAGTTTATACCCTTCTGCTAGCTGATGGACATCATATCCGTGTCCTATTTTGATCTTCATTTGTACATTTTAGAAGCCTAAATTTAGGGTAATTATTAAAGCAAAACTTCCTTTCAGCAAATTTACCTGTTCAAAAGTCACTAATATGTCGATTGGCAATCCTTATATTTGCCAGTGATGGACAATAATGATATTCTTCGCCGATTACGCTATGCTTTTGACCTTAGCGATTCAGAAATGATAAAAGTTTTTGGTTTTGCCGAACTTGAAGTAGATAGAGCTACGGTGAGTAATTGGCTCAAAAAAGACTCTGATGAGGACTTTAAGGCTATGGTTGATCAAGAATTAGCTATTTTCTTGAATGGATTCATTATTTCGCAAAGAGGAAAAAAAGATGGCAAAACACCTCCCCCAGAGGTAAGATTAAATAACAATCTAATTCTCCGCAAACTGAAAATCGCGTTGAGCTATACCGACGAAGATATTTTGGCGGCACTCAAAACAATGGATCTAAGATTGAGCAAAAGTGAGATTAACGCTTTTTTCCGTAACCCTAAGCAAGAACAATATAGAGCTTGTGGAGACCAGGTACTTCGTAAGTTTATTTATGGCCTACAAAAATTATTTCGCCCCGAGGAATAATTTATTTTAAAAAGTGCACAAGTTTTTTTTCGGACTTACATCTAAGTAAATAGTTAACAAAGTTTTTTGGAAGAAAAAGACCTTTTAATACAACTCAAAGCTAGAAATGAATCCGCATTCAAACACTTGGTCGATCAGTACCAAGGTAGAGTGTACAACACGGTATTGTCTATTACGCAACAACATACCGAGGCCGAAGATCTAGCACAAGAAGTATTTATTGAGGTTTATCAATCGATCGAAAAGTTTAAGGGAGAATCAAAACTCTCTACTTGGATTTATCGCATTGCTACGAATAAGTCTTTGGAACGTATTCGACGCCAGAAAACAGCCAAAAGATTCAGCTTTATTACAAGTCTATTTGGCAAAAATGACGAATTGGTGCACCAAGGGAAGGATTTTGAACATCCAGGAATACAGCTAGAACAAAAGGAAAATGCCAAAAGACTATTTGCCGCAATTTCGATTTTGCCTGAAAACCAAAAAGTAGCCTATACGCTACATAATATTGAAGGCTTGAGTTACGAACAAATAACCGAGGTAATGGACATGAGTAAATCATCAGTTGAATCCTTGATTTTCAGAGCGAAGCAAAACTTAAAAAAAGAATTAGAAAATTATTATAAACAGAATTTCAATTATGAATAAAAACAGAAATTTTGAGAAACAAATAGAAGAAACCTTGGGCTCTTTTGATAAAATAGAAAGAGCCGAGCCACAAGACTTTTTCTATACCAGACTTAAAGCAAGAATGGAATCAGAATTAATACAACAACCGAAATTAAGATGGTTGCTCAAACCCGCAGTTGTTGTTCCCTTATTGCTCATTGCTGTGAGTATGAATGTTTTAACCATTCAGAAAATAGGAAAAAGCCAAGATCCATCTCTAAGCGAAAAGGATCAGTTTATTGAAACTTACAACCTAAATACATCGAATGATTTAGAACTTTACTAAGAACCAATGAGGCATAAAACCCTTGTAAAAAGAAAACTAAAATGAAAATCAATTCTAAAATATGGTTGTGGGTAATATCCATACTTCTCATAGCCAACCTCATATTAGCTGGAGTTCAGTTCTTTGGTGATAAACCAGGAAAAGTTAATAAGCGGCCTTTCTTAGGTGAACAATTAAATTTTGACAAAAATCAAACTGCCGAATTAAAACTGCTTATCGATCAACATGAACTCAAGATGAAGTCAATTGGGGATTCTTTAAGAATTTACAAAGATCTATTTTTCAAAGGCTTGAGGGATCAAAAAGACGTGGAAGAACAAACCGAGTTTGTTCAAAACATTGGACGCTTAGAAACAGAAAGGGATAAGCTGACCTATATTCACTTTGAAGCCATTCGAAATATATGTAATGAAAGTCAAAAGAGTGATTTTGATAATTTGTTGAGGGATATAATGCATCCGAAAAAAGGTCCTCCAAAAGGCAAAAATGGTCCTGAAGGTAATAGCGGCCCTCCTATGGGAGATAGACCACCACCACCAATGGGAGAAGATGGAAATAGACCACCAACGCCACCTATGGAATAGAAAAGCATCAAATCTACCTATGCATAAAAAGTAAAAAAGGCATCTTCTCAAGTTGAAAAGATGCCTTTCTTTTTATTAGTTCTTGGCTGTTAGTTGGCTTTTACCATTAAGATACTTAAGTCATAAGATTCAATATCTACGAAAATTTCTAACAACAGATCTTCAGCTGTAATTCCAAATGCAGCTAACGCAGCAGCTTCCAGTTTTAAAGCATTTGCAAATGCCTCCTTTACCAATTCTTTATCCATAGATAATACCAACTGGTCATTGTTGATCTCATACTTATATTTAATAGTTTCGTTATCACCCATTTCGTTTTTGGATGAAATCAAAATGTACTCATCATTTTGAACACTGTACGTAGCGGTAGAAACAGGGAAAAGCTCAAAATCCTCATCACCTGTGGGTACATAAGAAGAAGTAAAAGTCCCATCTTCCTTAAATTCCAGTATTATTTCCTTTCCGGAAACGTCCTCAACTTCATTTTCTGGTTGCTCACCAGACATTTTCAAATTGACTTGAAATGAGTTAATTTTCCATTTGCCAACAAACTCTTTTTTGGGTTCAACATCGCTTGAAGTACAAGCATTAAATAGTAAAGCAAATAGTGGTAGAAATAGTAGTTTTTTCATTTTTCAAAAAATTAGTTTCAATGAAAAAGTAATTTCAATTATGATGCCATTCAATCATTCCATCCTTATCTAAAATGGACGATTCATATTAAATAAATCAAAAATTAGCTGATGCTCGGTTTAGGTTCTTATTTTTGCCCTAATTATTCCCTATGATAAATTACGAGCATTTTCAATTGGCCAACGGCCTCAATGTCTACCTTCATAAAGACAAAACAACTCCTATTGCAGCTTTTAATCTGATATATAATGTCGGAAGCAGAGATGAGGATGAACACAAAACTGGCTTTGCTCACCTATTTGAGCATTTGATGTTTGGTGGTTCTAAAAACATACCTTCGTACGACGAACCATTGCAACTGGTTGGCGGTGAAAATAATGCTTTCACCTCTCCTGATATTACCAACTACTATATAACTCTTCCAGCAGAAAATATTGAAACGGCATTTTGGTTAGAATCTGACCGAATGATGAGTCTTTCTTTTGACCCAGAAGTACTCGAGATACAACGTAAAGTAGTAATTGAGGAATTCAAACAAAGGTACTTAAATCAACCTTACGGAGATGTTTGGTTGAAACTAAGACCATTGGCTTACGAAAAACATCCTTACAAATGGGCGACCATTGGTAAAGAGATTAGCCATATAGAGGATGCAACCATGGAAGATGTAAAAGCATTTTTCTTTAAATTCTATAGGCCAAATAACGCGAACTTAGTTGTTGCAGGGGATTTTGAAATAGAGCAAATCAAAGATTTGGCTGAAAAATGGTTTGGGCCAATTCCGGCCGGTGAAAAAGTAGAAAAAAGCTTCCCGCAAGAAGAAGAGCAATTGGAAGCTAGGATAATGAGAACAAGTGCCAAAGTCCCTTTATCTGCCGTCTATAAGGCTTATAAAATGCCGGGAAGGTTTGAGAAAGATTTTCATGCAACTGATTTACTTAGCGATATGTTAGGTAGAGGTAAGTCTTCGAGATTGTACACCACTCTTGTAAAAGACCAAAAGCTCTTTAATAATATCTCTAGTTACGTTACAGCCTCCCTTGATACGGGATTGCTTGTTATACAAGGAAATGTAAATAAGGGAGTGAGTCTTGAAAAGGCAAATGAAGCTGTAGATCAAATTGTCGCAGCATTCATGAATGAGAAGTATGATGAAAAAGAACTTGAAAAAGTTAAGAACCAGTCAGAATCCACCATGCTGTTTTCAGAAGTTGAACTCCTAAATAGAGCAATGAACCTTGCAATGGCGGCAAATGCAGGAAATGCAGAATGGGTAAATGTGGACAAAGACTTAGTTAAAAACATTGAAATCAAGGATATAGAAAAAGCTGCTAAAACAGTACTTCGTGCTAATAATTCAAGCACACTTTTGTACGAAGCAGCGGAATAAAATGTAAATTTGTAATACCAAAAACACTACGAAATTGAATAAGAAAGTACAACTATTAATATTGGATGGCTGGGGTATTCCCAAAAAAGGCGAAGAATGGAGATCTGCAATTGAAGCAGCCAATGTTCCTTTTTTCAAAAGCCTAATGGCCAAATACCCAAATAGCACTTTGGAAGCTTCTGGAAATGCAGTAGGCTTGCCAGATGGTCAAATGGGAAATTCCGAAGTGGGTCATATGAATCTAGGAGCTGGTAGAGTAGTGTATCAGGAACTAGAAAAAATCAACCTAAACGTACGAAACGGAAACTTAGCGAAAGAGCCGGTTCTTGTAAATGCACTTAACTACGCCAAGGCAGAAGGTAAAAATGTACACTTCATTGGTTTGGTATCAGACGGCGGAGTCCATTCACATATTGACCATTTGATGGGCCTATGTGATATCGCTTCTGAGGCAGGAGTGAAAGACTTTTATGTTCATGCTTTTTTAGATGGTAGAGATTGTGATCCTAAATCGGGCAAGGACTTTATAAACGAGTTACAACTTAAACTTGCTACTACTGGAGGGAAAATCGCATCAATTGTAGGAAGATATTACGCCATGGATCGTGATAAGCGATGGGATCGTGTAAAATTAGCCTATGATGCTATGGTAAAAGGAGAAGGTGAAACTCGCGTCAGCAACGGCGGATTGGCAAGTGTAATTCAAGAGGCATACGACAATGGTGTTACCGACGAATTCATGAAACCTATTGTGGTTGAACATAGAGATGGAAAGCCTGTTGCAACAATCCAAGAAGGTGACGTTGTACTTTGTTTCAACTTTAGAACAGATAGAGGTAGAGAGATTACAGAAGTGCTTACGCAAAAAGACTTTCCTGAGCAAAACATGAAAGCTCTTAAGCTTAAGTATCTTACGATGACAAATTATAACGAGACTTTCAAGAACGTGGAAGTTATCTATGAAAAGGATAATTTGGTAAATACATTAGGAGAGGTTCTATCTGCTGCCGGTAAAAAACAGATAAGAATTGCCGAAACTGAGAAATATCCTCACGTTACGTTTTTCTTCTCAGGCGGTAGAGAGAGAGAATTTGACGGAGAAAGCAGATTGATGGCTCCATCACCAAAAGATGTAGCTACTTATGACATGAAACCAGAAATGGCTGCTAAAGATATAAGAGACAAAATTGTACCTGAGCTTAGGAAGGGTGATGTCGACTTTGTGTGTCTCAACTTTGCAAACCCAGATATGGTAGGTCATACTGGAGATTTCCAAGCAGTTGTAAAAGCCGTAGAAACTGTAGACGCTTGTTTAAAAGACGTTGTGGAAGCGGGTATCGCGAATGGCTATACATCTCTTATCATTGCAGATCATGGTAATGCAGACTATATGCTCAATGACGACAAAACAGTAAATACTGCTCACTCACTCAACCTTGTTCCTTTCATTGTGGTTGATAATGACTACCATGGAAAACCTAAAGACGGAAAGTTGGGAGATATAGCTCCAACAATACTAAGCATCATGGATGTAGCCATTCCTGCTGAAATGGATGGAAATATCTTGTTGTAAAATATTTTGATATTAGAAAAAGCAGGTCACTCGTGATCTGCTTTTTTTTGTAAATAAAATACAGGAAAAAGACCTATAAAGCTCTGGCTCTTTATTACTTAAATTCTAATATTAAGAAAGTTAACATTTACTTAATATTAGAAAATGGGTTTACTCAAAGCAAAGAATTAATTTTGCAGCTTATTAGTGAACTTTACCTACAATCATAACAAGCAATGCATTAATGCCCGATATTGAGCTTAGTGTTTTACTATTATTAGGGCTTGCACTTTTAGCAGCTTGTGTCTTTGAATTTATCAATGGATTTCACGATACAGCAAATGCTGTCGCCACTGTTATTTACACAAAATCACTTGGCCCTACTCAAGCAGTTATACTCTCCGGAGTTTTCAACTTCATTGGTGTTATTACCGGTGGATTGGGAGTTGGATTGAGTATTATAAATCTACTTCCCATTGATCTTGTAATAGACTTAAATGTCTACCACACCATCGCAATGGTGATGTCCATCCTAATTTCTGCTATTCTTTGGAATTTCGGAACTTGGTATTTTGGCTTACCATCTTCTAGCTCACATACGTTAATAGGCTCAATACTTGGGGTAGGAATAGGTTTTGCTTTTTTGCCGACTAACGATACTGGCCTTGCTGCTCTTAACTGGGATAAGGTAATTAAAGTCTTTTCTGGACTGTTAATGGCTCCAGTAATTGGTTTTAGCCTGGCAATGCTTTTAATGTACATTATTAAAAATGTAGTCAATAAAAAGCGTAGAGATGAGTTATTTGAGGAGCCTAAAAAAGACTCTAAACCACCTAAGTGGATAAAATGGACATTGATTTCAACTTGTACTTTAGTAAGTTTTGCTCACGGTCGTAATGATGGGCAAAAAGGAATTGGGCTTATCATGCTTATTCTAATTGGGGTACTTCCAAGCTATTTTGCAACCCACTCGGAAAAATCCCTTTCTAACTTACAACCAGAAATCGCAGAAATTAGTCAATTAGTAGAAAAAGCTAATTTTGACCAACAAAACCCTGAGAGCTTTAAACTTGTCCAAAGTTTAAATGAAGAACTAATCTTTTTAAATACCACGGTAAGCTCCAACTCAGAAAGTCATAAACCATCTATTCGTCGAACAATTCTTCAGATTTCTAACAATACGAAACAACTATTAGAAATTAACAAAAATAGCCTTTCAGAACAGCAGAAAAGCAGGTTGAAGGAATTGGCCGTTAATGAAGAATCTGGTATTAGAAAAGCTATTGATTATGCCCCATTTTGGGTAATTTTAATGGTTTCTCTCTCTTTAGGATTCGGGACGATGTTTGGCTGGAAACGTATTGTAGTTACGATCGGCGAGAAAATAGGAAAATCTCACCTTACATACGCTCAAGGAGCATCAGCCGAATTAGTTGCCGCTGCTACGATTGGGTTGGCGTCAGGACTTGGGATGCCAGTATCAACAACACATACCTTATCGTCTGGAATTGCCGGTACCATGGTTGCGAGCAAAGGACTTGGGAACTTACAGAAAAGTACAATAAGAAATATCCTCATAGCTTGGGTGCTTACGCTTCCCGTTTCAATGTTTATTTCAGGTTCTCTATTTTTAATATTTAGATCATTTATGAACTAGTTAGATTTCTATTATTCCAAAACAAACCCTTATGGAACAATTTTACTCAATTACCTTTTTTCTACTTGCATCCTACTCGGTGGTTGCAAATGACTCCATCCAAACATTGGGAACATGGATGTCTTCAAACAAAAAGACACCTTGGTACTATTTGGCATTATTTGCTTCATTAGGACTTGTTTTCACAATCGCTTATAGCTGGTTTACTTATAATGGTGATATTTCCTATGGTAGACTTGCCAAAATTCCATTTGTTCAAGTAGAATGGTATCATGGAATTGCTCCTTTGATACTTATTGTACTAACCAGAATAGGAATTCCTGTTAGTACTTCATTCCTAATCTTGGCAACTTTCATAACGATGGATGTTTTCAAAGAAATGGTGTTGAAGACAATTTTAGGTTATGGAGTGGCCGCTATTACCGCCTATATATTTTGGATAGTAATATCGAAAGTACTTGATGAAAAAGGCAGCGTTAGAGACAAGAATAAAGATAAATGGAGAAAGCTTCAATGGGTTTCCACAGGTTTTTTATGGTGGAGCTGGTTAACTCATGACGTTGCCAATATTGCAGTGTTTTTACCAAGAGAGATTTCTTTCAATATGTTGCTGTTTATTTTGGTATTCTTTACAGCGATCATTTTCTTGATTTTCAGAGAAGGTGGAGGAAAGATTCAAAAAATTGTACTCAGCAAAACGAATACAAAATACGTAAGATCAGCAACCATAATTGACTTTGTATACGCATTCATTCTCTTCTTTTTCAAAGAGCTTAACTCTGTCCCAATGTCCACAACCTGGGTTTTTATAGGACTTTTATCTGGAAGAGAAATGGCGATTACGACCTTATCTAAGCATAGAAAAATGAAGAAACTGTTCCCTATTATCACACAAGACTTTGGGAAGCTTGTTTTGGGTATGACCGTTTCAATTCTGATAGCATTAGCGGTGAATTACATCGCAGGAAATTTAAAGTAAAGTAGCTTACCAAAAGACCCGATTAATTTCGGGCTTTTTTTTACCAATATAAATCATAAAAATGAAGAATTACCTAACCAGCATCGCTATGATGCTGATTATAACTTTTGTATGCACAACTAAATCAAAAGCTCAAGAAATTACAGAAATAAGCTCCAACTGGTACGAAAGAATGAGACTTGGAGGCTATACCCAACTCCGTTATAATCGATTATTTGAAACGAATGAAAATCTAAAGTGCGAGCAGTGCGACAAGTCACTGGGAAAAGATGGTGGATTCTTTCTGAGAAGAGCTCGTATTAGGCTAGCCGGAAATGTATCAAAAAGAATGTATGCCTATTTACAATTTGATATGGCAACGGGTGTTAGTAGCTCTGTTATTCATGGACTCGGATTAAAGGACGCATATTTTGACCTTGCTCTGGATGATGAAAGAACAGCAAGATTCCGAATTGGGCAAAGTAAGGTTCCCTATGGGTTTGAAAATATGCAATCGTCAAGTAATAGGTTAGCCCTAGATAGAAATGATGCAATCAATAGTGCCGCAAAAGATGAGCGTGATTTGGGAGTATTTTTCTACTATGCTCCAGTTGATGTGAGACAAAGACTATCTTACCTTACAAGGTCTGGGCTTAAAGGGTCAGGAGATTACGGAATGTTTGCATTGGGTGCATATAATGGCCAAGGAGCAGGAAGGAGTGAAACAAACGATAACCTCCACGTTGTTTCTCGGTTCACATACCCATTTCAGTTAAAAAACGAACAAATCATCGAAGCTGGAATTCAAGCCTATAAGGGTAAATACAATATCCCAATCAGTGACGAAAACTTAAATCGCCAAACTCTTTGGGACGATGAGCGTATAGCTGCTTCTTTAATTGTATACCCTCAACCATTCGGTTTCCAAGCGGAATACAACATTGGTAAGGGACCTCAGTTTAATACAAAAACCATGTCCACTGAGCTACAAAACTTGAAAGGTGGTTATGCCCAGCTCATGTATAGGATACAAACTGATAAAAATGTGATCATACCTTTTATCAAATATCAATATTATGATGGTGGAAAAAAGTTTGAAACAGACGCAAGGTCTTATTTAGTAAAAGATTTAGAGGTTGGATTTGAACTCGTGATCAATAAATACTTTGAAATTGTAATGTTGTATATGTTGTCGGATAGAACTTTCGAAGACGCATTAAAACCTGTTAATCACCAACAAGGAAATGCTCTAAGGATTCAATTACAAGCGAATTACTAGACCTCTTAAAGGAAATCTATTTTTCTCTAAAACACCAGTCCATTTACAAATCTGGCTAGCTTTTTGTGTTGAACCCTTTAAAAAATAATATTTAGATGGAAGACAAATTAAACTTCGAAATAAACGGTTTAGCCTTTAACGATACTAGCCAATATTATTTACAAAATATGGCTAAATGGGCTAAATTCTTAGCAATAATTGGATTTGTTTCATGTGGCTTAATGGTGACCTTAGGTATTGGTGTAAGTGCTTTTCTATCCACCATGTCCAATATGACGAACAACCCTTCTCTAGCCGCTTTTAATCCCTCTGTTTTAGGATTCGTATATGTAGCCATAGGAGCAATTTACTTTTTCCCAAGTCTATATCTTTATCAATTTGCCATTTCCGGAAAAAGAGCAATTGAAGAACAAGACGCTGAACTACTAGCTACAGCTATGGGCAAACATCATAGTGTTTACAAGTTCATGGGAATCTTCACTGCAATAATTTTTGGCTTTTATGCTCTCGTATTAGTCTTAGCCATATTAATAGGCGGAGGTGCTGCTTTATTTGGATAAAACTTACCTCTTCAAAATACTAATTAGCCTAGAAACGAAAGTTTTTAGGCTTTTTTAAATACAATTAACCCACTTAAACTTGGGCTTCCTCAGTTTTCTTGATACGATCCTGAAGTTGTAAGAATTCATCTCTAAACCTAGCGGCATCCATAAAGTTGAGTTCCTTTGCGGCTTTCTCCATTTTATCTTGGGTTTCTTTCATCAACTTTTTCAATTGATCTAAAGATAAATAAGCAGTAACGGGATCCGCAGCAATATTGTATTCTGTTGGTTCTACGTAGTATGCTTTTGGGTTTGGCTTTGAATCAGCAACAGCTGTTTGCTCCATAATAGCGTCCGTACTTTTCAAAATTGTAGTTGGCGTAATTCCGTGTTCTTCATTATACGCCATTTGTATCGCACGTCTCCTGTTTGTCTCATCAATAGCCCCTCGCATTGAGCCGGTAATTCTATCAGCATACATGATCACCTTTCCCTCAGAGTTTCTTGCTGCTCTACCTATGGTTTGAATCAAAGATCTATTATCGCGAAGGAAACCCTCTTTATCGGCATCCATAATTGCAACCAAAGACACCTCAGGTAAATCTAAACCTTCTCTCAAAAGGTTTACCCCTACGAGTACATCAAATACTCCCAACCTTAACTCCCTAAGTATCTCAACTCTGTCCAAAGTCTTAACTTCTGAGTGAATGTACCTCCCTTTCACTCCTACTCTATCTAAGAATTTGCTTAACTCCTCTGCCATTCTTTTGGTCAAAGTCGTAACGAGCACTCTTTCTTTTTTCTCAACTCTAATATTAATTTCTTCTAGCAAATCATCTATCTGATTCATACTAGGACGTACTTCAATTTCTGGGTCTAATAAACCAGTTGGTCGAATCACTTGCTCTACCACTACTCCATCAGCTTTCTGAATTTCATAATCCGCGGGAGTTGCACTTACATAAATCGCTTGATTGATTAAGTCTTCAAATTCATTGAACTTAAGTGGCCTATTATCCATGGCAGATGGAAGTCTAAAACCGTATTCTACAAGAGCTGTTTTTCGAGACCTATCACCACCATACATGGCACGCACCTGCGGAAGAGAAACATGACTTTCATCTACAACCAACAAGAAATCTTCAGGGAAGTAATCAAGCAAGCAAAATGGCCTTTGCCCTGGCTCCCTTCGGTCAAAATACCTAGAGTAATTTTCAATTCCAGAGCAATAACCCAACTCACGCATCATTTCTAGGTCAAACTCAGTTCTTTCTTGAATTCTTTGTGATTCAGCAGGAAGCCCTTCATTTTCAAAATATTTGATTTGTTTGATCAAATCATCTTGAATTTCTTTGATTGAATTATGCATTACATCTTTTCCCGTTACAAATAAGTTTGCAGGAAATAGTGCAAATGATTTTAGCTGTTCAGTTTTCTTACCTGAATTTGGCTCTATTCGTTGGATTGCCTCAATTTCGTCCCCCCAGAAAAATATGCGATATGCATAGTCTGCATAACTAGGGTAAATATCTACAGTATCACCTTTAACTCTAAAAGTACCCCTACCAAAATCATGAGTGGTTCTGGAATAAAGTATCGCCACTAAACCATGAAGAAATTGATTTCTACTTATTACATCACCCACTTTCGCCTGTACAACACTTTTGCGAAACTCCTCTGGGTTACCAGCACCATATATACATGAAACAGAAGCAATGATAATAACATCTCTCCTACCCGACATCAAAGAGGAAACAGCTCTCAAACGAAGTTTATCAATCTCCTGATTGATTTGAAGGTCTTTTTCTATGTACGTATTTGTACTAGCAATAAAAGCCTCTGGTTGGTAATAATCGTAATAAGAGATGAAATATTCTACTAAATTATTTGGAAAAAACTGCTTGAATTCACCGTAAAGTTGAGCCGCTAGTGTTTTATTATGAGAAAGAATAATTGTGGGTCTTTGAACTTGTGCAATGGTATTTGCAATGGTAAAAGTTTTTCCAGAACCTGTAACCCCTAGAAGTACCTGGGATCGATCACCTTTGTTTAAACCATCTACCAGTTTTTCAATTGCCTGTGGCTGGTCTCCTTTGGGTTCAAATTCCGATGTAAGTTCAAATTGCATAGCTTAGTCTTGTATTTACAATAATAGTGAACATTAATTACTTAGCTAAAGTTTGGGGGAATTTGCTAAGTTTTTCTCAAAAAAATGGAAGATATGTGCAATCCAGTTTCATTTAAACCGTTCCCAAACAAATTCTCAAAAACTATGACTCAAAATAGACGTAAGTTTCTTCAGACAATAGGAGTTGGTTCTTTGGCAAGTTCAGGAATTGTAATTCCAAGTTTTGCTAGTCTTAATTCACCTCCAAATATCAATCACATTGGCCCACTGGAAGGATTTACTCCTCAGATGGGCACCTTAGTTTCCATGTTAGATTGGATTAGCAATTCTGTTATTTCCTATCATTCAAGTTTAAGTACAGAACAGCTCGATTTTATCTTCGATGAAGATGCAAATAGTATAGGTTCTTTGATGCTCCATTTAGCAGCAACCGAAGTAATTTATCAAGATCTTACTTTTCACGGCTTGGATGACTTCTCACCAGACAACGCCAAAAAGTGGGGAACTGCTATGAACTTAGGAGAGAAAGCGAGAAAAGAAATCAAAGGAAATCCATTAAGTTATTACAAAAATGCCTACGCTGAAGTAAGAGCCGAAACGAAGAAACAACTCAAAAAACGTGAAGATGATTGGCTATTGGGTGGTGAAACAAAAGATTGGAATTGGAATAACTACTGCAAATGGTTTCATGTGGTAGAACATTACGCCAACCATCGTGGTCAAATGACGTGGATTATGAAAAGGCTTCCAAAATAAAAGCCACGAAGTCTCCCTCGTGGCTTTTCAATATCCCTTTAAAACATTTTATTTTGTTTTATTGATCAGAAACGGTGCACAAATAACTGGCTTGCAAATACAATTTTCTACAACAGTAAATGCACACGAAGTATATCCAATTCCGTTAACCTCTACAGTGTATGAACCACCAGAAATCGTTTCATATCTTGAATTTGTTGCACTAGGGATTGCGTCTCCATTAAGGAACCATTGATACGTTCCAAGACCTGAAGGTATACTCAAACTCACTGGTAGATTTTGGACTGGACAAACTTCATAAATTACTGAAATACAAACATTATCAATATCATCCTCAGTTATAACTTGATTGTTAGGTGAACTATCTCTATCAGTTGTTCCCATACTTACTATTTCAGCAGTATTTAGAATCACCCCTCTGCAATTTACCTTTACGGTCATTGCCAAAGTTGCAGTATCTCCAGCATGTATTATTGGAGTATTCCAAATACCCGAAGCGGCTGTATAAGTGCCCGATGAACTTGCATAATTCAACAACTGTAAACCCGATTGTAAGGAGTCTAGAACTTGAATATCACTAATTGTGGTATTTCCCTCATTGACGAGTAACACGGTATAGGTGATTATATCTCCTAATGATGGAGAAGCATTATTTACGCTTTTGAAAACTGCAAGATCGTACTCGGGAGCTAATACAATCCCTGCAAAAACAGTTAAATTATTTCTTCCAAGATCGGAAGGTGGCAAACTTGTATCTATGGTAATCAAACTAGATAAACCTGTATTCGGATTTGCGTCACTGTCACTAGTGTCATCTCCATTATTAGCTTGAGTGAAAACCGAACCTCCCGGTAAATCAAAAAACACTCTATATGTACCAGATGTCAAGCTATCGAAACTATAAGCTCCACTAGAATTGGTTAACGTTGAATCTAAAGTTGAGCCAGATTGTGAAAGCAAATAAACCTTAACCCCAGGAATTCCGGCATCGCCAGCGTCTTGTTGACCATTTCCGTTATTGTCTTCAAAAACAGTGCTACCAATAGAACCGAAAGGAATTGAACAAGAGTAATTGATCAAAAGTGTATCTGTACAATTGCCATCGGTTATATAGATTTCCACATCCAACCCAGAAGGAATATTAGAAATCGTATTACCATTAATCAAACCGTGGCTTGCTGTAACGGTAGTACCAGAATTGTTTGTAAAGTTTAAAGAATATGAACTACCATTTTGTAAACACAAAGTGTCCGCAATCTCTAAATTTAAAACCGCTATATCTTTCAAAATATGAACTTGTGAAGTTGCAGTACAACCATTCGCATTCATTGCGGTAACTGTATAAGTAGCCGAATCTGTAACCGAAATCATCGCAGTTGTTGCTCCAGTGCTCCATAAGTATGAATCTCCACCTGTGGCAGTTAAGTCTATACTCGTAACGTTACAGTTTAATTCTGTCGCCGTTGAAGTGATTACTGGTGTTGGTAAGTCTGCATCTTTCATTATCTGAATTGAGGCACTAGCAGTACAACCATTCGCATTCATTGCGGTAACTGTATAAGTAGCCGAATCTGTAACTGAAATCATCGCAGTTGTTGCTCCAGTACTCCATAAGTATGAATCTCCACCTGTTGCCGTTAAGTCTATACTTGTTAAATTACAAGTTAATTCTGTAGCTGTTGAAGTGATAATTGGCGTTGGTAAGTCTGCATCTTTAGTAATCTGAATTGAGGTACTTGCAGTACAACCATTCGCATTCATAGCTGTAACTGTGTAAGTAGCTGAATCCGAAACCGAAATCAATGCAGTTGTTGCTCCAGTGCTCCATAAGTATGAATCTCCACCAGTGGCAGTTAAGTCTATGCTCGTAACATTACAATTTAATTCTGTAGCTGTTGAAGTGATAATTGGCGTTGGTAAGTCTGCATCTTTAGTAATCTGAATTGAGGTACTTGCAGTACAACCATTCGCATTCATAGCTGTAACTGTGTAAGTAGCTGAATCCGAAACCGAAATCAATGCAGTTGTTGCTCCAGTGCTCCATAAGTATGAATCTCCACCAGTGGCAGTTAAGTCTATGCTCGTAACATTACAATTTAATTCTGTTGCTGTTGAAGTGATAACTGGCGTTGGTAAGTCTGCATCTTTCGTAATCTGAATTGAGGTACTTGCAGTACAACCATTCGCATTCATTGCTGTAACTGTGTAAGTAGCTGAATCCGAAACCGAAATCATTGCAGTTGTTGCTCCAGTGCTCCATAAGTATGAATCTCCACCAGTGGCAGTTAAGTCTATGCTCGTAACATTACAATTTAATTCTGTTGCTGTTGAAGTGATAACTGGTGTTGGTAAGTCTGCATCTTTCGTAATCTGAATTGATGTACTTGCAGTACAACCATTCGCATTCATTGCGGTCACCGAATAAGTCGCAGAATCTGTAACCGAAATCATCGCAGTCGTTGCACCAGTACTCCATAAGTATGAATCTCCACCAGTGGCAGTTAAGTCTATACTTGTTACATTACAAGTTAATTCTGTAGCTGTTGAAGAGATTACTGGCGTTGGCAAATCTGCATCTTTCGTAATCTGAATTGAGGTACTTGCAGTACAACCATTCGCATTCATTGCTGTAACTGTATAAGTAGCTGAATCTGTAACTGAAATCATCGCAGTCGTTGCACCAGTACTCCATAAATATGAACCTCCACCAGTGGCAATTAAGTCTATACTTGTGACATTACAAGTTAATTCCGTAGCCGTTGAAGTGATAACTGGCGTTGGTAAGTCTGCATCTTTAGTAATCTGAATTGAGGTACTTGCAGTACAACCATTCGCATTCATTGCAGTAACTGTATAAGTCGCCGAATCTGTAACCGAAATCATGGCAGTTGTTGCTCCAGTGCTCCATAAGTATGAATCTCCACCAGTTGCCGTTAAGTCTATACTTGTGACATTACAAGTTAATTCCGTAGCCGTTGAAGTGATAACTGGCGTTGGTAAGTCTGCATCTTTAGTAATCTGAATTGAGGTACTTGCAGTACAACCATTCGCATTTATTGCAGTAACTGTATAAGTCGCCGAATCTGTAACCGAAATCATGGCAGTTGTTGCTCCAGTGCTCCATAAGTATGAATCTCCACCAGTTGCCGTTAAGTCTATACTTGTGACATTACAAGTTAATTCTGTCGCTGTTGAAGTGATTACTGGTGTCGGTAAGTCTGCATCTTTAGTAAGCTGAATTGAGGTACTTGCAGTACAACCATTCGCATTCATTGCAGTAACTGTATAAGACGCCGAATCTGTAACCGAAATCATGGCAGTTGTTGCTCCAGTGCTCCATAAGTATGAATCTCCACCTGTGGCAGTTAAGTCTATACTTGTTACATTACAAGTTAATTCCGTAGCCATTGAAGTGATTACTGGCGTTGGTAGGTCTGCATCTTTAGTAAGCTGAATTGAGGTACTTGCAGTACAACCATTCGCATTCATTGCTGTCACTGTATAAGTCGCTGAATCTGTAACTGAAATCATCGCAGTCGTTGCTCCAGTACTCCATAAATATGAACCTCCACCAGTGGCAATTAAGTCTATACTTGTTACATTACAAGTTAATTCTGTCGCTGGTGAAGTGATTACTGGCGTTGGCAAGTCTGCATCTTTCGTAATCTGAATTGAGGCACTAGCAGTACAACCATTCGCATTCATTGCGGTAACTGAATAGGTCGCTGAATCCGTAACCGAAATCATCGCAGTTGTTGCTCCAGTGCTCCATAAGTATGAATCTCCACCTGTTGCTGTTAAGTCTATACTTGTTATGTTACAAGTTAATTCTGTAGCTGTTGAAGTGATAACTGGCGTTGGCAAATCTGCATCTTTAGTAATCTGAATTGAGGTACTTGCAGTACAACCATTCGCATTCAATGCGGTAACTGTATAATTTGCTGAATCTGTAACCGAAATCATTGCAGTTGTTGCTCCAGTGCTCCATAAGTATGAATCTCCACCTGTTGCCGTTAAGTCTATACTTGTTAAATTACAAGTTAATTCTGTAGCTGTTGAAGTGATAATTGGTGTTGGCAAGTCTGCATTTTTAGTAATCTGAATTGAGGTACTTACAGTACAACCATTCGCATTCATTGCGGTAACTGTATAAGTAGCCGAATCTGTAACTGAAATCATCGCAGTTGTTGCTCCAGTACTCCATAAGTATGAATCTCCACCTGTTGCCGTTAAGTCTATACTTGTTAAATTACAAGTTAATTCTGTCGCTGGTGAAGTGATAATTGGTGTTGGCAAGTCTGCATTTTTAGTAATCTGAATTGAGGTACTTGCAGTACAACCATTCGCATTCAATGCGGTAACTGTATAAGTTGCTGAATCTGTAACCGAAATCATTGCAGTTGTTGCTCCAGTGCTCCATAAGTATGAATCTCCACCTGTTGCCGTTAAGTCTATACTTGTTAAATTACAAGTTAATTCTGTCGCTGGTGAAGTGATAATTGGTGTTGGCAAGTCTGCATTTTTAGTAATCTGAATTGAGGTACTTACAGTACAACCATTCGCATTCATTGCGGTAACTGTATAAGTAGCCGAATCTGTAACTGAAATCATCGCAGTTGTTGCTCCAGTACTCCATAAGTATGAATCTCCACCTGTTGCCGTTAAGTCTATACTTGTTAAATTACAAGTTAATTCTGTCGCTGGTGAATTAATAACTGGCGTTGGTAAGTCTGCATCTTTAGTAATCTGAATTGAGGTACTTGCAGTACAACCATTCGCATTCATTGCGGTCAATGTATAAGTCGCCGAATCTGTAACTGAAATCATGGCAGTTGTTGCTCCAGTGCTCCATAAGTATGAATCTCCACCTGTTGCCGTTAAGTCTATACTCGTAACGTTACAGTTTAATTCTGTCGCTGTTGAAGTGATAATTGGCGTTGGCTTTGTTGTATCAATGGCAATAACCAAACTATCCATCAAGATACAACTTGGATCACCAGTTGGTACATATTCAATATAATAAGTCCCTGGAGTAGTTACATTTGTTGGGCTTGATACTGGAGTTATATAAGAGTTATCAGAATAAAAAGAAAATGTACCTGGTGAGCTATTTACTGTAAGGTCGTTTAAATTAATTGAAGGAGTTATACATGTGATTGTACTATCAGTCAAAATTAAATCACCAGAAGTTGAAACCAATTCCATGTCTGAAACTGAACAACTCAAGTCTGTGTCAAATTTAGGGTAAACTCTAATTTCATAATTTCCTGGAATTGCAGGTGAAATGTTTGTAAACAGTGTGGTACTAGTATCTAAAGCAATACCATCTCTTAGAAATACATAAGACGCTCCCACAACTGGAATACTAGGTCTTGCTCTTAGCGTTCCAGAACTATCTGCACAAACTTTAGTTTTGTCAAGAATTAAAGAAATTGCAGGTAAAGCCCCTACTTTTCCCGAACCTATGTAAGAGTTTTTACATCCATCAACACCTTGAAAGTTATAAGTTGCCGTAGCTCCTGATCCATTTTGAGCTGGTAAACCAGCAAATGTTGAATCTGTTTGACCATTAGAGTTAGGATAAGGCAATGTACCATTGTATGGAGGTGTTGTCCCATAAAGTGACGAGTTATGACCAACTAATCGCCAAGTATATGGTCCCACAATCTGACCTGCTGGTTGTAAATTCACCATCATTAAGTCTGCAGTAGCATCACCAGGACAAAGTGCACCAAACCCAACTTCCCATGATGGTTGTTCATAAGATGGAATAGTTAAGCTGGTAGTTACGGTTTTACACCCATCATTAAATGAAAATGTATAAGACCCTTCCGATACTAAACTTGAAAACTGACCCGTATGCAATGGTGAATCGGCTTCTGGGCCTTCATTTACACGTGAAGCTGAAGGATTTATTATTCTGTAAGTATAATTATTGCTCCAAGGCGACAACGTGCTTTGATTATTTATCCCAATCACATTGGCTTGACCCGCACCTGCACAGGCATTTAATCCATCGACAGAAACTGTCGGATTCATATATGTTCCAATTACAATAGAATCGTTACAAGTTGCTCCGCAAGCATCAGTAATATTCAAGTAGTATTTCCCTGCTGGCAAACCAGTTGTGGTTAAAGAAGTAGAACTAGATGTTGTATTAACTACAGACAACCCAGATATACTGTCCGTTACCGTGTAAGTATAGTTAGCGGTAGGCGTATATGGTGGTCTCGCAGAAACTGTTAAACGAACCCTATATTCTTCTGAAGCACCAGAAGGGCATAATAATAATGAACTACACGTAATTACATCTGGGCCTGGTGCCACCAATGTAACATTATTGGAAGAAGTAGTACTACAGCCATCTGTAACATTAAATGTGTAGTTACATGGCCTTGGCAAATTCGAAAAAGTCGTATCGTTGTTGCTGGAATTTACAGTTAAGCTATAACCACAATCCGAAGTAATATTATATGTAAAAGGTCCAATTCCATCAGCTACTGTTTGCAGCCTCACGGAACCAAAACCATTAGGGTTTCCTGCATCACCGCAAACACCATTTGAAACTCCCACAGTTGTTGTAGGGCTCACATATGCTTGGCGTTACAGTGGTTGATCTGACTCCGCCACACTCATCTGTAACTCTAATTGTGTAAGTACCTCCCGCTGTTAATGCAAAAGTAGCCTCACTCGAATGATTAAAGTTTACACCTATTTGGTCTGGACCGGCAGTTATTTCAAAAGTATAATTTGGAGTTCCGTTTGAAGCAGTAAATTTATAATTCGCATCTCCTGCACAATTGTTAAAGCTTACAAACTGACTTGTTAAAGTTGGCTGAGGAGCAGCAGCTGGTACATTTACTATTTTTGTTTTATAGTTTCCGCATGCGTCAATAGCCTGAATCTCATAATTACCGCCTAAGCCACTTGGATAGGTTATAGGAAAAGATCCTGAAATTGAAGTGTCATAAAGAGGTGGTGTTGAGCCATTCGAAGGTAAACTCCCGCCTTTTGTACTTATTCTAAAATTATAGGTAGGCCTTTGTTGTGCAATTGTCGCATCAGTAATTTGAAAATTACCAATAGAAACTGTTGGAGTTCCTCCTACACAAGAACCAAAATCAACAGCACTGGTGAAAGTCCAATTCTGTTTATAATTTCCACCCACAATTGCTGGGTAAGTCATCTGATCACTATTGTTTGGATCAAACTGAGTTACTGTATAATTACCCGGTGCTAAATTTTCAAAGACAATAGTATCAGAAGGGAAGTCTGCCGAGGTAAACGGCCCCTGTTGCGGTATTCCATTTCCAGTTAGTGTTGTTAAGTAGGTAACATCCCCCAACACTTTTACTTTTCCATCTGATTCGCAAAATGAATCAACAATGAAAACAGATGAGGTTGTCATCTGAGCATTTGCTTGCATTATACCAAAAGTCCCAAGAAATAAGCACGTTAAAAGTCGAAGTATCTTCATAAAAAAGTGAAAGTGATTTCAATTAATTATAAAAAGTAACAATTAGCGTGCCTAATTCTTATTGAACGGTATCTTGAAGGAGACCAAATGCCGTAAATTACTTACTTACAAATCATTAAGGAAAAATACTAAACTTAACTTATAGGACTAATAACAAGGAATTTAACCTCAGAAAACTATTTTCAATTGAGGCTGAAATAACGCAGTCAATATAAGCTCAGCTAATATTTAAGAGAATTTAAGTAATTGATCAAAAAATTTAGACCACATTAAAACTTTTGTAGATATGGTCAAAAGCTTTTGTGAAAAATAGATATTAAAAATGTAGTCAAAACGGAAATGAAACTAAGATCTTCTTTTAAATTCCAAGGCCTACCTTTTTTGCTTTGAGAGTGAGATAGGCATTGAAAAAGTATTATTTGTTTCGTCCTTTTCTAAGTAAATCCCTTGTGGATCTACTTCAAGTATGATTTTACCTAATCTTAATTTTAGGCCTGAAAGAAGTTTGAACCAAAGTCAGCTTGAGACCCGGTTTTAAGCGTAATATTCTCTACGTTTCCGTGTTTTGTTAATTTGGGAGTAGAATATTTCCTTTTCTTCTTAAGGTTCATAGGATTGTTTTGTGGATGTGTTAAAGCACTCATTCTCATTAGGAAATTATTTGCTAAAGATATATCTTCTTTTTAAAATGTATCCGTTTAGTATATTTTTAATTAAAAGAAAAGCAATTAGAACACCTTTTTGTTTAAATATTTTTCCATCTCTTTCATTAATAAAATTTAAGCTAATAATGTGACCTAGCTCATTTTTATTAATTCAAGTAAAAGCGTCCTTTGCAAAACAGATAAAGTAGAAATAAGATATTGGATTTATTTACTAAGTATAACATTCCAGGACCTCGATACACTTCCTATCCCACTGTTCCATTTTGGCAAACTGATAGTTTTAATTCAAACGCATGGAAGGAGTGCATTTCAACAAATAACAATCTCGAAAAACCGATAAGTGTATATATTCACCTTCCTTTCTGTGAAAGCCTATGTACTTTCTGTGCTTGTCACAAACGAATTACTAAAAACCATTCTTTAGAGACTCCTTATATAGACGCAGTTATAGCGGAGTGGTCACATTACTTTGACTTATTTGGCAAAAAACCAACCATTGCTGAGCTACATTTGGGAGGTGGGACGCCGAGTTTTTTCAGTCCTGAGAGTTTAGACAAGCTATTGAAAGGTATATTTCAATATGCAAATAAGGCTGAAGCAATAGATTTCAGCTGGGAAGGACATCCTAATAATACGAGCTTTGAGCATTTAAAAGTTTTAAACAATCATGGGTTTGAGCGAGTAAGCTTTGGAGTTCAAGATTATGACCCTGTGGTTCAGAAAGCCATTCATA
Organism: Spirosomataceae bacterium TFI 002; assembly: GCA_900230115.1. NCBI lineage: Bacteria > Pseudomonadati > Bacteroidota > Cytophagia > Cytophagales > Spirosomataceae > Spirosomataceae bacterium TFI 002. The sequence continues at coordinate 4,772,447 of LT907983.1, read as the reverse complement.
GAATTCAGCCTTTTGAAAATGTGGAGCGAGTTACCAGACAAGCAAGAGAAATTGGCTATACGAGTGTAAGCCATGACTTAGTGTTTGGACTTCCGTTTCAAACCAAAACTTCGATTGAAAATACGATAAACAAAACCCTAGAACTTAAACCTGATAGAATCTCATTTTATAGTTACGCACATGTACCGTGGATCAAAGGAAATGGTCAGCGAGGTTTTAATGATGACGATTTACCAAGTGGCCCTGAAAAAAGAGAGCTATATGACTTCGGTAGACAAATGCTAGAAGCTAATGGTTATTTCGAAGTAGGAATGGATCATTTCGCCAAAACAAGCGACCCGCTTTTCACTGCCATGAAAAACGGAAGTTTACACCGCAATTTCATGGGTTATACAGTTCAAAACACCAGCATGCTTATTGGACTTGGAGCTTCTGCGATCAGTGATATTGGTAATGCATATGCTCAAAACAGCAAAGACATTAAAGCTTACGAAAATAGTGTTGCCAATGGCGAGTTACCACTACTGAAAGGTCATATAATGAGCCCCAATGACGTATTCCTAAAAGCCCAAATATTGAACATTATGTGTAGGTTTGGAACAACCTGGAAAGTAAGTGACTGGGATACCAAAGATCTTTTCTTATTAATTCAAAAACTCAAAGAATTTGAAGAAGATGGATTAGTAGAAATACATAGTAAAGGCCTCAAAGTAACGCCTTTAGGAATTCCGTTTGTTAGAAATATTGCAATGCTTTTTGATGCATACTTGTTGCAAAAAAAAGGCACAGAAAATCTATTTTCTCAAACAGTTTAATTTCTCAGGCTTTCTAATTTTTGGATGTTCAAGAATCTGATTTTACCTCCAGTAATATCTATCAATCCTTCTTCTTTAAAATCAGATAATGTTCTAATTGCCGTTTCAAGCGAAGTACCTGCTACATTGGATAAGTCCTCGCGAGTAACTTTAAGTAAAGCAGACGGATCTGCTTGCTTTTCTCTGAATTTGAGCAATGATTCACTAACTCTTTTTCTCACTGAGTTGTAGGCCAACTTAATCAATTGATCTTCATTTTCTTTGATATCTTGAGTCAGCATCCCAATGAATTTTTGAGCCACCTGCTTATTTTTAAATAACAGGTCATGAAACTCAGTTTTAGGAATTAACGATATTTCGCAAGCTTCCATTGCTGCAGCAGAATCTGTATAGTTTCCTTCGTTGATAAGGTTATTGTATCCAAAGAATTCGCCCGGTCCAAAAAGCTTAACGATCAACTCTTTACCATCATCATTGGTTTTGAAAGTTTTCACTTTTCCCGATTCTAAAAAATAAAGGTAATTGGGGTAGTCACCTTCTCTATAAATTTCAGTCTTTTTCTTGAATGACTTCTGTTTTCTATTGCTTCTAAGATTTTGAAGTTCTTCTTCTCCACCTATATCACGAATCATTCCATCAAGTCCAGCGAGCGTGTTCTCGTATTTCTTATTAATTACATCCTGCTTTCTAAATCTACTCTCAATTGCATTGAGAAGTTCTATGTCATCAAAAGGCTTGGTGAGGTAATCATCTGCTCCCATTTCCATTCCCTTTCTAAAATCTGTACGATCTGCCTTGGCGGTCAAGAAAATAAAAGGAATATCAGCCGTTTCAGGATTTTTGGTTAGCATATGAAGTACTCCATATCCATCCAATTCCGGCATCATGATATCACAAATAATGATATCTGGTTTTTCTTTGGTAGCTTTCTCAACTCCAACTTTTCCGTTTTCGGCGGTTAGGACTTCATAATTATCAAGCTCCAGAATTTCCGCAGTATTTTCTCTAATATCTGGGTTATCTTCTATTAATAGTATCCTTTTTTTCATTTAAGCTAGTTTTTTGGGTATTGATACTTCGAAAGTTGAGCCTTTTCCGAGCTCGGATTTAACCTTAATTGTCCCCATCAGTAATTCGCTATATTGTTTCACTATGCTCAATCCTAAACCAGTACCTTGTATTTGACCTGCATTGTCCCCTCTATAAAAACGAGTGAACAATTGCTCTAAGTTTTCTTCTGGTATTCCTATTCCTTGATCTGTAATACTGAAAACAAAATTCTCATCTGTTGCGTCCACTGAGATTATGATTACCGTATGCTCGTCTGAGAACTTAAGGGCATTAGACATCAAATTAGTCAAAACATGACGCAATAAAGTTTCGTCTTGTGTAATGAAAGTATCCTGATCTACATTCCATTCAAGTTCAATGGTTTGACCTTTTTTAAGAATAAGAGAAAGCTCACTAACAATATTTTGTATCAGCGTGTGCAAATTGAATTCTCGCGGATTTACTGTTGTCTTTCCTTCTTCTAGTTTATTAATTGAAAGAATATCATTTAGAATCTCAGTTAAAGCTCTAATCGATTTTTTAATTCTTTCAACATGTTTTCCTTGCTTCTCTTTATCTCCTATTTCACTATACTTTTCAATCAAAACTAATGACGAAAGCATAGTTGATAATGGCGTACGGAATTCGTGAGAGGCTATTGATACAAATTTTGTTTTCAACATATTGGCTTCCTTCTCTCTTTGAAGTGCCAAATCTAGGTTTGCTTTTGTCTTTTCTAGCTTCTTGATTGCCTCTTTAAGAATCAAGGTTCTATCCCCTACTGCTCTTTCTAGCTCCGCTCTATAATTCTTTTCCTTTTCCTCTATTTCCTTCCTATTAGTAATGTCAATGATAAAGGCAATTACAAACTGTTCACCTTCGGTCACATATGGACTTAAACTCACTTCCACTGGAAATTCCTTCCCATTCTTTCTTAAAGCAAATAAATCAAGCCCCGCTGCCATAGATCGAGCATGAGGTTTTTTTACAAAATTCTCTCTATGACTTACATGGTTTTTATACCTCCTAGGTATTAATTGCTCAATTTTTTGTCCAATAAGTTCATTCTCGGTATACTGAAATAGCCTACAAGCAGATGGATTTACAGTTCGGATTGTACCGGACATATCTGTAGTAAGTATGCCTTCACTGGCATATTTAAAAATTGCTTCAAATTGGGTAGAATGACCTGCAGACAAGTGTTTTTGGGTAAGATGTCCAAATATACGCAATGAGTAAAAATATATCGACTGATGAGGATCATAAATATAAAAGTATGATTTCAACCGATCTGCTCTTAAGTATGAGGGTGCTCATATTTATTACGCCCCTAAACGAACAATTTTGTTTTGTATAGACCTTAAGGATAGTGAAAGAACAAAGGAAGGACATATTCGTAAACAAAAACTTAACCTTGGAGCAACTTCAACGTCAGTTCAAGGTATGTTTTCCTTACCTTAGTATAGAGTTCTATAAAAACGGAATAGAATATTCTAATAGTCAAAGATTACTAACACTCGAAAAAATCAGCACAAGTAAGGAAATGACATCATTTGTTATTATTGGACAAATGACCGTTGATGAAGTGGAGGCAATTTTTGAGAACAATATGGGTATTAAAATTGGAATATTTCGTAAACTTGGCACAAGTAGTGTAGAGACATCCTATACAAGTAAGTGGACTCTCGAAAGACAAAATAAAATTGGCAGCGAGGAGTACTTTGAACATGAATAATGGAGAATAAAACTACCACAAAAGTAGAGTCAATATGTTATCATTGTGGAGTGCAATTTGATGATAATCAAATCACTTTGGATGATCATGTCTTTTGTTGTAATGGCTGCTCAACAGTATATGAATTACTGAAAGACAACAACTTATGCACTTACTACGATCTCAACGACAACGCAGGAATAAGTTTAAAGAGCAAAAATTTTGAAGGTAAATTTGACTACCTCTCCAGTAGTGAAATAAGTGATAAACTACTAGACTTTAAAAGTGACACGATCCAAAAAGTCACCTTATACATTCCAGGCATTCATTGTAGCTCTTGTGTGTGGCTGCTCGAAAACTTCCCAAAAATCAAGGCTGGTGTTTTCAATTCTAGATTGAACTTTGTCAAGAAAACCCTCAGCCTCACTTTTGATCCCTCTCAAACAAACCTGAAAGAATTAGTGGAGTTGCTCGCCACATTAGGATATGAGCCCTTCATATCTTACGAAGACAACAATAGTGGGCAACAACCTACCAAAACGGATAACCATCTTATTCGACAGATTGCGGTAGTTGGTTTTTGCATGGGAAACATCATGCTTTTGAGTTTTCCCGAATATTTTAATATTCAAAACTCGGGAGATAGTAAGTACCAACTCTTCTTTCTATACCTCAATTTTATTCTAGCAATTCCAGTATATTTTTATGGTGGCTGGGATTACCTCAAGGGCAGCCTAATTAGCTTAAGGACTTTGGTAAAAAAAGAAACTACGGTTCTTAGCATTGACTTACCTATTGCCATAGGAATAACAGCACTATTTGTAAGAAGCTTGTACGAAACTTTTGCAAATCAATCTGCAGGATATTGGGATAGTCTTGCAGGTTTAGTCTTCTTTTTATTGGTTGGAAAATGGGTACAAAAAAAGACTTTTGAATTTCTAACCTTTGAAAGAACTTTCAAATCGTATTTCCCTTTGGCTGTGTTTGTAAAGAATAAAAAAGCCTATCACAATATCGCAGAACTCTCAGAAAAAGACATTATCCTCATTAAGAATGAAGAAATAATTCCGGCAGATGGTGTCATATCTAAAGGTATTGCACACATAGATTATTCATTTGTAACGGGCGAAAGTGAATTAACAAAGCTTCTTCCAGGTGATGGTGTTTTTGCCGGTGGGAGACAATTAGGCGAAGCCATTGAAATCACCGTGAGCAAGAAAGTTGATAACAGCTATCTTACTCAATTGTGGAACGATGCCGCATTTAAGAAAAGCAAAAAGGAAGATGACACAAAATTGTCACAAGGATTTATCAAATACTTTACACTTATTACCCTTGGTATTGCATTAGTAACTGGGATCTATTGGTACAATGTAAACCCAAGTTTAATTTGGCCATCGGTCACAGCGGTTTTAATGGTGGCTTGTCCTTGTGCACTTACTCTTTCTATGCCATTTACAATGGGCACGGTGATGGGTATTTTGGGGAAAAATAAGTTTTTTATCCGTAGCCAAGAGGTCATTCAGAAACTACAGGAAATTGACGATGTGGTCTTTGACAAAACAGGGACGCTTACTTCTGCAAAGAATAGCGAAGTACTATTTTACAGCGACAATCAAGATTACAATTCGGAGATTTTTAGTTTGGTTTCGCAATCCTCACATCCATTAAGTAAGGCTGTTTGTACTTATTTTGGAGGAAATGCAACAAAACTTGAGGTAACAGATTTTCAAGAATTTCATGGAGAAGGAATTTCAGGGAAATGTAACAATCAATATATTAAGATAGGTACGGCCGATTTTTGCAATACGTCAAAGTCTCTAATAAGACCAAAAGGAAAAGTATACGTTGCTATAGATGGTTTTTACCAAGGTTGTTTCGAAATAAATACTTCTAAGCGAAAAGGTGCAAAAGGTCTCTTGTACTCATTCAAAGCGAATTATAACATACACCTTTTGTCGGGCGATAACGATTCCGATAAAATGAAATTTGCAGGCCCATTCGGTGATAGTATGCATTTTGGTCAAAAACCAGAAGAAAAACTCAAGTTCATAAATACCTTAAATCAGGAAGGTAAAAATGTCTTAATGATTGGTGACGGTCTTAATGATGCAGGAGCATTACAAAAGAGCCAAGTAGGAATTGTAATTAGTGAGGACACCAATAGGTTTTCCCCGGCTTGTGATGCCATACTAGATGCTTCCGTATTTGACAAGCTTGTAGACTACCTAAAATTTGGAAAGGCCGCCATTAATATAGTAAAGCTTAGCTTTTTATTGTCTGTGGTATATAATGTTATCGGGATAGGCTGGGCAGTTACAGGGTCACTTTCACCTGTCCTCGCTGCTATTTTCATGCCTTTAAGTTCTATTTCGGTTGTTCTTTTTTCAGTCGGAATTACATACCTTTATGCTTATCATAAAAACCTCTTAAATACGAAATCATGGACGTAATTATACTATTAGTGGTGGCAGCTTTACTAGTTGCAGGAGGTTTTTTAGCAGCTTTTTTTTGGGCAACAAAAGATGGGCAATTTGACGACACTTACACGCCCGCGATAAGAATGTTGTTTGACGACGAGGCAAAGCGTAGTGATCACAAACCAGTTGTGAAGAAAGATATAATTGAATAACTATTGCCTGAGTAATTACTACTTTAAAATTACATTCCAATTTGCCATTAACTTTTATGCACTTCTAATTTAGAACCTGAAGCAATTAAATTAAAGTCACTATCATTATGGACTAAAATTAGGTTGTGATAGATTGCTATAAATGCAATTACACAATCATTTGGTTTTCTTATAGTAATTCCTTTTTTCCTTAAACTTCGAAACAAATCGGCAGCACCAATTTCCAGCTCCCATATATCACAAGTGACGATTGGAAATCCCTTTAGGTTTTTTAAAACTTTATGGTAAAGATCATCTTGCCTTATTCCTTGCAATAGCTCTCTTGCTATTATCGGGAAAATCACAACTGGATCATTGTTTTCAATACAATGCTTGAGAAGTTTTACCTCCTGTGTTTCAACACCATTCAGAGCATCAATCCAAATGCTTGAATCAAATACCAAGTTTCTCACCTTCATTAAGCCTCATTTGGTTTAAATCCCCATCCCAATCTACTTTTCCAAACAAATCGAGCATACCTTTTCTTTTCATCATATCTATATATAATTCAAGGGCATTTTCAACTAATTGTTTCTTAGTAATCTTATTACTTAATTTCATGGCCTCAGCCATTAATTCATCATTTATCTCAATATTTGTTCGCATAACGAATTAAATATACACATTTTTTCAAGTTTCTATACACATTTAGCAATAAGATTACTCACCCACATTGAAACTATCCCCCCCCAAAAAAAAACTGACATAAATCATACAAGAGTATTTATTAGCTCATATTTATTTTCTAAATTCATGAATAGTTTTAAGTGTCAAAAACAAAACACTTAATAATGAGAACAATAAACGAAAACAACCGAACCATTAAAGTAAGTAAAGAGCAAACTGAATACAGAAATGAACTCGCATTGCTCGAAAGAGAAGTTGCTTTTTTTGAAGGAGCTTTAAACGACCTCAAGCAACACACCATTGGTGATGCAGCAAAAGGACTTAAAGTTGCTAAGTTTGTATCCGAAACTCATCATTACAAAAGAGTAATAGAAAGAATCACAAATGAACTTAACCAAATTCATCATGAAATGGCAGAAGAAGTAATAGAAGAAGCCAAAATAGATGGGGAGTCATACAAAGACCACCAGTACTTCCGAAAGGAAATGGAGGACTTAAGAACTGATTATAAAGAGTATAAATACTCACTAAGGACATTTGTAGCAAGTTTTGAACACCTAACCAATATCGAAATATGATTAGTATCATGTTTCGGCAATCTTATTCGTCATGTTTCTAAGTACAATCAACTTCTAATTTTGAAGAAATATTTTTATTAAACTTTACTATGCGTTTTTTGACCAAACCACAATTCTCGTCCAGTTCTGATTCAGCCGGAAATCTCGAAGGTTTTTACTACGACAATAAGATCGTAAAAGCCTTTATGATGGCAACCGTTGTTTTCGGAGTCGTTGGAATGCTAGCAGGACTTACTGCGGCTATTCAATTATTTTGGCCAGCGGCCAATATGGGTAATCAATATACCACATTTGGTAGAATGAGACCTTTGCACACCAATGCAATCATTTTTGCATTTGTAGGTAATGGCTTTTTCACTGGTTTATATTACTCATTACCTCGATTGCTCAAAACCTCACTTTTTAGCAACGTTCTTTCATGGCTTCACTTCTGGGGGTGGCAACTTATCATAGTTGCAGCGGCTATTACGCTTCCTTTAGGAATGACACAAGGTAAAGAATACGCCGAACTTGAGTGGTGGATTGATATCTCTATCGCTATTGTATGGGTAATATTTACAATCAACTTAATAGGAACAATTATTAAAAGACGAGAGCGTCACATGTATGTGGCGATTTGGTTTTATATAGCTACAGCTGTTACAGTTGCACTTCTTCACATCGTAAACTCAATTTCAATACCTGTAAGTTTTTCTAAAAGTTACTCTTGGTACGCAGGTATGCAAGATGCACTTGTACAATGGTGGTATGGTCACAATGCTGTTGCATTTTTCTTGACTACTTCGTACTTAGGATTGATGTACTACTTTTTACCTAAGGCGGCAAAAAGACCAGTTTACTCATATAAGTTATCTATAATTCACTTTTGGTCACTGATTTTCATATACATATGGGCAGGACCTCACCACTTATTATATACTGCACTTCCAGAATGGGCTCAAAACCTAGGAGTTGCTTTTTCAGTAATGCTTGTTGCTCCATCTTGGGGTGGTATGCTTAACGGACTACTTACACTTCGTGGAGCTTGGGATAGAGTAAGAGAAGATCCAGTTCTTAAGTTCTTCGTTGTTGCTGTAACTTGTTATGGTATGGCCACTTTTGAAGGACCATTACTTTCTCTTAAAAACGTAAACGCTATTGGTCACTATACTGACTGGATTATTGCTCACGTACACATTGGTGCTTTGGGATGGAATGGATTCTTGACCTTCGGTATGGTTTACTGGTTGGTACCAAAAATCTGGAAAACAAAATTATACTCTGTTAAACTTGCCAATGTTCACTTCTGGGTAGGAACGCTTGGAATCATTTTTTACGCTCTTCCATTATATTGGGCTGGATTTACGCAAAGTTTGATGTGGAAAGAGTTTACTGCTGACGGTTTCTTAGCATACCCTAACTTCTTAGAAACTGTAACTCGTATCATTCCAATGTACGTAATGAGAGCTCTTGGTGGTACTATATACCTTACAGGAACATTGATTATGGTTTACAACTTAATCAAAACTGCACAACAAGGTACTTTCCAGGCTACGGAATATGATGAAGCTCCAGCTTTAGCAAAGAATGTAAATATCACTGGTGGCCACTGGCACTCAGTACTAGAGCGTAAGCCAGTATTGTTTACTGTATTAGCTTTTGTTGCAGTATTTATTGGTGGAGCTATTGAGTTTGTTCCAACTTGGTTGGTAGAGTCAAACGTACCTACAATTGCATCTGTAAAACCATATACTCCGCTAGAGTTAGAAGGTAGAGATATTTATGTAAGAGAAGGATGTTATACATGTCACTCTCAAATGATTCGTCCGTTCCGTAGTGAAACAGAACGATATGGAGAATACAGTAAGGCTGGTGAGTTTGTTTATGATCACCCATTCCAGTGGGGATCTAAGAGAACTGGTCCAGATTTACATAGAATAGGTGGAAAGTATCCTGATAGCTGGCATTACAACCACATGCTTGACCCTACTTCCATGTCACCTGGTTCTATAATGCCTGCATACCCTTGGTTATTTGACGATAATTATGATCAAGAAGGCATTGCCGGAAAAATAAGAGCAATGCAAACGCTAGGAGTACCATACGCAGAAGGTTACGCAGAAGTAGCTGTTAATGATATGAATGCTCAAGCCGAGAAAATAGCTAAAAACCTAGGAGAAGCTAGTATAGAAGTGTCATCTGATCGTGAGATCATTGCACTTATTGCTTACCTCCAAAGAATGGGTACAGATATCAAAGGCGAGCAAACAGCTCTCAAATAATTAACCTAAAAAGATACTATCATGTATAAGAATTATTTATCGGACATTGACGGGATAGCAATCTATCCCATCATAAGCCTTACTATTTTCGTCACATTTTTTGTCCTACTAGCGATATTCGTTTTCAAGGCAGACAAGAAGTACATCGACCATATGAAGGACTTGCCATTGAGCAAAAACGATTAAACCATATTTTTTACAAAAAAATTATTTTTAATAATGGATCCTAAATTACAAAATGGCGAAGAGTTGTTCCAGACTCTCCTACTCATATTTCTAGCCTTAATTGTTGTTATTTTGCTTGTTGCTGTGGTAAATGTTTACCTAATGGCTCGTAAAGTTTTGGACGACAAAATGGGCATCGTTCGCGAAACCAACTCTATGAGTATATGGGAACGATTCAATGGCCTAAAACCAATCAAGGAAGAAGAATCAATCACACTTGACCATAGCTATGACGGTATACGCGAGCTTGATAATCACCTTCCACCATGGTGGCTAGGAATGTTTTATAGCGGTATTATTTTTGGTATCGTATATCTACTGAACTATCACGTGTGGCATTGGAGCCCTAGTCAAAGCGAAGAGTACGAAATCGCTATGGCAGAAGCAGCTGAGCAGAAAAGTAGCAACCTTGCAGGTGAAGGAAATGCGATCGACGAAAGTAGCGTTGTTTTAGTTACTGATGCCAAAGGTATTGCAGAAGGCTCGGCCATCTATGCAGGAAACTGTGTAGCATGTCATGGTAAGCTAGGAGAAGGTGGAGTAGGACCAAACTTAACAGATGAGTTCTGGCTTCACGGAGGATCAGTAAGTGATATTTTCAAAACGATCAAATACGGTATTCCAGAAAAAGGAATGATCCCTTGGGATGGTACACTATCTCCAAGTCAGATGCAAAACGTAACAAGTTATATTACCACTTTGGTAGGAACCAATCCTCCTAATGGAAAAGCTGCTCAGGGAGATAAATATGTTCCAGAAGCACCAGCAGCCGCAACAGAAGAAACTCCAACCGAAAAAACTGAAGAAGTAGCACTTCTCAACTAACAATAATGCATACCGAAGCCATTTACGAAGAACTGTACGAAGACAATGATGAGTACAGAGACACCATTGCCACCGTAGACAAAGACGGCAAAAGAATATGGCTATACCCCAAAAAGCCGAAAGGGAAGTTCTATAACAAGAGAATCCTTGCCACAGTCGGCTTTTTGGCTGTATTTTTTGCAGTACCATTCATCAAAATAGGTGGAATGCCACTTTTGATGATGAATTTCTTCGATCGTAAATTCGTAATCTTCGGACAACTCTTTTTGCCACAAGACTTCGTTTTGTTTGGCATTGGGATGATTATTTTTGTCTTGTTTATTGTTCTTTTTACCGTTTCATTTGGTAGAGTTTGGTGCGGTTGGTTATGCCCACAAACTGTTTTCATGGAAATGATATTCAGACCTATTGAGAACTGGCTTGAGGGAGATGGAAGAAGACAAAAGAACTTTGACCAAGGCCCCATGAACTTTGATAAGGCATGGCGTAAAACACTGAAACACACCATTTACATTGTCTTCTCCATCATAATTGCACACTTTACCATGGCCTACATTCTAGGTGTAGAAGGTGTAATAGAAGTTGTTTCGCAGCCACCAAGTGCTCACCTTTCTGGTTTTATTGGTATTGTTGTTTTCACAGTTCTTTTCTATTACGTTTTTAGTAGATTAAGAGAGCAAGTATGTGTTACAATTTGTCCTTATGGTCGTCTGCAAGGAGTATTGGTAAATAGAGATACCATGACAATCATCTACGATTTTTTACGTGGTGAGCCTAGAGGTAGAATTAAGAAAAACCAAACTGAAGAAGAGCAAGAAAAGCAAGGTGACTGTGTGGATTGTGGCTTATGTGTTCAAGTTTGCCCTACAGGAATCGATATCAGAAACGGAATTCAGTTGGAATGTGTAAACTGTACTGCTTGTATAGATGCATGTGACGACGTAATGGAGAAAGTAGGTAAGCCAAAAGGACTTATCCGCTATGCTTCTGTAGAGTCTGTAGAGAAGAAAGTACCTTATACATTTAGCAAGCGATCAATGGCCTATTCGGTTGTGCTTTTGGCATTGATAGGTATTGAGGCAACATTGCTTATTACTCGCGACATGGTTGATACTACAATCATGCGTGTTCCTGGTCAATTATACCAAAAACAAGATGATGGAGGAATAAGCAACCTTTATAACGCACAGATTGTTAACAAGACACAAGAAGACGTGGAGGTAGGTTTAACAGTAGAAGATGAAAATGCAACAGTATCTATCGTAGGTGATGTAGCCACGGTTACGGTCCCTGCAGGTGGTAAAAAAGAAGTCATCTTTTTTGTTAAATATCCTGAAGGAATAATCAACCAGCGGAAAACCGACCTTGAAGTTCTTGTAAAAAGTAATGGTAAGGAAATCGACAATATTGGAACGACCTTTTTAGGTCCAAACAAATAAAACTATGAATTGGGGAAAGAAAATAGCACTAGGATATCTAAGTTTTGTTGCCCTCATGGTATTCATGGTTTACATGTGCATGCAGCAAAAAGACATCTTTTTGGTAACCGAAGATTACTATCAAAAAGAGCTCGTGTATGAAGATGTAATTGTCAAAAAACAAAACACTGCTAAACTAAGCTCCGAAGTAGAAATTAATTATGCCGAAAATGGCATCAAGCTAGACTTTCCCGCTGAAAGTAAAGGAAGCACAGGAACTGTGACTTTCTACCGACCATCTGACACAAAACTTGACCAAAGCATGCCTTTGGTATTGGGAAATGGAACCAGTCAAATCATACCTACAAATGGAATGCAAAAAGGATTATATGTCCTAAAGATTGACTGGCAAACCAACCAAAAAGGATATTACCTAGAGCAAAAAATCACGATCTAATAATGCTCTGGGCTGCTTTTTTGATGGGCTTAGTAGGAAGCACCCACTGTTTGGTGATGTGCGGTCCGCTTACCCTACTCCTACCCGGACAAAAAAGCATCAAACCTAAAGTTGTTGCTGGCAAACTAGTCTATAACGCTGGTAGAATCCTCATGTATGGTATCCTTGGTTTTGCGATAGGTGCCATAAGCCAACAAACCGTCTTATTTGCTTCCCAAAGAACAATATCCATTCTCATTGGTAGTCTAATTATTGTTTTCTTAATCATCCATATTTGGAGCAATAGATCACTCAAAGTTGCTTCTTATCTGAACGTAGGAACTTCCAAAATAAAATTTTGGATCAAAAACTCCCTTAAACTTAACTTTTGGGGTAGTCACTTTAGCTTTGGATTGGTGAACGGACTTTTACCTTGTGGACTATCATATGCGGCCTTGGCTGGCTCTTTCCTTGCCTTACACCCGCTCGATGGAGCTATTTACATGCTCGTATTTGGTCTAGGCACCTTGCCAATGATGCTTGCCGCAAGTTTAGGTTTTTCCAAAATCCGCTCTGTGGCACAAATCAACTTCAAGAAGATTCTACCTTACACCTATGCCGCAATGGCTGTATGGTTACTTTTCCGTGGTTTCACGCACGAGCCTACTCTTTACGGTAATCATGGTGAGGTACATTCGGAGTGTATCACTGGTATTCATGAGTAAGAGTACTAGATTGAAGGTGAATGCTTGAAGTAAACAATAGCTGAACGACTAATAAAAATCAGGGTTGCTGTCAAAAGTTGAGTTTAGTATTAAAAAGTAACTCTGAAATAGACTTAAAAGGCTAAGAATTACTAAATTGATATTAAATAACCCAATAACCACTATTTGATTTGAATAAATTGAGCTAGTCCTTTTCACAAAGGCTTACTCAACTTGTATTGGGTTTAATTCATTGAAAAAAACTCGATGCGAAATTACTTCATAATCATTGGCCTATTATTGTGGTCTACCGGACAAGCAACTGCACAAGAAGATGAGCTTTTCAACAATACAAAACATAGAGTAGGTCTAATCTCTGGTTGTGGCTGTCAAAATGTTAATCAGCTCCTAACTAGTATAAACGAATCCCATGCTCTGGTCATAAAAGATTACTTAAACGCTAAAGGAATTGATCCTGAGCAAGTAGGTCTTAATGTCGAATATGATTATCAAATCCTATTCTTTCAATTTCAATACTATTGGGCATTTTTACGTAAAAAGTCTTGGGGATTAGACCTTGTTGTGCAGCCACAATACAACCTAACTAAGTTCAAGATTGAAGATAATCCAAATGAATTGAAAGGATACGAGCTTGGTGTAAATGCTGGCGTAATGATCAGAAAAAACCTTTTCAAAGATAGATTGAGCATCTATTCCATTATTTCTGCTGGGCCTCACTATCTATCTGGATGCCCAGAAAGGCAATCAAAGGGCTTTATTTTTTCCGACAATTTGTTCGCTGGGCTAAACTTAAAACTTTTCAAAAACACTTACCTAGACTTTAGGCCAGGATTCAGGCACATTAGCAATGCAAGCCTAAGTCGACCAAATGGCGGATTGAATAATTTCGTAATCAGTGCTGGAGTCATGCACAACTTATAAACAAGCGTGTTTTTCTAATTACAAGCCTTTCACTTCTGAGGTGGGAAATAACCTGGAATCCTCCAAGCAGCAGTTCTATGACCAGCAGTTTTGAGGTATGCAGTATCTTGAGCAAATTCCATAAACTTCTCCATATTCCTTAAAATGCCAAAGCCCGTTGATGAACAGACTTTGGCTAGCTAGATGCTTAAGATACTCTTTTCAAGAAGGTTCTCATTTTTTCAATAATCAAATCGCCATCTTCTTCTAGTGCAAAGTGTCCCGTATCAAACAAATGGAAATCAATGTCTTTTACATCTTTTTTAAAGGCTTCGGCTCCACTAGCGGAAAAATACTCATCGTTTTTGCCCCAAACCACTAATACAGGAGGCTGTTGCTCTCTCAGGTACTGCTGCCACTGAGGGTACAACTTTAAATTGCTTTGGTAGTCAAACCATAAATCCAGATTTACCTTATGAGCATTTGGGCGGTTCATTCGCAGATAATCTAAATGCCAGCAATCTGGATTAACATTTTCAGGGTCCCTAGTGCCGTGAGTGTATTGCCATTTTAAACCTTCTAAGGTAAAAGCAGGCAAAAGAGCCTTTTCAGTAGCTTCGTTCCTCTGTTTCCAAAACTCTTTGATCCCTTGCCAGGCCTCTCCTATTCCTTCTTCATAAGCATTTCCGTTTTGTGTTATAATGGCAGTTACTTTTTCTGGATTTGCCGTAGCTATTCTAAAACCAATAGGAGCACCATAGTCTTGCATCATCAGCGTATAAGAATTCAAGCCTTTTAATTCCAAAAAGGTCGTCATTGTTGCCGCTAAGTTGTCAAAAGTATAGGCATAGTCTGCTGGTGATGGAAAATCACTCAAGCCAAATCCCGGATAATCCGGAGCTATCAAATGATATTCATCTGAAAGCTGATTCAGTACTTTCCTATATTGATGTGATGATGAAGGGTATCCGTGCAAAAGCACAAGTGTTGGCTTTTTTGGATCTCCTGCTTCTCTATAGGTTATACTTATTCCATTTACATCCAGTTTTTTGTAATTGATTTGCTTCATTTTATTTTCAGTTTAAGTAAATATTTATTCATGTGTGTAATGAAATTCTTCCAAAGTGGATTTAGGCTTATTTATGTTTAAATGTAAAGTATTGCGAGCTTCAAAAATAGTTACTTAACGATCGTTCAGTAAAGTTTATCGATAAATTTTTTTAAGCCCGACTGTATCTACTCTCTATATTCTGCAATGTGTTTTCAAAAACTTGTAAGTCACTCATCCCCTTCGCTACAATCAAACTTCCTTGAATGTCAATAAGCGTCTGTAAGGCGTATTCCTTAGCTTTTTCTGGAGTTAGATTGGTAGAAATACCCAAGCTGGTAAAGGCACTTATCCATTCATTCATTCCATTATTTATGCTTTCTTCAAATAGACTTAATCCCGACTCCATAGAAAAGGCTCGAAAAGAACAAGATTCATTTCCTCCATCGTAAAGTGCTCTCACGTGAGACAATGCTGCTTTTAGTCTTACATTTGGAGAAAGGGTTGCATCTCTTAAAACCGCAAAAATATTTACCTCTACCCACTGACCAATGTGTGCTAGTACAGCATCTGCCATCTCTTTCTTTCCTTGTGGAAATCGGTGATACAAACTTGCTTTTTGTAATCCAACCTCTTCTGCCAAATCCGCAAGACTAGCCCCTTCGTACCCCTTTGCCCTGAACACTTTGCTTAGGGCAGCCAATAAATCCTTATCAAGAATTTTCTGTGGTCTCATGCCACAAATATATAAAAAATAAAACAGTTACCTAACGATCGTTTGTTTTCTTATTTTAAATCTCTTTTTGTAGAGGAAATCAGTGTTGTAAATCATTCAATTTAAAAGCAAACTATTCCGTAATCACCACACCGCCAACCAGCTCACTTTCGCTTGGAATCTCGAACCAAGTTTCCATAAAGTCAAAATTCTCCTTTGTTACTTCAAACTCAAAAGTAGCCCCCTTTTCATTGTTGCGTTTCATAACTCGTGCCAGTCGAGTATCTTTTGAAATGTCTAAAAAATGAGTTTTCAGGTCGAAACCATTCGCTGCGGCGAATGCTCTGAATTTCTCTCGGTGAGCGTACTTTGACAATCCTAAGTCTAGGATAGCATCGGTTTTGGAATCTTCCAACTGCTTCACCAAATCCATGATCATTGCTTCGGCTCTTTCTATTCGCTCCAAAAACCACTCAAGGCCATCACTTGCTTGTTTGTCGGGAAGAAAAAGTGTTTTATTCCACTTATCAATTGAAAAGATAACTCCCTTTGTTTTGGCTTTCAGTTCGGTGGCATAGGTTGTTTTTCCTGAGCCCGTATTACCAACTATTAAATGTATCATTTCGCTTCTTAGAATTAATTAAGCCTTGAGATCTATTCGGTAAAAAAGTATACAAACAAATATACCCAAAAGTTCATAAAAGTGCCTTTGTAGCTATGTAAGGACTTAATTGACCATCCCAATCAATTCATAATTTGTGCTTCTTCCACCTGCAGCTTCTTTTTGCAAGATTCCTTTTTCTATCAAATCGTTAATATCTCGAATTGCTGAATCTTTGGATTTTTTTGAAGATGTACCATAATCCAAAAAAATATTCGTTGCTTTTATTGCGACGATTAGGACGACTATTCGTTGCAGGATCACTAAACCTTGCAGTTTTTTTTGATTGAAAGCAACTGCTTTAAAGCTCGATCAGAGACCTTACAACACTTCCAAGAAGACTTTTGGAGTGGCGTAATACTTAATTCCAGATCTCGTTGGCAGCAGTTAAAATCACTGGAGCATCATCTGTGATAAGTATCGTGTGTTCGTGTTGGGTGACAAATCCACCATTGTTACCTACCAAAGTCCAGCCATCGTTTAACTCCACGGCTACATTGGAGTTTGTGGAGATGAAAGTTTCTATGGCCACAGTGGTGTTTTTCTTGAATCGTTCCTTGTTACTGCTCACCCTGTAGTTCAAGATATTTTCGGGTTTTTCGTGTAAACTGCGGCCTACGCCGTGGCCAGCCAAGTTTTCAATGACTTTATAACCAGACTTTAGAGCTTCAGTTTCTATGAGATGACCTATTTCAGAAATCCTTACGCCGTGTTTGATTTTGCTTATCGCTTTGCGTAAAATGTCTTTAGAAGCATCTACAAGTGGTTGGTGATTGTGAATGTCTTTACCGAGTACAAAAGAACCACCATTGTCCGACCAAAA
Source organism: Spirosomataceae bacterium TFI 002 (assembly GCA_900230115.1). NCBI lineage: Bacteria > Pseudomonadati > Bacteroidota > Cytophagia > Cytophagales > Spirosomataceae > Spirosomataceae bacterium TFI 002. The sequence goes on along the minus strand of LT907983.1, from coordinate 4,754,955 downwards.
ACCGTTTAGCTCTGCCGAAACATCAATATTAATTAAATCTCCTTCTTTCAATATTATTTCCGCTGAAGGTATGCCATGAGCAACCACTTCATTGACACCAATACAAGTGTAACCAGGAAAACCATAAGTTTCGTAAGGGGCAGATTTAGCACCATAACTTTTCAAGATATCACCACCGTATTCATCCAACTCCTTGGTGGACATGCCTACTCTTGCATACTCCCGCATTAGTTTAAGTGTATTCCCTACAACTTCCGATATTTCCTTCATTCCGATTAGCTCGGCTTCTTTTGTAATTGGCATTTTGACTTTTATTGAAATTTGCTCTGAACAATAATTGGCTTTTGTAAAGATCGGGATTTAAACAATTGTACAAAAGTCAATAGAACTAACAAATGCTGAGAATTGAATTAAAGTTTCACTTTTACAAAGCATTGCTATTGATTGTATGCTTTTTTGATTAAAATGTCTGCTTTGAAACCCGGTCAGAGACCTAGTAACACGGCTGCTTAGCATTGGCTTTGCAGAGAGTAGCTATAGCTTTGCGTGTTGACGAAACCGCAATGACAGTAGAGCCACGAGTTAAAGAATTCTTTGCTTATTGTCGTACCAATTTTAGAGTTGTTGTTCCCATAGTGTCTATCACTTGTATTATGTAAATTCCTGTATTTATTTGCAAATCAATAAAAGTACTTTTAGAACCTTTTGGCAAATCTGAATTGTAAATTGTTTTTCCTGTCATATCAGAAACTTTAATAGTTAGCCAATTCTTTTGACCTAAATTTTCTAGCCAAAATCTTCCATCATTCGGATTAGGATAAATCTTATAAGCTATATTTTCTAACCTTAACTCAGTTGCAGTTACCAAATAAAATATTGACTCCGCAAAACAACCATTTAATTCAACTTTAACAGAATAATCACCAAATCCACTTATTTTGAGCCTATTATTAGTTGAGTCCTTTAGGATTTTATCTTCTAAATACCATTGATTGTTCATTGCTATAGATGATAGGAGAAAACCGTTTTCGTAGGTAATAATTGGGGCTTCTGGATTCGGCTTTACTTCTATTTTTATTGTATCTGAAAAAATACTAGAAAGTCCGCCTCTGATTGTTTTGGCTAAATAATTACCACTTTCTGAAATTAGAAACTTATTAGAAGACTGAATAACAGAGTCCTTATTAGAGACTAACTGATATTTACCAAATCCTTCAGGAAGTTCTAGTGTAATCGATTCCCCATTACAGATAGATGTTGACCCGTCAAGTTTGACTTCAGGTTTTTCAATTGAAACAGAAAGCATATCCGAACTACTAGAACAACCTAAGCTATCTACTAGAGCAAAATAGCTACCTAGTTGCAAAGGGGTAAAAGTTGAAGCGTTTAAGTTTTCAATTTGGTCTCCATTAACAAACCATTTATGGGAATTATTACTTGTCGAAGATATCAAAAAACTATCAGGGTAAGTCGTTAGGTTTAATGTTGGAACTTTAGGCTTATCCTTTACAATAGCTGAAATAGTATTACTTGCAAATGAAATACCGCAACTACTGGCCCTAACAGAAAAATTCCCTGATGTTTTAGCAATAATGTAAGTTTCATTTCTATTTTCGATTATAGGTAAGCCATTACTATTCCATTCATAATTTTGATAGCCTGTTGTAGAGGTGATTAAAATAGAATCTCCCGAACAAAAGTTAGTATTTTGGTTTGTGTTTATTGCTAAGTTTGGAGGCAAGTAACAAATTCCTAAGGAGAAATTATAAGTAGCCCAAGAGCCTAGTGAACTACCCGAAAAGCTAACAATATAGTTTCCTGGTTCGACTATTACGTTTTTGGGCAATCCTGAGGATAAAAGTTCTGAATAAATAATTTCACCATTCTGTCTTTTTAAATTTAGTCTTGCATTGGAACCAGCCACCTGAACTGCGGAAAAAGAAACTAAGCCCTTCTGTGAAACAAATATTGAATATTCATCTGTATCAATTATATTGTTATTTGCCTGAAGAGTGAAAAAGCCCTTATTCGAAGTTCCAAAATTTATTCTTGAAAGATTGGTTTTCGGTTCATCTAATGCCCTTATCATTTCTAACAATGCTCTTTTAGGTTCGTTTGTATGACATTGAACATCTCCATTACAATCATAACTGAAGGTTTCAACTGTTAACCCACTGTATATATTCTTTAAATTTTGGCTGTAGGTAGACACTATCCCATCTGTATTATTTGGGCCACCAATAATACATGCGAAATCTAGGTTTGTACTAATTGATTTTTGATTCAAACCGGTTACATTATCACCATTACTTCCGTTGCAATTTACATCAATATTGTAAAAAGTACTTCCTCCAAAAATATTCGTTTTCATCCAAGTACGCGTTTCCTGACCACCCCAGAGATAGACACCAGGACATGGTATATTTCGTCCTCCGCTGGTGCATCCAGAATAAAGATATGATTCTTTTAAATCCCGAACAGATTCTGAACTTTCATCTTTACCCAACAAAGCGGTTAATACAACAAACGAAGAATTGCTTCCCGAATGAGGAGTCCCAATAGTAGCCAATTTTGCAACATGATGTTGACCGTCGGGTTGCCAATTTGAGGAATTTTGCAAATATTCTCTAATTGCCAAGCCTCCCATACTATGACCCATTAGAACAACATTGGTTGCACCACTAGCATTCAAAACTTTCTGAATAGCGAATTTAAGTGCATATCCTTGTTTGACTATACCTGCTTGATTGCTTTGATTGCCATTGTGAAAGTCTACAACGTAAACATCCTTATTTCCAATTGTACCATAGTTAGCATCGCAAACATCATTAAATTTATTTGAAGTGTATAAACTATTATCACAATTTAAGTTGTATCTCAATGAGTTCCTCTCAATTGTTAAATTTGCTTGGTTTTGAAGATAGTTTGTAAAATCTGTCCAAGTTGAGCCACTACCTGTCCAACCATGAACCAAAATAATTGGATTAGGAATTGATCTTTGTGCTTGACTTGTTGCTATTTTAGTAACTAAAATAAAAATGATTAGTAGTGTTTTTCTCAAATTTTAATTCTTTTTAAGTATTTTAAAATTATAGCGGACAGGGAGTTTTGGCTCTGAGTTGCGTCACCCGAATGTTATTGGAATGCTTTATGTCGTCCATTAGTAAATACTTTTAAACACAATAAAACACCCATCTGGCTCAAAAATACATACATAATCCGAAGTTTTTTCAACTATTTATTTATCGGTAGTTGGCCCAACACTACCTCTTCCTCCAAAGCCCCAATGCCCCATCAAAAGCTTCGTGTAGCAATACAAATCCTTTGGCTTTTTGCATTAAATTGTATTCGTAGGAGATGACCATTTTGCCTGCAACGCTATTGATGAGATGCCCTAGTACATAGGATTCGTATTTGAGGTAGTTTTCTTTTTGGTACGCAGTATCGTTTATACGTGTGCCATGGTTCACCACCTGCTCATAAAAAGGATTAAAAAGATAAATGACATCATAGGCCGTAAGATTAAATGTTACGATGTCAGCCTGTAGCAAACTAACATTGGGTAGGTTGAGGGCTTTGAGCAGCTTTTGCCCTTCATCATGAAAGTCTGTTCGCTTCTCTATCCCAGTGAAATGGTGATGGCTTTTTTGCCCACCAATGAGACAAAACTTCCCTACTCCCGAGCCAATGTCTAGGATCTTGAGTGCATCGTAGTCTTTGAGCCAAAACAATATTTGATCGATAACTTCTATGGGAGTCCAATGGACGGCATTCAAGTATTGCAGGTCAGCTGTAACCAGTTTTTTAAAATCTTCCTCAGTTTTGATTGTCTCAGTGTGCATATAGCAACCAAATTACGAGATTATGCACAAGAATTGTTATTTTCATACTTAAATTGAATAGCAATATGGAGACGGCAATTCGACATGCACAGCTTAGCGATTTTGAAAGAATCTATGAACTCATCAATGAGTTGGAGGAAACGGTTTTTGATATAGAAAAACAAAGAGCCATTTTTATCGAAAACCTGACCTCCAAAAACAACATATACCTCGTTGCCACTGAGGAAGATAAAGTAATTGCATTTTTAAGCTGTCATGTGCAGCTCCTCCTCCACCACTGCGGCAAAGTAGGAGAAATAGTAGAAATGGTAGTAGATAGCCCCTTCCGTAAACAAGGAATAGGTGAGCAATTGATCTCCGAGATCATCAAACTCGCCAAAGAAGCGGACATAGAAACCTTAGAAGTAACTTCTAACAATCGCCGAGAGAAAGCTCATCGTTTTTATGAAAAAGCGGGTTTTTCACAAACTCACCAAAAGTTTACCCTACTGCTAAAAAGCTAAATTTTGGAGTGAAATTTCGATTTTGGATCAATTGCAAAAAAGACTAATTATAAATTCCTCCAAGACGCATAATTGCATTCAATTTCATTATGATTCAGACTATAAATAAGTTAACTTGTAGTATTGGCTTCCGATAGATATAATCTATTAGATCATTAAATATATTGATAAAAACTTTCGGAGAATAAGCCCTATTTTTACCTATTATTAATTGCAAAAAGACAAACATTATTATGAGTACAGATCATACAAGTTTTGATATTAACGATTCAAGCAAGTGTCCATTTATGGGAGGCTCGCTAAATTCAACAGCAGGTGGAGGAACTTCCAATCAAGACTGGTGGCCTAATCAATTAAAATTAAATATCCTTCGTCAACAGGGCCAAGAAAGCAACCCAATGGGTGATGATTTTGACTACGCAGAAGCGTTCAAATCATTAGACCTAAAGGCAGTAAAAGCTGACTTGACACACCTCATGACCGACTCCCAAGATTGGTGGCCAGCAGATTATGGACATTATGGACCATTCATGATTAGAATGGCTTGGCACAGTGCGGGAACATACCGTATTGCTGATGGTAGAGGTGGTGCAGGTGCAGGACAGCAGCGTTTTGCTCCATTAAATAGCTGGCCAGATAACGGAAACCTTGACAAAGCTAGATTGCTACTTTGGCCTGTAAAGCAAAAATATGGCAGAAAGCTTTCTTGGGCAGACTTAATGGTACTTGCAGGAAACGTAGCTTTGGAGTCTATGGGCTTTGAAACTTACGGTTTTGCTGGCGGTAGAGCAGATGTATGGGAGCCAGAGCAGGATGTATACTGGGGATCAGAAAGTGAGTGGATGGGTAATGATGCCAGATTCGCAGAAGGACAAGATATATTAGAAGGAACACTTGGTGCTTCTCACATGGGATTGATTTATGTAAATCCAGAAGGCCCTAATGGCGTTTCAAATCCAATGAGAACAGCAGGTTTGATCAGAGAAACATTCGGTCGTATGGCAATGAATGATGAAGAAACTGTTGCTCTTACAGTAGGTGGTCACACTTTCGGCAAGGCTCACGGTGCTGCTGATCCAGGAGAATTTGTTGGTGCTGAACCTGCAGGTGCTGCTATAGAAGAGCAAAGCATGGGATGGAAAAACTCATTCGGCACTGGTGTTTTGGATGACACTATCACAAGTGGTATAGAGGGTGCATGGACACCAAATCCTACGCAGTGGGACCACGACTACCTAAAAGTGCTATTGGACTACGAGTGGGAGCTTACAAAAAGCCCAGCAGGTGCAAGTCAGTGGAGACCTACAGCGGAATCAAAAGCTGCAATGGCTCCAGCAGCAGGTGATGCTACAAAAACGCAATCACTGATGATGACAGATGCCGATATGGCAATGAAGGTAGATCCTGAATACAGAAAGATAGCTGAGCGTTTCCGTGAAAATCCTGAGCAACTAGAAGATGCTTTTGCAAAAGCTTGGTTCAAATTGACACATAGAGATATGGGGCCAAAAGCTCTTTACCTAGGACCAGAAGTACCAGCAGAAGATTTAATATGGCAAGATCCTATTCCTGCTGCTGATTATGATATGATTGATGATGCAGATGTTGCAGCATTGAAAGCAAGTATTTTGGCAACTGGTCTATCTATTGCAGAATTGGTAAACACAGCTTGGTCTAGTGCTTCTACTTTCAGAGGTTCGGACAAGAGAGGTGGAGCCAATGGCGGTAGAATTAGATTGGCACCACAAAAAGACTGGCAAGTAAATAACCCTGCACAACTTTCAAAAGTGCTAACTGCATTAGAAGGTGTGCAAAGTGAGTTCAATGAAGCCCAGTCTAGCAAGAAAGTCTCTATGGCAGACTTAATCGTATTGGGTGGTTGTGCAGCTATTGAAAAAGCAAGTGCAGCAGCTGGTCACGAAATTACAGTTCCTTTCTTAGCGGGAAGAACAGATGCAAGCCAAGAGCAAACAGACGTACAATCATTTGCTGCACTTGAGCCAATCGCTGATGGTTTTAGAAACTACCAGAAGAAGAAAGTAGCTCCTTATGCTGAAGAATTATTAGTAGACAAGGCTCAGTTATTGACTTTGACAGCACCCGAAATGACAGTGCTTGTAGGAGGAATGAGAGTATTGGATGCGAACTTCGAAGGTTCTCAACATGGTGTGTTTACAACAACACCGGGCAAGTTGACCAACGATTACTTCGTAAACTTACTTGACTTGAGCACTACTTGGAAGGCAACTTCTGAATCAGAAGAAGTATTTGCAGGTCGCAATCGTGCAAGTGGAGAGTTAAAGTGGACAGGTACAAGAGTTGATTTGATTTTTGGATCAAACTCAGAGCTAAGAGCTTTGGCTGAAGTTTACGGTTCTAACGATTCTCAAGAGAAGTTCGTAAAAGACTTTGTTGCGGCATGGGACAAAGTAATGAACCTCGATCGTTTCGACGTGGCATAAAATATTGCTAAATCAACACCTTAAAAAAGGCAGTCTGGAAACGGGCTGTCTTTTTTTGTGATTATGGGATCTCAAAGGCTGACCTTGTAACATTTCATAATTAAGCGACAAGGAAAATAAACATTTCTGTTTACTTTTTAGTATATTTGTAATCATTCATACTTTATGTTACCACAACTAAACAGCGTTAAAGGCATTCACCCAGGTGCAATTCTGAAGAGAGAGCTTAAAAAGCGAAATCTCAAAGCTATTGATTTGGCGAATTCGATTAAAGAATACCCTCAAACAATAAACGCTATCACAAAAGAAAAAAGAGGTATCAATCCTAAGTTATCAATTAAACTTGGAGATTATTTTGAGATCGAAAGAGAGTATTTTATGCTCTTACAAGCCTCATTTGAAGTCAAAAGTAGTATTAATGAAATAATAAAGAACCCATTTGAAGGCAAGGTAAGACCTTCACTTTTTTGGGATACGGATTTTAATAAATTGGATTTTATAGGCAATAAACGATCAATCATTCAACGAATTCTGGAAAGAGGAAACGAAGTTGAAATTGAGTTATTGATAAATATTTATGGCCTTTCTGTAATTAGAGAAGAAGTATCACAAAAGCTTAACTCTGTCCATCCAAACTTCAGCAAAAATCTTAAAAAGTATATTCTAAGCGATTAAAAAAGTGAAACTAGAGCTGCAAAAACAAACAGTAAATGAAACATTATGGAATTGCTTAGAGACAATTATGAGTCTGAGGTCTTTCGATAATTTTAGACTAGTTGGAGGCACTTCTTTAAGTTTAGTTTTGGGCCATCGAAAATCTATCGATATAGACCTCTTCAGCGACAGTAATTATGGATCAATAGATTTTATCAAACTCTTAAGTATTCTCAAGTCTGAATTTAAATATGTTGATCATTTTGAATGGTCGAATCAGACACCGGGAAATTCATGTTTTGTTGGCAACAATGAAAACGAATGTGTTAAGCTAGATTTGTACTATACCGACACTTTTGTTTACCCAATACAATTAATTGATCAAATTCGACTTTCTAGCCTTGAAGAAATTGTCGCAATGAATGTAGATGTAATAGGAAGAGGAGGCAGAAAGAAGGATTTTTGGGACATCCATGAGTTGTTTGATCATTTCGATTTAGAAAGTATGTTGACAATCTACACAAAGCGGTATCAATACAATTTTTCAAAACAAGAATTACTGAACAGTCTGGTAAACTTCGAATATGCTGAACACGACCCCGAGCCTATCTGTTTAAAAGGAAAATATTGGGAATTAATCAAATTGGATTTTGAAGAAAGAATTGAAGATTTTCTGTAAATAGCTTCTAAACAATTGAAAATATTAAAACTCACTCTTCCATTACTTGCTCTAATTGAACTGAGAATACAAATTCTTTCTTACAGCTTTACTGCTCAAACGCTGACTTATGAGTTATTGTAATGGTGTATGGATAGGACAATTCACTCGATCGCTTCCACGTGATTCAGCTTAAATCACTAACTTATAAATGAATTAGAAAGTGGAAATGTAACTCCTTTAAAGCTTATTGATTCTCAAAAATAGTCTAAGTTTAATATTAGATTTAGTAGGTTCTTTTCTAATGATTTAATTCCATTGCAGCCTAGAAACCTGCAAATATTTTATGCAAAAGTAACTTTCCCTGAAACACTATTGAAAAGCTGGAAAAATATATCAATTAATCGAAAAAACTAGCTTACATTTCAATACCTAAGCGTTATGAAATCACCAAACCTATAAAATGATGTACGATTACATTATCATTGGAGCTGGCAGTGCTGGCTGCGTGCTTGCTAATAGACTTACTGCCGACCCTTCCAATTCTGTCTTGCTTATTGAAGCAGGCGGCTCAGATAGTAAAATGGAAATTCATATTCCTGCTGGTTATGCCAAACTACACAAAACAGAGGTTGATTATGGATTTTGGACCGAGCCACAAAAGCATGTTTTGAATCGCAAAATATACCTTCCTCGTGGTAAGGTTTTAGGTGGTTGTAGCTCTACAAATGCTATGGCCTACGTAAGAGGAAACCATGCTGACTACGACGATTGGGCTGCAATGGGAAACAAAGGTTGGTCGGCAAAAGAGGTACTACCTTTCTTTAAGAAATCTGAAAGAAACGAAGACATAACAAACGAGTACCACAGTCAAGATGGTGAGTTGAATGTAACTTTTAACAAGAAATTCATTACGCCTTTTTCTGAAGCATTTATTGAAGGATGTGTGGAAGCTGGCTTTAACAGAAATGAGGACTACAATGGTGAAACTCAGGAAGGAGTAGGTCCATTTCAATTCAGCATCAAAAATGTAAAAAGACACAGTGCGGTAGATGCTTTTCTAAAGCCTATCATGAACAGGCCAAACCTCACTATTATGACCAAAACCATCACTCAAAAAGTCATTATAGAAAATGATAGAGCAGTGGGTGTGGAAGTGCTACGCGGGAAAAATCGCACACAGGAGATCTTTGCCACTAAAGAAGTGATCTTATCGGCTGGAAGCTTTGCTTCGCCGCAGTTATTGATGCTATCAGGTGTTGGAGCAATAGAAGAATTAAAAGCTCATGGTATTGAGTGTAAAAAAGAGTTGAATGGCGTAGGAAAGAACTTACAAGACCACTTATTCTATGCGGTAAGTGCCCTAGCAAAGACGCAAGAAGGTCAAAACCACCATATCAAGCCATTGAATCAGTTGAGTGATTTGATCAAATACTTTTTCACCAAAAGCGGAGCAATGACCATAGGACCACTAGAGTCAGGAGCATTCGGTAGTACACCCGCTAGTCCTGGCAGGGTAGATTTCCAATTGCACTTTGCGGCATTGAATATAGGAGAAGACTACAGTGCGGATATGTACGATATCAAAACTTTTCCACTAGAAGACGGTTATACTATTTTACCTACACTATTAAAACCCAAGAGCAGAGGATTTGTAAAGCTTGCGAGTACAAACCCGAGCGACCAACCCATAATTCAGCCCAATTTCTTGGAAGCTGAAGAAGATAGAATGGTTTTGCTTAATGCAGGTAAGAAAGCACTTGAAGTAATGCACAGCAAGGCATTCTCCAAGCACATGGATCGCTTGGTTATGCCACCAGATACCAGTTCGGATGATACCATTATGCAACACATACTTAAGCAAGTAGAAACAGTTTATCACCCAGTAGGAACTTGTAAGATGGGCAATGATGATATGGCGGTTGTAGATGATAAGTTATGTGTATACGGAATAGAAAACCTTCGCGTAATTGATGCCTCTATTATGCCAACTATCATATCTGGCAATACCAATGCGGCGGTCTACATGATAGCGGAAAAAGGTGCTGATATGATATTGAATCACTAATGTGATTTATGGTCTATTTTTTTGTACTTTTCCATTTTAAATGAATTTGAGATTTATGGAGTCAATAGCAAACTATTTTGAGACAATACCCACCGCACATCGCACCGCATTGTTGGTTGGAGGAATTGCTTTTTTCTGGATTATAGAATCCATTGCCCCCCTTTTTAGCTTTAAGTATAAGAAAGTAAAGCATGCTGGAATAAATATATTCTTCACGATTACTACTATTCTAGTCAACTTCCCATTGGCCTTTATTTTGGTAAAATCTTCTGATTGGGCAATTGCCAATAATTTTGGAATCATCAATTGGTTACCTGCCATGCCACTATGGGCTTACACCATACTGGGACTTATGGTTTTGGATTTAATAGGAGCCTATTTTGTTCATTGGGTGGAGCACAAAGTAAAATGGATGTGGATGTTTCATTTGATTCACCATTCCGACACTACCATTGATACCACATCCGCCAATAGGCATCATCCTGGCGAAAGCGTTTTCCGATTGATATTTACAACCTTGGCAGTGGTAATTACAGGTGCACCCATGTGGATGGTATTTATGTATCAGTCAATATCTGTGGTACTTTCACAGTTTAATCACGCCAACATTGGCCTACCCAAATGGCTTGATAATGTAGTGAGCTACGCCATTGTAACACCAGACATGCACCATATTCATCACCATTATACACAACCATATACTGACTCCAATTATGGTAACATCTTCTCTATTTGGGACAGAGTTTTTGGTACATACATGACTTTGGAAAGAAGTAAAATCAAATACGGTATTGACACTTACATGGACCCTAGTGAAAATGAACACATAGGACCTTTGCTGAAAATACCTTTTGGAGAATATAGAGAACCACAGGAATCAAAATTTAGCTAAATAACCAACCGTGAGCGTAATATTAAAAGGTACTGGAACACACCTCCCAGAGAGAGTCATAAAGAATGATTACTTTATGAATCATCAGTTTATGTCGCCCGAGGGAGTCATTTTTGACAAACCTCAGGAAGAAATCATTGCTAAGCTTGAAGCCATTACAGGAATAAAAGAAAGAAGGTATATCTCAGAAAAAGGGGACTCTGTACCACTTTTGGTTGCAGCTTCTCAAAATGCAATTGACGACGGAGGAATTGACAAAAACCAAATTGACGGAATCATTGTCGCTCACAATGCTGGTAACATGCTAGAAGGCAGAGACGGCTTTCATACCGTTCCAAACTTTGCGGCGATACTGAAAAACAAGCTAGAGATCAGTAATTATGACTGTTTTGCTTACGACATCCTATTTGGTTGCCCAGGTTGGATTCAAGGTTTAATACAAGCAAAGCAGGCTATAGATGCTGGAGATGCCACGAATGTCTTGGTAGTAGGAATAGAGGTCGCTTCAAGGCTGCTCGACCCTCACGACCTAGATTCCATGATCTTGGCAGATGGCTGTGGAGCAGCAGTTGTTTCAAAGTCCGATGATGAAAATAAGGGAATTCTGTCGTACGCCACTTTTTCTCATGCTCAGGAAGACCTTGCATGTATTTATTTGGATAAATCGTACAACAAAGAGTTGGATGCCCCTACCCTTTTCAAAATGAACGGTAAAGATGTTTATCGCTATGCTACCGTGTGGGTACCCAAGGTTATCAAGAAAGCTTTGGACAAAGTAGGACTAGACTCCGACGATGTGGACATGTTTTTGTTTCATCAGGCCAATGGTAAAATGCTACATGCTTTTGCCAATAACCTTGCGAGCATGTACGGCAAAGAAGGCGGAAGCTTTGAAGGAAAAATACCAACGACAATAGAGTTTACAGGAAATACTTCTGTAGCAACAGTGCCTACTATGCTTGCCTTGATACTCAAGCACCAATTGGGTGATTATGAAATAAAAAAAGGGCAAACTGTAGTAATGGCTTCTGTAGGAGCAGGAATGCACTGCAACGCCCTAGTTTATAAATTTTAATTAAAAAACTTAACCTATGAATTTAATAGCCGACAACGTAAGTGTAGAGCAAATCAACAAGATATTTGCAGCTCAAAAAGCCAATCAATATGCAGTTGCCAACACTACTGTAAAAGAAAGAAAAGCCAAATTGAAGGCACTAAAAAAGGCTGTTGAAGTTACCTACCGACAAGATATAAGAGATGCAATGATGGCGGATTTCAAAAAACCATCGGCTGATGTTGACCTCAATGAGGTTTTTGTACTTACCAGCGAAATAAAGCATGCCCTCAGTCATTTGGGACAATGGATGCGTAATCAGTCTGTTGGTACACCTTTAACATTATTAGGTTCAAAATCCTACATTAAATACGAGCCAAAAGGTGTTTGCTTGATTATTTCCCCTTGGAATTTCCCTTTCAATCTTACGTTTGGCCCACTGATTTCGGCAATTGCGGCTGGTAATACTGTGATGATCAAACCATCGGAAATGACACCTCACTCCTCCAATGTGATGAAAAAAATAGTGGAGAGTTTATTTTCAAGTGATGAAGTTGCCATTATAGAAGGTGCCGTGGAAACTTCGGTCAACTTATTGAAACTGCCTTTCAACCATATATTTTTCACGGGTTCACCAGCAATTGGTAAGAAAGTAATGGAAGCTGCTGCGAAAAACCTAAGCTCAGTTACCTTAGAATTGGGAGGGAAATCACCAACCATTATAGATGAATCAGCTTCTTTAAAGAGCACTTGTAAGCGATTGGTGTGGGGTAAATTCTTGAACACAGGCCAAATTTGTATCGCTCCCGACTATGTATACGTTCACGAAAAGATCAAAGACCAGTTTTTGGCAGAAATGCAAAAACAAGTGACGGCTTTCTATGGTGAAAACCCTCAAGAATCTGATTCTTATTCACGAGTTGTAAACGAGAAACATACCGAAAGAGTAATTGGCTATATTCAAGACTCGGTGAGTAAAGGGGCAAATGTAATATGTGGTGGCAATAGCGATCAAAATAAAAACTACTTAGCTCCTACCATCGTGGTAGATGTACCTAAGGATTCTGCACTGATGCAAAACGAGATATTTGGGCCGGTTTTACCGATTTTAACTTACACCGACATCAACGAAGTTATCAATGAAATAAACGCTGGCGAAAAGCCGCTTGCACTTTATATATTCAGTAACAACAATAAGAACATTGATCACGTAATTCAAAATACACGTGCTGGTGGAACATGTATCAACAATACTGCTGTTCACTTTTTCAATAATAACTTACCATTTGGTGGTTCCAATAATAGTGGAATTGGCAAGTCACATGGCTTTTTTGGATTCCAAGCATTTTCCAATGCTAGAGGTGTTTACCGCCAAGTTATCCCTGGTGCAATAGAAATGCTCATGCCACCATACAGTGATTTCAAAAGAAAACTAATAGAACTAACCGTTAAATTCTTCTAAGAAAATGCTCAATTTATCAACAGCCATTCAAGAAAGTGCCCGCAAGTACCCCACCAAAACTGCTTTTATATTTGGTGATACAGCACTCAATTACGCTCAAATAAACGGAGCTGCCAACATGGTGGCAAATGGCCTAGTTGCCAAAGGAATAAAACCAGGAGACAAGGTCGGATTAAGCTGTTTTAATCTTCCATTTTTCCCTATCGTTTATTATGGCATATTGAAAGCAGGAGCTGTGGTTGTGCCGTTGAGTGTTTTGTTGAAAAAAGATGAAATCGCCTATCATTTAAAAGATAGTAAGGCAAAAGCATATTTCTGTTTTGTGGGTAGCGAAGACCTCCCAATGGGTCAAATGGGCCATGCGGGTTTCTCAGAAGCTCCAGATTGTGAACAGTTTTATATGATCATGCCAAAGCCCGAGATGCCATCTGCGATAGAAGGAACCCAAACATTGGGAAGCCTAATGGCTGGGCAGTCACCTGCTTTTGACACAGTACAAACTGGAGCCGAGGATACAGCAGTTATCATTTATACTTCGGGTACTACAGGTAGGCCAAAAGGTGCGGAGCTCACACATAATAGTTTGATGCAAAATGCCATTCTATCGGCTGACTTAGTGAATATGCAAAAAGAAGACACGGTTTTGATCGTACTTCCTTTGTTTCACATTTTTGCGATGACAGTATTGATGAATGCTGCAACCTATCGCTCTGCCACAAGTGTACTTTTGCCTAAGTTTGATGCAGAAGCTGTATTTGGATTAATGGCAAAACATCAAGTTTCCGTCTTTGCTGGCGTACCTACCATGTACTGGGGACTAGTGAATTATACTGAAGACAAATTTGACTTCGAGGCCATTGCTTCAAAGCTCAAAATGTGTGTTTCGGGTGGAGCCGCATTGCCTGTTAAAGTATTGGAAGATTTTGAAAATAGGTTTAAAGTAGAAATCCTTGAAGGATATGGCATGTCCGAAGGTTCGCCAGTTGTAACTTTCAATATGCCAGGAGACCGTAAACCTGGTTCAGTAGGTAAGCCTGTATGGGGTGTTGATGTAAAGATTGTAGACCCAGCTGGCAACGAAGTGCAAGTGGGTGAAAAAGGAGAATTGATATACCGTGGCCACAATGTCATGAAGGGCTATTACAACAAACCCGAGGCCAACGCCGAAACACTTAAGGCTGGATGGTTGTACTCTGGCGATGTCGCTGTAAAAGACGAAGACGGCTTCTTTTTTATCGTAGATAGAACCAAAGAAATGATCATTCGTGGAGGACTCAATGTATACCCTCGCGAAGTAGAAGAAGTGATGATGCAGCATCCTGCTGTATCTATGGTAGCCGTAATTGGTGTTCCCGACGAAGAAAAAGGCGAAGAAATACGAGCTTGCGTGGTACTTAAACCCGACCAAAACATAAGCGAAGAGGAATTGAGAGCTTGGACAAAAGAACACATAGCAGCCTACAAATATCCTAGAATCATCACCTTTATGGATGCCTTGCCAATGAGTGCGACGGGTAAGATTATGAAGAAAGAGATTGCGAGGTAGGTAAGAGGAAACGTGTTTTTATAAGCAAAGTCACGTATGGGTTGTTACAATCTTTATTTGTTAAGATTTATCGTATAGCAAAATTCTCATTCACGAAATTGGGGTAATGCGGTCTTGTACTGCGTTTATTTCATCTTTACTTTAAATATATTTCGAAGTATATCTAACTCTTTTTTATATTTCAAATCAGTTCTTGATGCAAAATATAAGGTGTTCTCTCTTTTTACATTTCCTTCCCAAACTAACATTACTTCGTTTTTCGAAATTTCATTTTGACATAGAAAATCAGGTACTAATGCAAGTCCATTTTCATTTGATAAGCACCTAATAATAGAAGTGATATTAGGTAAAATATAATTGGGTTTGAAAGTAGGCTTCTTGTTGAAATTTTCAAACCAAAAACGTCTAAAATGCTCCATTTCATTTGACGAACTATACCAAATATTCTTAAGTAGTTCATCTTCTAATTTATTCAAATCATTAGATTTAATATGTGCATGTATTTGAGCTGTGTCCGTTTTATTTCCAGCTATTAAAATGATTCTTTCTTTTGAAAACGGAACATACTCTGCCAAAGACTTTTTTTCATTCTGTTTTTTGGGTGTGATCACTAAATCTAAAATACCGTTATTAAGGTCTTTAATTAAATCGGTATGTGCTCCAAATCGTGCCACTAAGTCAAACTCTAATTTTGGAATTTCAGGTTCAATAATGAGTTGAAACATTTCAGAACACATTCCAATATTTAGAGACGGATTTTTTTCTTGCGTTGTTTTTTTGAAATGCTGCTCTGCTATTTCTAGTTTGTTCAATGATTCAATAATATATTCATATAAAAACTTCCCATCCTCTGTTGGAATCATTTTTCTCGAAGTCCTTTCAAATAATTTTTTACCAACATAAGCTTCCAAAGCATTTAAATGCACGCTTACTCCTGGCTGTGAAGCGTATAGAGCAATTGAAGCTTTAGTTAAAGTTCCGTTTTCGTATATTTCTTTAAAGGTTCTATACCATTCTAAATTCACCATACCCATTAATATTGTAATACAAATGTATGATTTGTATTATTTTTACAATAGTATTGGTTGCTTTAATTTTGCCCAAAATTAATAAAGCAATAAATGAAAAATATTTTTGTAGTAAACGGGAGTCATCCATTTGCACACTCTGGAGGGAAATTTAATGAAACACTTTTCAGTAATACGATTTCATATTTTGAATCTTTAGAAGGATTTGAAGTTAAGTCTACTCAAGTCGGTGATAATTATAATTCTAAAGAAGAAGTAGAAAAATTTAAATGGGCAGATTTAGTGATTTATCATACTCCAATTTGGTGGTTTCAAATTCCTTTTGGATTTAAAAAATATATAGATGAAGTATTTACGGAGGGGCATCAAAATGGAATTTATAAAAGTGATGGAAGAAGCAGAAAAAATCCAGAAATCAACTACGGCACAGGTGGGTTAATGCACGGAAAGAAATATATGCTGACTACAAGTTGGAATGCCCCAAAAACAGCATTTACCTTAGAAAATGAATTTTTCAATCAAAAGAGCGTCGATGAAGGTGTGATGTTTGGGTTTCATAGGATGAACGCTTTTACAGGGATGGAATTATTGGCAACGCATCATTTCCACGATATGGAGAAAAACGCAGATGTCCCATTAGAATTGAATAATTATAACTCTTTTCTAAATGATGTAATTAGTAATTTGTGATTATTTAAATTCGTTCCGAAACGTTTTGGTTATGTGCCGTGCCGACGTTTAGGAGGCATGGACATCATAACCGTTGCTGGCAGTAGTCTTAATTCATTCCATCTCAAATGTCAGATTTCCATTTTGCGTGTTTAAGGCATCATCTGGAATAGGTTGCCAATCATTTCCATTAACCACAAACTTAAATTCATTTATTCCATCATTAAAATTCACTTTCGGTACTCTAATTTCGTATTTACTGCCTTTAACATTTGTCATTATAAAATTCAAATCTTCTGGATTCCACTCGTTGAAATTACCCGCTATTGTAATATGTCTAATGCTTTCTTTGTCTATGTGATTAGGTAAGGTAAAAGTGAATATTATCTTCTTATTCTTAATCTTGTACCCGTAATTTTTTTAAATTTGAAACTACCTTTTACTTCTGTTAATTTAGCAAATTTAAAGTTCTCAATAAACTTCCTGTCTTTTTCAGGGACATAGTTTGAGGCAATGAGAAATGCCCTAGCAAATTCATCTTGACTTACGTCCATTTCAATTATGTCTTTTATAGCTTGTGTCTTGTCAACTGCATTGTCATAATATGATTTGCAAATTTTATAACCAACAAAATAACCTAAGTCCTTCATCTCTTGACCACTAATAATTTTACCTTTTGTACCATACAGCCAATCAAAAAATCTCCCTTTCTCGCTTGAAGAGATATACTTTTTAAATTCTTGCCAAATTTCGGCTTCATACTTATATCCAAAATCGATGTATCCATTTGGATAGACCTCTCTAAGTGGTATTCCACTTATTAATTCAGCTATAAAATCACAAGCTCCTTCATTTAAACTGTGTGCAAGTAGGGCATTATTCGAATGTTTTTGTAGTGTGTGGACGTACTCGTGCAGTACAATATTTACAGCCCAATTGGGTTTTTCACTTGCAAGTAATTCACACCCAATGTACAAGTCAGTACCATCTGGTCTGCCTCCAAATAGACCTAAACCAACAATAAAGTATACATTACCGTCTGTAAATGAGGGATACAGTTTTTTAAATTTCAAGAAGTTAGCTTCCAAAACTGACATTTGATTTGAAAGAGTTGAAAAAAAAGGTCTAATTTTTTCAAAATGTTCTTGGGATGAATGCATCATACGAAGCCAATCTTCGGACGTTGCCGTTAAGCCATTCTGTTCATTTATCCGTATTGTATACTTGAGTCCTTCACTTCCTCTATTAATATATAATTCTTGTACAAACTCTAACTGCTTTTCCTTCTCGCTTGTAGTTTGGATGCTGTCAAAAGCTTCATAAAAGTTACTTATATCAGCTGTATGAAAAACTGTTTGAGCTTCTACCGAAGGAAGAAAACTGTTTAAAATGAATATAAATATTAAGTATCTTATCATTGATGATTGCTTTTTGTTTTGATTACTGCCAACGGGTTGCAGCTACACGCAGGTGGGGATTTTTAGCACTGAACTTCATTAAAAGTTTAGAACTTGGATTTAGCACTTCACATTCATAGAAGCACTAAACCCACACTTGCGTGTAGGTGCTGTTAGCGGTAGTTTTTATGCTTCTATTTCTAATAATGTATTCTCTTTTTTCTCAAAATAAAGGTCATTTATTTCATTAATTACACGTTCCATAATTTCATCTACTTTGTCTTCGACAATATTAAGTTCTAATAAATACTTTCTTAGAGGGTAATCATTTTCACTAAACACAAAGTCGCATTCTTCGAATTTCAGAACTTGCTTTTCTGTCAATGAAACTGAAAAAATAGACATTTGTCCGGTATCACTTAAAGTTACATCATAGTAGGATAATACATTTGCTGGTCGTTCAGAAACGAGTTCTAAACCTTTAAAAACTCTCTCAATAAATGGAGGTCTGTCGTTGTTAATATTTATTTTAATGACTATGTTCATTATCTGTCTGAATGTTCTAAGTTGTCATAGTCAATAAAGTCCCAAGGAATTTCCTTTTTGAAAATCTGAATACTTTCTTCAAGTAAATCTAATGAAATGTCTTGTTGGAATAATGTAACAGTGCATGTTCGTTTTGTGTCGTCTCGAAATATTTCAATTACTAATTTGTCGTCACGGTAAATTTCAACGCCAATGCCATCTCTGTCACTAACATCACTTGCAATTACTATTCTGTCTTTTGGCAATGTCATTTGTATATTAATTGGTTTTCTTGTCGCTTGTTAAAATTCTGACTAACGTACGTTAAAGTACAATTTTAGCTCCATTTGTTGTACTATTTTAAGACAATTTCTCTTATTTTCTCTTTTACGTTAGCAGGCGAAATTAATAAGCTGTGGAAGAAGTGATATCTTTCCTTAAATCAATTCTGGAACGTCTTATCTGTGGAATTACTGCCAACGGTTAATGTAAAATGCGTTTTAATCAATTTTACATTAACCGTTGTGTGTTCGTTTTTTTCTTTCCAGGATTATTCTTTTTCGTTCAATTTTGAATACCTGTTCATCGTCTATCAGAATTGGGTTTCCATTTAAATTTTCAAATTCAACGTACAAGTTTTGCTTGTCAATTACTTCCATTACAGTCCCCATTGTTCCTTTTAGAATTCGTTTGTTAAAGTCCGATTTTAGTCTGAATTTTTTGTAGAGAAAACGTTTTTCAATTCTCTTCAATTCAGGTATTTCTCTTTCCTTTCCGGTTATAAGTTTTCGAAGCCCGTAATATATTGCTCGAATCAGTTTTCCAATTCCCTCAATAATCACTTCAACTATTATATAGCCGATAATTTCCCCTATTGCTCCAAATATTACTTCTCCTACTGGCATTTAAATTTCTCAGTTTGCAGTGACACACAACGTTCCGGCTAAAAAGCGTTGCCATCCCGCAAGGGTGGCTATGATTTTTTAGCCATTGTTGTGTGTTCGTTTTTTATTGATAATTAATATTTTCCCAAACCAGCAAATCTTCAACCCTTTCCAAATTCAAGTTTTCTGATTCATTAATTGCTTGAATTCGGTTTGCAAATTTCTCCAAGGTCAATTCCGCTTCTTTAATTGCTTTTTTCAATTCGTCTTTATTAAATCGAAAAACTCTTCTCTCAGGAATTGGAGTAAATTCTTCATCAAACTCTTGAAAAGTCAAGTCAAACAAAATCTCGTCATTTTCAAATTTCACTATCGGAGCAGGATGTCCTTCATAAAAGGATTCTTGGCCATTTGATATGTTTCTCCAGAACTGGATATCACCTAAATCTCCGCAACATTGAGGGTAAAAAAGTCTTTCTCCATTAATTTCAAGGACATAGCCGCCAAATAAAGGACTTGCTTGTTCTCGGTCATTTTCACCTTTTCGCAATTCTTCAGTGTAATCAACAACAATTTTCTTCAAGTTATCATCACTTACCAGGTCAATTTCGTAAAGCGATGCTCCTGAGGCAAATGGTTTAAAAGTGTCACTAAATCCTGCTTTTTTATAAGACTCATTATTGAAATTGTCCCATTCATTTGGATATTCCCAATAAGGTCCATTTTCAGGAGATTCAACCCCCTGATTTTTATATCCTATTTCTATTACTGGTATTAATTTCATTTTCTTTTAATGACACACAAAAGCGATATATCAGGACATATGTTCGATATATCGCAAATATTTTTACTAATCTAGGAGTTTAATCAATCTGGTAAAAGAACTTATTGTAACGAAAGTATATAATTCTGTAGTTCTTGTATTGTAAGTCAAATCCAAACAGTAGACAAATTCCTATTTGGGAGTTATCCATTTTCGGAGTTGGTTTTGAGCCTTTTCATTCTCTTTTTCCTTTAATATAAGCACACATTGCCATAGCGTGTCCGTGACCTAATTCGAAATCTTTTTTAAGCCAATTAGTTATTTCTGTAGCTTTTGCTACTAAGTCTCCATTATTGGTAAATCCTTTTTCTTCAGCTAGTTTTTGAAATTCGTCAGCGGTTTTACCTGTTTTATCTTCAATATTTTTGATGTATGTTTTGAATGACATAATTATTGATTTATAAATTAAGGCTTGATTTTTTGTGAATAGAAATATGAAACCCCCAATACAATTCCTACAACGATAGGCATTGCAATATTTGCTACTTCTTGATCTACCATTATATGACTTATGGCTGCAAAAATTAAATTGAATGTAAATCCTGCATACGCCCATTCTCTTAGCACTTTTGGTGTTTTAGGATAAACAATAGCTATAACACCAAGTATTTTAGCAACAATTAGAGTATAAGCGAAGTAGTCTGGATAACCTAAAGCTTTTGTACCAACTGTCATATATTGTGGTGCCGCTATCCACGTAACCAAAGGCATTACACCTTCCATAAGAGCAATAATAATGGTGGCTATCCAGAATATGATTTTGTTCTTTTTCATTGTCTTATTCATTTATGTAATTAATCATCCAATTGATGCCATATCTATCGGAGAATTCACCGAAATAGGCTCCAAAAAACATATCGGCCATAGGCATTGAAATATTTCCCTCAACAGAGAGTTCGTTAAACAGTCTATCTGCTTCTTCTCTTGTTTCGGGCTCAAGGCAGATATGCATATTGTTTCCCTTTGCTAATGTGAATCCCATTTCTTTTGGTGCGTCTGTTCCCATTAAAATGTGTCCACCAAGAATTGGCAGTTCAACATGTAAAACCATTTTCTTAATCTCTTCGGCAACAGGTGGGTGCCCAGTTTCGGCAGGAATGTCACCAAAACGTTCAATGCCCTTTCCTAGAAACTCCGTTTTGAAAACTTTTTTGTAAAACATAAATGCTTCTTCAGTTTTCCCGTCAAAATTTAAATAGCTTGATACCCTTGCTCTGTTACTTGTTTTGTTATGCTTACGAAGTTTAAATTTTGCTTCAATGTACTGGTCTAGGTTTTCCATAGCCATTGTAAAACCTTCTTTAAAACCCATTTCGATGATCTTTTCTAGGTCAGTAAGACTATCGTATTGAGCTGTTATGGTTACAAGGGTTTTCTCTCCATTTTCATTGAACTTATTTGTCCATTGGGTCCTGGGCATTTCTGGATTCGCTATTCCGTTTTCATCACAGAATGCGTCCAAACCTGAAAACATGGATTGATTTACAATTTTGATGTAATCATTTTTACACCAATGACATTCTTGCGGGTTTTCACCTTCGGTATTATACATTTCATAAAGCCACATTCCACCTTCACGAAAATCCATTGATTTAGTCCTAGTTTTATAGGGTTTAGGTGCCCACCATAGATCAAGAATTTCGGGATTTGTCCAAGCTTCCCAAACCAATTCAAGGTTTGCAGCAAACTCACGTTCCACATTGACAGTGTTTTTTTCTTTATTGACAATGAAGTCAAATCTTAAGTTTGGGTTCATTTTCCTTTTGATTTTAATTGTTCTAAAACTGTGTCCAATTGATCAAAGCGTTTAGCCAATAGCTGTTTAAATTGCTCCAGCCATTTTTCTAAGTCTTTCATCTTAGCTGCATTTAAGTGATAATGAATTTCTCTGCCTTGTTGCTCTTGTTGTACTATTTCACATTCCGTAAGAATTCGTAGATGTTTTGAAACAGCTTGTCTGCTTGAATCAAAATGATCGGCAATAGCATTGGGTGTCAAAGCACCTACAGCCAAAAGCATAATAATGGCTCGTCTTGTTGGGTCTGCAATTGCTTGAAAAACGTCTCTACGCATAATTATATGGGTTTATAAACCATTGCAACAATACCACAATCAAACTTTTGTACATCATCAAGATTAAATTTTTGCATCTCTGTCAATTCTTTAAAAATTGGCATTCCGCTACCGATAGCAGCAGGATTTACAAATAAATGTAGCTCATCAATAAGTTTGTTTTTAATAAGTGCAGAAACGAACTCACCACCACCATAAGCGATGATGTCTTTGCCTTGCTTATTCTTTAAATTAGTAATCTCTTCGACCAAGTGGCCTTTTGCGATTTCTGTGTTTTCCCAAATTAATTTGTCAAGTGTTTTAGTGAATACGATTTTTTGCGTTGAGGCAAATTTAACTCCGCCTTCATATTCTGGATTGTTAGGGTCTTTGGCAACATTTGCCCAATGCGGAATAAAACCTTCTGCCAATTTTCTTCCTAAGACTATTGTGTCTACAGGTTCAGTAAGATCTCGTACATAATTTAAAATGTCTTCTGTCCAAGGAAATTTCATCCAATCCATTTCTCCATTTTGTCCAGAAATAAACCCGTCTAAGGTCATTTGGACTTGTAATTTCAATTTTCTCATTTTTCTATTTTTAAAACACGAAACCATTCAGTTGCAAATATATGTGCAACCTTTCGGTTTCTCAAAATTATATTTAATTTTTTTAGAATAAATTTAAAGAAGGATGAAATTGTCGTTGTGAAGAATGATGACCATTAACGGATTATTTGTAGTTACCCGAAGAGCGGGACTTTAGATCAAAACATTCTTTGAAACACGAAACCAATCTTTTGGGTTGGTTCTGGTTTCATTAGTTCAGTTTACTCGATTTTATGTCCTGTATAATCTTATCTGTCACGAGCACTAATTGTTCTTCAATAAGTCGTGATAGTTTTCTAAAGTCATTAAAGTCTGGATTTTCAATTAAAGTAGTTTCAAGAATAGAATACTGAGGTTTTGTCGTTCTATTTTTGTTCCACTTTGTGGATTTAAAGTATTCCCAATATTTTTCTTGAATTGTAATTGTCTGTCCTAGAAGCCAAATGTCGAATTGCATTTTGGGATGGTTCAATACTAGTCCCAATTTAAGTTTTCTCTTTTTCAGGAAGTCGTTTGAGTAGTAAAAGTAGGTATAGTCCATATACCCTTGAAAAAGACTACCAAATGAATATTGCTCTAAAAGTTTTTGGGATAATGTGGTGCCAAGTCTTGTTACAAACTTTACAAGACCAACGTAGGCTTCTTGAATATTGCCTTCTTTGAGTTGCTCTTTGTATTTGTCAACATAGTGGTTTAAGTCTCCCATTTTAAATTCCCTTTTCTGTTACATCTATCTGGTCATTCAATCGGTTTCGGTTGGTCTGGTTAACTTGAATCTGACGGTTTTGTGCTCGGCGAAGGTGGGTATTAAAAAGCACTAAAGTTCAAATTTAGTACATAAGCTAAAAGAAAGTACAAATGTTCAGGCTAGCACTAAAGCCCCACTTTTGCCAAACCAGTGTTAGCACCAGTTGTTATTCTATCTGTCGCCAAAGCCAAATATTGTCTTACAAGTTTTGCAAACTCTGTTAGGTCGTTTCAGTCCAGAGTCAGAGCCTTTTTGTCCGCAAATTAAACAAGGATGATTGTCGTCTGGTTCTTCAACAAAGTAGTTTATGTAAACGGGAATTTTAAAATAGTCAGAAAGTTGTTTTCGGATTTTCTCTCCTTCCACGTTTAGTTTTCCTTTTTTATAGTTCGTTAATTCCCTGAAAGCTTCTTTTTCAAAGAGGCCACTTTCAAGCCAATTGGAATAAACTCTTTCGTGTTTTGACTGCCAGTCTTCAAGTTGAATTTCAAGCGGTACTTTAGAATATGAAATTTGTCCAAAACAATTGCTACAAGTCAACTCGTCAGTAAACTGTAAAGAACGTCCTTGCAAAATGTAAAAGTCAGACCTATCACAAACGCAATTCTTAACATTGTCGATTTCAATAATAACGTCTCGTTCTTTAATTGTCTCAGGTTTCTCAGCAAGTAGCTTGTCAAACTTTACGTGCCAAAACTCTTTTATTTCTGCGTTCTTATTCCAGTTCTTAAATGATGTGATGTCACGAAAAATTACAGTCAACTCTAAAATGTTTTTATTCCGTCTTAATTCTCTTGGTTCTGAAAAAATCAAATTCTGTCTATAAAGTGAGCCTGATAAACCAATAAATTTTTCCCCTGTCGCTTTGATGTCAGCTAAGGTTAAAAGAATTTTTGCAGGAATTGGTTTGTCTGTCATTTTATGTTGTTACTCTGTTGTCTCACTGTTCTGACTAACGTACATTAAAGTACAATTTTTGCTCCATTTGTTGTACTATTTTAAGACAATTTCTCTTATTTTCTCTTTTACGTTAGCAGGCGAAATTAATAAGCTGTGGAAGAAGTGATATCTTTCCTTAAATCAATTCTGGAGCGTCTTATCTGGGGAATTGCAGCTAACGTATAATGATCCCCAGCGTCTCTACGACGAAGGAGTAGATATGCTGGGGTCATCTATTGTTATCTTCTGTGGTTCTTTTCCAATGTTCATCATTCCAGTTTTTACTTAGAGATTTATATAATTCTTTTTGATCTTCATCGTCTGAAATTATTGTACCTCTCAGATAGTGAAATACATCATCTGCTAACTTCTGGAATCGTCCATCTTTTTCGCTTAAATCTGTATTGTATAAATAAATATTATCAATGTTATGTTTATCATAACTTACTGTAATTAACATAGAATTATCGTGCTTAATGATTGGCAGCAATTTCTTATCTCTTAAACTTGACTCATTTTCCTCATCATAAGTTCCGTCATCAGTATACTTATCAAGTACAGTTCCTATTGAATTCAATTTGAAAAAATAATCTAAAGAAGGTAAATAATTTGGTTTAGGTTCAAATTCGATATTTCTTGTTATTAGAGATTTGCCCTTACTTGATCGTGGTTCTTCATAATAATATCTGTAACAAAATTCAATATCATCCTCTATTTCGAATGTTTTGTAAAAAAGACTATAGATTGGTGGAAGAGTTATTTTGTTTAATTCTTCGAAATTTCGAATTTCTCCAATTACATTGTCTGAATAAGATCTAGGTCGTAATATATTTAGAATTGATCTTGATTTCATTGTTAAGTTCTCGTTTATATATTCATAAAACACAACAGCGATATTTCAGGACATATGTCTGATATATCGCAAATATTTTTACTAAGCTAGTAGATTAATCAATCTGGTAAAAGCAATTATTGTAACGAAAGTATATAATACCGAAGTTTTGGTTTAGTAAATCAAAACAGTAGACAAATTCCAATCATAAGGTTAGAGCAGCTACATAGTCAAAGCTGGCTCAGTCATTAATTGCACAATTGTCAGTCTTATGGGCTATGTGGACAAATAGGTTTTCTTATTAAACCATAATCATAGCCTGACAGTCTAAATTCTATGACTGGAAATATATACCTATTTCGCCTCCCACTCCGCTCTCAAAGGATACCCGGGTGGAACATACTTTTCTATTTCTCTGTAAAAATTCTTGTCTATGAATGGTGGATGGGCTTTTCCCCAAGATCCCGACATAAGGCTTTGCTGTTCTTTGCTCATTAAATCCCACTCTACGAGTTTGGGAGTAATCCATTTTCCAAGCTCGTTTTGAGCCTTTTCATTCTCTTTTGCAAAACGCATACAGTGAGTACTTACTCCATCTTGATGGTAAACTACTTTCACATGATTTTCCATTCCAGAGTCAAAGTGCAAAGTGCTTGTTGGCAATGATTCTCCATCTCGGCTGTGGGCACTATAAGTTGCATGAGTAAGCCTTCCATCTTGCAACCATACAGAGGCATATTCCCAATCGTGTCTATGCGAGCCTTTTAGTTCAAATGGTGACCATGGCATATACTGATCTTTTTCAAAATAGAGTGCATACATGATCACTTCGTAGGTGACATTATCTCTGGTAATGGATTGAGTTCGACAAAAGGTATTTGCATTCTCCAATTGCACTATTTCTCTACAATTTCCAGTTCGTAAACCCTTTGGTGCTAGTCCCTCATTCTTTCTACCATCTGGCGAAATGGCTGCTGATGGATAACAGGCATATCTGTCAAAATCAAAGACTACAGCCCATTTTTTAACTTTTTCGGAAGCATTCTCGGGTAAACCCTTAAAATTTTGAGGTTCATCCACCTTGTCACACATCAATAAAGAAGTTAGTACAAATAATAGAATTGGCTTCAACATCTTATAGTTATTGACAGAGTTTGATTGATAAAGAAAGTGAGCATATTCTATTTTACTGTTAAGTTTTCCACATTTTCCTGCACCAACCATTCCCGTGCATCTGGTAGTGAAGAAGTTATCTTACAATTGATGAAATTGACGTCTTTGGCATGCCTAACAAAGAAAGCATAGGCATTTGTATTGCCAAATTTACTTCCCTCAGGATATGTACCATCATACTCCATTACCGATTGATTGGAGACATCCACCCCACCCTTGAGCTCAAGGTTTAAGTTCTCAAAGGTTACATTTTCGATTTTGTGACCCTTGATCCCCGTAATGATGGAAGGGTACTGTTGTGTAAACCCTTTTCCATTGATATTTTTGAAATGAATATTTGAAATGCTTCCTATTTTAGTTTCTCTGCCTGGAACAGTACGTTTTCTATCAGCCAAAAGCACAAAAATTGCTTGCCCAGAATTAGAAATTTCACAATCACTAATATTGATATTATCGATAACCGCCCCATCCATGGACTCTATCACAAGTGCGGAATTTTGGTGAGCATTTTTCATCTTCAAACCAGATACTTCAAAGTTCATGAAGCTACCTAAGCCGTCGGTACCAAGTTTAAAGCAGTTTCCTGCATTCACATTCAACTTGTCTATTTCACAGTTTTTGACCACAATATTTTTGCAGCCATATTCGCTCCCACTTTTAAAGCAAATTCCATCATCTTCTGACTTAATATCACAATTTTCTATCCATACATTGTGGCAGTCAACTATGTCAATTCCGTCTCTATTAGGCGTTAGATTACCCGTATGCACTTTTATGTTTCTAATCGTAATACTATCGGATTCAATGTAAACCTGTGTCCAACAAGCTGGGTCTACCAATGTAATTTCAGAAACGCTTATGTTTTTTGACCCCACAAAAGCCAAGATGGAAGGCCTGTCTTTTTCGGTTCCCAGTTCTTTTACATTCATCCATGGTTCATAATCTCCTTGACCGTCAATTTTACCTTTTCCTGTAATGGTAACATTTTGAACGTGGTTTCCATAAATTAACCTTCGCTGACAATCTTCAAGCATCCGATTCGGAAATTTGGTTTCTATTTGATGGTGCGGATATGCCGTCTCTTCATCAGATTGAATTCCTAAAATTACGGCTGTGGAATCTATATATAAAGTCATATCACTACCTAAGAGTAGCTGACCAGTTAAATACGAACCTTCTGTGAACAAAACAGTTCCTCCAGTTCCCTTGCAGGCATCTATTGCCTTTTGAATAGCAACTTGATCGTTTGTAGACCCATCTCCTGTTGCACCATAATCTTTAACATCGAAAACGGCCTTGCTCTTGTCGAGAGAGGTACACTGAAACAAAAAAATAGATACAAAAAATAAGAGGAGCTTACCCATGACTACAGACGCTAAGTTTTAGATTTAAGAGGTTGAATTCAATACAAGGGTTAAATTATTGAATTATCTCCCAAAACTATCGATCGCTTATGAAAATGTTTAATTTGGAATATTAAGGATATGCTCAAAATAGAGATTCTAGGAAGTACTTGAACTCTTTTAAAAAGTAACAGTTTAAATTGAATTTGAATAGACCGTTTTTACTCCTCTATTATTTCAATTACCGAATTTTCAATATCTCTAGTAAGCAAAATTTGGCAAGAAAGTCGAATGTCTTCCTCCACGTGACCATATTTAAAAAGAGTAGCAGGTTCGTTTCTTTCTTTTATCAAAGCATCACCTTGCAAGCCTTTTACCTTTACTACACAAGTTCCACATCTTCCCATACCTCCACATTCTCCAAAACCATCAACATAAACATTGTCACGAAGCAAGAACATTAGATTTCTATATTCTCCTTCGTGCGTTTCAAAGGTAAATTCTCTGCCATTTTCTATAACAGTAAACTTGATTTTGTCTTCCATTACCCCCAAAATGGGTCTGTTAAATTATCTTCAAACTTATGCTCCGTATGGTTATCAGCTAATAATTGTAATTGCTCCTTATTGGCAACGTTTTGAATTTCATTAAATAAGGTCCGTTCTTCAAATCTAATATGACTTTCCAATTCTTCTTCGATCAGACTCAAATACTTGTCAACTTTATCAGAGTATTCGAACAGCCGCTTAAGTCTCCTATGCTGAGAAAGGGCTTTTTTTACCATAGGATGCTCATTCCCAAGTATAGGGAAAATGTACTTTTCCTCTATTTCAAAATGATCTTTCAAGTTTTCTTCCCAAAACCAGTCGGTGTATTTTTTGATTCTTTCGGGAGCAATTTCTTTTTTGATTCCAGTTCTGATCTTCCATGACAAAAGTAAGCCGTGATGATGTTCACGGCTTATTGGTTTTAGAAACTCGTTTCGTTTTATTGGTTTTACTTTCACAGCTTTATTTAGAAGTAGTTCTACAATTTTAGATGAGGAAGCATCTGCATACATTCCGTATGCATTCACGACAGTCCCTTTAAGGTTATTCTTACGCGAAGAAATGGCAAACACGATCATTTCATCCCCTGGGTCTGAATCACCTTCAAAACGATAGGTTTCATCAATCTCAAAATCGCGGGGAGAAAGTTGTGCCGAGGTTTTATTGCAAACTAAACATTCCTTATCCCTTAATATTTCAAAATCAGTGGTATAACCTCTATTTTCGAGATCCTTGAGGGCTTCGGTCACTGTATCGTAATAATACATGTTGTTTTTCATGACAGTTCTTTTTCCATTTCAATGGCAGCAGGAAATAAGATATTGTTTTCCAAGTGAATATGCAAGTGTAAGTCTTGCTCAAATTCTTTAAGCAAAGCATAAGTGACCTGGTAGGTACCACAGGCATCTTCAGGAGGCGTATAATTATTACTCAGTTTTTCTACTTTTCTAAACCGCTCCCCTTCCGTAGCATGTTCATCCATCATCATGTGAATAGGATTTTGAACAGTGCCAAAATGTGGTGCAGTTAGGCTTACTTTTTCATGTTTAGCTTTTGCCATTTTTCTCACAAAGGGAAACAAGATGAACTCTTCTTTTTTCATGTGAGCGGCAAGTTCTCCAGCAGCTGCATTAAAGTGTTCGTTTATTTCGAGTAGTTCTGGATGGCGGTCGCCGTGCACAGCACAAATCTTCTGTAGATAAGGCTTTATCTCTAATGTTTTTTCTTCTACGTAGCGATGGTGTTTCTTTTCGATATAATCAGCTAATAAATCAAGCGGCCAAGATTTGTAGTCTGTTGCCTCTTCAGTTATTGATTCGTTTATTGCATTTAAATCAGAAACGACCAATTTTTCATCAATACCATCTAGCTTACATGCATCGCTTATTGTTCTATTTCCTTGGCAACAAAAATCGATGCCATATTTTTTAAAAACAGAAGCGGTACGATAGTCTTGTGCCACCAATTCTCCAATATTATTATTTTCTAGAATGCTCATAATTGTAAATTTTAATTGTTTTAACTAGTTATGCTTTAGGTCTAAAATTCAAATATCTCTACTAAACACAGGGCTGCTCAAAACGTCAAAGAATGGGTGAAGCGGGATTGCTTTTATAGTATTCAATTTTTGAGTGAAACATCTCTGCCATTCTCTCCCCTTGCCATTTAGCCCGTGTTGCTTTTTCTCCTTCAAATAAACTATCCACGGTTTCATAAAATAGCTTTATCCACCTTTCAAAGTGCTCACCACTAACCGGAAGCTTAGCATGAGGTACAAATGGACTGCCATGATAAGTGTGCTCTCCAAGCAGAACCGTTTGCCAAAATCGATACATTTTTTCCAAGTGTTCCGTCCAGCGGTCTCCAATTTTATTATTGAAAATATGGGCCAATAACTCGTCTGACCGTACTTTCCCATAAAAAGTATCTACTAATAACTTTATATCGTCGAGTGTTGTGATGTCTTTTTTCATTTTACTCATATGCTAAAATTTGTCATTAGATAAAATGCAGCCCAACCCAAAAATGCAATCAAGATTATCCACAGCCAGCTTGGTACACTCTGTGGTGTTTCACTCCCTTCAATGATAAATTTCTTTTGGTTTCCTTTGTCATAAGCATTGATCATCAGCGGTATAATCCCATCTACCACACCATTATCACTGAGACCTTCCACGGCGATTGAAGGGCCATTTCGAACCGTAAACTTAATTCTCCTAATTCCTTCCCTACCTGCTGACGACTTACTTACAAGTTTCAAAACATGCTCTCCGTCTGTTAATTTTAAAGTATTGAGTTCAAATTGCACAGGGGCTGTCAATTCAGCTATGGGCTGTACATCGTCATCTATAAATAGTGTTATTTTACTTTTATCTTCTTTCATTATCTAATCACTTAAAATGGATTGTTTGATGTGATTTGAGTTTGATTCACCTGGCCTTAAGAGGTATTTCAAAGAATAGAAAAACGTCAACAAAGTGATTACAGAAATGACTGCAATAATAGCCCAATCCCAGTTACTTTGCGGACCAGCTCCATGTGTAAGCCCCTGGGTAATTGCAGGTTGTTGCTTTTCACAAACTGGACAAGCGAAAGCTGACGCACTGATAAAATACGTCAGTAAAGTTGCAAGCGTCCTATTCATTTCTCCAAAAGTTATTTGCTTGTGCAACTGTCTGAAACTCTATGGCTACAACATTGGAAGATGCAATTAGCTGAGCTGTATCTTCAGCATAAGCTGGCCGCATTTGATTTCGTTTTTCAGGGTCTGATTGAATAGCCGCAATAGATTTACGAGCCATTTTCATTGCTAATTCTCTACCTTCCTGAGGTGTTTTAGTTATCAGGCTTTCTAACCATATCTCTGTGTTTCCCATCTTATTGTTCCGTTTTTTTAATGAAATCAATTATTTTCTTTACTTCTTCAAGGCTTACTTTTTCCGCATTATTACCCCAGCTAGTTTTTTCGTGGTTAATAATGGCAGTTACTTCTTCCGGTGTCAAATTATTGGCTATTCCTACGGCATTCATCACCGCATATTCTGCACGGGCATCGTAACCAAGCATGATGATATTTACGAATAACTCTAGATCGTCTCCTAATACAATAGGACTTCCCTTGAGCGAGGGGAAAGCCCCTTTTAACCCTTCACCGTTAGCTTGGTGACAACTCATACAATTATTTGTATACAGTAAATTACCATCTGGCAGAGCAGCTTCGTTGCTATTGCCCACTACTATTTTTTCTTCTTTTTTATATAAAAACTCCATGGGAGTGCTTCCATCTGGCAAGGGTGTTTGTTTTAAACTTGCCAAATAAGCTGCTAAATGGAGTGCTTCTTCTTTGGCAACAATTTTACCCGTAATGCCTTTCCTAAATTCGTCTGGAACTACGACTTCTACCTCCCCTTTTACGATCTCATTTTTTATTTCAAAAAGCCAAGGATAGGCTGGCATGATTGATTTCTCTACCACAGCTCTAGGTTGAAATAGGTGAAGTAAATTCCACGCCAAACTTGGTTGCCGGGAACCTATATTCGTAAGGTCAGGACCTGTCCTTTCAGTTCCCATTAGTGTCGCTGTATTTCTCCAAAAACCTGTCCTACCAATACCTGCATAATCGGCGGCAATACCGGGCCTGTCACCCCAGGTTTTATCCATGTCAATATTGCGGACTTGTTGTGTATGACAGGCAACACAGCCATTGGCAATGAAGCTCTCCTTACCCAATTGAGCTTCTGGCGACAATGGTTCTGCATTGGGCAATACAGCGTTATTGTTTTGATTATTAATTGCAGGCAAAACTGCCACAAATGTTGTTAGGACAACAAACAATGCCAATGCCGCTCCAAATAGTTTTTTATGATTATCGAAAAAATCCATTTTGTTGATGTCAATTAGTTAATCCGTGTTTCTCCAATTGTTGCTTTGCTTTTAAAATATCAATAGGTGAATTGGGTATTGTATTTTCCTCTTTTCTCTTTAGCATCACATAAAAATTATAAGCAAACAAAATATGTGACAGCCACATGAGCGATCCCCCAATAGCTCTCCACAGCCAGTATGGAGCCATTAACTCAACACTCTCTATGAATGAGTGTGGACCTTCCATCCACATCAACCCTCTAAGCGTAGAACCATACATCAAGGGAAATGTGTAGAACATTAAACCTATAAGTGCCAGCCAGAAATGTGCCCCAACCAAGAGTTGTGAAGGCTCTTTTCCTGTTAATCTTGGAACCATGGTGTATATAAAACCCCATAGCATGAAGGATATGATACCGTACATTGTCAAATGCGAATGTGCAACTGTAAAATCAGTAAAGTGCCAAACCAAATTGGTAAATCGGAAGGCCTCCGCAGTCCCTTCTAATGAACCAGTAAAGTAGAAAATGATGCCAATCAAATAAAATGGTAGTGTGTAACTCCCCGACAGTTTACTCCAAGAACCGTTAAAGGTTAATAAGAAGTTAGTCGTACCTGCTATTACTGGGATCACCATGCCTACACTACCTACAATCGCAATAGTTTGCAACCACCAAGGAATTGCACTAAAGATAAAATGATGTGTTCCTATTAAGGTATAAAAAAGGATCTGTGCCCAAAAAGCTAAAATCCCTAAGCTGTACGAGTATATAGGTTTATTAAGTTGCTGTGGTAAGAAATAGTACATTAACCCAAGGCTAAAGAGCATAAACCACATTCCCACACCCTGATGCATGTAATAACCTTGTACGATGGTTTCTCCTAAACCCGTTTGCCAAGTAGGCCAATAGGCAACTAAGGTTATCACTAGTAAGAACATCATGGCTGAAATAATGTACCAGTTGGATACATAGATTTCTTTATTAGTTCTTTTGGCTATGGTTTTCAAAAAGTTAATCAAAGTAATGAGCACCCCAATGCCAAACAATATCATTACTGGCCAGATATATTCTCTGTATTCACCACCTCCATTATTAATGCCTGCCATTAAAAAAATGCTGCCTATCACCACTGAAGCATTGATAAGTACGAGAGTGCGATAACCCGTTTTTATGCTGGCAATAGGATGGTTACTTACTCTAGGAATTACATAATAAGATAAACCTATCATCGCCAAAGATGCCCAACCCCAAAAAACCGAATTAGTATGTACCGGTCTTAGCCTACCGAAACTTAACCACCTTACATGGTCTACATCTGGAGCAACAAATTTGATTCCTAAGTATTCGCCAATTGTGGTACCAAATAGTAACCAAAATGTAGCACAGCCTAGGTACCATAATATCAGTTTTGTTAAGTCAGGCTCTATATATGGGCGTGGTTGGCTTCTTTTCTTTTGCTCTATAAAACGTATGTTCTCCACTTCGCTCACATAGTTTATCAAGCCTCTGTAATCCCTGGGAGCGGCTTCTCCAGAAAGTTCATTGTTAGATAGTGCAAATTCTAGTTCAGTCTTTCGTTCTTCTAATTTTTGAACTTCCTCAGGGCTAAGTGTTTTTAAGTAGTCATTGAACTTTTGTAATTGCTTTTTCTTCAAGTAATTATTTATTACCCTTAAAGCTTTACTTATTACAATAATTGAAGCGGTTGCAACTGGAATTACAAGTAGAACAAGAGTTATTATAATTCCGGATTCGCTAAGTATGTTTTTCGTTTCCATTTCTCTTCAATATCGGACATTTTTGTCCACTATTATTTCAAATTTTTTTACCGCTTTAAAAAGGTAAATCCCTTTTCATAATCCATAGTGAGTGATTGTACAGAAGTTGTTTCAAGCATCTTTTTCAGCTCATATCGTACCAGTATGAATTGATTGTGTACTGGACAAGGCTTTTTATCATTGCACTTTTTTAGGCCTAAGCCGCACCCCTTATATATAGTATCACCATCAATTGCTAAAACTATATCGCTCAACTTAAGTGTAGACAAATCCTTAGCGTTAATTGAAAAACCACCTGTTGGTCCCTTATCAGAATTGATTAAACCGCTTCGAGCTAGTTTTTGAAGTATTTTTGAAGTATAAGCTGTAGGAGATTCTATTGCTTCCGCTACGTCTTTAAGGCTCACTTTTCGATCTAGTAAAGATTGACCAGCAATAAATATTGCCGCCCTTATTCCGTATTCACAAGCTTTTGAAAACATTGATTACATTTCTATGAGTCAAATATAAGTAAAGAATCTTATTAGTGGACACTAATGTCCACTTATTTTATTTTGAATTGACAATTCCTTAATTTATGTCAAATAAAGATTTTAAACTTAAAAGAAAACCTTACTTACGCCCAAGTCATCCTTTGCAAGCGTACTGCATTTAAAATAGCCAATAATGCGACTCCTACATCTGCAAAAACAGCCTCCCACATTGTGGCCAACCCTCCAGCTCCCAATATCAAAACAATGAGTTTTACTCCAAAAGCTAAAATGATATTTTGCCAAATTATGCTCTGGGTAGATTTCCCAATTTTTATACCCGTTACTATTTTAGAAGGCTGATCGGTTTGAATAATAACATCAGCAGTTTCAATTGCCACATCACTACCCATTGCTCCCATTGCAATACCCACATCACTAGCAGCCAAAACCGGAGCATCATTTATGCCGTCCCCTACAAAAGCAATCACATTTTTAGGGTCTTTCTTTAAAAGCTCAATTTCCTTCAACTTCTCTTCTGGCAGTAAACCGCCCTTCGCATAGTTTATGCCAATGGATGCTGCTACCTTTTGAGTAATGGCTTCTTTATCTCCCGAAAGCATTCTTATTTCTTGTATGCCAGCATCTCTAAGACTCTGAATGCTATGTTTCGCATCTTCTTTGAGTTCGTCAGCAATAACTACATAGCCAGCAAATTCGCCATCAATACTAACCATGACAAGAGACTCCACTATTTCATTTGTTTCGCTTAGAACATTAATTTTATACTGCTCCATCAAACTTTTATTTCCTACTAATAGTTCTCTTCCATCTACCGTTCCTTTCATTCCCTTTCCAGCAATTTCTTTGATATCCGAAGCCACTTTAAACTCTTGATTAACCGAGTATTCCAAAATAGCTTTTGCAATCGGATGGGTGGATTTTGACTCAATAGCCATTAGCAGTGACATAAATTCACTTTCTGAGATTGAAGATTTTAAAACAATGTCCTTTATCTTAAAAACACCCTTTGTAACTGTTCCCGTTTTATCCATTACTAGGATATTAACTTTGGTAATTTTGTCTAGAAAAGTGGCTCCTTTGAAAAGAAGGCCTTGCTTTGAAGCTGCTCCTAGCCCACCAAAGTAACCCAAAGGTATAGAAATCACTAAGGCACAAGGACATGAAATCACAAGGAAAATCAAAGCCTTATATAGCCACTCGGAGAACACATATTCGGTTACAAACAAGTAAGGTAAAAAACAAATGGCAATTGCCAAATACACCACAATAGGTGTGTAAACTTTTGCCAAACGACGAATCAATAATTCGGTTTTTGATTTTTTAGAAGTCGCATTCTGCACTAATTCTAGAATCCGTGAAATAGAACTATCATTGTACAGTTTCCCAACCTTTACCTCTATCACTCCATCTAGGTTTATAGAGCCGGCCAACACGTTTTCATTTGTGATTATCGACTGAGGTTTACTTTCTCCAGTGAGTGCTGCGGTATTTAGACTAGCTTTTTCGGACAATAAAGACCCATCTAAAGGTACCTTCTCTCCTACTTTTACTTGAATGGTTTCATTGATTGCAACATCCTCTGGAGAAACTGATTTGTATTCATTATTGCGGAAAACGCTGGCTGTTTTAGGCCTTATGTCTAATAGTGCTTTGATATTGTCTTTTGCTCTTTTAACCGCCGCCGACTGAAACAATTCCCCTATTGCATAAAATAGCATAACGGCTACACCTTCGGGGTATTCTCCGATTGCAAAAGCTCCAATGGTAGCAATGCTCATTAAGAAAAACTCAGTAAAGAATTCACCCTTGGAAACTGCTATCAAAGCTTCTTTCAATACTGGTAAACCCACAGGCAAATAAGCAATTACGTACCAACCCGCTTTTATCCAGCCTCTGAAAAATGAAGCTTCAACTAAGTATTCAAGCGTTAAACCTGATAAGAGCAGTACAAAACTTATGATTGCGGGTAAGTATTCTTTCCAACCACCACTATTCCCATGATCGTGACTATGGCCGTGCCCATCACCTTCTTGGTGTTCATGATGAACATGTGACGTTTTCCTTTCAATTTTTTCTTTCAAAGAGCAACAAAGTTGCTTTCCTTCTTTGTCGTATATATGTTGATGTTTCATTTTCTATTTCATTTTATGCCAAACCACCTGCTGACCTTACTTTTGTATTGATTATAAGAGCTTCCAAACTCATTTACCAAAAACTCTTCTTCTAGTCTGATTTGGGTATTTACACTTATTGTAGATAGTGAAATGATAAGCAAAGTGAATGCATTGGGTAAAATCAAGAACAGACCAATGTTTGCGATCATTATTCCTAAAAAAATAGGATTTCGTGAAAAAGCGAAAAGTCCAGATGTTACTAATTCTGTTTTGTTTACCTCATCTATTCCTATTCGCCATGAATCCCGCATGTGAGATTGAGCAACCCAAACTAATGAAATAGAAATAATCAAAAGAACCCAACCCACAACCTTTCCCAAATCATACTCTAGGTACCAAAAGGGCAGTAAAAACTTGTTCCACGTTGGCACAAAAGAATAAATACCCAGCACCACCAATTCCAAAATGGATATAAAAGCAAAAACTTTCCCGTTGTAACCATGGGCGTCATCTTCTTTGCTAAAAGTTACAGGATTAACTTTAGTTTTTCGCCAAAGCAGAAATGATCTTAAGAAGAAGACCAAGAAAAAATATATGATAAAAAATATAAATAAGTACATGTTTATTGTTGTTAATCTTCGTGTTTTAAGGCTGTAATTTGCTTGAAAAAACATTATTGGTACACCTCCTTACTATTGAATTTAAAATGCCAATATTCTTCTTCAATTGACATTCTTGGAAACCATAGGAAAATTGAGACCAGGATCAATTGAAGTGATCAAACACAGATTGGAGGATGCCAAACACCTTTGCTATATTCAAAGGAGTAATTGAATTCATATGGGAGAATATATGCGGAAGCTAAAGAGTTAAAAGCTTTGCCTATTTGCTCGCCAAATAGCATTATTAAGACAGTTCCGCAACAAGCACAGGAACAAAAAGGTCCGCATTCATCCTGAGAGTTTTCAGTATCATTATGCCCTTGCTGGTCTAATACTAATTCAGATTTTGCCCCATCCTTATCAGCTTCCCAAGAGGCATTCATCTTCGAGCGATCCTGACAAGACATAATCGCTAGTACCGATATATAAATTGATAATATGAAAGTGAATAACTTCATTGACAAAGGCCAAAGCTAAGTCAATAAATGTGCAAGCTTGTTGCAATGCTCTGGAAGTGCATTACTCTATCCTAAAAGAGTTATGATACCGTATTGAGATTTAATTCAATCTCGCGGAAAATGTATTTTAGCTAATCAACTCCTCCATAGACAGAACAAACTTTCTCAGTTGCTTCTCTGTATTTTCGTCAATCACTTGCCCGTCTTTATTCACCCTACCTTTAACTCCTCGAATTAATAGGGTTGTGTCTGATGTAAGTTTAGCTTGGAGGGTTTTCATTATTAATAAAAGTTCTTTATGTCCCATTTCTCCATTTGCCGAAGCTGTTATTAAACCTATTGGCTTATCGGTAAATACTGTTGTAGAAACACACCATTCTATTATGTTTTTTAGTCCACTTGGGATACTAAAAATGTACTCTGGCGTGCATATAATTACACCGTCAGCTTTTTCTATTTGTGACCTTAATTCTAAAATTTTTGCTGGAACATTTTCATTTGTCAGCTCAGTTCTGAAGTGAGGAAATTCACTCAAGTCGTCCAATATTTGGATGTTATATTTTGACTCAAATAGTTGTACTAATGTCCTCAAAATGGATAGATTAGAAGAGTTTTCACTCGCACTTCCATTTATCGCCAGGATATTAAATCTTTTGTTCATTACTTTTCACCGAGAACGATTTCTTTTATCTTTTTAGCTTTTTCAAAGTGGTCAAACTTTTGTTCCATT
Organism: Spirosomataceae bacterium TFI 002; assembly: GCA_900230115.1. Classification (NCBI taxonomy): domain Bacteria; kingdom Pseudomonadati; phylum Bacteroidota; class Cytophagia; order Cytophagales; family Spirosomataceae; species Spirosomataceae bacterium TFI 002. The sequence continues at coordinate 4,716,143 of LT907983.1, read as the reverse complement.
ATCCACCAAGTTGCTACTTCCAACAATAGTTTTGGATTATCGTTCTTATTAGCAAAAAAAGCATAGAAAGAAAGGCCTACACCCTCCCCTTTTTTCTCAATCTTTTCATCACAAACTTGGACTATTTTACGCTTTATGCTTTCATTCATCTGCTTACTTCATTATTAAAAATCAGAAAGGAAAGATACACTTTTTCCATTGCCTTGATCTTTCTTCTTATTCAAAAATTTTCAATTTTCACCCATATACCTTTGGCCGACAAAATTTAAAATGGATAATAAATTTCCCCATCTCCAATTTTATCAAACGAGCGTTTATCACTACATTCATTAAACAATTAAGCTTTAATCCAATGCCTACCGACTCATATTTGCTCGAAAGACTTGATCAATTTCTCAATTCAAAAAAAGTACCTTGGCTACGCAAAAACATGTTTGGCGGAGTATGTTACATGGTGGATAATAAAATGTGTTTTGGTCCCTATCAAAACGGACTTATGCTCAGGCTAGATCCCGAGGATATGGCTGATCACATTAAGAAAAAAGGAGCTTCACAAATGGTTCATGGAGGTAGACCGATGAACGGTTATATACACCTAGAGCCAGAAGGCTTCGATTTGGATGAAGATTTGGAAGCTTGGTTGGAAGCCTGTTTGGCTTTTAATCCAATGGCAAAAGCGAGTAAATCAAAGAAGAAGAAACCAAAACAATAGCGTTTAGAAAGGTATATAAAAGAAAGCCTGAGCAAAATACCCAGGCCTCTAGCTGTTCCAAAAAATTCTCAATTAAAATATATCTGATATTGGAGAACCCCTCCTCCTAATCTGTCAATTTTGTCGCCGTTACCATTGTATATAGGTCTCGACTGGTAAGCCAACGTAACTTTTGAAGTATGACCGGCCAGTAATAGATTAACTCCCGCATCAATGAAATTCATTTGGTCGTTTAATCGCTCATATTTTGCACTCTGAATACTCGCGTATGGCATTACAGTAGCATTACCAATGAGCTTGTCTTTTAGTTTGTAACCTATTTGAGCATACACCACATTTCCCGTCCCATATGCTGGAAAACCATTGCCAGAACCATTCAAGATTGATTCATTTTTTGAACCATTAGATGGGTTCATTACAGCTAGGTTTCGGGTATAATTTGTGCCATAATCTAAGTGAGAAACGTTTCCATAAAAACTCACGGCCTCACCCTTTTCTCCCAATGGTGCATCGTAAAATACATCCGCAGCTAAATGAAGCATATTTGTACTGACAGTATCCTTACCATTTGCAGCTGTTTTCCACATTGCATCCTTTTGGCTCACAAATCCTACTCCGACATTAAACACTTTCTTTTTGCCCAAATAAGTACCAGTCATATATGGTGTTAAATTGGATTCTTGGTCTTTGAACTGGTATTGGAAATAGCCATTAAATTGCTTATTGGCCGGTTTTGAAGAAAAACTCGACCTTGCACTTAGGTTGGGATTGTAAGCACTTGACTTTTGATAAGCCATAGGGTCAGCCATAGTCAGTCGATAATCCAATTTGCCTATTTTACCCTTGGCATAAATAGACAATTTCCTCAAAAACTGATCTGTAACATCGTTGGTTGTTTGCAAAAAAAGCGGAGCATCTACTCCTAAAATTGTCCCTACAGATGGGGAAGAAAAACGAGACAAACCACTCCAAGCTGTCAATCCACCACCTACGGAAAGCTTCTTTTTGTCCAGAGTATATTCCACGATCGCATCATGAACGAAGAATCCAAATTTACGATCAGCTATGGCATTAAAGTTATTTTCTCCAAATTGACTGTAGATAAAAACTCGGTCAGTCAACTGTCCCATAAACTGAACTCTGTATCTCCTAATGCCAATGTCAGTCCCCTTTTCTTTCGAATAACCAAATTGAGTACTACCAGGATTGTACGTCATGTTTCGCAACCAAACTTGATTGATCAAAGTGAGCTTTACATACCTAGAGCCATCCTCATTTAAACTAAACTTACCGTCTTTAAGTATTTGCCCTTGTACCATAGAGGCACAGGCCATTACTAAGACCAAGGCAAATGTTGCCAGTCCTTTCAATTTCTCTATTCTCATGTTAGTATTTTTTTTAGAATTATAATAGCTGCCTAGACCATTGGCCTAGGCAGTCATTTCAAACTACTAAAGACTTTTTTCTAGCTGAATGGGTATGACCTGAGACCGGCTTGTGGTCATCTAATCCAATAATGTGTACTTGACCTCCCGAACTTGTATAGTCTTGCTCAAAGTGGTGTAAGTTTTCCATTACAGAGTGATCAACCAGTTTAGTATTTTTAAGATTAATGGTTACATCGAACCCTGGAGGTATGGCGTCCAACTTTCTCTTGATACCTAGGTAATTAGTAAAAATGGCAGATTTATCGATTTCAACAAGGTATTTATCACCTTCAAATGAAACCAAAGTAGGTGCTCTAAAGAAAGAAGAAATTGGCGTTCCATTGAAAAGGTGAATGATCATTTTTAATAAAATACCAGCTCCAATACCAACTAAAAGGTCTTCAAAAAGAGTAAAGAAAATAGTAACTAAAAATATAGCCAACTGCTCTTTACCAATTTTAAAAGTTTGTACAAACTCTTTAGGGTGAGTAAGTTTAATACCAACAGTGATCAACATTGCCGCTAAAGCTGTGTTAGGAATAAGTTCAATAAGGTGCGATGCTAAAAGGACAAATGCCAAGATGAAAAAACCATGGAAAAAATTAGCCCAACGGGTTTTACCACCATTCTGTACGTTCGCAGATGAACGAGCAACCTCAGAAATCATAGGTAAACCTCCAAAAATTGCTGAAATCGTATTTCCAATTCCTACTGCGATGAGGTCTTTGTTTGTATCCGATTTTCTTTTAAAAGGATCCATCAAGTCGATTGCTTTGACAGTCAAGAGAGATTCTAGCGAACCCACAAGAGCGAACATGACAACATATTTAATAAACAGACCTGGTTGTGCAAATCCTCCAAAATCTACGTTCACTTTCACATTTTCCATCAAGTTACCAATGTGTACAAGGGCATAAGCTGGCTCAGTGTGTTGAAAATCCATGTATAACTCGGCAGGAATAGCTACTAAAAGCACCACTAAAGGAGCAGGAATCATTTTGATCCAGCTTACTTTTATGTACTTCCAACCAAGCATAATAGCTAGAGAAGCAACACCAATAATTGTTGCACGAGGGTCAAGGTTAGCAATGAAATTTGGAATAGCTGCAAACAATTCGAGCGGTCCTTTACCTTTTGCCAATACAGGGTCTACATCAAGCAAAACAGGAATCTGCTTAGCAATAATGATTAACCCTATCGCTGCCAGCATTCCGTGAATTGCCGAAAGCGGAAAGAAATCGACCATTTTTCCGAATTTAAATACCCCAAAAAGTATTTGAATAACAGCAGCTACTACCATAGCTCCTAAGGCTAAATGCCAACCCTGCTCTCCACCACCAAACTCTCCTACTGCACCGGCAACTATTACAATTAAACCAGCCGCTGGCCCTTTGATTGTCAATCTGGAACCCATGAAAAAACTCACTACTATACCTCCAATGATTGCGGTTATTAAACCCATAATTGGTGGAAACTCTGATGCCTTAGCAATCCCCAAACTCAATGGAAGTGCTAGTAAAAAAACGATGAAACCTGAAATAGCATCTGACGAAAAGTTCTCCTTAAGTCCTGCTAAGCCATCCAGTGGCACTTTTAATTTTTTGATTGGATTTTCCACTTTGATATTTTTATAAATTCCCTTCGGAATGTTTTTGATGTTTTTTAATGATTGATTTTTAACTAGAGCGATATGCTACTTCGTGGTAGGTTTTCATATGTGGCCCCATAAATATTCTTGAGAAAATACGGATGATCGCTAGGCCATCAAGGATGAAACTTAGAGATACTGTGATGGCAAGAAGAACCTGATCTTCATGAATATGAGTAAATATCAAATCTTCGCCAATGAATGTGGGTGTAATAGGGAATCCAGAAACGCCTAAACATGCGATAAGAAACACCAAGGCAATTTTTGGATGCTCGTAAGAGTGACCATGAAAGCGATCCAAATCTATGTTTCCTTCTAGTTTCTTAACTCTCAAAATGGCAAGAAAACCCACCAATCCCATGACAAGAATTCCACTAAGGTAAATTGCTATTTCCGAAAGGTTGAATTGCTCATTGAACGATATTGCAAGGGCAATCCAAGCATGATTCATAAGTACTAGCACCCAACTCATACGAGCTCTTTGTCGCTCTGTAAATGCCTTCAGTACCATTATTAAGCCCATAATTGAAAATACTATTGGCAAAACTTGCTTTATGTCCGACGGGATGAGTTCTTGAAAAAACAGGAATACCAAACCAATTAAAAAAGCGGGTACGAAGAAGAACATAACATGCTTCAGGGTCAAAAACTTAACTTTAGAACCTAGCCATTTCATTGGGTTCCACATGTAGCGATACATGAAAGAATCCAAATTCCACTCTTTGATACAAAGAATGTAAAGCGTATTCGCAATTTTTGTTGGGAATGAGCTTTCTATGGACTTATTGTCCGCTTTCTCCATGTAAAACTGTTCACGAATTAAGTAGGTCACAACCGATGGAGACACCAATAATTGGTAGGTTCTTAGGAACGCATTACCTGCAAAATGGAATAATGCCAAGTTCTCTAAACCAAGAGCAATTTCGACAAAAATAAGCCCAATCTGTGCGATGGAAGCATAAGCAATTTGGCTCTTGATAGATGATTGTACTCTTGCGATTCCAGTAGAAATAATGGCTGTAGTAAGTCCTAAAAGCCCAATAATTATCCTGATTGATGTTTGAGGTTCAATTAATGGAAACGTTCTTAGTAATAAGAATGCACCAATATGAACCGACAGCGAACCATAAAAAATTGCAGACGATGGTGTAGGACCTTCCATTGCTCTAGGCAACCAAGATGAGAACGGTAGCTGTGCAGATTTTGCAGAAGCAGACACCAATAACATCAAGGCGATAAATGCACCAATAAAGCTATGGTTCATCAAGTGCTCATGCACAATTTCGGAATTATTTAGTTTTTCAAATGTGATGTTCTCGTGCCACAGGTGATGACTCATCCACATGGCAAGTAAAATACCTACATCACCAATTCGATAAACAGAGAACACTTTAACCGCGTTTTTGACAGGTAAATAGCGGTTTCTATAAAACGCAATCAGCAAGAAAGATGAGATCCCTAGAATTTCCCAACCAATAAATAGCGTTTCTAAATTTCCTGCAATCACTGTAAGCGTATAACCACAATAAAAGAATAGAATCGTGTTAAAAAAACGCTTGTAGCCCTTTTCTCTGTGTAAGTAATACCTACTGTATAAGGTGATTAAGAAAACTAATACGCCTCCAACAAAAAGGTAGACAGCTGTGATTTTATCAAAATAGAAGTCAATAAAAAACAAGTATCCTTTGGCACTCAGTAGCTCAATTTCCTTCAAATTGTAATTAGGGAAACCATCATATGCCCATAACGCTATGAAAACGACAGTCAATAGTAACTGTGCACCCGCAGTAGAAAAAGCTAGTCGAGATAAAAGTGTTTCGTTTTTCTCAGGAATAATCAAACTCATTACAAACCCAAATAAGGGTATGAAAATGAAAAATTGTATGACTTGATTCATTGTATTAAACAGCTAAAAGTGAGATAGGAAGGTTTTCTAGATTTTTCTCTATCAAAGCATCGAAATCAGTGACCACTTTGGTGGTTTCTCCAGAAGGTTGATATAGATAAAACCCTCCGTTATCATATCTATATACGTGTCTACTTAAAGGGTGAACAACTGAGAGCACAACCCATTCATTGATAAACCATTCGTAGGTAGCTGGATTTCGTTTTATTGTTTCCAATACCACCTCAGGAAAATGCTCGATAATCATGAGCAGCCTTATAGGATCGTGCACCTCAATCATTTGACTAGGTAAACCAGGTCGTAAGTCACCATCTATTCCGTTAGCAACACCTACTAAGCCCATCACATTGTGAGGCAACTTGGAACCAGCTCCCAATTTTTGGTTGTCTACTCTTGAGAAATAATACTCAAGATTGATACCTCCACACACAGGAGCTGCGGCATTGAGAATTCTAAGCAAGTACTCACCTTGAGGGTCAAGGGCATAATTATAAGAATTCATGAACGACCTCCTATCCAAAAACAAGCCTCTAGAAAGCTCTCTTCTTCCTACAATACAAAGTGAGTTTGTAGCGTGATTGAGCTCTGGTCTAGGTTCAAACAATGATACCGAGCGAATGATCACTTGATCGTGAATTCTTGCAGGACTTTTACTTGTGTCTATTGACTCAAACCTTCTAGATCGTTCTTTGGCATTCAGATCCGATGCTTTATAAAATTTTTGCAAATTTTCTTGATGCAACAAAGTGTTTTCATCGTTCAATTTATCTTCATCAAAAAACACTACTTCGTCCCTTGTAGTATCTCTTAAACCACCTACAAATTGAGTTGCATCGGGAATAATTATTCCTCTCACTGCCAAGTTGGTTCTTACCTGAGGATGATTAGCCATAGCAGCAAATACACGTGCGTTTACACTACCAGCTCTACCGCAACATGCTCCACAATCGTAGGCTGCATAATGCGGATTATTAATCGTACTTGCTCCGTGACCAATGCTATAAACTATAGGTGCAAAATTTTCAATAAGGCAAGTACTTCGTAATACGCCTTCTACCCTATCTGTCATTTCTGCAATGGTAAAACCAACCTGTAGCCCTTTTTCCATATTACCAGGAATGTGTTCAATCGTCAATGACGAAAACTTATCCATGTGCTGAAAAGAATGAGATACAGCTGGACTCATGGATGGCTTAAAGATGTTGAAAAACAACCTAATAGCAGACCAAAAGCCCAGTGTTTGAGATATCAACCAACCAGAATAAAAGCTATGGCTATGCTTACTAAAGTGGACATCTTTTTCTTGCCTTTTAATTTCTCCTACTTCCTTAATCAAGTATTTTGGAGTTACTGGGGCGGGGCACACTTTGGTCAAATGTTGCCCATTGATAGGTTGATAGAAAAACTCCACGCCAAAGAATCCTGGCGTCCCTATGGTTTCACAACTATTGTCAATTTGCTCCAGATATCGTCGGTAAGAACACTCGCGATCATCAATGCAAAACATTGCCTGAAAACTAACCGCACTTTTGGCTTTAGGTGCTGTTTTGTTGCTCTGAATTCCTTTTAGAACTTGATCATAAAAAGTCCATTCAAAGGCTTCTTGCCAAAGGGCTAGGACTTCGTATTCCTCACACTTTTTAAAAGGCTCAAATAATGAAACCCCAGAGAAACCATGTGTTCCTAAAGGCTGCCAATTATCATCAAATTTTTGTTCCAAAACATCGAGTTCTAGCCAACATTCTAGTACAATGAGTTCGTGAAGACTAATTGACCTTTTGTCCAAAAGTGAATTGGAATCATTCTCAATCGAAGAAACAATTCCACTCCATCCTTGATGGGCAAATTGCTGGTCAAAGAGGTATCTTTCGTACAGGCTTTCGTCCCCTACTAACTTTGCCAAAAGGTCTTCAATAAGTAAAGAATCTTCTAGAAACAGCTTTCTAGTTGATTTTGTCTTGAATATGGAAACATAACTATTCTTCTCCATATCGATAATGGAAGCCAAAAAGCCATTCTCATTAATAGGGAATTTCCATATAGAAATTCCTTGATCGAGATAACTACATAACAAGCGGAACAAAGTTGGATGAACCATAGAGTCCATGTCCAATTGGTACTTTTGTTTCCAAAGGGAACGTAAGGCACCTACTCGTTGAGTTCTTTGCGAATCGTACTGTTTTTCTAGTACGTTTTTAAACCATGCTTTCTTTGAGTCGTTTCCTTTGCGTGCTAGTAAGACATTACGTAGCACTACTGAATCTATTTTTCCTTCGCTGTATAGTTTTCGATACTCATCTAAAGATAAAGACGATTTATATCCGAAAACCTCCGAAGCTTGTCTCAAAGCGTCTTGAAACTTTAGCTCCTGATAAGCATGAAAAGTATTATGATGTACAAAGTCCTTAAGTGGAGCTTGTGCGGGTAAATAGTGCTTAAGGTCATGTAGCACTTTATGCTCATCAAATATCTGACGAACTGCTGTTGTGTTCATTTTTTAAGTAAGACGTGCTTCCGTAAATTGAAAGCGATTAGAAAATCAAGTAAATAAGGCCAAATAGCCTAATTGAATTTCTAATAATCCTATAGCCTATAAACGCAATAGGCAATGAAAAGAGAAGGGTAACGTAGAAAAGTAAAACCATCAAAACGAGCCTTTTGAAGACTGATTTCGTGATTATGAAATTTACATTCAAAGCTTAAAAGGTCCAGAATACCGCCACCAACTTGATCATAAAGAAATTTATGATGCTCGTCGTTTTCTACCTCTTCGGATTCTTCTATTATCCAACTATACTTTTGGTCGATTTCAGTTTCATTACCAAAAACTGTAATCTCTTCGCCAATCCCCTGATATAATTCTACACCAAAAGCCACACAAGGTGTAAGCCCTATAAAAGGTAGAATTACGAGAACACGTGCTAGAAATTTTTGAAACACTATTTTGATAGTTTGAATAACTGAGTAAATGTTGAAGAAAATTATATTCAGTAGAATAATTGTCTCCAAAATTTATTTTTTCAACATAAAATTCTTTCTTTAATTGAAATCTTTCTAAAAATAGAAACATTTGATAAAATGAATCTAAAATTTGAGTACTAATTTTAGATTCAAATTGATTTAGACTTACGACTTTTTGTGTTAAAATTATCAATGAATTTCAAAAATAATGCCCGGTCAATGACCAGGCATATTCAGATGCAAACTATTCGTCTTACTTAAGAATTTAATTTTTCAATTCTTACTTCTCCGTACTTTTAGGTCTATTTCCAGCCTCCTCCCAGTGCTTTATATACATTCACCTTGGCATGCATTTGATTCATTTTTGTCTCCACTAATTCAAGTTTGGATGCCAGAGCTTCCTTTTGTGTAAGTAATACCTCCAGGTAATCTGCTCTTGCGGAATTAAATAAGCTGTTAGAAATTGAGACTGACTCATTCAAAGCACTCACTTCCTTTGATTTGAAATCATAGGTCTGCTTTAAATTTTCAACATTAGCAAGCTGGTTACTTACCTCCAAGTATGCGTTAAGCAATGTTTGCTCATATTGATAAATGGCCTGTGTTTGCTTTGCATTTGCATTGAGGTACATGGTTGTAATTGCTCTCTTGTTTACCAATGGTCCTATTAAATCTCCTGCAAGCGAAGTAAGCAGCGATTTGGGCAAATTTGCCAAATAAACAGGGTTGAAAGATTGCAAACCAATAACTCCTGAAAGCCCCAAGGACGGATAGAAATTCGCTTTTGCTACTTCCACATCTAGTTTGTTTGCAGCTAGTTCATTTTCCGCCATTCTTATATCAGGTCTGTTTTCAATTAACTGAGAAGGCAAACCAGCTTGCAAAATGTCTGTTGAAAGTTGCTCAAATCCAGTTTTGTTTCTAAGTACTGGTTGTGGGTATCGACCAAGCAAAAAGTTGATTCGGTTTTCAACTTCAACTATATCTTGTTTGACACGAAACTGCATGCTTTGGGTATTCAATACCTGAGCCTCAAACCTTTTCACCGCCAACTCAGTAACCTTGCTTGCTTGTTTTTGTATCTTGACAACACGAAGTGCATTGCTTTGAATCTCAATATTTGACTCCAATATTTCTAATTGATAATCCAATGCACGAAGCTCGTAATAGGAGTTTGCGATCTCAGCTATCAAGTTAGTGACCATAAAGTTTTTACCTTCTTGAGTAGCCAAGTACCTCATGGAAGCTGCTTTTTGAGCATTCCGTAGTTTATGCCAAATATCCAACTCCCAAGAAGCGTAAAGCCCGCCTACAAAATCAGGCAGAAACTCAGGCGTTTCCTTACCATCTTTTATTTCAGTATTGGCGTCATTTGCCCCTTGGCTTGTATATCTTCCTACTTTCTCCACACCCGCACCGGCTTTGTAACCAACAAATGGTAAATACTCACCTTTGCGAGCAGAGATTTCATTTTTGGCTATTTCAATTTCCTGAAGGGTAATATTTAACTCCTGATTATTGCTCAGTGCGGTGTCAATCAAAGCATTTAGAAACGGGTCTTGGAAATACGATTTCCAATCTACAACTTCAGTGCTTAGAGTATCACCCGTGGTACTGAAGCTCAACGGTATGTTCCTATTTACACTTTTTTGCGTGAGTAAAGGTGCATTACAACCAGCTAGTAGTAAGGACATCCCAATGATTCCAACAAATACTATTTTATTCTTCATTATCCTTGTCTTCATTATCCTTGTTTTTTTCGTTTGACAAGCCCAAAAGCTTTTGAAGGCGTTTATTGGCTTTTCTTATATTTTCTAAAACTAAACCTCTTTCATTGCTGTCTTTCACAATTCTTTCAGATAGTGAGATTTCGTCTTCGTCTTTTATGAGATGACGCCCATCGGCCATAGTACCAAAAATGAAGTATAAACCTGGAATGATAATGACACCTATAAATGTACCGAAGATCATTCCCCCCATGGCTGAGCCTCCAATTGTTCTATTTCCAATTGCACCCGCACCATGTGCCATAACAAGAGGTATAAGTCCAGCTACAAATGCAAACGAAGTCATTAAAATTGGCCTGAAACGTACTTTTGCACCTTCCACCGCAGCATCAAAAACAGAGAAGCCTTGCTGCCTTTTTTGTACGGCAAATTCCACAATTAACACTGCATTTTTACCTAGTAAACCTACGAGCATAATCAAGCCAACTTGTGCATAGATATCATTGGCCAATCCCATCATTTTAAGCATTAGAAAAGAACCAAAAACACCGACCGGCAAGGAGAAAACAACAGCAAGTGGAAGCAGGAAGCTTTCATATTGAGCTGCTAAAACCAAATACACAAAAATGAGAACTACGGCAAAAACGTAAATTGATTCGTTTCCGCGTCGAGCTTCGTCATAAGACAAACCTTCCCAAGCAATGTCGTAACCTTTGGGTAGGGTGGTTGCTGCAACTTCCTTTATAGCAGTTACTGCATCCGCAGTAGTATAACCTTTTGAAGGCAAGCCACGAATAGCCGATGAGTTGTACATGTTGTATCTCGCAATTTCATTGGGTCCTTGTTTTTTAACAAGCCTCATGAATGAAGAGTAAGGTACCATCTCGCCATGATCATTTCTCACAAACAGGTTTAATACATCAGAGGGAAGCCTTCTAAACTCAGGAGAAGATTGTACATAAACTTTGAAAAAGCGATTAAACTTGATAAAACCCTGTTCATAGGTACTACCAATAAGTATATTGAGGTTTTCCATGGCAGTACCAATACTTACACCTTTCTGCATTGCTGCTTGATTGTCTATCTCCAGTTCATATTGTGGATAGTTGGCAGCAAAAAAGGTAAATAAACCTGAAAGCTCTTTTCTTTGCTCCAGGGCTTCCATGAAATCCTTGTTGATTTTATCGAATTCTTGATAATCTGTTGTTGTGTTTTTATCAAGCAAACGAAGAGAAAAACCAGCTGAAGACCCAAAACCTGGAACTGCCGGAGGTTCAAAAAACTCAACCACTGCACCTAGATTTTTTGACTTAATTTCTAACTCTTCGATAATCTCATGAACAGACTCTTCTCTATCCGACCAGTCCTTAAGGTTTATCAAACAAGTTCCGGCATTGGAACCTCTTCCTTCAGTCATAATCTCATATCCTGCCAGAGATGAAACTGACTCCACCCCTTCTATTTCTTCACAAATTTTCTGAAGTTCACTTGAAACTTTATTGGTTCGCTCAAGTGTAGAACCTGGAGGCGTTTGTATTATGGCATAGATGGTACCTTGGTCTTCTCCAGGAATAAAACCAGCAGGCATTATTTCATTTTCATATGCAATTCCTAAACAGAAAACTACCAAAACTACAACCGTAACAAGCCTTCGGTTTACTATAACATTTAAGAGTTTTACATATTTGTTAGTTACTTTATCAAAACCTCCATTAAAGCGGTCAATTAACCAGTTAATAGGAGACTTACTCTTTGGCTTTCCATGATTATTTTTCAAAATCATACCGCACAAAACAGGTGTAAGTGTCAATGCCACCACCGCTGACAGTACTATAGAACTAGCCATAGTGATAGAAAACTGACGGTAAAATGTTCCTACCGGGCCGGTCATAAAAGCAATAGGTACAAAAACCGAAACCATTACAAGTGTAATCGCTATGATAGCACCACTAATTTCGCCCATTACCTCTTTAACGGCATTATATGGAGACAAATGCTTTTCTTCCATTTTAGCATGAACTGCTTCCACTACTACGATTGCATCGTCGACGACAATCCCGATTGCAAGCACAAGTGCAAATAGTGTAATAAGGTTAATGGAGAGCCCAAAAAGCTGCATGACGAAAAATGCTCCAATCAAGGAAACTGGAACGGCAATAATTGGAATCAAGGTTGATCTCCAATCCCCTAAAAATATGAAAACTACCAAGGCTACTAAGAAAAACGCATCTCGAAGGGTATGAATTACTTGCTCAACTGATGCATCTAAGAATTTAGAAACATCGTAACTGATCTTATAATCAACTCCTGGAGGAAAGTTGGTTTTTAGTTCATCTAACTTATCCTTTACTTCTTGAATTACTTCAGTGGCATTACTACCTACATTTTGCTTTAGTACAATAGCTGCAGAAGGGTGACCATCAAGGTTGGAGTAAATATCAAAAAACTCACTACCAATTTCTACTTTGGCAATGTCTTTAAGTTTTAACAATTCACCCTCAGCATTTGCCCTAACGATTATATTTTCATATTCCTCAGGTTCGTTATATCTTCCTTTGTAGGTTAACACATATTCAAGGGACTGAGCTGCTATACCCGAACTCTGTCCTATTCTCCCAGGTCTACCTATGATGCTTTGATCACCTAATGCCTCCATTACTTCTTCAATTGAAATATTGTATGCTCTCATGCGATCTGGGTTTACCCACACTCTCATTGCAAATCTTCTACTTCCCAAAATTTGCGACCTGGCAACACCATTGATCCTGTTGATCTCAGGGATTAATTGCACATCAGCATAGTTGTAAAGAAACTTTTCGTCTAGATGCTCGTCTGTGCTATACAAGTTTACATACATCAACATACTAGGCTGGATGGGTGTAATTATAACACCTTCACGCTGAACCAATTCAGGGAGTAGTGGCATAACCTGATCCACTCTTGTCTTGACTCTAATTACAGCTTGATTTGGATCTGTTCCCGGTTCAAAAATTACGCTAAGTGTTGCCTCTCCTGCACTTGTTGCATCTGATGCTAAGTAACGCATTCCTTGAACACCATTGATTGCATTTTCTAACGTAATGAGCGTAGATTTAACCAACACATCGGCACTAGACCCTGGAAAAGCAATAAATATACTAACCGTAGTAGGAGCTATTTCTGGAAATTGAGATGTGGGTAATTGTTTGATTGCCAAGGTTCCTGTAAAGACAATCAGAATCGAGATCACAATGGCCAACACTGGCCTGTGTATTATATTTTTTAGCATGATTTTCTAGTCTTTTATTCAGCGTAAAGGCCAAGGTTCTTCATAGCCAATTCTGGTTTTACATACTCAAAATCTATTTTTTGTTTTTCCTTTACCTTTCTTAAGCCTTCTAATAAGATCTTATCTCCTAATTCTAAACCCGACGAAATAGCGTATAAATGCGGCATTTCTTCAGCAATTGTGATATGTCGCGAACGAACAGTTTTGTCCTTATCAATTACGAATACATAATTCTTGTCCAAAACTTCGAACGTTGCTTTTTGGGGAATGAGCAAAGCATTTTTTAATGGTTTGGTAACTATGATATTACCAGTTTCACCATGTCTTAATAGCCCTTTAGGATTGGGAAAAGTAGCCCTGTATGCAATATTTCCAGTTTCATTGCTGAAATCCGCTTCAATTGTTTTTACAATTCCTGTATAATCGTATTTTTTATTGTTGGCCATAATCAGGTTTACGTTTTGCATACCCCCTTTTTCTTTTCCCGATTGATAATCGAGGTATTCGGCTTCAGGTACATTAAAATAAACCCACATATTACTGTTATCGGAAAGTGTTGTAAGTAGGTCACCTTCGTCGACCATGCTACCAAGTCGTACCTCAAAGTGATCCATATAACCACTAAAAGGTGCTCGAATTTCTGTGAATTTAAGATGAACTTCAGCTAGCGATAGTTCGGCTTTGGCTTTATCAAGTTTAGCCTTCGCAAGGGCCAATTCGTTTTTGGAGACGATATTACTATCTGCCAAAGTTTTAGTGTTTAGGTATTCAATATTAGCAAAATCCATTTCTGCTTTTGCCTTATCTCTTTCTGCTTGGTAAACCATTGGATTAATCTGGAACATTAGTTGCCCCTGTTTGACAAATTGCCCCTCGTCTACAAATATTTTGGTCAAATAGCCTTTTTCCAATGCTCTCAATTCAATGTGATTGACAGAGCGAATTTGAGAAACGTACTCCTTTGTTATCAAGGTGTCTAATTGCTGTGGACTCGTAGCTATGAACTTTGTTTCTAATTCAATTTCTTCAGTTGCTTCCGAATCAGTACAGCTTGTATGGCCAAAAACCAAAGCTAGGCCGATAAAAAAAATGGTTATACTTTTCATGTTTTTATTTTAAGTAAAGTGAATATTTAAATGCATCTAAGGACTGGTCAGCCTGATTAAATAGCTTTCCATCAGATGTGTAATTATGACAATGCGGAAGGAGAATTCAATTCATTATAAACCCAAAACGATCAGGATCGTGAGAGACTAAAATTCATATAAAAACACAGAAGCCCAAACCTTAATAAGGTGCTAGTGTATAAATGAAAATACTTTACAATGAATTGAATTTGAGTTAATTAGAACTAACTCAAGGAGATTTTCATAGCCTGAAATTCTCAAAAACTAAATAAAGGGGTGATTTACAAATCTCTCCAAACAAGAAGTGATTGGATGATTTCAAAGAGCCAATAGCTGTAAAGAACGGCTCGAAACTTAAACTCTGAAAATCCAGAGTAAGTTGAAATAAAATGTCAAAATGATCTGAATCTTCTTCCTCTGATTCATCAACCTCTCCTTCGTTTAAACTTAAACTAAAGTGGTGATTTTTGGAGCTGTCTGATTTAGATACTTGACAAGTAACATTGTCAGTTTCCACAAAGTGCTCTACCCCTTTGAAAAGGGTAAACGCCAATGCAAATGACAATAGATAATAAAGCTTTCTTGAAATTTTCAAATCGTAAAAGATTACGAGTCAAATGAAATAAGTTTTGAAAAAAAACTAAAACATCAATAAACTTTTTTTGCAGATACGCTCGATATGCCTAAAATATTCATATTCCTCTCTAGAAAAATCATACTAGCTAAAACACCTTTTAAATATTTTTATAATATCTATTTTCCTTTTTCAAGGTTGCTATATCGGCTTTCAATTGCTCGATGGAAGTTTTTTGTAAGCCATTGTATATACCTCTGATGTGCTTGTGTTTGTCTATTAAAACGAAGTTTTCGGTGTGAAGGAAATCATCTACAGTTTTTTCTATTCCCATATTTTCCTCCACGAAATAGGCATTTCGACCTAAATTATAAATTTGCTCACGGTCTCCTATTACTAGTAACCATTTTTTGCTGTCAATATTTCTTTTATCGGCGTAGGACTTTAAAACCTCCACGGAATCCCTATTCGGCGTAACTGAATGTGAAATGAGCATGATTTCATTGTCATTTAGATACTCCTCTTGCAAAATATCCAAATTGGCAGTCATTTGTGGGCAAATCCCAGGGCAAGTAGTGAAGAAGAAGTTAGCAACATAAATTTTGCCCGTCAAGTCCTTTTGACTAACCGAATCACCATCTTGGTTGACAAGGTGAAAGTCTGGAATTGAGTGAAACGAATTTAGCTTTTGGTCTGTAACATCTATCCATTGTGGGGTAAATGAAGCTTCATCAAAAAATGGCAACACCTCTACCCTACTATCATTCTGATAATCAGACTGTGTAGTACAAGAGCTCGCTATGACTACAAGTGCGACGAAAAAAACAGAAAGCTTACTTTTGAACAACTTCGTTTTCCAATTCATAACAGAGAGCTGATCTTTTAAGTCCAAAGATTCTTCCATTTTTTGCTTCATAGTTGACATATAACTTCCCATTTTCCCACCATACTTTTTGCATTCCATCTTCTTTACCCATGTTGATATTCATTTCTTTGAAAACCTTACCACTTGGATACCATTTGCGTTGAACTCCGTGAACCACACCATTGATAAAGTTTGATTCTGAAACTAGAACACCCTTTTCATTAAAGCTTTGAGAGCGACCATCTTTCCTATTTGCTAAGTAAGTAATGTCTTTTTTCAAAAGCCCGTTTTCGTACCATTCTTGGGAAAGTCCTTGCCTTTTCCCATTAATAAACCCAGTTTGCTCCTTCTTTTTCCCGTTTGGAAAATAGCTGATCGCAAACCCACTATATGCTTTTCTATCTAAAAACCATTTTCCTTCTGTAGGAATAAGTACCAATTTCTCCTTAGCGACTTCACGGTTGGGAATTTTAATTGATGAATCGGAAGGCTTCCAGCCTACCGATCCTACAATCACCAATGATATTAAAAGTGCTTTACCTGATTGAACTAGGAGTTCCTTGGTATTTGCCTGCAAATATGATGTAATACTTGTTGAGATAAACGTCATTGCTAATGTGATAATGGTAAACAGCTTCATCTGAGTGTTGAGTTTTTGTTGTGTGGCCATATGAGGCATCTAAATCAGTTGGGTTCGTACCTGTAGAATTACATTTACGACCATAGATAAAGAATCCATCTGCCATGATACCGACTAGTTTGTCGTCATTGTTTGTCCAGGCGTAAGGTTCAGTATGGTAATGATACTCAGAAGGCCCGATATGTGCTCCAGTGTAATCTAAACTTACAGCTGCACTACTTAGCGAACCATTTCCTTCAGAGTCATTAAAAATTGCAGCTCCACTTACGGCAATACCTATAGCTCCCAGGCTAGTTGATGTAGCGTTACTTGCTTTTTGAGGATTAGCCGAAACTCTCAAAGTAGCAGAGGCATCATATCCCGAAATTAAACTGGGAGTTGCCACAAAGCCACTTTCTGGTGCGACATATTTTGAATTGCCTGATCCCCAATACGGAGTAGTATGATTTGGCAGACCGTTGGTTTCTATCACCACAGTAGACCCATCTAAGTAAATATCGGTGTTATCCTCATCAAACTCCGCGAAAGCTGAGCTCAATGTTGCAGTACCTTCCTCTTCTTCCATGGCTTCTACATCTGTGTTGTTGCAAGCACTCATTATTGCCAGGATCAGGAATCCAATTAGTGTATTCATTTTGATCGTTTTAGTATCCATTTTTTTAATTAGTTTATATCCTTAAGATGGTATCCATAAAAAAAACTTGCGGTGGCACTGAAAAAAAAACGAAAGCTTAAGAATAACTCGTTAGAACGTCAAGGTTGATATATCCTTCTCATTTCCTAGGCAATTTCAAGCCTAATTCTACTATTTTTTTCGAACATCAATAAAGTGCAATAACTTTAGCCTTACTAAACCAAAAGCTATTTCCTTATATGAAGTATTTGCTCATTCTAATTATCCTTTCTTCTAAAACACTTTTTGCACAATCGGCCATAACGCAAAGTGAATTGAGGGCACACATCGAATTTTTGACTTCTGATAAAAATGGTGGTCGATATCCCGGAGAAAAGTCAAACAAACGGGTGGTAAAGTACATTCAGAAGGATTTTAAAAATACTGGCATTCCTGCTTTTCAAAAAAGCTATTTGCAAGAGTTCGAAGTTCAGCTTCGCAGTAAAGAAAACCAAAGCCCAAAACCTAAAGTAAAAACATGGAACGTAGTTGGATTTATAGAAGGAAATGATCCAATTCTAAAAAATGAATACATTGTGCTTGGTGCTCACTATGACCATTTAGGAATGGGTGGTGGGCCTTCTACCAAGTCTGAAAAAATTGCGATTCACCATGGAGCAGACGACAACGCAAGTGGAACTTCCGCACTTCTCGAAATTGCAGAAAAACTTAATGATAATAAATCTGAATTGAAGCGAAGTATATTGCTAATTGCATTTGGTGGAGAAGAACAGGGTTTAAAAGGAAGTAAGTATTTTGCTGAAAACCCTTTGGTACCTATTTCTCAAATTAAACTAATGATTAACATGGATATGGTTGGTCGACTGAATGATCAAAACCAAGTCTACATGGGTGGAGCTGGAACATTTCCAAATGGTGAGTCTCTCATGAAGGAGTTGGGGCCACCCCTGGGCTTATCACCAGTAGTTCATGCCGGCTCTGTAGGTGGGTCGGATCATGTTTCATTTTATAAAAAAGGAATTTCAGTTCTTGGTCTTCATACAGGAGGTCATCCACAATATCACACCCCAGAAGACACCATTGAATTAATCAATTTCCCAGGCCAAGAAAAGGTATGTAAATACATCTACAATGCAATAATGGCTGTAGCTGGAACAGCTTATGAAATGGAATTCATTCAGCAAGACTAATGCCCATTTTTTCAAAAATAAGAATTGGACATAAAAAGCCGCTCTACAAAAGCAGAGCGGCCAATCTTCTTAAAATATCCGATTACAAATATTCTGCTACTTTCTCATCTGCTAAGCCAAAAGGTTGGCTGTAAAGTCGCTTACCTGTAGCCTTGGCAATTGCATTTGCAACAGCACCACCTACTGGCGGTAAAGCTGGCTCACCAAGTCCTGTTGGCGACATACCATTATCTATGAAATATGCCTCCACTTCCGGTACTTCGTTGTATCTGATAAGTCGATAAGTATCAAAGTTCTTTTGATCTGGCTCACCTTTGGTAAAACTCAACTTACCAAACATTGCATGGCCAATTCCATCCACTATTGCTCCGTAAATCTGGTTTTGCGAACCACTTTGATTGATCACAATTCCGCAGTCTGTAACGGCATAAACCTTCTTAAGCTCAGGCTTTCCGTTTACTTTTTCCATTTCGGCGATTTGTGTTACATAGCTATTGTGAGAATAATAAGAACTAAAACCAAGCGAGGTTTTACGCTTTTTATCATTCCATCTTGCTTTCTCGGCAGCTACTTTAATCGTTTCGGTAAAACGGTCTATATCGTAAGTAATGTTGCCGACGGGATTGGTTTTAGCACTTTCAAAAAGCTCTAATCGCATCGCAACTGTGTCTTTTCCAGCTAACTCTGCCACTTCATCCAAGAATGATTGCTCAGCATACGCCAAGAAATTCGTAATTGGTGCTCTCCATGGACCTGTTGTGATAGGAGATTTATGATCAACCGACTCCACTAACAAATTCTCTACTGCACCAGCAGGGAAATTGTCTTGACGAGTACAGTTTCCAGCATTCATTCCTACTCCTTTGAGGTGATAAGCGATCATTTTTCCATTCTTATCAATTCCAGCTTTGAATTTATATCTCACAGCTGGTCTGTAATAACCACCCGTGATGTCATCTTCTTTGGTCCAAGTTACTTTGACCGGAATATTTCCTGCAAGTTTAGATACGTGAGCAGCCTCAACAGCGTAACCATCATCTAACCTACGACCAAAACCACCGCCCATTTTTGTAAGCTCAAGCGAAATATTTTCCGCAGGAATATCCATCAGTTTTGCAATTGACCTACGTGCCCTATCGGGAGTTTGAGTAGGACCTGCAAGTTCAACACTATCACTTTTCACATGAGCAAAGAAATTCATTGGCTCCATAGGACTGTGAGGAATAAACGGACACTCATAGGTTCGCTCTATCGTTTTGGCAGCTTTTGCAAAACCAGCTACTATGTCGCCATCCTTCCTTTTGGTATAACTTTCATCTTGGCTAGCCATTAATTCGGTAAAAATGCGGTCATGATCACTGCTACTTTCTAAAGCAGTATCTTGCTCGTAAGTCACTTTTAAGTTTTTACGTGCCTGCATGATCTCCCATGTTGTTTTACCTACAATCGCGACCTTATTATCGAATTGGACTACATTCACAATACCCGGCATATTCCTTACGGCACTATCATCCACAGCTTTTATTTTCAATCCAAATGCTGGTGGTCGCTGAATTTGAGCATTTAACATGCCCTCCCTTTTATAATCAATACCAAATAGTGGCTTTCCAGTTAATACATTGAAATTGTCTACACCTTTTACAGATGAACCAATCAGTTTAAAGTCCGCTACATTTTTAAGCTTTACATCTTTAGGAGCTTCTAGCTTACTCGCATCTAAGACCAATTCTCCGTAATTGAGCTTTTTACCACTTGGAGCTATTATATGTCCATCTTCTGCTTTTAGTAGGCCTTTTTCTATACCCCATTTATTAGAAGCAGCTTGTAGCAACAAATCTTTGGCTGTAGCACCTGCAACCCGTAGTCTTTCCCATGAGTGTTTGATTGCTCCTGAGCCACCTGTAAGTTGACGGTCGTATTTGGTAGCGTCAAAATTTGCCTGCTCTACTTTCACGCGTTCCCAATTGATATCAAGCTCTTCTGCGACAACGATGGGGAAAGCTGTTTTTATACCCTGACCAATCTCTGGATTAGGCGAAAATATCGTCACCAATCCATTGGTATCTATGCTTAAGAAAGCATTAAAATTTAAGTCTATTGCTGTAGCGGCATCTGTGTTTAATGCAGCTTTTGCAGTGGATGCCCAGTTGAAACTGAGAACCAACCCTCCACCACCAATCGCCAATGACTTCAAAAAATCTCTTCTACTATTCATTTTCTTTCTGATTTTGGAGGTTTAATCTTGCATTTTTTCAGCTGCGAGTTTCACGGCTTTTTTGATCCTGTGATACGTTCCGCACCTACATATATTACCGCTCATTGCGATTTCTATGTCTTCGTCGCTTGGCTTTTTGTTTTCGGCAAGCAATGCAGACGCACTCATCATTTGACCTGCTTGGCAATAGCCACATTGTGGCACGTCCAACTCATCCCATGCTTTTTGAACTGCATGAGAAGCATCTTCTGATAAACCTTCCACAGTTGTTATTTTTGCATCTGCAACAGCACTTACGGGCAATACGCAAGATCTCACGGGCGTACCATTCATATGTACCGTACATGCTCCACATTGAGCAATCCCGCAACCATACTTTGTCCCCACTAGGTCAAGGTGCTCACGTAAAACCCAAAGGAGTGGAGTAGTTTCGTCCACGTCAACTTGACGCTGGACATTATTTATAGATAAATTATATTTTGCCATAGATGGGTTGGTTGATAATTTCTTAAGTTAAAAATACAAATTTTAAAACACTTAACCTCGACTTGTCAAAAACGATATATTAAGTTATTTGTTTTGGGCATGTTCTTCTCACGCACCACCCAACAGCGAACCAGGCTTTCCGCTATATCTTAGTTCGTTCCTCCCAAAGGATGCCGCTTCAATCCTTCATGCGAGTGTCCGTTAATGTGAGATTCACTTCGATAGATCCTTGGAAGTGGCAACAGCAATTACTCTTCCCTTATCTCCTACTGCATTATAAAAGTGATAGACAACGCCGTTCCATTTTATAACCCAAGGTTTGTGAGCATATTTTTTATCATAAGCTGTTGACGAGTTTATCAAATCATCACCTTCCCAATCTGTCCAATTTATCAAATCATACGAACAAGCAAACCGCTCAAAAGCACCAGGTTTCCAAAAAGCTCCGAAATAAAACATGACGTATATATCCCCAATTTTTCCGATCTGTGCATCGCCACAAATCCCACTTCCTCGTGTTATGACAGGGTTTTCTCCAAACCGCTTCCAATTAAGCATGTCGTCTGAAACTGCCATACCTATGCTTTCATACTTCGCCGTATCGCCCTTTGCATTGTAGAACATTACAAAAGGGTATCCCGTATGCTTTTCACTATCTCGAATGACCAAGCTTTTATAAATCGTTTTGTTTTCAAACCAACGAACATCTTTATCTTCAGGAGACAATAATGGAGAATTATCGGTATCCCATTCAATGGCTTCAATGATGGTTTTAGAATTCGCTAGACCAACTTTCAAAGTACCCTTTTCGTATCCAGTGGAATTTCCGCCTAGGTAAGTCATCCAAAATTTATCATTGTACTTCTCAACAGCATAATCACCTCCCCAATCAATATTGACAAGCGAAAGGTATCCTGCTTTTTGGTTTGCATCCCAAGTATTTTCCGTGAACGACAAGATTTTACCTTTTGATTCCCAATGAAGCAAATCGGAACTTTCTGATAACCAAGTCTCATACCCTTGACCATCAAAAACGATGTAGGTCATATACCAAACATTGTTTTTACGATAGATCGTTGGACTATCCACCAGTTTGGAAGAGTCTGGTTGCTGAATCACAATACCATATTTAAATGGCGTTTTTATTTCGTTATAAATCCTCTCCATTTCTGATTGAGGAACAACAGTATTTTGTTGTGCAAAAACCTGACAAATGGCTAGAAGTGATAAAATGGTCGTATAAATTCCTTTCTTCATTTTAAATAAGATGTGAACTTCAAATTAGATAATGTTTTTCACAAAAGGGTATGATTTAAACTAATCACTCCTCCGCTAAACCAAGTTCAAACAAATCATAATACCTCACCAGGCAAAACAACCCAAAAAGCAACAAAACACCACCTAGAATCAAAACTGGTACTTTGTACATTACTATGAGCATAAAGACTGCCGCCATAAGGTAAATTCGTTTAGAGAAGGTTTCTCCAAAAGCTCCTGGTAGATAGCCAATTGTAAGCCAGAAAAACTGAAAAGAAAAAATAAGCAAACATGCCCCCAATCCATCTAAAATGCCCAAATCTTGAGGTAAGTACCTAAATATCAAAACCAACTCGAATGCACAAATTATCAAAGCATTAACTAACAGACCAAGTATAAGATTGCCTTTAGAGAAAGCCATATTTCGTGTAAACCATAGTTCTTCCCCTATGTATTGTTGGTAGCTTTTTCCAATTACAAACTGACCCAAACCTGCAAAAAAAGCGGATAAGTAAATTAATCTATAATCGTAATCGTCCGTAGGGTATAGCATTGCTAATCCCATAATGATTAAAAACGAAAAGAACTTTGTACTGAAAAACAAGAAGGGCTCTCTAGACAACAAATACCTCAAAAACCAGAAATGAGACGTTCTAGGCCACAGATTCCAACTTTTTGACTCTGAAGCATTTTCAGTTTTAAGAAAGTTTGAAAACCTGTATTTTAACCACAGTACAGGAGCTATAGAAAGACTGAGTAGTAAGAATCCTAGTACAGTTACATTAAAATAATCGCCATTTCGTATTCCGATAATGAGCATAAATACGCCATAAGATATAAATGGCAAATTGAGATAGAACTGTAAAGTTGTAAACTCCTTCCATTGCTCCAATGGATTTTTGAAAACGAAATCACGCAAAAAGGAATGCGTGGGCAAGCTCAAAGTTCTGTTTACAAAAAGTGAAGTTTTAACTACATGTGCAATCCAAAACAAATAAACCAAAGCAAGTAATTCCAGTCGAGACATGACCAATCCGCTAATTTTCACATGCTCCTCCCCTCTCATAAATCCAAAAGCCAACAAATAAAGCAGCAAATAGAATCCTACATTTTGGCGGTAATAGGGTTTTAATACTGTAGATTGAAGGATCATTTCGTGATCGTTTGATTTGCCACCATAAATGTTTCAACGACACTTCCGTCAAGTGAAGGCATTTCATGGTGCGAAGCAATCATGACTGACTTCCCTTCATTTAGTGCATCCTTGATCAAGTCACTTAGGATTTCTTGTGTTTGCACATCTATGGTTGTAAATGGCTCATCCAAAGCAAGAATTTCAGAATCACCCAAAAACGCAGCAATGAGACTGATTTTCTTTAGCATTCCGCTAGAATAGCTTTGGATTTTATCCTTATAAAAGCCCTCTACTTGAAAAAGCTTTATCAAGTCAACGAGCTTTTCATTTCCCTTTGTCTCTGTGTAAAAGTCGAGCAATTCTTCTCCGGATATATAGCTAGGGTAGTGTGGCTCTGCAGGACTATAGGCAACCATTTTTCTAAAAGCCATTGAATTACTTTTAAAATCAACCCCGCTTTCATGCACCACATCACCTTCAAAAGGCACGATTCCAGCAATGGATTTGAAGAAAGTAGACTTGCCAGATCCATTGATACCTCTAAACCAAGTAAGTCCTTTTGGGACAATTAAATCGGCAACATCCAGCACGAGATGACCTCCATAGGCCTTTTTGTAATTCTTTACTGTTAGCATCACTCCTTTTTAGAACTGTGAAGTTACGGAATGTATAAAAAGGAAAATTCAAAAAAATGACGAATGGCATAAAAAAAGCAAGATGAATTCCTGTTTTGACCCAACAGAAAATCACCTTGCTCCTAAATAAATATTTACAAATCTAATTGGACTTAGCCCAACTCAATATGTTTCTTTGCCAAGTAAAAATCAACTCTTTCGCAAGAGGCATCATCAACTCTTCCTTCTATATCACCCAATGTTTTAGGTGGAGGTACAATCACTTTATCTCCTCTTTTCCAATCTAGTGGCATTGCAACTTTATGCTTATCAGATATTTGCAAAGCGTCTAAAACTCTAAGGATTTCATCCATGTTTCTTCCCACATTGAGTGGATAGTACATGATCAACCTTATTTTTTTCGAAGGGTCTATAAAAAACACTGCCCTTACCGCTGCAGTTTGACTTTCATTTGGTTGCAACATTCCGTAGAGCTTAGATACTTTCATATCAATATCTGCGATGATTGGGAAGTCGAAATAAACACCTGTTTTTTCCTTAACATTCATCACCCAAGCTAAATGAGAGTGGACGCTATCGATACTTAGCCCTAGCAATTCAGTATTAAGTTCATCAAACTCAGACTTACGAAGTGCAAATCCGCTCATTTCTGTTGTACAAACAGGAGTAAAGTCAGCAGGGTGAGAAAACATTAAAACCCATTTATCCTTTGCATAATCTGTAAATCTAATTTTCCCTTTTGTTGTTACCGCTTCAAAATCCGGAGCAAAATCTCCTATTCTTGGCATGCTTATATTTAATTCTTCAGTCATGATACTATTATTTAATTTATTCTATTTTTTTTCATTTTAATAATTGTACTTTTTAAAGACGCCAAAACATCTTTACTTATGTTTTCCTCCTCCTGGTGCTTTTTTATGATGTGCTATTTCGGCAAATGCTCCATGTAGATTCACTAGACCGATTTTGATATCCTCATCGGATGCTTTTTGAATCACCAAATCATTTAATTCTTTTGCCAAAGAAGTAATACTCGAAAATTTCTCATTCATGGCCTTTTTCCTGAATGCTTTTGGCTTTACCCCATTTTCCATTTCTACCGCCTTTTCGTACAACTTTGCAGCATTGTTTTTCGCAGGTTGTAAATTATTTTCCTTGATCAATGGTGGAAACGTTTGCTTCATGATTGACTTCATATTGGATAGGCCCTCCCAAGCATTTCCTTTTTGAGCTTGTACACTAAAAGCAGTTAATAATACGAGTACTAAAACACTTAATTTTTTCATTTCAATTATACTTAATTTATTAATGTTCACTTAACCATTTGAAAATACAACTCTCTATTATAAAACTACTTACTACAATTTTCGAAAGCTGGAAGGTGATTATTTAATGAGGCCGACCTATTGTTTTCAAAGACTATTCTAACATCAGCAGGCATGTCCAATGAGAGGTAACTATCGTACAACTCAATATTTGCTATTTCGGCAATAACACCCAGTGCACAAGCTTCTTTCACTGTATTAAAAGTGGGCATTTCGTTTACATCAAATTCATTTGAAGGAACTACTAAATTGTAGTTGTTCATTAAATTTGAAATAGAGTTTGCATGTTTCACTTCAGCACTTTTAATGTTAACAAAAGGCCTGGTATCCTTACCAAAATCATTCAAAATTCGCTGGTACGTTACTTGTGCTTTGTACTCATCTTCAAGCGTTGCTTTAAGAGCATTTTCGACCTCCGTCGACAGAATTGGCGAAACAGTATTTTGATTATCTTTACAGCTATTCGTAAATACTAGTAGTGTAAATAGGGCAGAATAAATAAGTACATTTTTCATATCTAGCATGGTTTTTACCTTTAATTGATTAACCAAATGTAGTATATAAAATTGTACTATTCTGTGACTTAAGTTACGTATGGATATAAAATAAAAATGGTCAACTTACGTTGACCATCTGTAATTATTCTAATAAATCCACCAATCTAAAATGAAAGTTTTCGTCCTAGAAAAGTGGTTAATACATAAAATAAACCTTCACTATAAAGATCGAAATTAACCCGGTAACTTGTCTCTAAAGTATCCGTATGTCCATGTTCCAGCAACAGCACTCAAAAGCGTAACAAGTACGGCAGTAAAGCCACTTCCTATTTGTGCAAATAATGGACCTGGACATGCACCTGTAAGTGCCCAACCAAGACCGAAAATTAGCCCGCCATAAACTTGACCCATTTTGAAGACCTTAGGCTGAATGACCACTTTTTCGCCTGAAACAGTTTTAATATTAAATCTCTTGATAAGGAAAATTGACAACATCCCAGTTAGTACAGCAGATCCAATAACTCCGTACATGTGAAAGCTATCAAGCCTAAACATTTCCTGGATTCTAAACCAAGAAACTATTTCTGCTTTCACGAAAACAATTCCAAAACTGGTACCCAATAAAAGGTATTTCAAAAGCGAAAAGATGTTTTCGTTTTCTCGCTGATTGTTTGGTGCCTCGCACTCAATTGGATGAGGAATAACTATTTCAGATTCCTTGATATTTTTTTCTTCTAAAGTCATAATTTCAAATTTTAAAATAGGTTGAAAATAAGAGGAAGACCAAAGTTGGTCATTAGGAAACCTCCTACCATAAAACAGCAGGTAGCAATAAGCGAAGGCCACTGTAAATTAGACAGTCCCATGATCGCATGACCCGATGTACAACCACCAGCATATCGAGTTCCAAAACCTACCATAAATCCACCTAGAACGAAGAATATCAATCCTTTAAGGCTCATTATGTTAGAAGTAGCAAATAAGTCAGATGGCATTAGTCCAGAAAACGTTGTGATTCCTAGCTCTTTTAAGTCTGCAATCGTATTGGCAGAAATTACGATCTCATTTGGGTTAGAAATAAAGGTGGTAGCTATGAAGCCACCTATTAATATTCCGAAAACAAAAAACAGATTCCACGCTTCTTTTTTCCAGTCATAATTGAAAAATGAAATATTAGCAGGAAGACAAGCAGCACATATATGACGCAACGAAGATGATACTCCGAAGGACTTGTTTCCTATTAAAAGTAATGCGGGTACCATGAGCCCAATAATCGGTCCTGCAACATACCACGGCCATGGAGATTTGATTAATTCAATCATTGTTTAATTATTATTTGGTTAAGTGTAGTTTTAAAAATTGTAGTTCAAAATCAAGTTGACAATACTTAGATTTATCTTATTGAATATAAATTTGGGGTTCTCTATAGACGAGTCCGCCCCATCTTTCCTTACATATAAAGCCCTAAAAGCCAAACCTTTAAAAACACCTTGAGGAACGTAATCCAATTGTACATTGAATTGACTGTAACTAGGCAAAGCGTATTTATTTAAAACAGGGTCACTGGCATTAGGTAATTTGAAAAAACCATAGGATGCACCTAGTTTGAATTGTGAACTTATAGCTAAATTATAATTTGTCGATATCGCATTTACGTTTCCAGCCCCTTCATTTCGTTCTCTAGGCATAAACGTGTAAAAAGGCTCTCTCCCCCACTCTCTAGGCATCAAAAAACGTCCATTCGCAGAAATAAGGGTATAGTTAATGGCAAACCTTTGCTTTCCAATTTTATGAGCTATTTGACCACTTAAAATGAATGGTTTATCAGATTCTTGCGAATATGAATTTACCATTTCAGCACTTCCCCCATTCGCCAATTGATGCTGGGCAACCGTCATTAGGCCAAATTCCCATTTTTTAAGTTTTATCTCGGGATTGACATAATAGGTTTGAAATACATTTGGAACCGAAATAAAACCAGTTGTTAGTTTCAAATTACGGATTTGCCTGTTGGTATTTTCTACGATTAAAATCCCTGGTGTTGTTGTATTCCCTTCATACCCTGATGTGCTTCCATCTTTATTTCTACCTACTGGATAAATTCCAAAGGTATCTGCAACTTTATACCAATTCACGGTTGAGCGAGGAGACATTTTGGTTATCCACTGGGCTTCAAAGTCATTTTTGCGAATCTTAGTGGCAAAACTTAAACCTTGCACCATTGTTGGTCGCATTCGACCATCTTGACCGTTGATAAACATGTTTTTCGGAACATATCTACCATACATTATTTGTGTATTCTTTTTCTGATACTTTACCCAAAGCTCTTCTAAACGGGTCAACTCTTTTTTACCATTAGGATTAGTAACATCAAATAACCCTAATTCATATCTGTTTGGGTTTTGAGTTGCTTCATCAAGTACCTCAAAATCAGAAGAATGAAGGTTCGCAATAAAATACCCACTAAAACCAGCTGAAAATCCTTTCAAAACTGGAGTTTGGTAAGCGATTCCAGCTCCAGTAGCTAAGCCATGATAATCAGTAAGCCCCTTTTGATTATCGGTGTACATGTAATAGCTCCTGCTACTTCCAGATACCGTCCCCTTTTTCATGAAGTCAGAAACTGAACTGTACTTTGTAGAGTCAGCTTGAGCATAAGCTGAGCTTACAATTCCACTTATTACTATTAAAATGCTAAGAATTGTTGATTTCAAAAATTTGTGCGTTGTTACCAATTACAAATTACGATCAAGTTTAGCTCAGCTATGGTGATTAAGGTTACACAACTTCTCAACGGAAAGCATAATCTACTCCCCAAACCTGCGAAAGAAGCCTTTGATCTCCATCCAAAATCTTGATATTCCCCTGAGGAGTAGGCGTTACTGGCGAATGAACAGCCAAATAATCTTTTACTGCATCATGAAGCGTATATTTTTCAGAATATGTGTTTTTAACCTTTTTAAGTCTGCAAATCACGTCGTCTGGATCTCCTTCTCGTTCACAAGCACAGATAGAGTAGTACTTTTCAGGATCAATTTCTTTACCTCCAATTTTTACATCAACTACTTTTTCACCAATCGGTTCGAAAGCTTTAAACTGCAAAGTCATTCCTTGGAATTTCACAATCCAACCTCCAAAACGACGCGAAGCATCTTTGGCAAATACATTTTCTAGTTCTCTTTCTAACCAAGGTTTGATTTCGTCACCTTTAATGTTACCAATCCTTACCGGAGAATTAACTGGCAACATATCAAACAAGTAGCCTTGCGTTATTGGTACCAATCCATCTTTATTTTGGGTTCTTGGAGGGCAAAAACGAAAACCATTCGACAAAGCTATATCTACTCCCGTTTTCCATTTTAATGCCTGAATCACGAGCGTATCCATCGTATTCTCAATCACGAAATTGCGATATAGTGGTAAAGTGGAGTAACCTAAAACTGTATTGATACTGTCAAGGTAAGGTTGTTCTGTTTTCTTTATGATACTAGTTATGGTAGGATCAGCCACGTATTTCAGCGGGTCTACCTCTATCAACTCATAAGTTTCGCCAATAATTTTTCCATCTTTTACTTTTACATCCAATCTCCCTAGAAAAGACCCAAAAGCTCCAGGCTCCACAACCTTTGCATACTTACACTGAATTGGCTTACGGATTCGCTCGTGAGTATCTCCGCCAAAAATATAATCTACACCCTTGCAGTCTTCGTTATTGGCCAATGCCAATTGCTGTGAAAGCCCTAAGTGTGACAATATGATCACCAGATCACATTGCTCTTGCTCCTTGAGTACTTCCACATAATATTTCAAGTTTTCGTCCGGTTTACTGTAGGTAATACCTTTACTCAATGCCGGAGGTTGCCTTTTCGGCACGAGATGATCTGTATAACCAAGAAATCCAATTTTCACCCCAAGCTTAGTTACAATATGATATGGTTGAAAAATCAGTTCACCACGTTTTCCATCACCCAAATCATGAAACATATTGGCACAAATCTTTGGGGCATTAAGTCCACCCAAAAGCTTTTGCATTTTGCTTTTGTAATAGATCACTTCCCAATTTCCTGGAGCATATAGGTCGTAGTTTATTTCGTTTAGAATGGGTAGAAGTGCATCTCCCTGAGTTTTATCAGAAAGTTCACTTCCTTGAAACATATCACCAGTATCTATGGTAATTGTATGCTCGTTTTCAGCTCGAATTTTGTTGATCAAGGTAGCCAAGTGGGCATACCCACCAGTTTTCCTAAAAGTTAGCTGATCATTTTCCCAATACAATTCATCATGGGGATGGATTTGGCAATGAACATCTGTGCTTTGGAGTAGTGTAATTACGCCACTTTTAACTTTGTCTGTACCTTTGATTTCTGGTGATTTAGAATCAAAAGATGACAATGCTCCGCCTACTCCAGCCAATACACTGGATTTTAAAAAATCACGTCTATTATTTGCTCCCATAATTCATTTATATTTCTTGAAACGATAATTTAATTTATACTCAAAAGCACTAGAGTTAACTCCCTATTTAAAAGAAATTGATCTTTAAAACGATGGGGTATTAATAACCCGCTTTGATGTACATGTATTTTTGTTCTTGCTTCAATACAATTTCAGCAATTCCAACGGGCACAAATATTGCCCCTGTAATTATCTGATCTTCAGTTACTTCTTTTCTCTTCATTGTATTCTTGCATACTGCAAATGTGACTCCTTTTGCCATTAATTCTTCTACTTCATTCTTTACAGTACTTTTGTCCTTCATCATGAATTCCAATGCAGCACTGTGCACCACAACTTCAATTTTTGCAGTAGGCCAATAATTCAAAACATTGTTTAATTGTCTAGTAAGTGAACCGTGCTCTTTATGCGAGTCAGTTGCAAGTTGAAAAACAATTTTGTGCCCATTCTTTTGAGCATAAACACCGGAAAATGATGTAAAAAGGATTAAAACTAGTATTGATATTTTGCTTTTCATTGGTTGATAATTTAGGAATATTAATTTTTATAAAAATCTTTAATTGGCTTAAATGGCCCATATTTATGTTGAGATTCGGGATATGGATCTGCGAAAGGGCCGAAAGGATGATCATAAGGCTTATCGGCAATATTAGGCCAATCGTTTGCTTTCTCCTTTACAGGTCTTTCTTGTGAATTTACAAAGGCAGCAATATCCCAAGCTTCCTCATCCGTGAGCATTGGTCGCTCATAAGTGGCTCCAAAAGGCATATTCAGTCGTACAAATCCGGCAAACTTTGACATTCTGTACAAGCCTGCTCCATCATTATAAGAGTGCTTCCCCCACAAGGGTGGGTAAGTATAAGTCCTCCCATTTTCTGCCAACACACCTTGACCATCTTGTTGATGACATGATTGACATTTCTCTCGATAAACGATTTCTCCATTTTGAGGGTCGGCAGCTCGATCAAGAAGTTTTATTGAATATACCTTTGTTCCTTTGGGTTGAATTCCCTTAGGTGAGTCTTTACCAAGCCATGTGATGTATGCCACCATAGCGGCCATTTCAGGATTATCGGCATCAAGTGGCTTGCCATTTAGACTTCTTTGTAAACATCCATTTACTCTCCCAACTATATCTGTCATTTTGCCTGACCGCTTCCTTATCTGCGGATACATAGCAGTAACTCCAAGGAAATTATTGCCAAAAGGTTGTGTTCCAGCTTTTAAGTGACAGTTTTGGCAATTCTGACCATTCGTATTCTTCATCACCTTACCATTAAATCCAAGGTAAAAAGAAGTATTAGTGATCAACTCTTTTCCGTATAAAAGTTGATCTTTATTTGGTTCAGCAAGCATCAACTCATCCGAAGGTGCTAGAACGGGGTCAGAAAACTCTTCATCTATAACCTTAACTGGTGTTGTTGCAATTTTCTCCGCTTGTTTTGGGGATTCAAAATATTCACCAAAGAAAAAGTTTACAAAAGCCGCCGAGGCCAGAAACAATGTAAAAATTATAAGAATTCGAATAAGTCCTAAGTACCAGACAATTCTATTTAGTAGTTTTTCTTTCAAAGATTTTTAGCAATATATAATCAAATATATGCATAAGTTTCTGTCCCTTATGTGACAGATGTTACAGAAGACTTGAGACAAGTTGAACTAAATAACAGGTGATCTGTACCGATATTTACCTTTTTGAAAAGAAAAAAAATCTAGTTTGAAATTAAGCTATGGTTTTAGCTTTTATATGGAATTGTTTTCAAAATATACTTGATTGCTTCTATTCTCGCTTTTGTTTTGCGATTGGCTTGAAGAATTACCCATGGCGAACGCTGAAGATTCGTTTTCCGGAACATTCGTTGTTTGTACTTGGTGTATTCGTCCCACAAACCTTGTGCGGCCTCATCCACAGCAGTCATTTTCCATTTTTTCAAGGGGCTTTTCTGAATGTCTTTAAATCGTCTCGCTTGCTCAAGTTTAGTAATGGAGAAGTAGAATTTAATAAGATGTGTTCCAGAATCGATCAGCATCTTTTCAAAATAATTCACTTCATTCATGAAGATTTTATATTCTTCTGGCGTACAAAATCCATTCACAGGCTCTACAACGGCTCTATTATACCAGCTTCTATCAAAAAAAACGATTTCGCCTTCTTTAGGAAGATGTTGTACATACCTTTGAAAAAACCACTGTCCACGTTCGTCTTCCGATGGCTTAGAAAGTGCAACAATTCTATAAAAACGAGGATTAATGTGTGCCGTTATTCTTCTAATAGCACCACCTTTACCAGCCGAATCTCTACCTTCGAAAAGGATCACCACTTTCTTTTTATTATCGATGACCCATTTCTGTAGATCAACCAAATCTGCCTGTAACTCTCTCAGTTCAAGCTCATATTTGGTTTGTCTCAAGGTTCTATCCAAATCAAGCTTATCGTTCGAAAATAGGAAACGCTGACCAATTTGAGAATTTAAAACAGCTAAATCTGCTTCATTTATTTTTTGTGTATTCCTGATCATACGTCTAGCTGTTGAGAAGTTCTATGGTATCTAATAATGACATTGGGATCGGGTAATAACGAAGTATCAGCCTTTTCTTTGTCATCATATTCAAATTTTGAAAGTACGTATCTCATACTTTCCAGTCTTGCTACTTTCTTTTGGTTTGTTTTTACGATAATCCAAGGACTAAAAGAGTTGTGAGTTTTTGAAAACATCTGCTCTTTGTAGTATGTGTATTTATCCCACAAGTCCTGACCTTTTTGATCAACAGGGCTAAATTTCCACACTTTTAAAGGATTTTGTAGTCGAGCATCAAAACGTTTTTTCTGTTGGCTCTTTGATATTGAAAACCAGAACTTGATCACTTTCACTCCGTCTTCATACAACATGTGCTCAAACTCCGGCACCTGAACCATAAAGCGATTATACTCCTCATCGGTGCAAAAACCCATTACAGGTTCTACAACTGCCCTGTTATACCAACTTCGGTCGTAAAAAACTATTTCACCTGGCATAGGCAACTCTTTCACATAACGGCGAAAATACCATTGCCCTTTTTCCAAATCTGTTGGTTTGTTAAGAGCAACTACTCGCATAGCACGAGGATTGAGGTGTTCTACAAATCGCTTGATAGACCCTCCTTTCCCTGCTGCATCGCGACCTTCGAAAAGAATAGCCACACGCATTTTGTTTTTCGCCACCCATTTCTGAAGATTGACCAATTCTGCTTGAAGCAGCCTTAACTCTTTCTCATATTTTGCCCTACGCAGTGGTTTCTTTACACTAAAACCTTTTTCCTTAGCAATGCGAACTAAATCACTTCTCCTTTCTGCATTTAATAGGTCTTCTTCTGAAAACATATACCCTTTTTCTAATGATAATTTGAATTAACAGAAGGAGTCAAACTTTTCAAAGCTTTTGGCTATTTATCCTTCTATTTTAAGATTTATTTAATCCTTGGTTAATTGGCTTTTCCACCAATCAGCGTTAGGTTTCCACCCTTTTTGAAGAATATTCATTCTTTCTTTTTCCAATGATGGCCATTTACTTTGAACAATCTTTTGCTGCCATACAGCCTTTTTCTCCAAACTAAACTCAGGGTCATAACTAGGTAATTCTGCATCTGAGTTCTTAAGCCAATCGTCGAGCGTACTTCTCATTTCCTTACCTCTAGAGATAAATGAGCCGTAAACATTGTTTTGCTCCATTGGATCTTCTTTCAAATTGTATAACTCATCCACACCATTCTCCCAATAATGAATCAATTTCCAATCACCTTGACGAATGATAGACGACGGTTCTCCACCCTGATTACCGTAATGAGGATAATGCCAAAACAAAGCTCTATCAGAGATATCCCCTTTTTCTAAAAGTGGCTTTAAACTCACACCGTCCATGTGTTGATTCCCGTTTTGGTTCAAACCGCACAAGTCTAGTAAAGTAGGATAAAAATCCATTCCAATTACTGGAGTCTTTACTTCTTTCGGGGTTTGTGACCAAGGTACTTTGATGAGATATGGCTCTTTTATCCCACCTTCCCACTGGTAACCTTTACCACCACGCAACGGGAAATTACTAGTAGAATAAGAATCTCCTGATGCAACCCCTCCATTGTCAGAAGTGAACACGACAATTGTGTTTTTATCCAATCCTGAAGCTTTTAAAGCTTCCAAAACTAACCCAACGGCATCGTCCATTTGTTCTACAAGACCTGCATAAATTGGATTGTCTTGATACTTCCTTATCGGCAAGTTTCTTTCCAACGCAAAACCCTGCTCAGGAATGTCGTTCATGTGTGCTTTATTTCTATATTTCTCCCACTTTTCTTCAGTGGTTTGGATTGGCCCATGTACGGCATAAAATGAAAGAAAAGCGAAAAATGGTTTATCCTGTGAACTCTTGATAAATGAAGCCGTCTCTTTTGCCAATCTAATAGAAAGATTTTCTGTGGGCTCTTTATTTTCTAATTGTGGGTTATCGTATGGTGAAAAATACCCTCCCATTGGACTTCCAGTATGGTTACCTCCAACGTTGATCTGAAAGCCGTGATCCTCTGGATGAGAACCTTCACCACCTAGGTGCCATTTACCGGCAAAGAAAGTACTGTAACCTTCTTTTTGGAAAGCCTCAGCGATAGTAACATCCTCTTTTGGAAGGTTCAAACTATATGGAGCTGGGAGCAATTTATCTGCACGACCATGTCTTCTCCACTCTTCTCCAGTAGACGCACCAATCCAATCTGTAATTTTTAACCGTGCCGGAGATTTACCGGTCATGATTGCAGCACGAGATGGGCTACAAACTTGACATGCCGCATATCCATTACAAAAATTCGTACTCTCTTTCGACAGGCGGTCAATATTAGGTGTTTCGTAAAACTTACTGCCTTCGTAAGACAAGTCATGCTTCCCAAGATCGTCTACTAAGATAAAAAGCACATTAGGTTTCTTGTTTTGCTCGCCTTGTCCAAATACTGTGAATGAGCACAGCATTAAAAATACCTTACTGTAAATCGTCCAATCTCTTTTCATATAATTTTTTACTTTCTACTACAGCGACATTAAGCTCGTCCATTATGCCATCAACTCTATCTTCAATACTTTTTAACTGCTCATTGATATTATCAAACGAATTCAATGCAACCGCTACTTCTAATGCTTTTACTACATCCACAGCATCACCATGTAATGCTCTCAACTTCCCTATGGCAACTGAAGTATTTGCCAAAGTAGCATTATACTTAGTTCTTGCCGAATTGATTGCTTTAGAAAGATCTTTCTTACTTGTTTCGTCTGAAAGGCTATTCGTTTGCGTTTCCATTGCAGCAAACAAACCCTCTGCTTTGGATTTTAAGTCTTCATACTCCTTGTTAAGGTTCTCTACTCTTTTATTGACTTTTTCCCAGTCTCCATAAACTTTAGCAAACTCTTTATCTTCGTTTTTTGCATCTTCTAATGCACCTTTTAGACCATTGAGCGATTCAAGAGACTCTGTTACATTTTCGTTTGCCTGAGTTTTTCTTTTTTCAAAAGTCTCAACTTGTTTTTGAAAAGCTTCTTTTAACCTTGGTAAGTCTTCTGGGCTTTTGTTTTTCCAGCATGACGATAGGGACGCAACAAGTATCAGAAAGAGAAAAGACTTTTTTATCATTGTTTTGGGGGTTTAGTATGTAATTTTCAAAAGTACTTGAAATTATTCTTTATAAAAAACGCGTTTTACACGCTCACTAATGCTTGTCAATATTTCGTAAGGAATAGTGTCCAGTGCTTCGGATAGATCAAAAATACTTGGGTTCTCCCCAAAAACAATCACTTCGTCACCTTCTTTACAATCAATTTCTGTGACATCAATCATTGTCATATCCATACACACGTTGCCAACAGTTGGACACAAGGTTTTATTGATCAAAACTTTACCTTTTCCATTGCTGAGCTTACGATCGTAACCATCAGCATAACCTATCCCAATAGTGGCAATCTTGCTATCTCTAGTCAAAATCCCTTTTCTACTATAGCCCACAGATTCTTCCTTTTTGACTTGTTTGATCTGAGAAATAGTGGTTTTCAACCTACCTACCAATTGCAAGCTCTTTTGTTCTTCGCCATTGGATTCCACACCATAAATCCCAATTCCAAGTCGTACCATGTCCATTTTGGCTTCTGGAAAACGTAAAATTCCTGCCGTGTTGGCGATATGAAATAATGGAACATATGAAAGTGATTTCAAAACCAACTTTTTACTGTCTTCTAAATAACTAATTTGATTTTTTGAAAACTCAGTATGTTCGCTACTATCAGCCCCAACCAAATGACTAAAAACAGAGGCTATTTTTAGTTCAGGACATTCATTTATTAACTCTAAAGCTTCTTTTAAATCTCCTTTTTCAAAACCAAGTCTATGCATTCCCGTGTCAATTTTTAAGTGAATTTTGACCGGCTCAGTTAATTGTTGCTTACTTATAAAATCAATAAAAGCTTTCAATAACCTAAGACTATATATCTCTGGTTCTATTTTATGAGTAATTAAGTTCTGAAATGTTTCTGGTTGTGGATTTAGCACCATAATGGGTAGCATTATTCCATTTTGCCTTAGCTCCACGCCTTCATCAGTATATGCAACTCCCAAATAGTCAACCCTATGGTATTGTAGCAAACTTGCCAACTCACCACTTCCGCTACCATAGGCAGA
This sequence comes from Spirosomataceae bacterium TFI 002, assembly GCA_900230115.1. Lineage (NCBI taxonomy): Bacteria > Pseudomonadati > Bacteroidota > Cytophagia > Cytophagales > Spirosomataceae > Spirosomataceae bacterium TFI 002. The sequence continues at coordinate 4,678,770 of LT907983.1, read as the reverse complement.
GGCTTTTACCATCACCATTATTTTGGTATCTCCACCTATTTTTGACCTATAAAAATTAAGGTTGTTGGTAATTGCGTCTAGGTTAATCTCAAAAACTGTCCCATGTACTTTTTGCTGTAAAGCATTGACAATTTTTTCGAAAGAAAAATGCCTCGCTCCTTTAATCAAAATTAGCTTCGACTTTAGTGCAGCATGAGCACTCTGTTTCAAAAAATCCTCCGTCGATTCATAGAATCGACCTTCTTCAAAAAGATTCTTATGCTTTGAAATTACCTTTCCAATCCCTATAAGTTCCTGAATTCCATGCTTGTGAAGTAAGTCTGCAATTCTTTTGTAAAGCTCTTTTCCATTAAGTCCCGTTTGTAAAACATCACTTAGGATAAGCAATTTCCCTCTGGTGGTATGGTGCTGATCCATGAAGTTGAGAGCCATCTCTAAACCTCCTAGGTCGTTATTGTAAGTATCATCTATGAGGTAACAATCATTGATACCTTCCTTGAGTTCAAGACGCATTGCGATTGGCTTTAGAAAAGGCAGCCTTCTCTCTATCAAAGACTTAGGTTCATGATCAGTATCTTTTAAAACAATAAAAACTGCAAAAATCGCATGAATCGCATTTTCGATTGATGCATCATCTGTAAATGGTATTTGAAAATTCAGTTCTTCTCCCTGCCAATACAGTTTCAGGTTAGAAAAGTTATTTTCTTTTTGCACTTCTACATTGTTCACACCCACTCCTTCGCTTGACCAAGCAAATAGCTCCACTTGAGGGTTCACTGCTTTTAAGAAAATCTTGATTTCCTGATCGAGGTTTTTATAGTCCTGGCGATAAATAAGGAATTTTGAATGTCTAAATAACCTTAACTTCTCTGTAATCTTTTGCTTTCTACTTCGAAAACCTTCATCGTGAGCAGATCCAATATTTGAAAAAATACCAATTGTCGGCCTAATGATATCTTGTAAATTTTGCATTTCGGCTGGTTGAGAAATTCCAGCTTCAAAAATCCCTATTTCATGTTTTGAATTAAGTTGCCAAACAGAAAGTGGGACACCTATCTGCGAATTATAACTTCTAGGGCTTTTGGCCACAGAAAAGTCATCTTCTAATAAGGTATTCAACCATTCTTTTATTATTGTTTTGCCATTGCTACCCGTGATTCCGATGATTGGAAAGTTAAATTTACTCCTTTGCTTAGAAGCCAATAACTGTAAAGCTTTTGTCGCATTATTTACCACATAAAAATCAGCCGCATTTATAATTTCGCTATCTGCATGGTCTGTTGCCCAGTGCTGCTCTACTATGAATTCACTAACACCTTTATCTATGAGGTCTTGAATGTAGACGTGACCGTCATGCCTAACACCTTTAATTGCAAAAAAAATAGAGTTGGAGGCTTGTGTTACATATCGACTGTCGGTTAAAAGTACTTTGTTGTCTGCTAGAGGTAAGTAATCAAAAAATGGCATGGTATAATTTAGGAAATAGAAACGCTAAATTACGAGTCTGGAAAGTAAATGGAGCAGTTTCCCTAAAAAATCAATCGTATCTTTGAACAAATATTCGAAAATAGAAATGATTGAAACCCATGCCCATATCTATGATGGGCAATTTGATGAAGATAGAGCAGAAATGCTAAAAAGAGCTTTTGATGCAGGAATAGAGCAAATATGGATGCCGAATTGTGATGTAGCAACCATAAAACCGATGCTGGAGCTTGAAAAAAACTACCCTAATCAATGTTTACCTATGATGGGCTTGCACCCATGCTATGTTGATGAAAACTATGAACAAAAATTAAATGAGATTGCAAACCAATTAGCGTCTCGGCCATTTTTCATGATTGGTGAAATTGGGCTTGACTTTTATTGGGACTTGGCTTTTGTGCCTCAGCAAGAAAAGGCATTCATCCGACAACTTGAACTCGCAAAGCAATATAATCTAGCAATATGTATTCATTCTAGAAATAGTAAAAACAATGATCTAAATGCGATACAACGTTGCTGTGACCTTATTGAAGAATTTGGCTGGAAAGAATTGAGAGGTATTTTTCACTGCTTCTCGGGGAACTTAAATGATGCCAAAAGGGTAATCGGCTTAAATTTCAAATTAGGAATTGGTGGTGTTGCTACATTTAAAAATGGTGGCTTGGACAAAGTATTACCATACATCGATTTAGAGCATATAGTTTTGGAAACAGACGCTCCATATTTAGCACCTGTACCTTATCGAGGAAAAAGAAACGAAGTATCCTATATTGAACTTGTTGCAGACAGGCTGTCTCTACTTATGGGAAAATCGAAGGGTGAAATTATTAGTACCACCACCCAAAATGCTCAAACGTTCCTATAATGACCAAAAAAACTAACTGGAAATTTTTAGGTCTAGGTTTTATATTCATTGCACTTTGGTCTTCGGCATCTGTAGCGGCAAAGCTCGGACTCAAAAGCGTACAACCTTTTGTACTCTATCAAGCAAGATTCACATTGGCTGCATTTATTATGCTGTCATTGGTTTACATCATTAGAAAAGGAAAAGTACCCAAGAAAAGTGAATTTAAACAGCTTGCACTATTTGGCTTTTTAAATATTACCTGCTCCCTTGGACTATTTGTATTGGCAATTCAGGAAGTGGCAGCTGGAATAGGGGCATTACAAGTAGCCATTAATCCACTAGTCATTACATTGATGTCGGCTTTATTCTTGAAATCAAAAGTACTTTGGACACAGATTCTTGGCTTATTCGTAGCACTTGCAGGAGTTGCAGTTGCAGTTTATCCATTGCTCGAAACCGCCCATGCTACCCCAAAAGGTCTTGTAATCTTGGCCCTTAGTATCCTCTCCTACTCGTCTGCAGCCATATATTACTCCAAAGTGAAGTGGAACCTCAGCACAATGACTATCAATGCTTGGCAGGCTCTTTTTGGGGCTTTGTTTTTATTGCCAATTACTTTTTATTTTTACGAGGACGTAAACACATTTGACCTCAACTTTGCCTTTTCTGCTTTATGGTTGGGCATCCCTTTATCTGTTATTGCAGTATTTTTATGGCTTTACTTATTGAAAATAGATACCATTAAAGCTTCCTATTTCTTATTCCTTAGCCCCGTTTTTGGATTTATATACGCCTATTTCATTCTAAATGAACCATTTACGCTATACACAGCGATAGGTTTAGTATTTGTGTTAATTGGGATCTATCTCGGTCAAAAAAAAGGTAGATTCATAGAATCTACCTTTTCTGACTAAAGGTTTTGAAACCTTTATTAACCCTCAAACCACATCTAAAACTATTGTATAGTCTAGATACATTACTAATACTCCAAAAGCATAGAAAAGGTTGTAATGGCATAAAAAAAAGAGGCTCAAAAGCCTCTTTTTTAATAAAATCTTGAAGAAGAATATTATTTTCTCTTTCTGTGAACTCTAATTTCGTCTACATCTGCAAGGATACGACCACAGTGCTCACAAATAATAATCTTAAGTTTATCCATGATATCTGCTTGCATTTGTGGTGGCACTACGTTAAAGCAACCTCCACAAGCTCCACGATCAATTGATACTACTGCAAGACCGTTCTTAGAGCTTCCTCTAATTCTCTTGTATGCTTTTAACAAACGCTCTTCTACTTTTTTAGCTGCTTTGTCAGATTGCTTCAAAAGTTTCTCCTCTTCTTCTTGGCTTTCTACAACCAATTTGTCAAGTTCTACTTTCTTTTGCTCCAAAACAGCTTTTTTAGAAGCTAGTCTTTCGTTTGTTTCATCAACTTCAATTTGCTTGCTGTTGATTTTATATTCAGCTTCTCTAATTCTTTTCTCAGAAAGTTGAATTTCTAATTCTTGAAGTTCAAGCTCCTTAGCGATGGCGTCGTACTCTCTATTGTTACGCACATTCATCTGCTGATCTTTGTACTTTACAATAAGCTTTTCAGAATCTTTTTTATTCTCACGATGATTGCTTATTTCTTGATTTAAGCTTTCAATTTCTGCCTGATACTTATTCGCTCTTTTTTCTATCCCTACCACGTCATCTTCAAGGTCTTGAACCTCGTCTGGCAGGTCACCACGAAGTTTTTTAAGGTCATCTAATTTAGAATCTACCTCTTGAAGTTTGAGAAGGCTTTCGAGCTTATCTGCGATTGTTAATTCCATGAATGTATCTAAATGCTTAGTATTAAGTCTGTTAACCAGAGAAATCAATAATAATACTCGACGGGATTGGTATTTATACTCGTCAAATAGGTCGCAAAATTAGGAAATTTTTCCGAAATAATATCTTGAATCAAATCTTTTGTATAGCGTTCGCTCTCATAATGTCCAATATCCATGATACATATCTTGTCATTTGCATCAAAAAACTCGTGATATTTAAAGTCTGCAGTGATAAAAACATCTGCTTTTGAAGCAATCGCATTGTTCAAAAGGAAAGAACCACTACCCCCACAGATAGCGACTCTTTTTATCATTTCTGTAGCAGGTTTGGTATACCTTATAACTTGCAAGCCCATGTTACTTTTTAAATGCTCGCAGAATTCGCTAAATGGCAAGGCTTCTTTTAATTCCCCAACCATTCCTGAGCCTACATCTTGGTATTTATTCTCAATGTCAGTAAGATAATATGCGATCTCCTCATAAATGTGGCCCTTCCTCATTCCTCCGAGGATTTTGGATTCCAAATATTTAGGAAATATTACCTCCACCCTATTTTCGTTGACTTCTTCATAGTTTCCAACTTTACCTATTACTGGGCTCGATTTCTCATTTCCTTTAAAGGTCCCTTTTCCCTCAACTCTAAAACTGCAATTACTGTAGTTACCAATTTCTCCTGCTCCAGCTTCGTAAAGAGCGTCTATCAATTGCCCAGTATGCTCTACCGGAACAAAAACCACCAACTTGGCTAACATTTCACTTTTGGGAACAAGTATTTGCTGGTTCTCTAAACCGATCAAATCTGCGATCTTGCTATTGACTCCACCTGTCACATTATCCAGATTGGTATGAATTGCATATAAAGCAATGTCATTTTTGATTGCTTTAATCACAGCTTTTTGAACATAATCTGTATTATTGAACTTTCTCAATCCCTTAAAGACTATTGGGTGATGCGAGATCACGAGGTTGCAACCTTTTGCAATCGCCTCATCAATTACATCTGGGGTAGCATCCAAAGAAATAAGAGCAGAGCTAACTTCCATTTCCTTTTCTCCAACAATAAGTCCTGAATTATCATAGGATTCTTGATAGGCTAACGGAGCAATGGTTTCTAAATGATCAGTAATATCTTTGAGTTTCATGCCCCAAAACTAGTCAGCTATTTTCAATAATGAGAAAAAATGAAATTCTTTTTAAATTTATTTCTGAGCTAAAACAATGAGGTTAAAGTGGTTAGTAAAATAAGAGCAAAATTTTTAAAATTATTTTCATTCTAGGTATTGACAAGAAAGATTATAAGCCTATCTTTGCACTCGCATTTGAAACAACAAGTCAGTTTTTAAGTGTAACGGTTTGGTAGTTCAGCTGGTTAGAATACCTGCCTGTCACGCAGGGGGTCGCGGGTTCGAGTCCCGTCCAGACCGCAAGTAGAAGCCTCATAATCAACGGATTGTGAGGCTTTTTTTGTTTCTAAACACCCAACTTTCGTACTTGGTCTGTAGTTTCTATGATTTAGCTCATACTTCTTAGATCGACCAACTCATATTATTATTGGAATAAAATAGAGAAATTGCATATGTAATTTAACTATTTGAATATGAAAAATTTACTGATATCATTCTTAACAATTGTTTTGACAGGATGTGCGACAACACAGAAGCCCGCCACTGTTGTTCCTACCACTTATGACATCAGCTACAATCTTGATTTAGAAGCCGTAGCTTCAATTTTTGGTGAATCTAGGAACTTGGAGGATTTTGAATATCGGTTGAATGACCCTCAACTTAAAATATCTAACCTAGATTTAAACGAAGATGGCTATGTAGATTATTTGCGTGTGGTAGAAACCATTGAAAGAGGTACGCATTACATTGCTATTCAAGCGGCACTTGGAAATGACTTATTTCAAGATGTAGCCACAATTGATGTAGAAAGAGATTCCTATAACAAACCTCAAATTCAGTTTATCGGTCACCCCTATTTTTATGGTCCAAGTTATATCATACAACCGCTTTATTACAGTACACCTGTTATAGTAAGTTCTTTTTGGGGACCTAGCTACGTGGTTTGGCGATCACCATATTACTTTGGTTCGTACCCAAGCTACTATAGCTATTGGAGACCTACTCCTGTGCGTCAATATGTGACACATGTTAAGGTTTATAAAAATGTAAAAAACACCTATAAATATGTCCCAACAAGTAATAGAACCGCTGGCTCATCCATAACACGAGATTTAATCCGAAATGATTATGTAAGCAAAAGGCCAACACAAAGTTTTGAAACAAGAAATAAAGACATTCGAAATAAGCAAGATTTAGAGGCTAGAAGAAGTACAACCAGCAGTGGTAATACCAGAACATCTACACCACAAGATAGAACTAGAGACGCTAGTGAAACAGAAGATAACAGCAGGAATTCTACACCTAGAACAAGTCCATCAACTAGAGAAAGAAATCCAACGTCCACTCCGAGCACTAGAACGCCAAAAACCACACCGAGTACAAGAACTCCAAAAACTACACCAAGTACTAGAACACCAAAGACTACACCAAGTACTAGAAAATCAGGAAATACGCCTAGTACTCGAACTCCATCAAACAGCACCCCTACTCCGCGAAGTAACACTGAAGATCCCAAAAACAATTAAGCAACAATTATGACAGAAACACTCATAGCACTCTGGACCGAAGCTCGAACACGATTTACCAATCAAATGGTAAATATTAGAGAGGAAGACTTAAAAAAGAGACTGGTTCCTTCTCCCAATAGTATTGGATTTTTGATCAGGCATATTGGAGACGTGGAACTACTTTTTGCAAAGAATGTCTTTGGAGATAAAGACATTAAGGTCGTGGCCAAAACCGTGATAGCCAAGCACGATACAGGCGAATGGAGCGATTTAGAAGAATTAAAAGCCTATATTGATTTATCTTTTGAAAAATTAAAAGCGATTGTAGAACAGCAAACAGAAGATGATTGGAAAACCACCATTACAACCAATGAGTTTGGTACCAAATCTAAAGCTGAGGCATTTGGTAGAATTGTCTCTCATACCAATCACCATGCTGGTCAGATCGCCATTTTAAACAAATACGGATCTTAAAATCAACAAATTAATGGACTTAGTAATAGGAATAGATATTGGAGGCACCAAAACAAAAATTGGACTTGTTAATAAAGAGGGAAAATGTTTAGCAGACACTTTTTTCAGAACAAAAGAATATCCTAGCATTGATGATTACCTAGATAAAGTCGTTACTACTGTAGAGGAATTAAAAGCGAAGGTTAAGGAAGCAAATATTCTAGGTTGTGGCATAGGTGCTCCAAATGCTTCCAGCAAAAATGGAACCATCGAAAATGCATCCAATTTACTATGGAAAGGCACAGTTCCTATTTTAGAGAAATTGAATGAACGCATGCCCATGCCAATGAAAATCATGAATGACGCAAGTGTGGCGGCATTAGGCGAAATGCTCTTCGGAAATGCCAAAGGAATGACGGACTTTATTGTTATCACCCTCGGTACTGGATTTGGCTCTGGGATAGTAGCAAATGGAAGGCTAATAGATGGCTTTGATGGTTTCGCAGGAGAATTAGGTCACATAGACATGACCTTAGGCGACGGCAGAATTACCGGTTTAGGTGTAAAGGGAGGCTTAGAAGCTTATGTTTCTGCCACCGGTTTAAAACGAACCATCATGTACATGCAAAGCAAACACTTAGACGAAAGTAGGTTTAGGTCTATTGCTTACAACGATTTGCATGGAGAGGACATAACCAAAGCAGCGGAAGAAGGTGACCCTATTGCTATTAAAGCCTTTGATTATACAGCCAAAATTTTAGGTATCGCTCTTGCTAATTTTACGGCCTTTACACAACCAGAAGCATTCTTTCTATTAGGTGGGCTTGTCAATAGTGGTAAATGGATAATGGACCCACTTCACACTTATTTTGAGGAACATTTGCTACAGGTTTACAAAGGGAAAGTGAAACTATTAAGCTCTGGAATGGAAGGAAAAACTGCCGCTATTGCCGGTGCAGCTTCTTTGATTTGGGAAAGTCACACGGACGAATACTAAAATAAAGGCTAAATAGATGATGTCTAATTTGCTCTAAAGTGGTCATTAATCAACATTTGCTTATACTTCAGTTAAATATTTGCGTTCTTTAATGCTTAGAATTCAACGCTCAATATATAATGAAGAAACTCCTTTTTCTTTTCTGCTTAGTAGGTTTTATATCGAAAGCCCAGAAGCCAAACATCATTTTCATCCTAACTGATGATATGGGCTATGGCGACCTTTCATACATGGGAAGTCCAGTAAATCATACGCCAAACATTGATAAACTTTCTAGAATGGGCACGGTTTACAATCGTGCCTATGCTGGATCAGCTGTTTGCACTCCTTCACGAGCTTGTCTACTTACTGGAAAATTCCCACTTCGTTATGACATCCAATGGGCATTCACCGATAATGATGAGTTCTTACCAGTAGAAGAATTTAATCTTTCAAAGGCCCTAAAGAAAAAAGACTATACCACCGCACATATAGGTAAGTGGCACCTAGGAGGTGTCAGAATAAAAGACTTTGAAGCAAGACAAGCTGGCAAAAAAGCTAACCCAGGACCGCACGAACAGGGTTTTGATCATTACTTAGTTAACATTGAAGACCCCATCGTGCGAAAAGACCTCATTCGTAACAGGTTACTTTACCGCGAAGGAGGCAAAACCATGGTTCGAAATGACGTCAAAGCACCTCATCAAGTAGGCAATTGGGAAACCATAAAAGTAGATGAAGCCATCAACTTTATGAGTTCAACCAAGAAACCATTTTTCTTGAATTTATGGTTTGATACCCCTCATACCCCTTATGAGCCCATTGAGCCATTTGTTGAAGAGTTTGAGAAACTAGGAGCAACAGGCGATCAACTGCTATATAGGTCAATGATAAAGCATTTAGACCTTCAAATAGGGCGAATCACGGCATACTTAGAAGAAAACAACCTTTTGGAAAACACCCTAATTATTTTTAGCTCAGATAATGGTGCTGCTTTTCAAAGCTCATCTGGGCCATTTATTGGACACAAAACCGACCTTCATAATGGTGGCATAAGAGTTCCTTTCTTTGTCGTGTGGGAAGGCAAAATTCCTCGAAATGGCTACAGCTACCAACAACTTCATTTTGCCGATATCTTACCGAGTATATGTGATGGACTGAATATTGAAACTCCCACAAATCTTGATGGTCAAAGCCTATGGTCACAATGGACAGGGAAGCCTATCATTGCACACGAAACTATGTTTTGGCAAATAGACAATGTAAATGCTGGTTATCAAGGTTTGGGGAAAAGACCACAGCCATCTGCTACCTATGCCGCCCAAAAAGGTAATTGGAAACTATTGGCAAATGAAAAGGAACCATTAGCACTCTATGACATTGAAAATGAATACCGTGAAGGAAATAACCAAATTGAAAAAAATAAGGAAATAGCTGATCAACTTTGGAAAGAACTTTCTGTTTTTATCAATGCTCCTAGACGTGGGTGGAAATCAGTTGTTGGCAAGATATAGTAATGCTTTATTTAACTCTCCTCATTTTAGAATGAAGAGCATTTTCTTATCAAAAACACTACTTCTTCTCTCACTTCACAAAAGAAAAACAGTAAATTGAGCCCAATTAAATCTTTACCTAATACTTCATATCAATGAACAAGTACCTCCTAATACTTATAAGCTTCTTCAGTGTTAATGTTTTTGCCCAAAACAACTGGATAGAAAACAATTACACCAAACTCATACAAAGTATTCCTATGAGTGATGGCACTAAACTTTACACGCATGTGTACATCCCTAAAGATGCATCGCCAAGCAACAAATACCCAATGATGATGCAACGGACATGTTATAGTGTGGCACCATACGAACCAGGAGTTTTCCCTGCCAAACTAGGCCCATCAGAAACTATGATGAAAGAAAAATACATTTTCGTTTATCAAGATGTACGTGGTCGATGGATGAGCGAGGGAACATGGACAAATATGACTCCTAATAACTCTGGTAATGGCGAAGGAATAGCTCCAGACGAAAGCTCTGATACGTATGATACTATAGAATGGTTACTTAAAAACGTGCCAAACAATAATGGCAAAGTAGGTCAATGGGGTATCTCCTACCCCGGTTTTTATACAGTTGCTGGTGCCGTAGATGCTCACCCTGCTATGAAAGCTTCTTCACCCCAAGCTCCAGTTAGCGATTTCTACTTTGATGATTTTCACCACAATGGTGCTTTTATACAATCCTACCTCTTCACTTTTCCTGTTTTTGGGGTACAGCATGATGGACCAACTTCTAAGAGCTGGTACAATGATAAATTCATTGACCCAAAAACAACAGACGGATTTAAGTTTCAATATGACTTGGGATCACTTAAAAACGTAAACGAGTATTACAAAGATAATTTTTACTGGCAAGAGACTGTTGAGCATCCTAACTACGATGAATTCTGGCAAAAACGTTCAATAATTCCACATCTTAAAAATGTAAATCATGCTGTTATGACAGTGGGAGGTTGGTTTGATGCTGAAGACCTATATGGACCCCTAAATGTTTACAAAACAATAGAAAAGAACAACCCGAATACATACAATACGCTGGTAATGGGGCCATTTGGCCATGGGCGTTGGTCTAGAGAAACTGGTCAAACCTTACATTCAAACATTTACTTTGGCGATAGCATAGCAACCTTTTACCAAAAGAACATCGAAGCAAAATTCTTTAACCATTTCTTGAAAGGAGCTGGTGATGGCAAAACTGGCTTACCAGATGCTTACCTTTTTGACACGGGAAAAAAAGAATGGAAAACTTTTGAGCAATGGCCAAGCCAAGCCGCCGAAAAAGTGAAGTTTTTCCTAAAGCCTGATGGTACCATTGCAGAGAATGGAGCGGATGGAAAAGAATTCTCGGAGTTTGTAAGTGATCCTCACAAGCCTGTTCCTTATACGGAGAATAACAAAGATATGTTAGGCTTTACTCCCTTTGATTACATGTCGGAAGATCAACGTTTTGCTGCTCGTAGACCTGATGTTATGGTTTTCGAAACCGAGATATTGGAAGAAGATATGACCCTTGGTGGTGAAATAATGGCAAAGCTAAATGTAAGCACATCTGCCACAGATGCTGACTGGGTTGTGAAACTCATTGACGTATATCCAGCCAATGAACCCAATCATGATTACATGCCAAATCCAGAAGTAGTCCTTGGAAATTACCACCAAATGGTGCGTAGCGAAGCGATGAGAGGACGCTACAGAGAGAGTTTTGAGTACCCTCAACCTTTCAAGCCAAACACCAAAACTGCCGTAAATTTCAGATTGCAAGATGTGCTACACACTTTCAAGAAAGGGCACAAAATCCAAATTCAAGTACAAAGCACTTGGTTTCCACTCATCGACCGCAACCCTCAAAAATACGTTGACAATATCTTCAAAGCTAAAGAAGGTGATTTCATAAAAGCGACGCATAGAATTTATGAAGACTCTGTGATTGAAGTAGAAGTTTTGAAATAACTACATATTAAACCTCTCAGGTTTCAAAAACCTGTGAGGTTTGTTTAAAAAATAGTATTTTCAATCATGCAAAAGGTTGAAAAACTTAATCCGGGCGTGTTTTACCACATTTACAATCGCGGGAACGGAGGAATTAACATTTTCAAAGAACAAAAAAACTACAACCATTTTTTAATGCTCTGGATCAAACATATAGAGCCAGTTGCTGAGAGTTATGCCTATTGTCTATTGAAAAATCATTTTCATTTTATTGTTAGGGTTAATAGTATCGAGACTCTAGAAAGTCTAATTGTTGAAAAGCAATCTAAACAAAGCATTCAGAGGTTTGTAAGTCAACAGTTTTCCAATTGTTTTAATGCTTATACCAAAGCCTTTAATAAAATGTATAATTATTCAGGTAGCTTATTTGAAGAGCGATTTGAAAGAACACCAATTGAGAATAAGAAATACCTTTCCAATTGTATTAGGTATTTGCATCTGAATCCTGAAAAACATGGGTTCGTTGAACATTTCGCTGACTGGAATCATAGTTCATACAATAGTCACCTTTCTAAAAAACAAACTCGATTGATGCGAATGAGCGTTTTGGAGCTCTTTGGCGGAGAAGACGTTTACACAAAAGAACATACGGAAAAAGTTAATTTCGACGACAAAGTTCTTGATATTTTTGAGAGAGATATGTTGTTGTAACTCCTTCTTATTAAACCTCACAGGATTCAAAAACCTGTGAGGTTTGTTATTACCTAATCATGAAAATTATCTTATTTGCAATCCAAGTATTTACTCTGGTTCTCACAATACTTTTTGCTTTTATGATCTTCCTATTACTAGCTTCTAGTCATAGAGTTCCTTCAAGTACGTATTACAGGTATGGATCATTATTCCTTTTCTGTTTAGCAAGTACTTTCACAGTTAGATATTTTCGAACTAAGAAAAACTCTTAAACCTCACAGGTTTCCAAAACCTGTGAGGTTTGTTATTAAATTCCAATCAACTCCTCACCAGCCAATACCTAAATGTCCCGAAAATGGTATTTCGGTAGGCTTTTTCTTCTATTGAAGAGAAACCAGCTTCTCTTATAAGATGTGGAATTGCTCCTTTTTTATTTGCATTGGTGGTTGAGAAATTATCAACTAACTGTAAGATGAAAAACAACAAGGACATCAGCCCATTTTGAGGCCTTCCCCAGTCGCCAAGAACAAATATACCATTGGGCTTTAACACTCTTTTTATCTCACTAAGAGCCTTTTCCTTTTCGTCATTTTTGAGATGATGAAAAACCCATGTACTCCATACTTTATCAAAATAGGCTTCTGCGTATGGTAGATCACTACTTTCCCCAAGGTCAAGCTGAACAGTATCAGGTAGTTTTCCTTTTGCAATATTTAAGATTTCGGGATCAACATCATAGCCATAAAAACTGGCTTTGGATTCCTTCTCACATCCTATCAATAATCCAGTTCCTGTTCCGCAGCCGAAGTCTAGTGCTTTCTCTTTTGGCTTAAGATCTGTAAGGGCTATTACTTTGTCCTTAATTTCCCTTTCGGGCATTGTCAAAGCAATAAACCTATCATAAAAAACAGTAGCCCAATGCCACTTCAATGCGGGAATATAGCTTTGTTTAGTAGTGTCCATCTGGTCGTTCTAGGTCTTCTGACACCTCTCTATCAACCGAAAACAAACCAAACATCATTAAGAAACTTGTAACTAATATCACGAAAAACAGAATGCCATTATTGAATTCCTGTAGACGAAATTGTTCGGGAATGTTATAAAACAAAAGTATAGTAATAAGACCACGTGGCATGAGGAATAACTCAGGTAATGGGCTTTCTTTTGGATTCAAATACTTTAGATAAATCAAGCGAATCACCAACAAAATGGCAACAATAAAACTACCTATGAGAACCACTTCTGGCTGTATAAGCTTTTCAAGATTTATGCTATAACCAAAAAGCAAGAAAAAGAAAGTACGAACGAGAAAACTCGTTTCTGCCGTGATGCTTTTAAGTTCTTTATTTAACTCTGAGAATGTTCCCTCATCGGGTGAAATAAAGTTGAGTAACTTTTTCGACTTTATGAGATGTTTGTTATTAATGATTAAGCCAAAGAATAAGATAATCAACAGCGAAGGCAAATGAAGTATTTTACCACCCACATACAAGGCGATCAGCACGGCAAAAGTCAGGAAGAACTTTGCTTCTATTTTGAGCTTTCCTAAGAGGTAAACTAAAACGAAAGATACCACAATAGAAACTACTACCGATATACCAATTTGACCTAAATACAAGATTGCAGCACCTGGATTGGCAGCGTCTCCACCTATCAAATAGTTGAAAAACAAGATTCCGAGGATATCTGAGAAAGATGCTTCGTATACTATGAATTCCTTTTTCTCTTTGGTCAAAAACTCCACACTCGGAATCACAATCGCACTACTGACTATGGAAAGTGTAGCCGCATAAATAAGACAAATTTTCAGAGGTTCATTAAGCCAATAGTTAAGTAAGTAACCAATACTGAAGGTAGAAAGGAATAATATGACCAAAGCCGACAGAAAGGCACGCAAGATCAATCCTCCTTTGCCTTTGTCTATGTGTAGGTCTAGAGCAGCCTCTAGGATAATCATGATAAGACCCACAATTCCAAAGACCTGAACTAGCCGATTAGCAAAATTTTCGCTCAAAAAATTAGTGGTATCAAAATAGTTGATCGCTATTCCTGTTCCCAATAACCACAAAACTGATGGTATCCTTGTTTTCCTACTTACAAGATTGAAGAAATAAGAAAGCAAGACCACTGCCGAGAGTAAAAGTACTAATACGCTACTATCCATAAATTTTCTTAAAATGAATTCTCAATTTAAAACATCAATTTGACCTTCTAGTTTATTTTCAACATCCAAAGGCAAATTCTTAAAAAAGTCTAAGTTTGTTAGCTCTTCAATCCTATCCACCGAAACAGCAAAGGCTTTTTTGTCGAAAGAGTAAACAGCTTTGTTAGGAAGTAAAAATGCGGAAATACGAGTAATTTTATTACTTTTTCGCTCCGGAATTGCCAATATTTTGAAAAAATGACTTGGAACTTCCACATTGTTATACTTTCCAATCTCATAATTACCCATAAAAACTGGGCCCGTTAATACGATTATTTTACCAAATCTCCTTGCTATTTTACGTGTATGAATTTCCAGATCGTTCCAAGCATGTCTGTTCAATGCAGAATCAAATGGGGCGATATTGCTCATCGCAAAGGTTTCTTCCAAAAACCGCTGGCAACATTGAAAATCACCTGCTGGTACTAGGTGTCCTCGGTCGAAACCGGTATTGCTGTAGTCACCATATTTTGCGGTGTTAGAAAAGATCTTTTCGGCATCATTGAACCTGATTCCCCTTCGTGAGGCATTCCCTCTAGTGGAGCTATCTATCAAAACATGAAGCGTATACCTGGCATTTCTTACATCTTCGTCATAATAAACAATGAAATTGGGCTTATGAATGACCTCCCCATCAAAATCGTCTTTTGATACAAACTCAATCGGTATTCCATTTTGGGATGCCAGTTGTTGTTGCTCTACTCTTTGACCAAATTCAAAATCAAAATTTGATTCTACCCACCGAGCAATCTCTCTTTTGTTTTGTACCAAAAAAGTAGCCATAACAAGCATTACAATCACCCAGAAAGATGACCAAAAACGATTTTTGAAATACCTACTTAACCTCATGATCCCAAAATAATAATAATTGCAGTATACCGAGAAATAAATCTTTAAACAAACGAATTAAAAACCATGACTTCTTCGTTATATAATCAATAATAACACAATAACATGAAGAACTTATTCCTATTTGTATTCATTATTTTTATGAGTTTTCAAGGATTTTCACAAGATGAAAAGAACCTTAATATTTTCAAGTTCAATCCTTTACAGCTGGCTACTTCTAGCCTTTCGTTTAGCATTGAGAGTTTTAATAAAGAAAAAGACAGAAGCAATAACTTCACTTTAGGTTTGAGATACAGAAACGACCTAGATAATTACAATTATGGTCAAGTAAGTAGCACAGGAACGATTTTGGAACAAAAAAATGACTGGAAAGGCCTCACAGGAGTATATGAGAGAAGATTTTATGTACCAAAATTCAAAGATGGCAAGCCAAACTTTATCAATACGGAAAGCAGCCAAAACGGAATTTACCTCGCTCCTTCGCTTCGTGTAGATTACACCTATAGAGACTATAACTTGGGTTATTTTGAATACCAATACGACAACACAGGTAAAATAATATCTGAGACCACGAATTACAACTCTGGTAAGGTTTCTTACCTAGGTGTGATGCCTAGCATTAACCTTGGTGTACAATTCAGTATTTTCCAATATGGTTACATTGACCTATTTGTAGGTGGTGGATTGAGGGTACAATTCGAAGATGAAAAGGAAATTGTAAGAAGTAATAACTCTGGCTATTTCGGAAATGGTAGCAATATCATTACTGATTTGGTGCTGAACCAAGGAGTGCGTCCCAATGGCGGTATCTCAGTTGGTGTAAGGTTGTAAGTTAGATAATTCGCTTTAGCTCAAAGCTCGCGAACTCTAGTTCTCCTTTTCGTCTAAAGAAGACTTCTATTTGCTTGCCTTCTTTTCTGGCTAGTACACGAATGATATCACTGATGGTGAGGTCCTTCATGTTCACATTGTTAAGGAATATGATTTGATCACCTTCCTGCATCCCAGCATAATATGCTGGTGAATCATCACTCACCTCTGTTACAATGAATTCCTTATAATCTTTACCTGTAGCCTTTATAGACAAGCCACTCATATCTTGTTCAAAACCTTCCTTTATCTTCTTTTTGATGGGTTTCAGAGCCATGTAGCCTTCGCTGTAATTGAAAGTCACTTTGAATCTTCTCAAAAACTCACAACCAATACTTCCCTGGCGGTCATTGTCCGAAGCCGGGAATTTCATACTAAATGAAAGGCTATCTGGAAAAGACGCTAACACATCCTTGAGCTCAATTTCCCCCATTCGTAAGGATGACACTCGCCCTATGTGACCAAATATTTCACCATTTAAACCCCTTCCTAAATTGGCTCGAATCACTTTATCGGGAAGTGGAATCTTTGTTTCACTTTCATTGAGCAAAAGTGCATGCCCAGCACCAGTGTCAATCACCAACCTTACCGGAGTTTCTTCTGAATTGTAGGCCGTGATAAAAAATGAATCGGTGTAAGGCTTATTTTGAGTTACTACAATTGGATACCTATCGCCGTGCTTCTTTTTTAGCTTAAACTTGTTTGGTCTAGTGAGCGTGAGTTGAGAGGTTGCATAATCTATGGTCACCACAAAATTATCAAACAAATCGTGGCCAAAAATGCCATGTATAGGAACTCCCATAAATTCAGAAAGGCGAAGAATGTCTTCGCTGAGCACTACAAGGTTTTGGTGATTACCCACAACGTCACCTATCTGGACTTTATGCCCTATCGTTATATTGGCTTCCAATGCTTTTTCTTCACCTGCACCCGTAATTTGCACTTTTCGTACATAATTAAACTTCATCTTCTTTCCCAAATCTGGGTCAGTTAAGAAAATTGAACTCACTCCTGTATCAAGAATAAAATTGAGCGTGTCTTTATCATTTACCACCACCTTGATCACAACAAGATTGGAATAAACTTTAAACGGAATAATGGTTTTCTTTTGAAGAGAATGCTTGAGGTTAAAGCCAAAGTCTTCTTCCTGCCTTTTACGCTTTTGAGAAAAGGAATCTATGCTTGCCAAAAAGGCAAGAAGCAATATCATTATGTAGCATTGCCGACGATTCATATTAAAGTATTTTTAGTCCTCTAAAAGGGCTTTAATGTGTAAAGAACAAGTATTATTAGGGAAACGTTGTTAAAATATCGAATTTTGTACAAAATTTCAAGGCTTGAGCACACACAAGGTCGACATAAGGACAATAAATTTCGAAAAACTGAATGAATGGTTTCTTGCCAATAACGAGAAGTCATTCAGGGCGAAGCAGGTATGGGAATGGTTATGGGTGAAATCTGCAAGAGATTTTGGACAAATGACCAATCTTTCGGTTGCATTGAGAGAAAAACTCAATGAGCATTTTGTAATCAACGCCATCAAAATTGATAGCGAACAAAAAAGCCAAGATCGCACGATAAAATCTGGTTTCAGG
This sequence comes from Spirosomataceae bacterium TFI 002, assembly GCA_900230115.1. Classification (NCBI taxonomy): domain Bacteria; kingdom Pseudomonadati; phylum Bacteroidota; class Cytophagia; order Cytophagales; family Spirosomataceae; species Spirosomataceae bacterium TFI 002. The sequence continues at coordinate 4,660,864 of LT907983.1, read as the reverse complement.
CTTCATGATGCCCACTTGGTAGAAGGAGTTCTTATTCCAACCGATGGAAGAATGACCGCTTGCGTGAGTTCTCAGGTTGGTTGCTCGCTTACTTGCAAGTTCTGTGCTACTGGCTACATGAACCGCGAGAGAAACCTCACTGCCGCCGAGATATATGACCAAGTCGTACTTATCAAGGAGCAAGCAGAAAGCAACTACAACAGCCCACTTACCAATATTGTATACATGGGAATGGGCGAGCCATTGCTCAACTATGCGGCAGTATTGGAGTCTATTAACAAGATCACAAGTGAAGACGGCCTTAACTGGTCTCCAAAAAGAATTACTGTGTCCACAGCTGGGATCGCAAAAATGATCACCAAGCTAGGCGACGATAACGTGAAATTCAATTTGGCATTATCGCTTCATGCGGCCAATGACGAAAAGCGGAACCAAATAATGCCAATCAACGAGTCCAATTCGTTGAAAAACCTAGAAGAGTCTCTCAACTATTTTTACCGCAAGACTGGAAACAAAATCACATTTGAATACATTGTTTTCTATGGTTTTAATGACAAAATAGAAGATGCTGATGAGCTCATGAGATTTTGCAAAAGAGTACCTTCCAAAGTCAATATCATAGAGTACAATCCTATTGCAGAAGCCAATTATCAAAATGCAGATCCACATGCAATTGATAAGTTTGCAGCCTATTTAGAAAAAAATGGCATTACTGTAAATATCCGAAGAAGTAGAGGAAAAGATATTGATGCAGCTTGCGGACAGCTTGCCATTAAGGAAAAGTAAGAAGCGAAATCAAATAAATAGAGTGGAAGAGTAATTAACACAACTTCAAAAAAAAATCCCAAGCCAAGAATGAATCTCAGCATTGGGACTTTACTTTTTGGGTGTTCTCTTTAATATTTGGGCGTTATTCTGATTTAAAAATGATATTTAAAATCTGCCAAATCTCTATAAAAACTCCCTTGAATCTTCTCTCCATTTGCCATTGAAAGCAACAAATCAATCTTGATCTCGGGGTAAGTGCCGGAGAACTTAATTTGTCCGCTCGTAATTTCTGGTGTTTTCTCGCTTCCGTTAAGGTTCAAAAGCTTTGCTTTAATCAGCGACTCCGAACTCTTTGAAATTTCGTAATTATTGCCTCTCACTTCATACGTGCCAGACTTGAAATCACGTGCAGCAGTGAAAGTGCTAAGTTCCAAAATAATGTTTTGGTTTGTGTTGAAAGTGGCATCATTCAAGTCCACATCCGATAAGTAGATGTTGGTTTTAAAATGCTCCACATTTGGAATATTTAACCAATTTCCCACGCCAATTTCTTCTAAACCTCCAAAATGAAGACTAAAAGTGTTGTTTCCGCACGATACCTGATTTTCAGCTATTTCTCTGTCTTTAAAATCGCTCAAATAAATGAAAGAGCAAGAGAAAGTAAGGAGGGCAAAACCCAAAATGTTTTTGAATAGTAATTGTCTAATCATGTTCACTCATTTTTTTATAAAACTCAGGAAAAGCTTAGCAAAAACTGAACCATATTTTTTGGCACGGCACAAAATCAAAGAACATAAATCACCCTATATGAGGACTTTATTAAGGAGGATCATTTATCATTTGCTTAACATTAAGTTTATAATCAATGGTGACTTTTGCTTGCATGAAACACTACCGTACCATTGTGTTATCCGATATTCACCTCGGAACAGCAGGATCCAAAGTGAGAGAAGTTACCTCTTTCATTAAGCAATACCATTGCGATACATTGATACTGAATGGTGACATAATCGACGGCTGGCAACTAAAAAAGTATGGTTCTTGGAAAAAGAAACATACTGGTTTCTTGAGAGCCATTCTTAAGAAAATAGAAAAACACAATACCAAAGTGTACTACGTGAGAGGTAATCACGATGATTTTTTAGATCAAATCATTCCATTTTCAATTGGGCCAAACTTCCAAATCGTGAAAGACTTGGTTTATGAATCGGGGGACAAAAAAATGTTTGTAACGCATGGAGACATTTTCGATATGGTTACCAATAAAATGAAATGGCTCGCCTATATAGGAGACATAGGATATACATTTTTACTATGGCTCAATAAGCTTTACAATCAATACCGTGTAAAGAATGGTCTCCCCTACTATTCACTTTCTCAGCGAGTGAAAGGCTCCATTAAAATCGCCGTGAACTACGTTTCCGATTATGAAGCACAACTCAGCGAAGTAGCAAAATCAAAAAACTGTGATGGCATTATATGCGGCCACATTCACCAAGCAGCAATAAAAGACATAAACGACATAAAATATATGAATTCAGGAGATTGGGTAGAAACAATGAGTGCACTCGTGGAAGACCACGACCACAATTGGGAAATTGTATATTTCTCAGTAGAAAAAACGTACAAGCAATTCAAGGTCATTAGAGACTTTGACAATACCATAGAAGAAGATGATTCCGAGGATTACATACCCGCCTATAATCACTTATTCCAAATGAAATGACCTACTTTTTCATTGTTCAAGGTGAGGGTCGTGGGCATTTAACGCAAGCCATAAGTTTATACGAACTATTGGTTAAAAATGGCAATCGAGTCACCGCAATGGCCGTTGGGGGAGAAAACCAGCAATTCCTTGCTGAGCAAATAGGCCCCGAAGTAGCAATTCACAAAATAGATAGTCCTAAACTCGCCTACGGCTCCAGAGATACTGGTCTTTCTATTTCCAAAACCATTTGGCAGACTGTTACAAAGTCCAAGCACTACCTCGCTCAAGTCAATAAGCTAGGGCAACTGCTCCAAGATACCAAGCCAGATGTGGTCATCAACTTTTATGAAGTCCTTGCCGGCTTGTACAAGCTGACACACCCATTTTGTAAAATTCCATTTTACTCCATAGCTCACCAGTATTTGTTGCTAAAGCCAGGCTTTGTGTTTCCTACCAAAAGTAAGTTTGCCGACAAACTACTCCTCAATACCAACTCAAGGTTTACGGCTTATGGAAGTAAGAAAATGTTGGCTCTGAGTTTTGATGAGCAAAATGATAACGAGCACATTACCGTGGTGCCACCTTTGATTCGCAATGCCATTAAAAGCAAACAAGGCAGCAACAAGGGGCATTACCTCGTGTACCTCACCCATGAGTGTATGTTGCCTACTTTGCTGAATTGGAAACTTGCCAACCCAGCAACGCATGTCCATTGTTTTGTACACAGGGCAGGTAAACCAGCATCAGAGCGTTTTTTGCCAAACCTCACGCTTCACCAGCCCAATAAGGAGTTGTTTGCCGAGCTATTCCAGTCTTGTGCGGGCATTGCCACCACTGCAGGTTTTGAGACTGTTTCCGAGGCTATTTATTGGAATAAACCTGTCCTCATGGTTCCCGTGACCAACCATTACGAACAAGCTTGCAATGCCATGGATGGCGAGCGATACGGAGCAGGCTTGCGTGCTCAGCACTTTGACCTTGATGAGCTCCTACATCTTGAGAAAACCTACCTCTCCCGCTCCACAAATTTTAAACAATGGCTGAAAACTGGGGAAAGGAAATTGTTAAATGCGATTGAAGCTGAGGTGCTTGAGGTTGTTAGGTCTGGGGTTTAAATATTCTTTAAAACGTAAAATCCATCCTCACATTTAAGAGTAATAAACTCATATGCCATTTGCTAGATGGTTCACGTTTGAAAATTGGAGTTGCAAAGTCGGGGCCGAAAGACAATAAGCAATATGCCACAAAAAAAAACTTCAATAAAGCAAAGGAGCATTTTCAAATTAATATTTATTCTAACAGATTCAAGGCATGGGTTGTGAATAATAAATCACAAGAAAGGTGGCAAATAATAATTCGCCCCAGTATGTTCTTAAAAATTGAAAAGTCAGTTGTTTCATTATGACCGATTTATCTATGAACAAAAATAGGCTTGGTGTATTAAGGCAATGTTTAGGGAATATTAATAAAAACTCAAATTCAAAAACATCCCTCCAAACTCAAACAATCATTAAACAAAAAACCCCGACAAAGTCGAGGCATTTTGTGTTTTACCAATATGAATCAAGTTCTTTATAGAGCGTAACCCACACTCATTCCGAACTGCATACCAGGCTTAAAAAGCTGGTAGATCTCAGAGTTTGCATTGAATCCCTCGTAATATTTTCTTGTTTTAGCATTCAACAGGTTTTGTCCATTTATGCTGATAGAGCCTCTTTTTTCTGCTCCAAATCGCTTTGTCACTTTCATGTTCAAAGCATTGAATGGCATTTCGTAGATATCTGGGTTTCTGCCCAATCCCACGATCGACAATCTTTTTCCTTGTACGTTATAACTTACGTTACCTTCTATTCCGTTTTGCTCGCTGCTGTAGTTCAAGAACAAATTCACGATATAAGGACTCTGACCTTGCAACCTTCTCGTATTTTTAACCTCTTCATTCGACCTTGCGTTTTCTACTCTTGAAAGAAACTCGCTTGGGTTCATCTCCACATTAGAGTATACGTAAGTAAAGTTTGAGCCTACACTCAATGGCTTCTCACCATTTGACTCTATTCCTATATTTTGACGAATCTCAAATTCAGCACCCAATACATTTGCCTGACCTACATTTCTTGGTGTAATGTTGTTTGGTGCCAATTGGCTATAAGCAACCACCTCAATAGGGTCTCTAAACATTTTGTAAAATCCACTTACCGAGAACATCTGCCCAGCCTTACCAAATTGCTCGTACCTAAGATCAACGTTTGTAATCCTAGTTGTTTGAAGTCCTAAGTTACCTATGAAAGTAATTCCTGATAAGGCATCATATATTTGAGAAATAGATGCTTCCTTAAATGATGGTCTTGCCAAAGTTCTAGTGGCTGCAAAACGCATGTTTGTGTTTTCTTTCAAAGCATAAACCAAGTTTACCGATGGCAATAAATCCAATGATGAGTTAATTTCTACATCGTTATATATTTCGTCTCCTAGGTTAGATTGTCCCGTATAGTGATGCTTAAAGCTCTCGAGTCTTAGACCGTATATTGCTTTTAACTTAGAAGTCAAACTCATTTCGCTCATTACATAACCTGCTGTAATAGATTGAGTTGCATCGTACGAATTGGCTGGCTCAAAATTCCCACGAATATAAGTACCTATACCTTTTTCTGGAGTCCATAGGTTTTCGGGTAACAATAGGCTGTTAGGATCACCATTAAGATTAAGTTGCGATTGTCCTGTAACTCTCACATTGTACTGTAGTATGGAGTAATCTCTTGTTTTGATGACGTTACTTCCACCAATTTTCAGTTTTGCATCACCAAATTTCGTGATGAATTTTTTGGTAATATCTACACGTCCACTTAGGTTTTCTTCTGAAAGGCTTCTGTATAATCTCAATGGATCAGCTCCTTCAGATGGCTCTATAGTATAATTGCCGTCTTCTACTTTGAATGGTGTAACTCTTACATCTTTATCGTCTATTCGGCTGATCGTAGGTGCAACGCTCCAGTCTACTTTTAGCCCACCAGTTGCTCCTAGCGAATGTTCACCTTTCAAGTTGAAGTTTGTGATCGATCTTTGGCTGTACTCTAGGTTATCTCTATATAAAACCGCCGAGTTGAAAATATATTTCTGGTTGATGAACTGGCCAGCAGTGTTTTCACCATTTTGAATGTGAAGAGAATTGAAAGAGAACTTATGCTTGTCCCATTTCACGGCAAGTCCAGCCAAACCAGATGCCATTACATTGTTTTTTGACAAAGAACCTTTTTGAGATTGGTCCAAAGCAAAATTGTAATCTTTAGAAGGATCAAGTCCCTTAATAAAGAAGTTATACTGTACTTCTTCAAAAAATTCTGTTGTGTTGCTGTAATTCAAAGCGGCATTGTAACCAATGGTTGCTTTTTTGATTTTGAATTGATTGCCTGTCGATATGGCGGCAGAAAAATTCATTGGACTTGTTGCCTTTTCGGCTCCCATAGTTGGGTCAAATCGCTGTGTTATTTTTGTGAGATTAGCTTCATTATCAGCTAAAGTCCATATTTTTTGTTGTGGATCTATAGGTAGCGTTCTCATTCCATTATCGAACCCTAACCAGTCAGTGCTGCTTCCTTTATAAGTAAGAGCATTATTATTGAAGTGCATTGATGGATTAAATGCTCCACTCAATGACACATTGAAAGATTGGCTTACCGGAAAATCTTTGGTTGCGATATCAATGATACCACCTGTAAAGTCACCTGATACATCTGGCGTTGCTGTTTTAAGCACAACCATGTTGTCTATCAAGTTGGTAGGAAACAAGTCCATTTGGATTGTGTTTCTGTCAGGATCAAGTCCTGGAATATCTAAGCCATTTAAGATTGTCTTAGTGTATCTATCTCCAAGGCCACGAACGTAAACGTATTTTCCGCCTTCTACCGATACACCTGTTACTCTTTTAATGGCTCCACCTGCGTCGCTATCTCCTATTTTGCGAAATGTTTGCTTTGAGATACCGTCAATGAGGTTGGCAGATTTCTTTTGAAGCGTAAGCATAGCAGACTCGCTATTGCGTACCATTTTGGCAGTAACCACAACTTCTTCCAGTGCCGCAGCACTGCTACCTAGTCTGATATCTAGCTCTGTTACTTGTCCGTCTTTTACTTCTACGCTTGTGATTGTTTTGCTAGTCATACCTACAAATGAAAAGTCAAAAGTGTAAGTACCTACAGGTAAATCTATGCTAAATGCACCGTCTAAGTCAGTAGAAGCACCTTTTTGTGCCTCTTTTACAAATATTGTAGAAAAGGGTAATGTTTCGCCAAGCTCATCGTCGTATACAACACCACGAACTATTCCAACTTGGGCAATTGCTGAATTCAACGAGAATAGAACAGCAATTAAAAGGAGTAGATTTTTTTTCATTTTTCTTGTTTTTAAAGATCGATGGTGATTCACTCAGCTCCCGACCTTTGATTCTTGATTTATATTGGTTTGATTGGTTTTACTTCTGGCTGGCATTTCTGCCAGCCAGAAGGTTCTTTTATTATTATTTAAAATCTGCTAGTGCACCTTTCGCTTGAGCGAATGTCCAGCTGAATAATGCAGGGTCAACACCCTTTGTTCTTGTCTTAGTTGCTGTATTAACTTTAATCATATCAGCTTTAAACTTAGTGTCGTTACCTGAAGGATCAGTGTCCTTGAAGATAGAAGCCAAGTCAACACCATCAGGAAGGTTAAATTCGTTTCCGCTCATGATGATTTTACCAGCTGTGTAATTTGCCGATACTCCTTTTTCTTTGTCTAATTCTATGTCTTTTCCATCTGCGAAGTTGAAGAAGTAAGAATCTAATACAGATCCTTGAGCATTGTCTCTCCAGTCAGCATATTCTCCGTTAGAAGCAGTAAGACTACCTTTTAAAAAACCATTCTTTGCTGTGAATTTTCCTGTATTGTTTACAGCGTTTTCTGGCCCGTCTATTTCGAATGCGTGATCAGAGTCAGCACCTGCGATGTAGATAAATCCGTCTATTGTTCCTGAGTAAGCCTGATCAACATCATAACCGTCGTCTTTTTGAGCCCATACAAGAGCGTTTTTGATATTTACAGATCCACCGAATAATTCGATACCATCATCTTCATTACCAATAACCTCTATGTTTTCTACTACTGTTCCGTTACCAACACCACCGAAAGTGATACCGTTGATTTCGTTACCTTCTCCTATCAATGCACCACCATGGCGAACAGATACATATTTCAATACACCTGAGTTGTCTGCAACCTCAGATCCACCATATGCTCCGTAAGTATCATCTGCAGGTATACCTTCTATTTGAGCTTCGGCTCCTGATCCGGCTGAGATAGGGGCTTTTCCAAGAATGATCAATCCTCCCCACTCACCAGTGATTTTTTCGTCTAAGTTTGTACCAGCTTTTTCACCAATCTGAATGTTATCCTTTACAGATGTCATTACAATTGGCTTATCAGCAGTACCTTCTGCAAGGATTTTACCACCACGAGCAACCACAAGAGCAGATGCCAAAGAACCAGTTCCTGAAGAACCTTTTATAATAGTACCAGGCTCAATCGTCAATGTAACTCCACTAGGAACTACAACTTTACCTTGTAATATGTAAGTTTTGTTTGCAGTCCATTTTTCGTCTGCAGATAACAAACCAGCTTTTGTGATAGTAGAAGAAGCCTCTTCGATACAATCACCATTAGAACATACAAATCCAGTAGGACAGTCAGTATCTTTACATGGATCCACAACTTGAGTTACGCACTCGCAATCAATTGTTAAGATTTGATTAGAAGCACATACTGTCTTACACTCGTCGCTATCTTCGCAAGAAGTCAATAGAAACATGGGCATAGCAAAAGCTAGCAAAAAGAATTGCTTTAAATTTTTCATTTCTGAAGTAAAGGGGGTTTGATTCCTTCCAAGAGATTCACTTACCTTGGATAGAGATTTAAAAATGTAGTTTTTGTCTTTTGTCATGATTCACAAGAATCCTTCGTTTCGAATTCTGGGACAAAAGTAGATGGCTAATATTAACTCAATGTTAAGCCAAAATTAACCTTAGGTTGAAAAGTGAGATCAAAACGTATACAATTGTATTATTAGTAGATTTAAAGCTGAGATTACAAGAAATGGTATAAAAGAGGCTCTTGACTCTTCTCAATTGAGAATTATTGTATTAATAAGATACATTTAACTGCTTTAAAATGTGATGATTGATTTAACGGTATAAAAAACTCCTTCAATTTACTTGTTTACTTATATTGTTCTCCTTAATTTTGGGCAAGTAGAATGAAAGTTTTACTTATCAGAACGAAAACAAAGCTCTTTTAGAAGAGTTTTAAAGATAAAAGTTGTGTGGATTTAGTAGCGGGAAAGGCTGGAGCATTTTGTTCCAGTCTTTTTTTTGTGCAAAAGTGTTAGACCTATGGCCTAGTAGATAGTACCACCCAATAAAAAAAATGATTATTCAGGTTTGTATTTTTCAAAGAAAAAGCCCCTCCTGAAATCAGAAGGGGCTTAGTACCCGGGGCCGGAATCGAACCGGCACGGTATTGCTACCATTGGTGTTTGAGACCAACGCGTCTACCAGTTCCGCCACCCGGGCAAATGATATCTCACATTGGGAGTGCAAAAGTAGGTGAAGAGCTTAAACTCACAAAACATTATTGCTAAAATATTTTTAATTTATTCGTAACGCAGTGATTCTATTGGATCTAAGCGTGAAGCTTTAATCGCTGGATATACTCCAGATATCAATCCAACAGTGATACAAACTACTATTCCGACTGCAATTAGCCCCCAAGGAACAACAAAAACAGCTCCCTCGCCTATAAAGTTGGCCACTATATTACCCATAGCTAAGCCAAGTAGTATTCCACCTATTCCTCCAAGCAAACATATAACGATTGCTTCAATCAAAAACTGAAACCTGATTTTTTGAGGACTTGCCCCTAATGCTTTCCTTACGCCTATCTCTCTTGTACGTTCCGTAACCGAAACCATCATGATATTCATCAAAGCAATAGAAGCTCCCAGCAGTGTAATGAATGATATTCCTATCCCTCCTATTCTCAAGTTATCTGTTATGCTTTCTACATCTTCTAGGAATGCATCCGCTCTTTCGATTTCGAAACTATCATCAGCACCAATTTCATCACCTCTCACCCTTCGCATGGTGGCTGTGGCTTCTCCTATTACATAGTCAATGTTTTCAACTTTAGCTGTTGCTGTAGTAATATCATATGAAAAACTTCCGTTTGTATCGAATTGTCTTCCGGTTTCTAAAGGTAACAATGCTACTCTATCATCTCCACCACCTGTAAGTGAGCCTTTTTTCTCCAACACTCCCACAACTCTATACTTATTGCCCATCATGCTGATCACCTTATCCATAGGGCTCGTTTTGGGAAAAAGAGTTTTTGCAAGTTCATTACCAATTAAAACAACTTTGGAAGAAAGCTTAACATCATTGACATTGATATCTCGTCCATTCTGAAGTTTATAACCCTTCATGCTGAGGTAATTTTCGTCTACAGCAATTACTCGGGTATTGGGGTTTGTCTTTAAAGATTCAAATTTTACCTCCACAGCTCCTGCCACATTGGTCGAAATAGATACGTCAGCATCTGCTTTCCCGGTAAATAGTTCTTTGTAAAGCATAGCTTCTCTAAAAAATATAGGTGGATTTTGTTTTTCACTCACCCCTCTCCTTCTACCACGCTGGTTTTCTACTTTGATGTCGAATGAGTTTACTCCCAGGCTTTCGAAACTTTGATCTACACTACTTTGGATACCATCTATGGTGGTAAGAATTCCTACCAAGGCCATTATTCCAAAAGCGATGATTGCTGCGGTAATTACCGTACGAAGCATATTTCCCTTTATTGATCTCAATCCTTCGGCAATATTTTCGCGTATACTCATTGATTATTTTCTTAGTTTGTACGTTTTTTTCTCAATTAGACCGTTAAGTCTCTACTTGCGAGGCATTGAAAGCAAAACTTTATTTAACTTTACAAAAGTCGACACACTAGCATAAACAAGCAAACCAATGAGACGAAGGATTCTACCGCTTATCATATTTTTCTTATCTATAGGCTACTCTTACGCCAATATGATAATGATTCCAATGGATAACACTCAAAAAGATCATTTGAAATCATACGGTATTGTGTACTGGGTGCTATCTACTCACGATACGGAAGTGGACTGGCTACTTAATTACAAAGGAGGAAGTTTCATGGTACCAGCTATGCAGTCGGTTATCAATGAATGTGTAATTAGAAATGTCAGCTACGAGATCATTTCCGATGCGGAAGGTGCTCAGTTGATTTCGTATGTGAAGAATCCAGATGCAAATATGGATGCTGTGAAATTACAAAAACCACCTAAAATAGCGGTTTATTCGCCCAAAAGCACACAACCTTGGGACGATGCAGTAACACTCGCACTTACATATGCAGAGATTAAATACGAAAAAATATTTGATGAAGATGTAATGGACGGCAAATTGCCTGAGTACGATTGGTTGCACCTTCACCACGAAGACTTCACTGGTCAGTTTGGGAAATTTATAAGGTTAAGAGGTCAATCTTGGTATCAGCAACAAAAACAAGAAGCAGAGCAAATCGCTAGTAAGTATGGTTTCAACAAGGTATCTGAGCTTAAACTTGCTGTGGTAAAGAAAATTCAAGAGTTCGTGCTTGGTGGTGGCTATATGTTTGCCATGTGTAATGCTACGGACACTTTTGACATTGCTTTGGCTGCCGACGGTATTGACATTGTGGAAAGTCCTTATGATGGAGACGGATCTGATCCAAATGCTGACGACAAGTTAAACTTTGAAAACACTTTTGCTTTTACCAACTTCAACCTTGAACATGATCCATATACAACCGAATTCAGTACGGTAGATAATACTGCTCAAGATAGACAAGGCATGACCGAGCAGAATGATTATTTCAACCTATTTGAGTTTTCTGCCAAATGGGATCCTATCCCTACCATGCTTACGCAGAATCACAACAATGTAATAAAGGGCTTCATGGGTCAAACAACTGCGTTTAAGAAAAACCAGATCAAACCAGAAGTCATCATCTTAGCTGAGAATAGAGCTGTTGATGAAGCTAGGTACATTCATGGTACAGTTGGCAAAGGTTTCTGGACTTTCTATGGCGGACACGATCCTGAAGACTACCAACATTTCGTTGGTGAAGAACCTACAGACCTTAATTTACACCCCAACTCTTCGGGTTATAGATTGATACTAAACAATGTACTTTTCCCTGCTGCTAAGAAGAAGAAATTAAAAACCTAATTTCGGCCATTCACTAATATCTCATTTGCGTGCTATTTTATTTGACAAATTGGCGTTATTTTTGCCCTACAATTGTCAAGGAAAGAATCTACTACGAAAATGAAAAAATATCTATTTGGTCTTTTTACGCTTGGTCTTGCCCTAAATTTAACTTCTTGTAAAACTGATATTGATAACAATCCGGAAGCAAGCGAGCTTGATATAAGTCTAACAAATTCGTTGGAAACGGCATCTAACGGAATAGGAAAAGAGTACTATATACTGCCTGAGAGCAATGATTTTGCTGCTATACCTCAGGATCCCAAGAACCCATTAAGTGCTGCAAAAGTTGAATTAGGTAAACTTCTTTACCATGAAACAGGACTTGCACAAAACCCAGTAAACCTTTCTGGAATGAATACGTATAGCTGTGCGAGTTGCCATCATGCAGCAGCGGGTTTTCAAGCATGCGTAGCTCAAGGAATGGGGGAAGGTGGCTCTGGATTTGGAGCTTTTGGAGAAAGTAGAAAACCAAATGCTAACTATAAAACGAGTGATATTGATGTTCAACCTTTGCGTTCTCCTTCTATCTTGAATATTGCCTACCAAGAATTAGTTCTTTGGAACGGTCAATTTGGAGCTACGGGTGCAAACGTGGGTACGGAAGATAAATGGCATCCTGGATCACACCCAATCGCTCAAAACTTCTTAGGGTTTGAAGGAGTAGAAACTCAAGCTCTTGCTGGTAGAGAAGTGCATAGATTGGTGATTGATAAAATATTTATGAGCAATATTGGAAATTACAAGCAGCTCTACGAAAAAGCATTTGACCCAGCTAGTTTTTATAACCCTACGAGCTTAAAAAACAATTCATCATTGGCAATAGCAGCATATGAGCGTGTTGTATTGGCAAATCAATCTCCTTTCCAATTATGGTTAAGAGGTAATAATGGTGCCATGAGCGAAGATGAAAAAAAGGGAGCATTGCTGTTTTTTGGTAAAGGAAACTGTGCCAGCTGCCATAATGGACCTTCATTGGCAAATATGGAATTCCATGCTTACGGAATGAAAGACCTCAAAAATGGTCAAATTGGTAATAGTATGGTTATCAATGTAAATCCAAACGATGCTGCACACCTAGGAAGAGGAGGCTTTACAGGAGTTGATTCCGAAAAATATGAGTTTAAAGTGCCTCAGTTATACAACCTCAAAGATTCCCCATTCTATGGCCATGGAGCTTCATTTAGTTCAGTGAAAGAAGTTATTATGTATAAGAACTTGGCTAAAAAAGAGAACGACAATGTTCCTGATAGTTATTTATCTAGTCAGTTTAAGCCACTGAATTTGACTTCAGACGAGATTGAGCAATTAACGGTATTTATAGAAAACGCACTAAGAGATCCAAATCTTACGAGGTATGTTCCTTCTAAATTACCATCTGGCCTAGGATTCCCAAATAATGACAAGCAAACTAGGGTAGATCTTGGTTTTTAAGACTTTGACTCAGCTTTAAGTTTCTTTTTACTTGCTTTTACTACCTCGTCTATTTGTTTTAAAAACGCGATTCGCTGGTAGTCATAGAAAGAGTGTTTCATCACCAAAGCAGCTCCTACATTTGAGATCAGTCCTGCTATTAAGAAATAGAAGATTGCCGAATGTCTATCGGTCATTTCAAGAACTAATATAGCTGCTGTAAAAGGCGATCTTGTGACACCGGTAAGGAAACCTATCATGGCAACTAAAACAAGCAGGTTGTGATACTCAGGTGCTATTTCGGCAATAGATATCACCAAGGTTGCCAAGCTTGCTCCTGAGGCAAGAGAAGTCGCAAAAATACCTCCAGCAGCACCCACAGCAAAAGTAAAAACGGTCCCAATAAACCTGGCAGGAAACATATACCATGGAATCTCATTATTGGTAAATAATATCTCATTAAGTAAAGGTTTACCTGTTCCTATGCTGAATTTTCCTGTATAAAAAACAACAAGTGCAAAGCCTAAAGCAGCACAAAATGTTAAGATTGCCTTTTTATTTACACTAACTAATTTCTTCCTTTGGGTATCTATGTATAGTAGAATTTTGGAGAAACCAGCACCCGCCATTCCGGAAATAAAAGCAAAGAATATAACCCATAATATCCCCCATGTGGGTACTACAGCGATTTTAGGAAAACCTAAATATAGGTACGATCCCAGAAAAAGCTGAGCGGTCATACCCGAGATAATAACAGCTGTAAAAACTGCCGTTCTAAATCGCCCGATATGAGCTTTGGTAAGCTCTTCTACTACATATACGATTCCTCCTAATGGTGTATTAAAGGCAGCCGCAAGACCAGATGCACCACCAGTAATAAGCATGTTACGCTGCGAAACCTTAGGCCAATGACTTGGGACATACTTATTGGCAAATTGAAATATAGAGCCAGCAATTTGTAATGTTGGCCCTTCTCTACCAATGGCACCTCCACCCAAGAGCATAAGTAAACTACTGGCAATTTTTACAAAAATCACCTTGATACTTAGAAAGAAGTCAATGAATTTAGAGCGTTTGGTATCTGCTATTTCTACAGAAACCATTAACTGTGGAATACCACTTCCAGCCGATGCTTTTGACATCTTCTCCACCATCAACCAAGCCAAAAGCATAAATACTGGAGCCGTGACGAAAATGAGGTAGTTATTGTATTCGAAAATCTTTATACCCCAATGCTCAAAGAACTCGAACAACCTTTCGTAGAGAACAGCTATTAATCCAGTGGCAACAGAAGCTAGCCAAAGTGGTATGGATTCATAAGGCAAATGCTTATCAAGCTTTTGTAAGGTATATTTTACGTGCTTTTGATTGTAAAGGTTCTTAAGTTGTCTTTTTAATAATAATAACCAGTACTTATTTCTCATCTGAATGTCTCAAAGATTTATTGGGTGCAATAACATCTCGAACAATTTGCTTCAAGACTTTAGGCTCAGGAAAACCACCAAAAGTTTTTCTATCAAAAACTAACTCTTCGTTCACCAGCACTTGAAATACCCCTCCAAGCTCCGATGGACGGAGTGAAACTTCAAATAACTCGTCAACAAAAGTTGTAAGTAACTCCTGTGCCATCCATGCTGCTCGTAAGAGCCAACCGCATTTGGGACAATAAACAATAACTAATCGATTTTTCAATTATTTAAGTGATCTTAAGTATTCTACCAAATCAACCAAATCATTATCCTGTAACGGAAACTTAGGCATCAAAGAGACATCTTGCTGCTCTATAGACATGATTTCGTTTCTCGCATATTGGGTTTGCCCTGCTTGACCTACAAGTTTCACGTTTACTTCATTTTCCGTCTTGGAAGTAACAATGCAAAAGACTTCTTCACCATTTTTTAGCTTGAGCAATTGGGTTTCGTAACCAAAGCCCATTCCTTCTGATGGGTACAAAATAGCATTGTACAATCCCTGCTTAGAAAGTTTGCTACCTATTTCGCTCAAACCTGGCCCAAAATCAATTCCTTCACCATTTACCATGTGACAAGCCACACAGTAGACTTTGAATATCTCTTTCCCTTTTGCTTCATTGCCCGACATAGCCCTTAATTTTGCCACATCTACAGATTCTTTTTCTTCTCCAAATTGTTCCTCAGCTGCTGCTCTAATATCAGCATGCCAGGTTCGTAACATGTGTTTCTGTGCTATTGGCAAGACTGCTTTTGGGACTTTATTGGCTTTCATTAACTCCCATAAAGTTTCTTCGCTATTCCAACCATTCATGGCTTCCATCGCAGTTTCACGTTTCTTTATATCTATTTTTTCGTTTTGAAAAATACTGATCAACAAGTCGGTTACCACCTTATTATCAACCAAACCAAAACGCTCAATAGACCTAAGGGCACTTTCAGAATCGGCAGTGGTACACATCTCCCGAACTTTATTTATTCCAAAAAAGTCGATGTAAGTATTTGCGGCTTCTGCTATGACTTGACCTTCACCGTTATATACAATGTCCAAAAGCCTTTTTTCTTGCGACTTCAACCTAAACTTCTTAACAATATCTAAGAAGTCAGTTTCGCTCCCCACTTGCGACAATAACTCATTCGCCGATTTGGAGAACTTTTCAAATGTAGGCCCAGACTTTAAATCCATTTGTCTAAAAATCACTACTTTCTCTTCTAGACTTTTCGTTTCCTCCAGTCTTGAAAGCAATATTGCATTTTTGGAATCCACATCTTGAAAGTCAAGTGCTCTGTAATACCTTAGTTTACCTTTGAAATCTGCATTGTCAATCAAAGTACTTAATAATGCTGGTGAGTTTTTAGCCCTACTTCTCCATACTATATCTTGAGCAGCTTTGTTGCCTATCCAACCCGAACCTTGCTCTTCAATATAGGCTGGCAAATACTCATCCCAATTACCATCAGCAGCTATTCCTAAAGCTTCCAAATACCACCTGTCATTTCCCTTATAAGAAGAGGCCAATGCCTTCCAGGCTTCTTTGTTAGACTTATGCCTGATCGCCAACGCAACTTCCCGTCTCACTTGAGAAGATGTATCATTTGCCATCACACTAAAGAAAGCACTTGGCAAAGTATTATTAATTCTTGCTGCTCTTACGGCAGTTACTCTTATATCCTCATTGTTATCCTTTGCCGCTTTTTCAATGATGCTATCATCTATTTTGCTCAAAAGCCACAAGGCTCTAGCTTTCATTCGGTCATTGCCATTTTCATAAAGATTGAGTAATACATCACTAGCCTGTGCCCCCATTTCCTTTATAGCTACATAAGCATTGAATTTTGTAGCTGTATTGGGACTTTGAAGTGCTTTTACTGCCTCCTCCTTTGATTGATAATTTGGTGCAGATACGTTGTATTTGTGTCCTCGTGGTGCAATTCTGTAAATTCTACCTTTGTCCAAATCACCAATTGCATGTCCACCAACTCCTGGATCATACCAGTCTGCAACAAAAATGGACCCATCGGGAGCAACTGTTACATCAGATGGTCTAAACCAATTGTCTCTTTTGCTACCATCAAGTATTTTGATAAGCTCAGCTTTGAAGCCCGCACCATCCTTTTGAACTGGATAAGCTCTTAGAATATTTGGTCCCGCATCTGTGTGCAAAAGTTGATTTTGATACTTTTCGGGTAAAAGGTCACCTTCATAAATGGTAATTCCTGTTGGTGAACCTGCATAGGTTTGTAGCAGATTGGGAACAACACCTGGATCATTCAAATGCCAATGCTGCTGATAAATAGAATCTTCAAGGTTAACTCGGCGGGTTCTCCAGTCGGACCCAGTAATTTCATCTTTGAAACCGTAGTTTCCATAATCCATTACATAGTTTATTCTGGTACCTCTGTTACCGTCATCGTCATTGTCCGACTGCCACATGCGACCATATGAATCTACAGTGAGTTCATAATTATTTCTAAAATTCCATGCAAGTATTTCAACATTAGTACCATTTGGGTCGCAACGATAAACCATTCCTTCTCTGTAAGGCTTACCATCATTATTTATGATGTTTTGCTGGTCGTCAAGTAATGGTTTCCCATTTTGTGCAAGCATTCCTTTTCCAGCATTTCCGTAGTTGAAATAAAACTTACCATCTGGGCCAAATGTAAAAGCGTGAACTCCATGATCATGCTGCTCCCCTCCAATCCCTGAAAACAGAATTTCTTTTTTATCAGGAACATCATCGCCATCAGCATCAGTAAATACCAATACATTTGGACTACATGAAACAATGACTCTATTACCCACAACTGATATTCCGAGGGCTGAATTCACATCTTCTCCTTGGTAAAAAACAGTAGATTTATCAGCCTTACCATCTTTGTCTGTATCTTCAAGAATTAGGATTCTATCACCTTTCTTATTGTATGGGTTTCTTGGGTTGAGCTTATTACGGTAATTATATCCCTCACAAATCCAGACTCTCCCTTTATCATCGATATCCATATTAGTAGGATTGATCATCATGGGCTCTGAGGCAAAAAGCGTTACTTCTAACTCAGGATCATAAAGGTCGAGACCTTCCAATGCATACTCCGCTGAATGCCTTTGCTCTTCGCTTAGGGCAAAATACTCCTCATCTGTAAGTTTTTGGTTTGAATCAGGCTTGCATGAAAACAACAAGGCGGCAAAAAGGAAAATGAATCCGTATTTCATTTAATTAGTATAAGGTTTTGTTGTTCAAGTAATACACCGAATTATTTGAGTTTTCGAGTCGTTTCACAAAAAGTAACCTGTTCGTATTGTATTCATCATAATATTCATCTTGGGGATCAAGGCTACTAATTCTTACCATACCTGATGAATGAATAAAACGAGCATTTCCTAAACTCATTGCGACATGAGTTACTTTTGGTTGATCATCTACAATTCTACCAAAAAACAATAGATCGCCTTTGTTCAATAAGCTAAAATCGTTGTTGAATTCGACCTTTTCTCCTATCAAAGCTTGCTGCGAAGCATCTCTAGGTAAATATACACCATTCATAAGAAAAACTGTTCGGGTAAATCCGCTGCAATCCACTCCTTTCCAAGATGTTCCGCCCCATAAATAAGGAATGCCCATCATTTCTTTTCCTGAGTTAACAAGTCCATCTTTGACAGGAAATGATCCTGTAAAACTAAGGTTGCCTATTGGCTTAGCTTCTTTCCTGCTTACGTAAGCAATTCTACCATCTGGATACACGACTTCGTAAAACTTCCCTTTTTCACCTTTAAGTCGAAAGAGATTACCCCATGTTATATCAGATACATTTGCACTTCGCTTTGTAGGTTTTTGTTTACTAAATGAAAGCGGTGTAGTTACAATCACTTTGGGAAATGAATTTTCTTTGGTGTATTCAAAAGAACTACCTTCCAAATAACCAATGTATTTGTCTGGAGTTTGAACTCTGTACCAACCACCAACTTTCTCCAAAACCTTAATAGGAGTTCCAAGCAAAGCCTGCGTAGCTAACTCAGCAGATTGTCGCGGGTTTGAACGAATATTTGCAACTGACACATTTATTAAAGCCAATGTATCAGTTCCTAAAGCGGAGTTCGGTAGTTTAGTTAATTGGTATGCTGCGTTTTTACTTTTTAATAAAGTTTGCGACTTTGAGTAAGCTTCAACCTGATCCGTTTTTACAAAAAGCGTATCATTACGTGTTTCAAACTCGTAAATGGCTGTTCTTTTATCTGGAGCATATTGGGTCTTGATCTGACCTAATGATTCCTCAAGTACATTTTGGGAAAATGCACTTGATGAAACTACCAGAAAAACTGATAAATAAACACTTATATTTTTACTAAAAACCACTAAACTCTTGAACATTAAACAATTAGATTTAGTCAAAATTACAAATAATATACTTTAGATATGCACCCAACCTTGTGCTTCTATCTTGGCTCTTTCCCCAGCATTAGTAACCAAAACATTTTCGATCTCTTCGGTTACAAAACCAATAGGAGTTATCTCCGGAATTCCTTTTACTTTTTCGTAGTCAGCTTGTGAGATGGTCATGAGTAATTCATAATCTTCTCCCCCATTTAAAGCAACAGTCAGCGGATTTAGATTAAACTCGGCAACAGTAGATAGTGTCCTATGATCGATCGGTAAATTATCGCTGAATACATTAAAACCTACTCCACTAGCTTTGCTTAGATGTAAAACCTCCGACGCTAAACCATCAGAAATATCTATCATACTAGTTGGAACTACTTTTTTGTCCCTTAGTTCGTGAACGATATCGGTTCTACCTTCTGGTTTCAGTTGTCTGCTTACAATGTAATCGTAATCTTCCAACTGTGGTTGCATTTCTTTATTTTCTAAAAACACTTGCTTCTCACGTTCTAATACCTGCAAGCCCATGTAAGCTGCCCCTAAATCTCCAGTAGCACATAGCACATCGTTAACTTTCGCACCTTTTCGGTAAGCAATTTCACTCTTCCCTACCTCTCCTATCGCAGTGATAGAAATAACCAAGCCTCCTCTACTAGATGAAGTATCACCACCTACAAGGTCAACATTATAGTTTTTGCAAGCCAAGTGAATTCCTTCATATAACTCGTCTATAGCCTCAAGCGAAAACCTGTTACTTAATCCTAAGCTAACTGTTATTTGCTTTGGGAAACCATTCATAGCGGCAATGTCAGAGAGATTTGACGTGACAGCTTTATAGCCCAAATGCTTGAGTGGGGCATATGATAAATCAAAATGTATGCCTTCCAGCAACATATCAGTAGATACCAACATATACGTTGCACCATTGTCAATTACAGCTGCATCATCGCCAATACCCATGATACTGCTCGGATGCACTAAATTTGTGGCACTTTTAATTCGGTCAATTAAGCCAAATTCTCCTAGGTCTTTAAGTTCTGTTCTTTCCATTTTTTCAAAAAAAAAGGTAGGCTACTAGCCTACCTAAATAAAGTGCAAATGTAAGGTATTATTAGTTGGACACCAATGTATAAGTATTTGATGTGCCACCTGTTTTAGTATAATTTCCGTTTAATGTTAATTTTAATTCCTCTCCTTCAAAAGATGAAATGGTATAAACCAACGTTCCATCAGTTCCAGTTGGCTGTGGGTTCAGTCCCGAAAGCGTCAATGTTGTACCAGCGTCATTCACAACATAAGTACCAGAAAAAGAGGTACCGTCAACTTCTGTTAGCGTAACGTTAGGTGCTGATGAAAGATTTAATCTATAGCTAGAATATCCTTGCTCAACATTGTTCTGACCACCGCGAGAAAAAACAGTTGTAGAACCTTGAACTACCAATCTTGGCTGCCAAATTTGCTTAATTCGCTCGCTTACTGGTTGTACTTTCTCTTTGCACGAAAACGCAAGTGTCGCAAAAAGCATTACTGCAGCTGATATTAGGATGTTTTTTCTCATTGTGTTCGTTTATTTATAAACTTAATATTTACGAAATTATTTCATTACTCAATCAAAGACAATTTTTTTGCCAAGTTTTTAACATGGGGATACAAATTGTTGTTTTGTATCTTTACGATTATTTTATGGAAATGGCTGCTTTACCTATATATTCAAAGAACCAACTAGCACTTAGAAACGGGCAAGATAAGGACGAAATCTGGGTTGCTTTCTTAGGCAAAATTTATGATGTCACCGAAAGTCGACTTTGGAAAAGTGGTAAGCATTATGAGCACTGGGCAGGCCAAGACCTCACACCAGAACTTGAAGATGCACCTCATACTTCTTCCGTTTTTGAAAAATTTAAGGTAATCGGCTTACTAAAAACAGATTAATAGATGAAAAAATATTTTAATACAATAATATTATTTGGCAGCTTGGCATTTCTCGTCATGTGGGTTGACCAATTTTTGTACAAAGATGTAGCCATCAAAGACAGCTATTTCTTTCTCATGTTCGCACTCGCTGGGTTTCTTTTTTATACATATCGAAAAGGCATAGATAAACAGAAAGAAGCTCTTGAGAAAAAAGATGAAGAAGAAAAAGCTAAGAAACCAATCATAAAAGCTACAATTGGTAACAAAAAATCAAAAAAGTAATATTACTGGAAGTAGAAACACTCCGTCGCCAATCCATCTATACCTTTCGTTTTGAAGAAAGAACTGAGCTTTGGCAGGTAAAAAGGAAAGAATCAAAGACATTAATAGTATTAGAAATGCGACTTTGCTGTTGTAATTCCACTCTCCTGTAAAAAAGAAGATCACAAAGAAAAGCACTGCAATACCGATCCACCGTATCATTTTCATACTGCTTTTTTGTCCAAAATAGCTCACGGTATTCTTATTATCAGGCTTTTGAAGAAATTCAAAATAGGAGAACAATAGCAGATTTTGAGATACAACCAAAAAGAAAAGAAAAGCTAATATCCAGGAGCTTAAATAAATATTGGGCAAGGTTACAAAGGCCACACCAACCACTGCTAATGTATAGAAAACAGCCGTGCTAGGTTCCTTGACCCATTGTAAATGATCTTTTTTCAAAAAACTATTTAATAGAAATAGGTAGACTCCAATACCTATAGACAAGCATATTCCATATAAAAGCACCTTTTTATCAACAAAAAAGCACAATACAATACCTGCAACAACGAGAATAACGAGTAAAACAAACAAAGTACGTTTGTTGGTAAAATGAAAGTGGTGACGTTCTGAAAATTCTGGTGGATAAATGCGAATATCCAATAACCGATCAAGCAAATAAATAGCCCAAGTTGCTAATCCTAACAATGGAATAGTATAAAAATCAAAGTCTGCAGCACCATTAGGAAGCCTCATGAACATCCAGCCACATAACATCGCCCCAAAAACGACGTTCAAACTAAGATTATTGATTTTTTGAAAAAGTGATTTCAACATTGGGCACAAATGTAGCTTTTCAGCTCAATGCCTGCAAGACCGTATTTTTTCTTCTGCGAGAAACATCAACTAGTAAGCTATTACTTAATTGAAGATAAATCCCTCCGGCTCTATCAAGTGTCCCCATTATTTGATCTGTGTTTATTAAAGTTGATCTATTCGCACGAAGAAATCCATAGCGTTCCAGTCTTTCTTGTAATACACCTAAGGTAGTAGCAACAAGGTGTTTTTTGCCATTGGTTAAATAAATTAACGTATAGTTTTCTTGAGCCTTTAATAAAAGGAGTTCAGCAGGGAAAAAGTACATTCTCCCTCCCAGATGAATTAATGGATGCTTCATTATTGTATTTGTTTTATGGCTATTAGAATGCAGTAACCAATCAAACACAAAAACTATACCGCTACTACTTTTAAACTTCTATTATCTTATCCCCTACTTTAATGAGTCCTAAACTTTGAGGAATAAAATTTCTACCAAATAACACCTTACTCCCATCTTTACGATAAGTTGATAAAGTCTTCAAAGGTTCTTTACTGAGTTTACCCTTATTGAGATCATTTGTAACCATGATACATCGTCCACAGTTTTTTACACCTAGTAAGGTAACAGTAGGAGTTTTTATAAGTGTCAACATATCTTCACCGTAAGCTGGCAATCCACTAATAACTAAATTGGGTCGAAAACGTAACATTTCTACGGTTTCTTCCAGCCTTTCATTCAAGTCTGCCAAGCTTTCTTCACTTATAATAAGAATTGGATAGCCATCAGCTGCACTCACATCATCAGTTGGTGAGTTTGCATACTTTTGATCTATCTGTCGAAAAACATCTTCTGGCTGATGAACTAGCTTAAGTTCTTTACCTACTTTCTTGCTAAACCAATCGCTTAATTCCACAGAAACCTCCTCAGCCTCAAATTGATCTCCCCAAACATCGACTACAACAGTTGCTGTTTTTGAGTTTTTAGGCTTAAACGGAATAAGAACTTCTTCTCCTTCATAAGTAACGCCTATTCCCTCTTCCAAAATTGAAGTTTTGAAAAGTACCAAAACAGGCTCTGTTCTTTGCGTAACATGAATTCCATTTTCGTCTACCAACAACCACCTCCGATCATATTTCAAGCCTTTCGGTAATAATTCTGCTGACTTTAGAGAAATGCCTGCTAAAGACTTTATTGGATATATGTAGAGTTGTGTTATTTCCATGCTAAAAAAACTGTGTCATTATAAATTGCTTCAAAGTTAAAGCTGAATACCATTCCAAATACCTATTTCCTTTATCAATTTATAGTTTGGACCATGTGGAGTTAATCTATTTCTATAGACACCTTGTGCCAAACAAATAAATTTTTCTGATTTTGATAAAAAAATATTCCATGAAAATAATTTACAAAAAAAATATATTGAACATTTTCAAGAATTCCTATCAACCTCAAAATGTCAAAAAGTTATTAAAAGGTGCAATTCTAAGCCTATAATTTGATTTAATGGTGAATTTAAACTTTGTAAAACATTAGAATCCTGATAAAGTTAACCACCTTAAAGCCAACACACTTAAACCCAAAGCCGATTTATTTGGAATGAATTTTGTAGCTCTTTCATCGAGTTAAAAAATTGAGTAAACTATAAACGATTATCATGAAAACAATTCTACAAGCACTATGCTTAGTGTCTTTGCTAGGGCTAGGTTCTGCCTACTCTCAAGATGTTACCCACACCATTACATGTGAACTTACAAACATCGCCGAGATTAGATTCAAGCCGGGAGCAACAAATGTTACAAATTATGAATTTTCAACCATTGATGACTATGAAAACAACAAGGCGTCAAACAATGGTGCAAATTTACAAGTAGCCTGTAACAAAGATTGGACAGTCAATGTAAGGGCGGGTAGCAGTACATTTAGCTACGTAGGTACTCATACTGATCCTAGTATGCCAAGTACAGTTTTGAAAGTCAGAAACTTACCTAGTTCAAGGATTTCCTTGACAGAGACTGACACTCAAATTGCAACTGGTGCACCAGGTGATTTTACGAGCAACGAGGTAAAGCTAAGGTACATTGCGGTACCAGGTTATGATTACCCAGAAGGGGTGTACACGATTGACGTGGTTTATACGCTTACCAATGGTTAATTAATTTTTTGAACGAGGCTTTCTTAAAGAAGACAAGCAAGTGACCAAATTGTGGACCCAAAATCTGATAAATTTTATTAGATTTTGGGTCTAATTGTATAAGTACGTCCAAAGCTATTTCCTAATCTCGCTTCGATGTACTAATTTTGCAGCCGCAAACATAAAATGTTAATATCAATCGAATGAGAGAGATCCAATTTAGAGATGCTATAAAAGAGGCCATGTCAGAAGAAATGAGACGCGATGAAATGGTCTTTCTGATGGGTGAAGAGGTTGCAGAATATAATGGTGCTTACAAAGCAAGCCAAGGCATGCTAGATGAGTTTGGACCAAAAAGAGTAATAGACACACCAATTGCCGAACTTGGTTTCGCAGGAATAGGTGTAGGAGCTGCAATGAATGGTTGTAGACCTATTATAGAGTTTATGACTTTCAACTTCTCTCTTGTAGCAATAGATCAAATAATAAACAGTGCTGCCAAAATAATGGCAATGAGTGCGGGCCAATACAGTGCCCCTATTGTTTTTAGAGGCCCTACAGGAAATGCAGGACAACTAGGAGCTCAACACTCTCAGAATTTCGAAAACTGGTTTGCCAATACTCCTGGACTTAAAGTTGTAGTGCCATCAGGTCCTTACGAAGCCAAAGGTTTATTGAAAAGCTCAATCAGAGATAATGATCCTATTATCTTCATGGAGTCGGAAGTAATGTACGGTGACAAAGGTGAAGTACCTGAAAGTGAATACCTAATTCCGCTTGGTCAAGCAAATGTTGTACAAGAAGGATCAGACGTTACAATTGTAACATTTGGAAAAATGCTTCCAAGAGTTGTAATGCCAGCTGTAGAAGAACTCAAGAAATTGGGAATCAATGCAGAGGTTATTGACTTACGTACAGTAAGACCAATTGATTATGCAACGGTTGTGAACTCAGTTAAAAAGACAAATAGATGTGTTGTTGTAGAAGAAGCTTGGCCATTGGCTGCAATTTCTTCTGAAATTACTTATCACTTACAACGTAACGCATTTGACTACCTAGATGCTCCAGTTATTCGTGTAAATAACATGGATATTCCTTTACACTATGCCCCTACACTTATTGACGTTACACTTCCTAACGTAGAAAGAACAGTGAAGGCAGTGAAAGAAGTAATGTATAAAAAGTAATTTCGACAGGCTCAACCACCGGATTTCGACAGGCTTAACCAACGGATTTCTGTTAGATAGATGGAGTTAAGCTGAGGCTAGTTCAAATCAGATTTTAAAATATTTTATAAATAGTAAAAGCTCAAAGTTCTCTTTGGGCTTTTATTTTATATTTTAGTGGCTGTTATATTTAATCTATATGAATAAAATAAAAATATTAGTAGTTGGCTGCGGAAACATGGGGGCATCTCATGCAGCTTCATATCATAAAATGCCTGAATTTGAGATCGTAGGTCTCGTAGCTCGTGGCGAAAGCAAGGTAAAATTGAATGAAAAGCTGGAAGCCAGTTATCCTCTATTTACCAGTTATGAAGAAGCTTTAAAAACCACAAAGCCAGATGCGGTTTGTATCTCTACTTATCCTGATACGCACGAGGCATATTGTATCATGGCGATAGAGGCTGGCTGTCATGTATTCATAGAAAAACCCCTTGCAGATACCGTTGCTGGGTCTGAGAACGTCGTAGCAGCTGCCAAAAAGTATAACAAAAAAGTAGTAGTAGGATATATTTTGCGTCATCACCCATCTTGGGAAAAATTCGTAGAAGTAGCTCAAGGTCTTGGAAAGCCGCTCGTAATGAGAATGAATCTTAATCAGCAGAGTCATGGCTATATGTGGGACGTGCACAAAAACCTAATGGCGAGCCTTAGCCCAATCGTGGATTGCGGCGTTCATTACATCGATATCATGTGTATGATGACAAGAGCGAAGCCTGTTCAAGTAAGTGCAATAGGTGCCCGAATGACTGACGAAATCCCTTCAGATAATTATAATTATGGCCAACTTCAGCTAAAGTTTGATGATGGCTCGGTAGGTTGGTACGAAGCGGGCTGGGGACCAATGATGAGTGAAACTGCCTTTTTTATTAAAGATGTGATAGGGCCAAAAGGTTGTGTATCTATTGTTGCTAAAGAAGCTGGGGCATCTGGCAAGTCTGATAACGTAGATTCTCATACAAAAACTGAATCAATCAAAATTCACCATTCAGAAATCAACGATAAAAATGAATTCGTTAAAAAAGACGAGTGGATTGATATGATTGACGAACCAGACCACCAAGGACTGTGTGATAGAGAACAAGCATATTTCTTAAAGGCTATACAAGAAGACATGGATCTTACCGAACACCTTGCAGACGCTGTCAACAGCCTTAAAATAGCTTTTGCTTGCGATGAAAGTGTAAAAACTGGCGAAGTAGTAAAGCTATAAGCTTATTGGGTATTTGATTGCTGAACGAACTTACTAGCTATTATCAAATGCCTATACTTTGATAGCTTAAATACTTGACTTAAATTACAGTATTAATTTCAACCATTAACTCAATTATAATAAAATGTACCTTACTCGCCGCAATGCCCTCAAACTCACAGGATCCTCTTTACTTGCCTTAGGTTTTCCGAGCTTGAGTTTTGGAAATAAAGACGAAGTCATTATTGGTCACGGTTCACATAAATACAAAGTGAACATGGGCTGGGGAATGCTAGATGCTGAGAAAAACCCTGTGAATAATTGCCACGAAATGGCAGAAGATTCTCAAGGACGTATCTTCATGCTTACAGATGAGACAAAAAACAATATGCTCATTTACAGCAAAAATGGAAAACTTCTAGACTCTTGGGGTACCTCCTACCCTGGAGCTCACGGACTCACCATTGGCGGTCAAGGAAAGGATCAATTCTTACTTATATGTGACAATAAGCGTCACCAAGTTATCAAAACAGATCTCAAAGGAAATCAGATTTTTGTAATTGAATATCCAAAAGAAACTGGCGAATACCAATACCCTTCTCAGTTTGTACCCACAGAAACGGCGATAGATCACAAAACTGGAGAAATTTATGTGGTTGATGGCTACGGTTTAAACTTCGTTACTGTATATGATCAAAACGGTAAATACCTCCGTCATTGGGGAGGTAAAGGTGAAGGAGAATACCAATACAAATGTTGTCACGGAGTAGTGGTAGACGAGCGAAAAGGAAAAGAACGCAGCGTAATCATTACATCTCGTCAAGAGAACTGCTGGAAACGATATACAATGAAAGGTGAATTTATAGAGCGTATAGAGTTGCCTGGTAGCTTTATTTGCCGACCTGTAATTCAAGGAGAAAACTTATACGGTGCGGTTTTCCGTTCAGGGTCAGAGAGTAACGTGAACTCAGGTTACGTACAGATTTTGGACAAAAACAACAAAGTAGTAAGCACGCCAGGTGGAAGCGAGCCAATATACAAAGCTGGTCAGTTACAAGTTCAACTTAAAAGCGATCCTGCTAGTGTTTTCATGCATCCTCACGATGTTTATGTAGATAGCGATGAAAGTATTTATGTAGCTCAGTGGGCCTCGCAAAAGACCTATCCTATTAAATTGGAGCGGGTATAATTCAGTGTTAAAGCTGAAATAGGTTTTATGAAATGCATATCCCCTCCTTCGATTTTCGTTTGGAGGGGATTTACACATATACGAGGTTGTCAATCTGTTTAACTATTCATAAATGAAAACTAACCGACTTGAAGCATTTAGTGATGGTGTTTTAGCTATCATTATAACCATCATGGTATTGGAATTAAAAGTGCCTGAGGAAACAGATTTCCATTCTCTTATTTCTATTTTACCTATCTTTTTGAGTTACCTGATGAGTTTTATTTACATTGGAATTTACTGGAACAATCATCACCATTTATTTCAAATCACCGAACTTGTAAACGGCAAAATCCTTTGGGCAAACCTGCACTTACTTTTTTGGCTATCGCTAATTCCATTTGCTACAGCTTGGATTGGTGAGAACTATGAGGCATCGGCTCCGGTAACACTTTATGGAGTAATTCTACTTATGAGTGCAATCGCATATTACATATTGCAAAACGTAATAGTTAAAAACCACAATGAGGACTTCACCCTCCGAAAAGCCATTGGTAAAGACTTAAAAGGAAAACTCTCTGTAGTTATCTATAGCATAGGAATTGTAGCGTCTTTTTATTCCACTTGGTTGGCAATTCTGTGCTATGTTGCTGTTGCTATTATTTGGTTTATTCCAGATAAGCGAATTGAAAAATCGCTGTAAGAATTTTTAGTTTTGGAGCGTATAATCACGCATTAAAACCAATATTCCTATTTGCTTCACAGTGTTTAATGTGAAAATTACTTTTCATGACTGTAGCTCTATTTTAAAGACTTAACCAAAGATGAATGAATTTAAAAAATCACTATAAACTAGGATCCGTATTATTGCTTATTTTAAGTACCATTTCTACAATGGGCTTCATCTTTAGAGGAGAATCAGAAAAGCTTTTAATCCAAAGTTCAATTGATGAGGTTGAGGTCCTAAAGCAGAAACTATCAAATTTCACCCTAAATGATGGTGAAGAGTATAAACTTATCAACTCAGCTTTAAAGAAGAACTATACCATCTCTTTTAGTGGTAAAATCATTGACTTTGACACCCTCGTCATAGGTAAGGGTGATAATCGGTACCTCTCTAGTTTCATCATTATTAATCGTGACAGTATTATTTTTAATAGGATTACAAGAGGTAATAAGCAAACCTCCATCAAGCATGATTTAAAATTAACAAACAACTTAGGTATTGATATTGAAAGGAGTTTGAAATCAACTGTTGTCACAATTATTAATGAAGGTGATACTTTAAAAATTGACTCTGACTTCACAGGTATGAATAGCCCTTTTGTCAGGTCATCCGGCAGTACAATTCAGGTTAACAATTTTGAATTCAAAACAGCGGAGTATGATGCCGATGTTTTCATTTTTGGTGATAGCTATGTGAATTGTGCCAGTCCAGAAAGGTGGCCATATTATATCTACAACCAAGACTTAACTTTCCTTTGCGACGGATTACCAGGAGGAAAATCCAATGATGCATATGATTTTATGGTTTCAGCCTTCTCAGTTCATAAACCACAATACGCCATTTGGTGTCTCGGTATGAATGATGGAAGTGATGAGCAAGAAGCCAATCCAAAATGGAAAAGTTATGTTCAAAAAGTAGTGGACTTGTGCGAGAGAAATAACGTTACACTTATCCTTTCAACTGTTCCTACAGTACCCTCTAGAAATCACGAGGCGAAAAATAAGATTGTAAGACAATCAGGCTATCGGTATATAGATTTTGATAAAGCAATTTCGGATGGAAAAGGAAATTGGAATGAAGGCTTACTGGCAAAAGACGGAGTTCACCCATCTCGATTGGGTGCTGAAGCTATGGCAAATGCATTTATTAAAGATTTCCCTGAAATCAAGAACTACAAATAATAAGTAATGAAAAGTGGCCTTTGGCTTTTCTAAAGAACAACCATTATTCCACTTAGCCCATCTAAAAATATTTAAAAATGAAGTTAAAAATAGAGGTATTTACGATCGTAGCTTTGATATTCCTCAGCTTTGTCTCACTTGGGCAATCGACAAATAAGCAAGCACTAGCAACATTAAAAGTGACAAACAAAAACTTCGCAACAGTGGAGGCATTGACAAATCACGGAAAGTTTAGCTATCACCTCGATAACACAGGAAACAAAGACGTGTCGGAAGCTTTGCAAGCAATATTTGATGAGCTTGGTGCATTGGAAAATGTATCCGCTACGGTTTCCTTTTTGCCGGGAGTGTATTATTTAGACGCTCCAATTGTCGTAAAAATGGCAAGTATAAAATTGCTAGGACATGCTCATGGAGGTATTGATATTCATGGTGCTAATATAGAAAGCGGGACGATTTTTAGATTGGGTAAAAACTGTGCTCCATATTGCTTCACATTTGATTACGCCGGAAGAACAAAATCGTTTCCAGGAGGAGAGTCACCTTGGCCAAACAAAAACCTCAAACTTGAATTAGAAAACTTATCATTTGTTGGCTACAATAACACAGGAGTCAATACCGCAGAGGGCTACAGCCGATTCAGAGGTGATGAACCAAATTTCAGAGGTTTACATTGGTATCCAGCTAAGGATAGATACGATAATGTAGAAACTGAAGGCCAAAGGGCCATTTATCTTCCCAAAGCTCCAAAAGGCGAGGGTGTGTCAAAATGTGAGCTATTAAGGGTAACTAGCTGCTATTTTACAGAACTATATGTGGGAATTGATATAGCGAATTGCGATGTAAGTTACATCAACAAGAATTGGTTTGGACAGTTGACATACGGAATTCGACTTCATGGAGATGGGCAAGGAATGATGGTAAGTGACAACTTATTCGCCGACTTAGAAACAGCCATGATTTTATCGAAACCTATTTTTTCCACCTTCCATGATAATACTTTCGCATACTTGAGTAAATGCTTTGAAATTGACAACATCGTTAATTCAACTATCACAGGAAACTCTGTATATAACTGGAAAATATCAACTGGAGCAGCGGCTTATGGTTCTTTTTGCCATGTAAAAAACTCTATGAACTTAAACGTTTCAAACAATTCTATTACCCAGTTTTTAGATAGTAAAAAAAGAACACGTACAGTGGATTCTGAGCCCAATGGGCAATCATTTATTCAGTTTGATAATTCGAAACAGTTAATGTTCTCCAACAATATCATTCATTCCATTATTAATCAAACCGTAGTTAGGTTACACAATAGTAGTAATTGTGTCATTGCAGATAATATCATAACCTTTGGAGATAATGGAAATGCTGTTGCCGAAACGGGAGATTCTAAAAACAACTTTTATCGACCAATTGACCCAAAAACTTCAGCACCTTTTGACAAATACAAATATTAGATTTCAGATGAATTAGTTTTTCGCATTCATCCTGTTTATGTTTGAGAACTCGCTTATTCTTGTCATTTTAGACCTTTTAATTAAGGTTCATTATACGTTCAAATGAATTTAGAAGTGCTATTCCCGTATTTAGTATATATTTTTAAGCATTTTTGGCTCGGCGAAGCCATTCTTAATATACTCGTTTTTACTAATGCAATGCCCTTCATTGACCTTGGCGAAACTTGGTTCCTCGGAATTCTCACTGGGCTAGTATGTATTTTTCTTTTACTAGCTATTTTGTCAAAAATAAGACCCTACATACTCTGTGGGTTTTGGTTTATTGCTTTGATGATGCTTTACATTTGGCGTTCAGGATATATTTTCTTGTTGATGCCAAGTCTTAGTCAAAGTCCTAATGCTGGTATTTATATTTTCGTTTTGCAAAGTATCCCGCTAATCATCTTTTTAATAACCACGAAAGTTATATCAGTTTTACAAGCTAGAGAGTTTGTCTTTTTTACAAAAGTGTTTTCTGCTTCTGTCTGGATTTCTATTACTTACTTGGGATTGATTGTTCTTTCCAGCTTCATAAATGCCCCTTTTGTGGTGGCAAACCTTAAAATAATTCAAAGTGTGTTTTGGGTAATACTAGTCGCATATGGTTTATTTTTCTTGTTCTGGCTTTTTTTTAGCTCCAAGAAAAACTTCGAATTCATTCAATTTCAATCAACATTTGGACTCCTTTTTTTAATATCGGTTGGAGGAAAAATATATACCAATATGACCAATTCACCTTCTGCTTATTTGAAGCCAAAATATATACTTTGGGGAATAGCAGCTCAGTTGATTTACATTTATTGGCTATTGCTGAAAGAGATATTTAAAGATTGGAACAAAGAGTCAATTGAAAATAACCTAAACTTTGAAACTGAAGACAGTAACAATCAAACACTGGTTGAACCATTAAATACGAATGAGCTTTTAAACAACCTAAGCCCCAGAGAGTTAGATATTTTCTTAGCATACTGTAATGGTTTCTCTTATACTGATATCAGTAGTTCTTATTTCATTAGTCCAAACACTGTTAAGTCTCATTTAAAAAGCTGTTATCGCAAACTCAATATTAATTCAAAAGTAGAAGCTATAAGTATTGTCAATGAATTTAATCAAACTGAAAAGCAGACATGATGTGAAGCGAATGCTTAAAAGTATTTTTCATGTCTAAAGAATTAAAACTTTAGATATGATTCTTTCATAAGAATTTGACCTCATATTCTAAACTAAAAACCTTCTCGTTCTGCTGAAACGAAAGCGTACAATTATCCTCTCTTACTTGCTAGTCGTTTAGAAATTCGAATTACATTTGTAAAAGACTCATTTAAATAGATTTAGTGGAACTTGGTAGTAAAGTATTGTTCTTTTTTAGTGCTCTGGGAGCATTCAATGGCTTCATAATTGGCATTTACTTCCTGTTCTTTAGTCGTAAAAAATACCTTTCAAATTATCTATTAGGAGCATTACTAATAGTCTTAAGCATAAGAATAGGCAAATCCGTTGTATACTTCTTTGATTATAACCTAGCCAAAATATACCTGCAAATTGGCCTTACTGCTTGCCTTTTTATTGGTCCATTTTTGTATTTCTTTATCAAATCTGAAATTGACAAAATTAAGACTTTACCAAAATCATGGATTGGGCAACTTGCCTTTTGGTTTCTCCTCATTTTGGTAATTGGAGTGGTTTATCCATATCATAACTTTCCGCAATATTGGAGAGCGTACATTATACCTGGCATTTATATTCAGTGGGGACTTTACATCGCTTTAGCTGGTTTTTCTTTAATCGCTTTGCTCAAAAATATAAGTCAAAAGGAAAAATTGAAGCCCTTTGAAAAATGGATTTTGACTATTTGGCTTGGAGTTTTAATTCTATTTGCGGCTTATGTTTGGGCCATAACTGGACATTCCAAAGGCAGCTATATTTTAGGGGCTATTTGCTTTTCTCTTATTCTTTATCTAGTGCTTTTCACTTTGCTTTATCGCAAAAAGACAAACGACCTTTCCACTTTTGATAATCAAAAATATGTCGACAAAAAGTTACCTGAAGAAGATGCTTCACAAATTATGAAGCAACTAAAAAAGCTGATGGAGGAAAATACATTATTCCGAAATCCGAACTTAAAAGTAAACGACCTTGCGAAAGAACTTAATATCTCAGGACATCAATTGTCTCAGTTTTTGAATGATAATTTAGGAAAGAACTTTACACTTTTTGTGAACGAATACCGCATTGCGGAAGCATGCAAAATGCTATTGACTAACAAAAATTTGACCATTGAAGCCATTGGTGAAGAAGTTGGCTTTAATTCTAAATCTACCTTCTTTTCTACATTCAAAAAGATTAAAGGCCTTACTCCCAGTGCATATCAGCAATCTGAAGGTACAGATTTATAAAACCGTACTTCGGAAATAGAAATACCGCACTCGCTCTATTTAAGGAACCCACATATTTGAACATCGAAATGAAACGGTTTCATTTTGCTAATCAAACATACCTTTTACATGAAGCGTATTCTTTTATTTACAAGCCTATTCCTAGGTCTATTTTCGACTTTTGCACAAACAGCACCCACGGAAAGACAATTGATTGAAAACACCATCCAATTGTACTTTGATGGTTGGGCTACTGGCGACACCAGCAAACTGAGCGAAGCGATGCACGTCTCTTGTCAATTAAAAAATTACAGAGATGGCGAATTTTTCGAATTCTCTAAAAACAAGTACTTGTCTTTTTTTCAACTACACGAGAGAACCAAAAACTTAGAAACTCGAATTGTGAGCGTTGACATCACCAACAACATGGGAAGTGCTAAAGTTGAAATCAGTACGGCAAGTAGTTTATTCACAGATTATTTCAATCTCATGAAAACAACGGAGGGCTGGAAGATAGCCGACAAAGTTTCTACCAGAACACCACATAAGACTTTCAACTTAAATGCCATAAAACTAGAAAAAGAGACTATTTTAGAAGGACTTAATCGCCCTTGGAGCATCGCTTTCCTTTCAGAAAATGAAGTCTTGATATCAGAGAAAGAAGGTGATTTGGTCAAGGTTGACTTAAGTACAAAAGAGAAAATAAGTATTCAAGGTTTCCCGACGGATATGGCAGATAGTATTGGCTTTTTTCATGCAGGTGATAATACTGGAAAATTTGAGGTTTTGCTCGACCCTAATTTTGAGAACAACAAGTACATCTATGTATCCTATGCAGCTCAAAGCTCTCAAGGAAGAACTACCAAAATCATCAGAGCTGTTTTGGATAATAACTCTTTGAAAGACATTAAGGTGCTTTTTGTAGCAGAGCCTTATTCACTTGACCGCTATCACTATGGTGGCGGAATGACATTTGGGCAAGATAGTAAACTATACTTTACCATTGGCGAACGTCTGTTTAACGAAAAGGACGAACCTGTTTTGCCTTTGGCACAAAACGTAAGTGACAGAAGGGGTAAAATCTATAGAATAAACGCCGACGGGAGTATACCAATTGACAACCCTGACTTTGGCAAAAATGCCCAGCCAGGTTTATATGCCTTAGGAATTCGTGCAGCACAGGGTTTAACCTTAAATCCAATTACGAATGACATCTGGTTTAGCGAACACGGTACCAATCAAGGCGACGAAATAAACATACTCAAACCTAAAGCAAATTACGGTTGGCCTATGAGAACCACAGGAAAGTACAGATTTGCTGAATATTCACCCAAAGAAATAAAAGGCAACATTTACACTGATCCTACATGGTTTTGGTTACACACCGTAGCTCCTACTGGCCTACATTTTTACTCCGGTGATGAGTTCAAAGCTTGGAATCAAAACCTCCTCGTTGGCGGCTTATCAAGGGGTAGTTTTTGGCGAATGACCATAGCAGGTGAAACCATAATAAGTGCCGAAGAACTATTTGTACATGACCGCCTAAGAATACGCAAAGTGATACAAAGCCCAATAGGAAAACTATTCATACTTACTGATGAAGTAAATGGAAAATTGATTCAAATAAAGAACCTTGAAATTTAGCGAACTCGATTTAAGAATAGGCTCAAAATCGCATGACTTCATTATCAATAATACAGCAAATATTGAAAGTGAAAGATATATTAATCAAGTCTAATGTTATCAAAACCATTCAATAGAATTCCGAACTAGTAGTATCAAAAAAGCAACATATTATTTAGATTTAATCTTGCGGTTCACGAATGTCCGACTTCAAAACCGCTTAAACCTAACCTTTACTCTTTTTCAATGACTGATCTATTAAGCAAAGTTCTTTTGCCTCTATCTCTTGCAATTATAATGCTTGGCATGGGCATGACTTTGATTCCTGCAGATTTTACAAGAATAGTTAAATACCCCAAAGCAGCATTGGTTGGCTTAACTAATCAATTGATTCTACTTCCAATTATTGCTTTTATCCTCGCAATTGTATTTAAACTAGAGCCCATTATGGCTATTGGCTTAATGGCTATTGCAATTGCTCCTGGCGGTGCAACAACAAATTTAGTTACACAAATTTGCCGTGGAAACATAGCCCTTTCCGTTACGCTTACAGCAGTATGTAGTTTTGTTAGCATCATCACAATTCCTTTCATTTTGTCGTATTCCCTTGAGTACTTTACTGACCAATCTGGAATTGTGATTAAGTTACCAATCTTACAAACCATATTACAAATTATGGTCATCACAGTAATTCCAATATCCATAGGAATGATTATAAAAAAATACAAACCAGAATTTTCCGATAAAATGGAAAAACCAATGCGTACAGCTTCTACTGTAATTTTTGCAGTTGTTTTTATAGCTGTACTCGCTGCGAACTATAACATGCTTTCAGTAGGCTTAAAAACTGTAGGAATTGTAACACTACTCTTAAACTTACTTACCATGGGAATAGGGTTTCTTTCTGCAAAAGCTTTCAGTTTAGACTTTAAAAATGCCATTACAATCACCATAGAAAGTGGAATCCAAAATGGCACGCTTTCGTTTGTAATCGTTACCACAATACTCAACAATATGGAGATGGGGATTCCTATCGCCGTATATTCAATCTGGATGTTCGTTTCGGCCGGAGTTTTGATGTGGAAACTGGGTCGGAAAGAGAGTTCCTTAGCGACGGCATAAAAAGCAGAGGTATCAATTCTACCACTTATTACTTATATGAGATGCCTTTTGAAGGATTTCCATATTTTTGAATGATATAAATTCTAGTAGTTTTTTTTCGAAAACTCCCATAAATGAGGATTTCGACGACTACTATATATTTAAGTTTTTATTTAAACCACTTTCTATGAAATCAACATTCACACTTTTTATTGCTTTTCTAATTTAATCATGCTCTATTGCTCAAAGACAAGTTATAAATGAAGCTAAATTTGTTTCAATAGGCGGAATAGAACAATGGATAACAATCAATGGAGATGACAGAACCAAACCTATTATCTTATTTATTCATGGCGGGCCTGGTAGTACTATGAGTCAGTTCAATAATGCAATGTATCGTGCATGGGAGAAGTATTTTGTGTTGGTAAACTGGGATCAAAGAGGGGCGGGAAAAACATATGGTCGCCATGCACCTGAAGAAGTAACTGAAGACTATTGGATTGAGAACCCATTAACTGTAAAACAAATGACAGCTGATGGAATAGAAGTAATTGAATACGTTCTCCAGCTCCTAAAAAAAGACAAAGTAGTCTTGATTGGTACTTCATGGGGTTCTATTCTTGGCACAGAAATGGCACTTATAAACCCTGAACTTTTCCATGCTTACTTAGGTCATTCTCAGTTTGTAAGCTTCGCCGAAAATTTCAAATATTCTTATACCCGAACTTACGAACTCGCTAAAATTGAGAACAATACCGAGAATATTGAAAAACTAGAATCACTTGGTAATCCGCCATATGATAATGCCCGCAGTTACGGTCAGCTTTTACGAGTAGTTAAAGGCTATGAAGCTAAAAGCTCAAAACCTGCCCCAGAATCATGGTTTAAATTAGCTCCTGCGTACGACAATGAAAAGGAAGCTAAGGCTAGATATGATGGCGACGATTATTCGTTTATAAATTTTGTAGGACATCAAAAACTTCAAATAAAAGCAATGGCTGCTGGAATTGATTTTTACAAAAACGGACTGAAGTTTGAAATACCAGTTTACTACATTCAAGGAGAGAAAGACATTTTAACAGCATCTGCTATAAATAAGCCATATTTTGACAAAATAACAGCTCCTCACAAAGAGTATTATTTACTTCCTGATGCGGGGCACGGGCACAATGGATCTGTTGTTGAAAAGCAATATGAGATTGTTAAGAATTTAAAGATCAATTGATACCATTCATTTGAACATTTCCCGAAAGGTATCACACTTAAACAATCAAAAAAAAGTGACGTTTTTTTTCTACCCTATAGAACAAAACTCCAAAATTAAGGTAATAATTCTAGATGTAACGCAGGTCACATTCGGCTTGTAATAAAGAAACTAACTTTATAGAAATAATAAGAACGTTATGAAAAATTTAGTAGGAATAGACAAAGAAAAAGCGGCAAAGCTTGCCGTAAAATTGAATGATTTATTAGCAAACTACCAGTTATTTTATCAAAACCTGAGAGGCTTACACTGGAATATAAAAGGAAAGGAATTCTTTGAGTTACACTTAAAATTCGAGGAGCTTTACAACGACGCAATCATAAAGGTTGACGAAATAGCGGAGAGGGTTTTAACGCTAGAAGCTGAGCCCTTACATACCTTTTCCGATTACCTGAGCACAACTGAAATCAAAGAAGAAAAAGGTGTTAGCAATGGTGTGAAGGGAGTTGAAATAGTCGTTAAAAACTTTGCAACTTTAATTTCAAAAGAAAGAGAGATTCTTTCTCTTGCTGCGGATGCCGATGACGAAGGTACTGTGAGTTTAATGAGTGATTATATTTCTCAGACCGAGAAGACTTTATGGATGCTAAATTCATATTTGAAATAAATTAACTTCAGCCCTTTGCAAAGCCCTTGGAATAAAATTCCAAGGGCTTTATTTGTTTTTGGACATACATATTCACCTCCTCCCTTTTTATTATAAGTATAAATTTTTCTAAACTTCATTTACCTAAATTTCGTACGACTTTGATTCAAAATAATTTTAGCACGCTACATTTCGTCATTTAAACTTATCTTTAGCTATGGAATCAAATCATTTTGGTATAGAAGGATTGAAAACCGAAGAGGTGACGCTTTCAAGGGAAAAGTTTGGCAAAAACACCCTTGATTATGACAGCGAAAGTGGCTTCCTAGATACCCTCATAGATATTTTAAAAGAACCTATGACAATTTTGTTATTGGTTGCTGCAGCTATCTATTTTATAAGTGGCGAAACAGGCGACGGGATTTTTCTTGTAGCCGCCATTATTTTTATCACTTCTATCTCTCTTTATCAAGATTCTCGCAGCAAAAATGCCTTAGAGAAATTAAAGGTATTCTCTCAGCCAAAATGCAAAGTCATTCGCAATGGCGATATCATAGAAATCAAAAGTGAAGACTTGGTCGTGGGCGACAGCCTCATGGTTGAGGAAGGAACATCCATTTCAGCCGATGGTACCATTATTCACTCCAATGACTTCTCGGTAAACCAATCTATTCTCACAGGAGAATCATTTGCAGTTTTTAAAGATAAAGATCAGGAAGACAATTTCATATACAGCGGCACTTCAGTAGCTAGCGGCCTGGCAATTGCCACTATTACCGCGATTGGCAAACAAACCAAACTAGGGAAAATAGGCTCAAGTCTAGAAAGTATCAGAGAAGAAAAAACACCGCTAGAGCTACAAATAGCCAATTTTGTAAAGAAGATGGCCATTGTGGGGGCAGTAGTTTTTCTCATTGTTTGGGCTATCAATTATTGGCACTCGCACGACCTACTCAATAGCCTTTTGCAGTCCCTTACACTTGCAATGAGCATTTTGCCCGAAGAAATTCCAGTTGCTTTCACTACGTTCATGGCCTTAGGAGCATGGCGGTTAATGAAAATGGGTATTGTGGTGAAGCAAATGAAAACTGTAGAAACACTTGGTAGTGCTACCGTGATTTGCACTGATAAAACAGGCACCATAACCGAAAACAAGATGACCCTAGCAAAACTTTATTTGTTTTCATCTAACAAAATCTCTAAACCAACTGACGATTTAAATACCGACGAAAAAGAGCTCATCCGAATTTCAATGTGGGCAAGCGAACCCATTCCATTTGACCCCATGGAAGTGGCCTTGCATCAAACCTATTCTGAGGTATTCCAAAAAGATGAGCGACCAAACTATATCCTAGCCCACGAATACCCTCTCGGAGGTAAACCACCAATGATGACCCACGTTTTTCAAGACAAAAACGGAAACAGAATCATTGCAGCCAAAGGTGCTCCAGAGGCCCTGATCAATGTCTCAAACCTCTCCGAAACCGAAAAACAACAGATTCACAAAGCAATCGACTTTTTAGCAAGTGATGGATACAGGGTGTTGGGTGTGGGTCTTTCTACATTCACTGGTGAACATTTTCCAGCTGCTCAACAAGACCTACCATTTGTGTTTAAAGGAATCGTGGCCTTCTACGACCCTCCCAAAAAGAACATTGGAAAAGTGCTAGAAGACTTTTATTCCGCCGGAATTGAAGTCAAGATTATCACAGGAGACAATGCCGCAACCACCGGTGCTATTGCCAAGCAAATAGGTTTTAGAGGCCACGAAAAGACCATTTCGGGTGATGAACTCATGCAACTCCAAGAAGTAGAGTTACACACCAAAGTGATGGAAACGGTCATTTTTACACGAATGTTTCCTGAGGCTAAGCTAAAAATCATCAATGCCCTAAAAGCCAATAATCAAATTGTTGCCATGACGGGCGATGGTGTAAATGATGGTCCCGCACTCAAAGCTGCTCACATAGGTATTGCAATGGGCAAGAAAGGAACCGAAATAGCAAAACAAGCCGCCTCTTTGATCTTATTGGAAGATGATTTATCCAAAATGGTGAACGCAGTTGCCATGGGCCGAAAAATCTACACAAACCTCAAAAAGGCCATCCAGTACATTATTTCCATTCATATTCCCATTATTCTCACAGTATTTATTCCATTGGCTTTAGGTTGGATATACCCCAATATTTTCTCGCCAATTCATATCATTTTCTTGGAGATAATCATGGGCCCTACTTGCTCTATTATTTACGAAAATGAACCCATGGAAAAGAACACCATGATTCAAAAACCCAAAGCACTGAGTTCAACCTTTTTCAACTGGGAAGAACTCTCTATCAGTGTAATACAAGGTCTGGCCATTACAGCAGGAACCTTACTGGTTTACCAATATTCAGTGAGCAATGGCTATAATGAAGCACTCACAAGAACCATGACTTTTACGGTTTTGATAGCTGCAAATATTTTTCTCACGCTTATCAATCGCTCCTTTTATTACTCCATTTTCACAACTCTGAAATATAAAAATAACCTCGTATTATTTATCATACTTATCACCATGGCATTGGTCGGACTCATACTTTTTGTTCCACCGCTAACCTCTTTTTTCGAGTTCGAAACATTGAATTTACTTCAGATAGCAATAAGTATTTCAATCGGTTTTGTATCTGTGATTTGGTTTGAGATCGTAAAAGGGTTGAAACGAAAAAATACAAGACTTTAAAAGTGTAAATGAACAAAGCGTTATAATATAAAGTCATTAAAATCTTTGTTATCAATCGAGTAGCGAGAAAAAAGAATGATTATTCAATTGTAAAATAGAGGTAGATGTAATTAACAATTTCCTCCAACTTCCACTACTTTATAATTTGTAAGATTTTGATAGCAAGAGACTATTCTCGCCTTCGCTCGAAATGAAAATAATAATCTTTGCTCAAACTTAAAATAACCTTCTTCGCTTAAACTGACATTTTCGCAACATTTGTATGTAAATGTATGAGAGTTAAATCTTGTCTTTGATAAGCGAAAACTACTTGTATTTTACTTTGAAGATTTAAACTCCAAATCAAGTATAACGAAACGTTGAAACAAGACAATTTATCGTTTCATTTAGGCCGTGAAATAGGAAACCATGACAATAAAAAATATATACTTTTCTGTTTTTATCGCCTTATTATTAGGCATTTATTCCAGTTCCGCACAAAAAGTAAAAATTATATTTGATACCGATATGGAATCAGATGTGGACGATGTAGGAGCACTCGCATTATTGCATGGACTTGCTGCGAATGGCGAAGCTGAAATTCTAGCCACCATGGTTTGTAGCTTAAACCCTTGGGCCGTGCCTACTGTCGATGCTATTAATACCTATTTCAATAAACCAAATATTCCTATTGGTGCTGTTAAAACGCATGGGGTTTATAGAAACTCTAAGTACGCAAAAATTATATCGGAGGAGTTCCCACAAGACATTGGCTTAGGGGAAAATGCACCAGATGCTGTAACACTTTATCGCCAAATTTTGTGTAGCCAATCGGACACAAGTGTTGTGATCGTTACCGTAGGGTATTTGTCGAATTTATCAAATCTTCTTAACAGCCCACCTGACAATATAAGTCCACTAAATGGCGTGGAACTGGTAAGACAAAAGGTAAAACACTTGGTGTGTATGGGTGGTAGATATCCTTATTCTCAGGACATTGGCAGGTGGGGTAATTTTAAGCCCGATCCTGATGCCATTGTGAAAGTGAGCAAAATGTGGCCCACGCTTATTACGTTTACAGGTGGTGGTGAGTTTGCTGACCTTATTAAAAC
Organism: Spirosomataceae bacterium TFI 002; assembly: GCA_900230115.1. Classification (NCBI taxonomy): domain Bacteria; kingdom Pseudomonadati; phylum Bacteroidota; class Cytophagia; order Cytophagales; family Spirosomataceae; species Spirosomataceae bacterium TFI 002. The sequence goes on along the minus strand of LT907983.1, from coordinate 4,618,902 downwards.
TGGAAGTCCCTCGTTTAATCACAAGTCTAAAACTGACCTAGTGGCTAGGTCGTATAACATTTTTCTGGAAGGCTGGAACAGAGACTGGCACCATAGTGCTGATTTAATAGCTGTATATGTTGCTGTAAGAGGGTACAATGAATTTTTCAAGCTACACACTCAAGGTTATAACCATATTTTTGAAGATGGTACACTAATGTGGCGTTTGCAGCCCAATGACCCACGACATCAGCTTGTTAATGAGTTTAAGGAAGGTGTTTCCGCTTCAACTATTACTAACGAATTTGATAGACTAATGAACCTCGCAAATAATGAAATGAAATAAGAGTTAGAAGGCGGTTTTATCAAAAATCAATACAAGCGACCTAACTCTCTCTTTCACCAATAGTTAGCTGGGCTATTTTCCTAATAGTTGAGAACTGAAACGGGTAATTGGCTGGACAATTAAAACTCGATAACACCCTTTAAAGCAAAAAGCTTTAAAATTTGTAAGAATTATCACGTTCTGTCCCTTTATACTTTAGAATTTGATTTAGATTATTTTCCTAAAAAGCCCCAGAATTATTGTTCAAATGTGCATTGGTCTTAGCCCCTGGCATTTCACCTCTTTGTAAGTTTTGATTGTTCATATAGCCCATGAGCCAGTCATGATTACTCGGTGTAAGCTTCTGTGGCTCATTGTCTCCTGTGTCAGATTGCCATTGCTTTAGAACAGCTCGCAATTCAGCTAATTGATCCTGAAACTCAGGTTTGCGAGACACATCATACAACTGCGAAGGATCATTTTTTAAATCATAAAGCTCCTCAAAATTCCTAGGTGCTTTGAAATTATCTAACTGAAGGCTTGTCAAATCACCTTTTTCCAAACCTTTACCAATTCTTGGAAGGAAGAGTCTCTATGGTTATCTCCAGAGGTAGACTGTGGAAACTGCGGACGTCCATTATAAATATAAAGGAAATCTTCGGTCCTTACCATTCGTTCGTAAGCTTCGTAATCATGCCAATTATGCTCCGCAAAGGCGAAATTGCGAAACGTAGATGCTGGTTTTGATAATACTGAAGCAAATGACTTTCCTTGAACATTTTCGGGAATTGCTACTTTGGCACACTCTAACAATGTAGGTGCTATATCAATGGAGCTAATCATACTTTTGGAAACTTTATTTGTTGATATTTTCCCATCCCACCGCACGATGAATGGCGTTTTTATTCCGTCGTCATACAAGCGAGTTTTACACCTAGGAAATGGTCGTCCATTATCCGCCATGATGATAATAATTGTTTTCTCCAGCAAGCCTTCTTTCTCCAACTGCTTTTCTACTTTACCAATAAAAGCATCAAAACGAGTAATTTCGTCATGATATTGAGCAAAGTCTACTTTGGTAGGCTTACTATCAACCATAAAAGGCGGCACCTTTACCCCCTCCCATTCATTGGTTCCTGAATAATCATTATTACCCCATACCCTATGAGCATCATGCGATGCAAACCACATAAAGAAAGGTTTCTTTTTTGGCCTTTCGGCAATGGAACGGACCCAGTTATTTTCGCCACCATCCCCATTTCCATCCTCTCCACCTTGGCGTGAATAAACCTTATCAAAACTGTCTGCCATAGCCGGCCCTTGATGCCATTTCCCCGCCGATACCGTGTAATACCCTGCTTTTTTGAGCTCACCTGCGAGATTTGGCAATTCACTAGAAATAGGCATATGCAATTCTGCTGCTCCAGTATTATGCGGGTACCTTCCATTCAAAATACTAATACGACTTGGGCTACATGAGCTTGCGGTGAGGAATACATTTTGAAACCGAATTCCTTTTTTTGCCATATTATCGATATTTGGAGTTGATACCGCTTCATTTCCATAGCAACCGAAATCGTTCCAACCTATATCATCTCCAATAAAGAATACGATATTAGGAGCCTGTTGGGCTTTCGCACAGAAAAATGCAAGGAAAAAGGTGATTATAAAGTAGTTTTTCATGGTTTAATGTTCGGAGTATTCGAGCGATCAATTGTTTGCATTAATTTCATTACGTAAGCCTAATCGACATAAAAGTACGTTTTGAGAAATCTTACTTTCGTAAAAGATAGAGGTCACCTTATTGAAAAACATAAACTCCACCTTTTATCGTATTGAACTGAATAACTCCATCTTCGGTGTTTAGGAATGAAACCTTTTTACCGTTAATTGTCGGGGTTAACCCTGTTCCAGTTTTTATTCTACACACAGAACCAGCCTTAGAGTTCACTGTAACTTTTTTAACCTTTCCTGCATCCCAAGTATAGTCGAGCTTAAAACCTCCTCTTACTCTTACGCCTTTAAATGAACCCTCCTCCCACTCGGCCGGAAGTGCGGGTAATAAATCAATTACCTCTTCGTGCGATTGAACCAGCATTTCTGTAATCGCAGCAGTCATTCCCAAGGAACCGTCAACTTGTAATGGCGTGAAGCATTTGGCAAAAAGTGACATATAACACTGCTCCTCTAGGTAACCTTTATAAATCTTATGTGCTCGCTCACCGTCTGATAATCTTGCCCACAAGGCCGTTTTCCAAGCTCTTGAAAAACCAGTTCCGCCATCTCCTCTTTGTTCCAAAACCGACTTGATGCCATCAACCAATTCGGGGGTATGCTTGGCGGACAAAACATTGCCAGGATACAAACCATACATATGCGAAAAGTGCCTGTGTTTATCTTCCAATTGCTCCAAATCATCTGCCCATTCTTGAAGGCTTCCATCTTTTCCAATTTGCGATGGAACAAGCTTATTTCTTGCAATTTTTACCCTTTCCGCAAAATCTTTATCCTTTTTTAGCAAATCAGCAGCACTGATGTAATAGCTAAACAAATCCTTCAAAATTTGCATATCCATTGTTGCACCAGCTGCTATGGTTGTGAAATAATACATTCCCGTAACTTCATCATAGAAATACTCATATCCTGGACCCTTAGGAGGATTCTCGGGCGAGTTAGATGGATTAGTTACTAACCATTTTCCGTTGGGATGTTGAACCAAAAAGTCCATAAAGAAATCAACCGAACCCTTGAGCACAGGATACATTTCTTTCAAAAAAGCCTCATCTTTGGAATATAGATAATGCTCCCACATGTGAGTTACCAACCATGCCCCACCTACTGTAAATGTCCCCCAAGTAGGACCATCCATTGGTGCCGCTACTCTCCATAAATCTGTGTTTTGATGAAATACCCAACCCGATGCACCATAATGCTCCTTAGCAACCTGACTTCCTTGAACAGTGAGCTCCTTAATCATAGTAAAAAGTGGCTCCGATAGCTCAGATAGGTTTGCAGATTCCACTCCCCAATAATTCATTTCTGTATTAATATTGGTCGTGTATTTAGAATCCCAGCTAGGGTTCATGTCTTCATTCCAAATACCTTGAAGGTTTGTAGGCTGCGTACCCACTCTACTAGAAGAGATGAGCAAATACCTACCAAATTGATAGATCAACGAGGCCAATTGAGGATCTGAGGAAGTCTTTAACTCTTTTAACCTTTCGTCAGTTGGCAAATATGAGTTTTTTGTAACCGGCAAGTCTAACCTTACCCTTTCAAAAAACTGCTTATAGTCGTTTACAGCATCTTTTTTGATATTTTCATAGCTCTTGCGACTTATAACATCTAGCCCATTTTTCACTTTAAGTTTCTCATCACCACTTACATCTTTATAATTCACAAAATTGGTTGCAGCTACAAAATAAAGCGTAACTGAATTTGCATTTTCAACTTTAACTCTTGTGCCTTTTATTGTCGTATTCCCGCCTTCAGACTTTACTTTTAACCTCGCTTCAAATCGTAACTTCCCGTCTATACCAAGATAGTCCGCAGACTTCCCTCTCAATATCAATTCATCATTTCCTTCGGCATCCATTCTGAAATAGTCGGTTGCGTAATTGGAATGTGCACTGTTTCGCACTCCTCTCAATTCTGTTTCAAAATTAATTTTTCCCTTCTCACTAGCAGTTAGTCTTATAACGATGTTTTGGTCAACTGCAGAAGCAAAAACTTCTCTAATGTACTTCACACCTTCAATCTCATAGGTTACTCCAGAAATACCGTTTCCTAGGTCTAGCCACCTCTTGTATTGTTGAGCATCCTCCGCCTCGTTTTTATAGAATAAATGCAAGTTTGCCAAAGACTGATATTTCTGCTGCTCCACAGGATAGCCCATGAGTTTACGACCAAACAATTTATGAGCTTCAATAGGCTTTCCTTCAAAAATCAACTTCTGAACCTCTGGGAGTGCTTCGTGCCCACCTTTTACCACTGTACTGTATGGACCACCACTCCAGTAGGTTTCTTCATTGAGTTGGATTCTCTCTTCTTTTACTCCACCAAACACCATAGCACCCAAGCGACCATTCCCAATGGGCAATGCATCCTCCCAAACAGCGGCGGGTTTATCATACCAAAGTACACTTGCAGGATCGAAGGTTTTATTGTCTATCTCTTCTGCCATCTTATGTCCTTTCCCGACTTGAGCGTTGAGATCAGTAATGGTATTTAAAAGAATGATCAAAAGTATAAATCTCATGCTTAGAGTAGTTTTAGAGGAATATTCGGTTTTAGTTAAACCACATTGTAAAAAGCAAGAATGATCAATTATTCTTGCGGACTTAGTGATTATATTACTTCAGTACCCGGTCCCAATACCTCATCATACTTTGTCGTAAGTGGTAAGAAGTATTTTCCCTTTCGTGAATACTATGCGACCTCATGGGATAAGATAACATATCAAACATTTTATTGTGCTTGATAAGCTCGTTAGCAAGCCTTTCGAAACTTTGATAATGAACATTATCATCTGCCGTACCATGAATAATCATTAAATCGCCTTCCAATTTGTGAGCGTGCGTAATTGGCGAACCTTCAATGTAATTGGCTTCATTTTCTTCCAAAAGCCCCATATAACGTTCCTGATAAATATTATCATAAAGCCTCTGATCGGATACAAAAGAAACTGCGAGCCCTGCTTTGTAAATTTCTGGATAACGGAAAAGGCAATTCATTGTCATCTGACCTCCACCGCTCCAGCCCCACATACCAATTCGCTCGGTATCAATAAAGTCATAAGTACTAAAAAGAACTTTTGCGGCAGCAGCTTGGTCATTAGCCGCCAAAATGCCGATTTGTCCATAAATAGACTTTCTAAAATCTCTACCTCTTGGTGTTTTGGTTCCTCTATTGTCAATACTCACAACAATGAAACCTTGCTGAGAAAGGTACTGATGCCACAAATCTCCACCTTGCCACGAATCTTGCACGGTAGCTCCCGCAGGCTCACCATAAATGTAAAAAATGAGGGGGTACTTTTTATTCTTATCAAAATTCGCAGGTTTTATCATCCAAGCATCTAGCACAACTTCTCCAATATCTAGCTTGATAAATTCTTTGCTATTCAGTTTCAATGCACCCACTTTATCTGCAAGCTTTTTGTTATCTGCCAAAACCCTAATTGGCCTGTGAGATTGCAAGTTGATCAATGAAATTATAGGCGGTGTTGTTGTATTTTGAAAAGTATGAATGGCATATTTTGCATCAGCCGAAATCTGATAAGCATGTTGCCCCGGCTGATTATTAGGACTTACCTTTTCGGGCATGGTACTTCCATCTAATTTACTTCTATACAAATAGCGTTGCGTATAGTTTTCTGGAGAAGCGATATAATATACATAGCCACTTTGGGGGTCAATACAGTTAATTTGAACAACATCAATACTGCCTTTTGTAATGGTTGTAAATTCCTTACCATCTCTAGAAACACGATATAGATTTAACCAACCGTCTTTTTCACTGGTCCAAGTGAAATATTTTTCATTTTCTAACCACATGATATTGTCATGGATATCAAGAAAAGCCTCGTCACGATCAATGAATAGCTCTTTCAGTTTCATGGAACTGGCATCACCAATCCAGACAGTATTTTGATTTTGCTTTCTATTGAGTTGCTGAATCATTACTTCATTGGAGTTTGGAATAAAGTCCATTCTTGCGAGGTAATTATTTATTGGATCTCCGGGAACATCAAACCATTTACTTTGTCCACCACTTACTGAAACAACACCGACCTTAACACTTGAATTGGGGGTTCCTACTTTGGGGTATGGTAGTGGAATGGGCTTAGAATAAAGCGAATCCACATTATTTATCATGTAAAACGTTCCTATGTTTTTCGTATCCGATTGCCAATACGCGATTGTAGAACCATCTGGGCTCCATCGGAACCCATCTCTACAACTTAACTCTTCTTCATATACCCAATCAAATGTTCCATTCACTATCGACTCGCTTCCATCCTTAGTAACTTGAGTGATTTTTCCAGAAGCTATATTTTCAACATAAATGTTATTCTCACTCACATAAGCTACCCTGTCTGCTTTAGGTGAAAACTTTGCGAACATCATGGTTGTACGTTTCACAGAATTCCCAAGCTGAGTTAACACTCCTGATTTGAGATCCAGCACCCAATAGTCTCCACGGGTATGGTAACGCCAAACTTTTCTAGTATTTGTAAAAATGAGCAGCTTTGAATTGTCTACTGACCACTCGTAATCCTGTATCGAAAGCGGATCCGACTGCCCATTAGGAATTAATTTACTAGCAGAAACGATCAAGGACCTTTTACCCGAAAGTGCTTCATACCTAACGATATCCACACCCCCTACGGTTTCATTTCTTTCAAGTGTTGAATAGCCTTCATTATCCTCCATCCATCTTACCGGCCCATAACCCTCGGCACTGTAAGTATTATTGCTGTAAATGTCCGCCAAGTTGAGAGTTGACTGTGCGTACAAGAAAGGAGAAAAGAAAAATAAGTTAGTGACAAGTAATAAGGACCTTATGTAAGTCATAAAAATTTGGCTCGTTGATTTAAAAACAAATTGATGTTCCTAAAATAGTAATAATATATGAAGCTTCGCCCCTATTGCTAGCCCAAGCTTTTAATCTTAAAGCATAAAAATCCATCTGTCACTAATTTACACATCGAAAACTTTATTTTTTCATATATGCTCGCGACTTCCTTGTTCATTTTGGACATAGGAAAAACATCAAAAAAAGTACTTTACATCATTCTTTATATTTGATTTACAACTTTTTACATTTGATTAGTCTACTTATAGATACTTCTCATTACCATTGTAAAAACCTTCATCACAAATGAATATCACTCATTTACTCTCTCTTATACTCTTGACACTTTTGACTTTAAACACCTCTTGCAGTGCTCAAGAGCATACTAAATCTTCCGCTGAAAAGCAGATAAGTCACCAGCAGTTTTTTAACGCAGAAAAGCTAGTTGACAATCAAATCGCAACGTACATCCGAAATATTCATGAGGATAAAAATGAAAATCTGTGGTTCGGAACAAACGGTAAAGGCGTTGCTCATTTTAATGATGATAGCATAACTTACTTCTCAAATGAAGAAGGGTTTGGTGGGCAACAAATTACAGGCATGACTGAAGATGCAGAAAGAAACATTTGGTTTGCCACAAATCAAGGAGTTGTTAAATACGACTGGTCGGTGAATAGTAATGGAACCAAATCATTTACTAACTTCACGAGTAAAGAATATTTTAACAACAATCACTTTTGGAGCATATTCTCAGATAGTAAACGCTATGTATGGGCTGGTGCGGGCAATGGTGTATTTCGATATAATGGCAATAAATGGGAGTCCTTTGAACTGCCATACGCAAAAGATGCAACGGCCACTAATTTATTAACAGGCGTAACGGTATGGTCTATCTCGGAAGATAAGGCAGGAAACCTTTGGTTTGGAACGAGTGGCAATGGAGCAATTTAATTCAACGGGAAAACATTTATGCATTTCACTACCAAAAATGGCCTGACAGATAATTATGTAGATACAATTTTAGAAGACAAAAAAGGTAATATCTGGTTTGGAACAAGAAACGGAGGTGCAAGCCGGTACGATGGTAAAAGTTTTACAAACTATACCGAAAACGATGTCATTGGCAATAATGAAGTTTGCCTTGTGTACGAAGACAAATCAGGTGATATCTGGCTGAGCTCCGAAGGCTTTGGCGTCTATCGCTATAATGGAAAAACGTTTACAAATTACAGTAAAAATGAAGGACTAGGCGTAAGAGCAGTTCAAACCGTTTTTGAAGATACGAAAGGTAGGTTATGGGTTGGCGGAGGAGGTGGACTCTTTAGGTTTAATGGCACTGGATTTATTAATGTCACAAAAAGTGGTCCTTGGAAGTAGAATTTGAAATGCTTTGCGTTAAGTGAAGATGGTTCAATACATAACTTCAAATTATAAAATCTGCTGGTCTGCATAAAAACTACCTATTCAGCAAGTCCTTTTGCTGCGGATATTCTATTTATAAACAAACAAAAACTATCTTTAGCGAAGATAATTTCATAAAACTCTTATATGTCTTTTTAACATCATATATAATGAGATATGCTTTTCAATTTCTAATTGATAGCTGAGCATTAATTTGCCTTATAAGACAAGGCCATAAAAAGACTCAAAACATCCATGAATAAGCACTTTAAACATTACTTAATTTTATTCTTTTGTATTTCTTACTGTTTTGCTGTTGGACAAACCAAGCTTCTTATCAAATTAGATTCACCTATCATCTTTAAGGGCAATGATACCACAGCCTATCGCGATCCAGCTATATTATATCATGAAAATGTTTACTACCTATTTTTCACATTAGTTAAAACTGAAGAAGGAAAAATATATTCGTATACAGCTCAGAGTCAGTCTTCGGATTTAAAAAACTGGAGTACTCCCAAAATCCTCACGCCTAAAGATCAAACATTGGATTACTCGAGTCCTGGCAATGTAATCAAGTTCAACGATGAGTGGATTTTATGCCTACAAACTTACCCTCGCCCCAACCATACCGTAGAGCAAGAAGTTCGATACGGATCAAAGGATGCTCGCTTATTCATTATGAGAAGTAAGGATCTTAATAACTGGGGAAAACCAGAATTAATAAAGGTAAAGGGAGCAGACATAGATGTTACCGATATGGGAAGAATGATAGACCCATATCTACTTGAAGACAAAGATGAAAAAGGTAAATTCTGGTGTTTTTACAAGCAAAAAGGTGTCAGTATGTCCTATAGCTATGATATGAAAAATTGGACATTTCACGGAAACACAAAATCAGGAGAAAATGTATCTGTGTTGAATGAAAAAGGAGAATACATCTTAATTCATTCTCCACATAATGGAATTGCAATCAAACGATCAGCAGATCTTCAAAATTGGAATGACTGGGGAAACATAATCACACTTGGTCAATCTGAATGGGATTGGGCGAAAGGCAGAATTTCCGCCGGAACCGTTTTAAAATCAAAAGAAGAGAAAAAGTATATCATGTTTTTTCATGGTTCTGGCCCTAAAACCGAAACCGAAGGCGATTTTGACAAAAATGCATCAATAGGTATTGCATGGAGCGATGACCTCTTAAAATGGGATTGGCCCAAGTAATTTAAAATTTAGATTTATGAACAAGCTCATAATTACTGTACTTCTATTATCAATTTCACAAGTTTCGATGGCTCAAAAAAATGACGTTATTGAAACAATTCCTTTTGAATTAACAACCTATAATAATATCCTAGTTGATGTTGTTTTGAATCAAAAAGACACCCTTGCTTTGATGTTTCATACTGCTGTTAGCGATGTTAGTTTGATTAAAGATGTAACAAAAGACTTAGCTTCTATCAGCTGGAATGAACAAGATACCGTAAGCAGCTGGGGTGGCGAAAGCACTTCGCGGAGAAGTAATAAAAATGACTTGGCAATTGGCGATTTTAGCCAAAGCAATATTCCGATTTGGGAATGCGAACAGTCTGGGAGAATGTCCGTAGGCAAGTTTGGTCCTAGTCTATTTGAAGGTAAATCAATAGAGGTAGATTTTGACCAAAAGGTAATTAAGATTTATAATTCTTTACCTACAAAAGCTGCTAATTACGAAAAATTAGAACTTTTAAATCAAAACGGCTCCATGTTCATTCAGGGAACAAGCATATTAGGAAAAGATAGCATTTGGAATATCTACCTCATTCATTCTGGTTACTCTGGAAGTATTTTGTACGATGACACATTTGTACAGTCAAACGAGAAATTAAAAGAATTGGAGGTTATAAAAGAAACAGAACTTAAGGACTCTTATGGAAATATTATCAAAGTCAAAAAGTCGAAATTACCTTCCTTTCTAATTGGTCAACACGAATTCACTAATATACCTGTTGGCTTTTTTGAGGGCTCTGTAGGAAGACAAAAAATGAGCGTGCTTGGCGGTGACTTACTTAAGAGATTTAACTTTATCCTAGACGCAGAACACAAGTACATCTACCTCAAAACAAATGGATTAAGCAGTGACCCATTTTCTGAACTTTAGATTTTAATGATGTAAGTCGATTGCTCCAAAGGAAGAGATAGCTACTTTCTTAAATAAGCTTAATTATAATTATCTTTAGTCACTCAAAACAATGCAATTATGAACTTCGAAAATCCAGTTGTTTGGTTTGAAATTTATGTTGACGACCTCCAAAGAGCCAAAGCCTTTTATGAAAAAGTCTTCCAAATTCAACTTACTGAATTACCAAACCCAATAGATGATGACATGCAAATGTTAGCCTTCCCTAGTAACATGGAAACCAATAATCGTGCTTCTGGTACATTGGTCAAAATGGAAGGCTTTAAGGCAGGAAACAATAGCACCATTGTATACTTCATGAGTGAAGATTGTAGCATAGAAGAATCACGAGTGGAGGATGCTGGCGGTAAAGTTTTTAAAACCAAAATGTCCATTGGCGACTACGGAAACATGGTACTGGCCACAGATACTGAAGGAAACATGATTGGTATTCACTCTATGAAGTGACAACATAGTGGTAAATCTAAACAAAAGTGTATCTAACTTTTTGGACGAGTTGAATCATCCATTTAGAATAGAAATTGAAGAATTGCGTAAAATTATACTTACTGCGAACAGCAACTTGGCAGAAAATATAAAATGGAACGGCCCAAATTATTATTTCGACAATGAAGATAGAATAACCATGCGTATTCAACCACCGAAAAAGCAAGTTCAACTTATTTTTCATCGTGGAGCAAAGAAAATTGATCAACCCGAAGGGAGACTTATTGCAGACGAATATGGTTTACTCGTTTGGAAAGAAAATGATAGGGCAATTGCCACTTTCAAAAGTTTCCAAGAGATTAAAAGTTCAGAACAGGCTTTGGTGAAAATTATTAACGATTGGGTTTTAGCGATTTAATATCAATTTTACCAATTCTCTAAATGAGCATTAACCTAAAAAGTAAAAAATGAAGGCAACTTTAAGGACATGTCAAAAAGGACATCAATACTTTAAGAGTTCGGATTGCCCTACGTGCCCAATTTGCGAAGAGAACAGAAAACCGACGAATGGTTTTCTATCAATCCTTGCTGCTCCAGCGAGGCGAGCTTTGGAAAATGCAGGAATAAAAACTTTAGAAAAACTATCAGAATTTACGGAAGTGGAAATTTTAAAACTTCACGGAATGGGTAAGAGCTCTATTCCAAAACTACGGGAAGCTTTAGAAGAAAAAGAACTTACTTTCAAAAAAACTTAAGCACTAAAATAATGGCACTTATCAATCCCCATATAAACTTTAACGGTAACGCAGAAGAAGCTTTCAATTTTTACAAATCAGTATTTGGAGGAGAGTTTTCCAAAATTATACGTTTCAAAGATTTGGCTGGCCCTGAATTTCCCGTACCAGAAAAAGAGGCTGATAAACTAATGCACATTGCTCTACCTATTGGCAATAATACCTTAATCGCAAATGATGTTCCCGAAATTATGGGGAAAGTGAATGAAAAGGAAAACAGATCCAAAATCTCCATTACTGCTGAAAACCGAGAGGAAGCCGAAAAGTTATTTGACGGCCTATCAGAAGGTGGAGAAATTGAAATCCCTTTTGACAATAATGCTTCAGGTAGCTATTTCAGCATGTTTAGAGACAAATATGGGATCGAATGGATGATTGCGTTTGAACCCAAATCATAAGCGATTATTTAGCATTTTTTCAAAAATGAAATCGCCCTTAATTGAGTTAGAAAAAACTCCCTCAGATTTTGCCTTCCTATAGAAAGACTATTTTGAAGTCAAGTCTAAAATAAGCTTTTGCTATTACAACCATTTAACGACTTGCTAGCTCTTACATGAAACGCAAAGCAGCTTATACGCTTCGTTATTGTTCATATTCAAAACTAAAGTATTTTGGCATTTTAAGCCAGATTTCACTTACCATTCTACTCTATAAAAGATGAAGAAAATTAATCTAGTATTGAGCCTTGTTCTAATTTCTACCTTACTGACAAGTTGTTTTCCAAAAGAAGCAGTAGACGTTAAAGAAAGCATTCAAATGACTATTCATCCCGATACAGGATATGCTGGTTATTTCATGTCAGATAACGTATACGGTGAGTTTTTACTTTTTTCAGTGAATGGTAGTCAGGATAAAGTTACTTTGACAAATGGAGAAGCAAGTTTCAATGAGTTTCAATATGAGAAAGGATATGAATATCTAATAGAAGCTAAGAAAGTAACCTTAGCAGATCCACCACAAGATGGCTCATCCATCATATACGAATACGTAAAAACCATTTCGAAGAAAAAGGCGATTATTCAAAATAGCGAAGAAAATATAGAAATGGACATTGCTCCTTCAAAAGTTGATGTGATCTTACGCTCACCAGAAGAATTAAAACAAGCATTCTTAATTAAGGAAAAAGGGGAAGTGAACATGAAACCTCTTATTGATATTGAAAACTTTAATTTTGAAAAAGGAACCACTTACAAGCTGAACGTAAAGAAAGTAGTCACAGCAGAACCATATGGCGTTAAGTATATTTTGATTGATATTCTATCCCAACAGAAACAGTAAGTCACTGCATGTCAATTATTTGACATACCCACCAAGGCTCAAATAAGAAAACGAGCTGAAAAATAAGTTCTTATACTTTTATCAAAAGGGAACGATTCTTTAGATCAATGACTTTTAAAATCGAAGTTTTGATCAAAAACAGTTGGCAAATTTGGAGCCTATAAAACTCAAAGCATTATGGAAAATCAAGAATTTAAGTCCTTTGTAGTTGAAGAAAATGAAGGGGTATTTATAGGAACCCTTAAGTCAAGAAATATTGGCGATTTACCAGAAGGAGATTTATTAATTAAAGTTTCTTATTCATCTCTTAATTATAAAGATGCCCTATCAGCAACAGGTAATAAAGGGGTCACAAAAACGTATCCACACACACCGGGCATTGATGCCGTAGGAGTTGTAGTAAAATCCAACAACGAGGCATTTAAGGTAGACGACAAAGTGATAGTTACGAGTTTCGACCTCGGCATGAACACCGATGGAGGTTTTGGTGAATATATCCGAGTTCCTTCTGAATGGGCCATTAAGCTACCACAAAACCTCACTATGAAAGAGGCAATGACATATGGAACTGCTGGCCTTACAGCAGGAATGTCAGTGTTACGCTTAACCGAACTTGTGAATCCAACCGATGGAAAAATCGTTGTTTCTGGAGCCACTGGAGGTGTAGGCTCGTTGAGCGTTGCTATTCTTGCCAAGCTTGGTTATACCATCGTTGCAATCACAGGAAAAGAGTCTGAAAAAAACTACTTGCTAAACCTAGGAGCTCATGAAGTTATCCTCCGAGCGGATTTCGAAAACCTGGATAAACGACCATTGCTAAAACCCTTATATGCAGGAGCAATTGATACAGTAGGCGGAGTGATATTGGAGAACATTATCAAGTCAACCAATTCTATGGGAGCAATTACGTGCTGTGGCAATGTTGCCTCGCCAAAGCTAGAATTGACCGTATTTCCATTCATTTTAAGAGGAATTGCGTTGATAGGAATTGACTCACAAAATTACCCAATGAAGTACCGAAAATTGGTATGGGAGAAACTCGCACAAGATTGGAAACCATCTCAACTATTGGACAATAGTGTTGAAATTTCTTTGGAAGAACTGGAGGGCAAAATAGAATTGATGCTTCAAGGGAAATTGAAAGGTCGAACGGTTGTAAATTTGAACAGCTGAAGTACACATCCATAAGAATCACACCGAATGGAAACAGATGATGAGCATTTAAAAAGTAACAGAATTGCCGTTCCAGAAGCTTTTGGGACTATTTTTACACACTTTTATCATGCTGAAAACAAGTCAACCCAAGCCATAACTAGGACCTTGTTACCCAATTTTCAAATGATCATGGTCTTTATCTTTGGCACGCCTGTTCAATTGATTTCGGAAAATAACAGCCAAATAAATATAGATAAGTGCATCGTTTTGGGGCCAGTTAAAAAGGCATTTGAGTATACCCTACCTATCGGTTCCGAAATGCTGGTAGCCAATTTCAAGGATGATGCATTTTACCGCTTCTTTGGTAAAGTTACCTTGTCAGACAAATTACCTACCAATCCCGACGAGCTTTTGGAACAAAACTGCTTCACTCACCTTTGGCATTTAGTCAAAAATGCAAATCATAGCGATCGTGTAAACTTGATTTTAGATTTTTGCAGCCCATATTTAAAAAGCAGCGAAACAGCTTTCAAACATTTTAAGGAGGATTACACAGTTTTTAATCCAATAAAAGCAATTGCCCAAGAAACCAATCAAAGTGAGCGAACAATACAGCTAAATCACAAAAAGTACTTTGGTTTTACCGCCAAAGAAAAAGTCAGGTACCAAAGGTTTATCCAAGCCATCGAATTGCTTCAAACTCCAACTCAAGAAACAAACTGGTTTGACATTATAGATGCCTGCGGTTATTACGACCAAAGCCAATTAATTCACGATTTCAAACATTTCATTGGTCATACTCCTGTTCAATACCTGAAATTCCAGAAAGAGATTTGTATCACGAACTAGGCATTTCGTTTTCTTACAATTTTGGACATAAAGAGCATTCTACATTTGCATCATTAAAATCAAAAAATAATGAAGCATCTTATCATTTACGCCCATCCCAATAAGGACAGTTTAAATCATCACTTAAAGCAAACCGTAGAGCAAACCCTTGCCAAAAGCGGCCACGAAGTCCTCATTAGAGACTTGTATCAGCTCAACTTCAACCCTACCCTGTCGATTGCAGACATGGCTGGACAACGCAAAGGCGAAGTTGCCGAAGACGTAAAACAGGAACAAGAATTTATTTCTTGGGCCGACCAAATCACTTTTATTTATCCTATCTGGTGGACAGGGCTGCCGGCCATTATGAAGGGTTACATCGATCGTGTATTTAGCTACGGTTTTGCCTATTGCTACGACAAAGGAATTCAAAAAGGATTACTCAGCGGAAAGCAAGTAACCATTATCAATACGCATGGAAAGTCGCATGAAGAGTATGAAAATATAGGCATGAACATGGCACTTACCCTCACCTCTGATATTGGAATTTACGCCTATTGCGGATTTCAAATCAACCAGCATTTGTTTTTCGACAAGGCAGATAGAGCCACAGCTGAACGTATCCAAGAATTCCGAAACAACATACTAGCTGCATATATTTAGCGACTAAAATAAGTACAGAAAGCTGGGGAAAAGTCAAACCTATACCGCCGACTATGTCAATAGCATCTATTTCTTAAGATATCTTATTTTTAAAGGCTCCGATCTCCCTCACCTTTGTGCCATCATAATTTAAACATATCAAAAATGACAGCACAAACAAATAACAAAACAATGCATATTACCCTATGGGTAGTTCAAGTATTATTCGCAGCAATATTCATAATGGCGGGTATCATGAAGGCCTCACAACCTATCGAAACACTCGCAGAATCGCTTCCTTGGGTGACTTCTACTCCTCTTGCTTTAGTACGATTTATTGGCATAAGTGAGCTTTTAGGAGGCATTGGTTTAATTTTGCCATCATTGCTTCGTATCAAACCTTTCTTAACCGTATGGGCTGCATTAGGCCTTGCAATCGTGATGGTATTAGCAGCTATTTTTCATGGCTCAAGAGGTGAGTTCTCTGCAATTGGAGCGAATATATTCTTCGTCATAATCGCAGCATTTATTGCCTGGGGAAGAAGCAAAAAAGCACCTATTTTGGAAAAAAGGGCAATCTAAAAAGAAGAAACCAACTATAGTTCTGGGCGTTTTAACACGCTTTACGCTATATCTTTTTGGAACAAAAAGGATGCCGCTTCAATCGTTAACGCGGCATCCACTTTTAATTTAAGCATGGATCACTTTTAAAAAATAATTGCATGAAGCATGCATCGAAATCAATTTATTAAAACCATTTTAGGTACATCAATCTTAGCATCGTTGGATAGTTTTTCAACATTCTCACAGCCTATTTCCAATACCATGAAAGAGCAACAACATTCTGAACGATTTGCAACCTTTGGGGCGATACATTTAAATATCACCAACCTCGAAAAGACTACACAATTTTGGACAAAAATAGCAGGTCTAAAACTCAGAAAAACTAATGATAAATCCGCGGAGTTTGGCTCAGAATCTCAAACTCTTGTGGTGGTTCACGAAACAGCCAAAACCAATTTCCAGAAAGGCTACAGCGGACTTTACCACTTTGCTATTCACTTGCCTAACAAAGCTGCGTTTGCAAGTATCATGTATAGGTTAATAGCTCTTAAATATCCCCACTCTCCTGTAGATCACACAATGTCGAAATCTATTTATTTAGACGACCCAGATGGTATCAACATAGAATTCACACTCGAAACGCCAGAAAGATTTAAAAGAATAGTAGCAGAAGGAGGACTTAGAATTGAAGGCTCAGATGGTAAAGTCAGAAGTGCTTCCGACTACCTGAATGTCAATGAAGTTATGGCAGAATTGGAGGATAAAGATATCAATAAAACAATCTCGAATGATAGCTATATCGGCCATTTGCATTTATACGCCAACAACGTAGCAAACTCAAATACATTTTTTCAAAACATTGGGTTTAATTCTTTCAATTACTTACCACAGTTTATGTATGCCGACTTGGGTGCTGGAGGAGCATATCAACACAGAATTGCACTTAACTCTTGGCACGGAATGAACAGGCCGCTAGCTCCAAGTGAAAGTGCAGGACTGAAAAACTTTCACATCAATTTCACCTCCAAAGAAAAGCTAAATAAAGCGTTACAAGGAGTAAGTAGTTATGAAGAAACAGAAAGTGGATTTTGGATAAATGACCCTACCGGAAACAAAATACTTTTGACAAACTCATAGGTGCAAATCTATTTCTGGAGCACCAATATATAGGCCCTTGAAATACAAGAATGCCCTATATTTAAACAGAATGAAACGTTTTCGTAGTATTAAACTTTTCCTACTAGAATAGGCCAAAACACACTATTGCAGCAAATTTAGCAAGTTATTTTTGTAAACCTTGCCGATAGGAATTTGGTGATCTTTAATCATTATTCTATTTCCCTCTATCGCATCTATATGCAGTTTAGAAACGATGTAGGATTTATGCACTTGCACAAATATGTCGGACGAAAGTAAATCTAGAATTTCAGATATCTTTTCTCTAATTAAAATGTTTTCATTTTCCTGCACCACATTGCAATAGTTACCAGCTGCCTCCACATAAAAGATATCACCCAGCTTCACCTTTACATGTTTTTTATCGCAATAGAGGAATATACTCCTCTCCTCTTTTACTTTCGATGATGAAGTACCTTGAGAAACCTTGACCTTATTTATAGCTTTTAGAAACCTTTCAAAACCGAATGGTTTGAGCAAATAATCTACCACGTTGAGTTCGTAACCTTCCAAGGCATGTTCCTGATATGCCGTAGTTACAATTACATTTGGCGGATTTGGAAGCGTTTTTAAAAAATCGAAGCCTTTCAACTTAGGCATGTTTAAATCCAAGAAAATAAGATCAACACTATTTTCTCTCAAATACGCTAGGGCCTCCAAAGCATTATAACAGTGCTGCATAAGCTTTAAATGAGGCAATTCGTCACAATAACCTTTTATAATATCATGTGCAATTGGCTCATCGTCAACAATTAAATATTTGATCATAATTGCAATTCTAATTGAGCTTTGTAGATGGAATTTCCCTGTGAAAAGTTGAGCTTATGCTTATTAGGGTATACTAAATCTAAACGACGTTTTAAGTTTTTAATCCCAATCCCTTTTTCTGCCGAAATTTCACTTTCGTCAAAATTATTTTCAATCTTAAAGCTTATATGGTCGCGATTCGCCATTAAATCAATAGTAATATAAGCATTATCAGTTAAGTTCTCTACACCATGTTTAAATGCATTTTCGATAAGAATAATCAATAATAAAGGCATTATTTCAACATCTTTTTCAATAGCAGACTTAAACTCAATGGCTATTTTTTTGTGATACCTCATTTGGTGCAACTCAATGTAGTTTTTCAAAAACTCAAACTCATCGCCTAATTTAACTTTGCTTTTTTCGCCTTCATATATGCTATAACGCATAAGGTCAGATAGTTTCAAGATCAACTTTTTTGCTTTGTCCGAATCCCTATCAATCATTCCGTAAATATTGTTCAACATATTAAAGAAAAAGTGAGGGTTCACTTGACTTTGCAAATGCAGTAGTTCATTTTTCTTCGTCTCGTTTTTTAAGCTTAAAACTGACCTCAATTGTTTTAAAACCCATAGTACGCCAACAACCAATAATAAGGAATAATATAAGCTTACTATAATTCCAATTGCCATTGGATAATCGCCTAGAAAAACCACCGAATCGTTTCCTAGAATTATAAACTCATAAGCCATAATCCCCAACGGTATTGCGATTGTTATAAGTACTAAAATTCTTACTATAAGCCAATTATTCGCTTTCAGTGCTGTTTTCATTCCACAAAAATAGCAGCTATAGCTTCACAAATAAACTTTTGTGACGAACCTGCACATTTCAGGGACACAAAGCTAAAGGTTCGCTAGAAATCACTTCAAAAGCCAGCATTCTGATTTTGTCACAAACTTGATGTAGTACAACACAAAAAGTTTCAATGCATTTCATGATCAGATATGTTTGCCCAAATATTAAAAAAGTATGAAGAAAAGAATCACTCGTTATCTCAAACACCTTATTGGCACCATCCTAGTAATTTTCTTTGTGGGTGCTGCTGTTATCATTTCGCTAAATGGAAGTTTTGCATTTGGTGAAAATGAACTATCCATAAACTTAGAAAAGGAAGGGCCTTATGTTTTCTTTGAAACGGACAGCACCCTTACTGTTAATTACATAAAAGGAAATAAAACTGATGGCTTTTACCTTGATCAAAGCGAGCATTTAATCACCCAAGAAGTTAACGCAACTTGCTTTTTCCCATTAGACTCCTCAAGCTTTAGCTTTAGTCTAAAATCTCAGTTTACTCCTCCAAAAAGCATTTACAACGACGGGCAGCCTATAATTGCCATTTCCGATATAGAAAGTGCATATAAAACATTTCGTGATTTCCTGATTGCAAATAAGGTCATAGACACCGGTCTTAACTGGATATTTGGCAAAGGGCATCTCGTTTTGGTCGGAGATTTTGTGGACCGTGGCTTTTCTACTACACAAGTACTTTGGTTCATCTACAAACTGGAACAAGAGGCTCAAAAACACGGCGGAAATGTCCATTTCATCATCGGAAACCACGAGCAATATAACATGCAAGGGAAGTTCCAATCGGCATCCTATAAGTACTATGGAGTCGCTAATATTCTCGGTAAACAACATCACGACTTGTACAACGAAAAATCATTCATCGGAAAGTGGATGGCATCTAAGAATACACTGGAGCGTATAAACGGAATCCTATTTACCCACGGCGGCATACATCCCGATATTACGAATTACGACGTTACTATAGACGAGGTAAACCAAATCAGTAGAGACAATTATTACAAACCATATTTCCCAAAACCAAAGCTAACATTGGATCAGGTTATAATATCGTCCAAAATTGGCTTCTGCTGGTACAGAGGCTATTTCAAAGATGATTTGTCACAAGAAGAAGTGGAGAAAGGGATTCAGAAGTTCGATGGCAAAGCTGTTGTAGTAGGTCATACCGTCCAGTGGAAAGTAAAGAAGCTATACAATGGAAAAGTCTTTGCGATTGATGTAAAACACCCAAAAGACTACAACAAAAACTTCCCTGTGAAGAAGTCAGAAGGCTTATTTATTGACAATGGAACATTCTTCAGAATATTGGCTAGCGGCAAAAAAATCGAACTATGAAAATCAAAGTATTCAAGTTTTTAACAAAACCTTACACGGTTGTCCTTACCATGTTAATTACTCCTTTGTTTGGGTTTATTGACAGAAATTTAGTCTTCTTTTCTGCACTAGGAGTAGCTTTTTTAATACTGTGGGGAAGCAATTATAATTGGAAAAGGTTTGGGTTTGGCGAAAAACTCACCTTAAAAACAGTGATCACAAGTATAGGAATGTCATTTATTATTTTTATCGTTTTCAGTTTATTTATAGACCCTTTATTAATAAAATATTTAGGAGAATTTAACCTGTCTTCCCTAAATGACATCAGAGGAAACCTGAGTGGTTATATAGTCATCATGATTATAATGTGGTTGTTCGCCGCTTTTGGAGAGGAGTTCTTGTTTAGAGGATATTATATGAAAAGCTTAGCCCAACTCATAGGAAACAAAGATATTTCTTGGTTGCTATCTGCCCTTATAACTTCCGCCTATTTTGGAATATCTCATTTATATCAAGGAGCTTCTGGAATAGTATCTGTAGGCTTGTGGTCACTAGTTGTCTCGTTAATTTTTTATAAAAGACGAAACAACTTGTTGCTTCTAGTTTTAATACATGGAATTTCGGATTCCGTAGGATTAACACTTCTGTATTTGAATAAAGACCACCTGCTTACCGATTGGGCACAACGACTATTTTAAAATGTTGAATCTTCTTTTGATAGCGTATATTTACTAGATGATTTTAATGGGGTATATTTCAAACTTAAATTATAACCTTATTCCTTAACACGCTTACATTGATAAAATGGCTTTTCCGCAATCACACGAGTTTCGGCAATTTCTATCAATTCGCTAAATCAAAGATTTGAGCGTGTCTGAATTAGAAAGTTCAGCGTTAAATCTATAGAGTGGAAAATTGGGAACCGAAAGTTTTTTGATCTCTACATGCCATGCTAGCAATCACTCAACCAAATCAATGACATCAAAGTTAAAAAATGGAAAAAATATATCCTGTATACACCACAATTGAAAAAGAACCCAAAACCATATGCAGAAAAATGGATGATGCGGTTTTTGAATACCCATTTTTTAATGAGGGTGTCAATTTAGAAAAAAATAATTCGTCCGAAAATTATATCCTTCAATCAGGAAATATTCCGGAAGAAGAAGCAGGCTTAGAATTAAAAGGATTAATATTTCATACCTCTCATTGTGGCTCAACCTTGTTGTGTAGAATGCTAAATCAGGTGCAGAGTTTGACAACCCTAAGTGAAACAGAAGCTATTAATGGATTATTATTGTCAAAAATATTAAACGACATTAGTGATGATGAAGTAATAAGTCAATTAAAGAAAATAGTAAATTTATATCAACAAAAGATAGATTCAAAAAGTCAATTAATCATTAAACTGACCTCGTGGAATGTCTATTTCATTAGTTTATTTCAGCAAGCATTTCCCAATATTAAATGGATCTACATTGATAGAGAAACGGAGTCATTGACTAAATCTTTGTTAGCAAAAGATGGGGGTTTTATCGAATGGTGGTATTATCCTGTAGATCACTTGAGAAAACAATTCCTAGCACCAGGAAAGGAATTAAAAACCAAAGAGGAATATTTAAGAGCAATGATAAGCGGACATAGATCGCATGCAAATAACTACAAGGACAGCAATAGCCTATTTGTAGAATATCCGCAGTTTATGGAGGAGTACGAGGAAATCCTGAATCATTTTAACCTGGAGGTAACATCAACTGAAATAGAGAATTCTCAACTAATAAGAAAATTTGATTCGAAATCAATGTCAAAGAAAGTTTGGGAAAACAAAAACCAATTCTAAGAGTCGGCAATGAGTCATAATTTCTAAGATACCCTATCCAGCTTATTCAATCTCAGAAATATTGGTTGGTACTTTACCTCCTAATGAACCTCAACAAGCTGACAAATTATTTAGCTTTAATTTCAGTCAAACATACTTATGGCAGAAGGTTTTCTATTCGAAACTTATTTCAATTGGAGTAATTGCAATTTCACTAATTGACAATAGAATTATCAATGGATTATTAATCACCGTAGTTTAGCCCATATCTATTATTTAACAATTGCCAATTTTGCAGAACGCTATACAAAAGACTATCAAAAAGAATTAAGAACGATATAAAAAAACACGAATTAAAGTAGCTTCGTGTCAGTATGGTGTTCTGATATGTTAGTATCTCTTATTTTTTGAAGAGAGTGCTTCACATGGAAGTTAGTATTAAATCACAACTTTAAACCTTTTTATAGGGGCTAAAAAATGAATTTCATCTCAAAGTTTACAACTATGAGCATACTAGTCATTTAAAGTTTAGAAAAGAAAACACATTCATTACTAAAAGCAGAATTCACTTCATTTTTTTTAGAATACTCACAACGCTTTTCAGACTCAAACCAACTCCTTGTAAATTTTACTTAGATTCCTTTTTATTTAATTATATCTATGAAGGCATCAAAAAACTTGATCAGCAGTAATAAGCTCGGCATTTTTTCTATTTGGGCTATTGGTGTGGGGATGGTGATTTCAGGGGAATCGTTTGGTTGGAACTTAGGATGGGCTATTACGGGGCCTGTATGGTTTTTTGTACCAGTATTTGTCGCAGCACTTATGTACTTTGGATTAGTACAAAGTCTTATTGAGTTGGCATGCGTATATCCTACCGCCCGAAGCCCACATGACTACGTTGCAAAGGCCTTTGGTGAAAAAGCGGGTGCTTTTGTTGCCGTAGCTATTCTGTTTGAATTTTTATTTGCAACACCTGCTATTGCAAGTTCTATAGGAGAATACCTAGGTTTCTTAATAGATGCTTTACCAATGGCTCCATGGATTGCAACTGCATTTTTGGCAGTTTTCTCTATTATCAACTTATTTGAACTCAACTTAGGAGTTCGACTATTGGTCATTTTAACGCTATTGGCAATTGCAGAACTTTTTTTATACCAAGGTTCTGTATTCAGCTCTTTTGAATTCAAGAATCTACAATCATTTCCCAATTCTGGATTCAGCTTTCAAAGTTTCATGGAATCTATTCCTTTTGCTATTTGGTTGTTTCTGGCCATTGAAGGTATTTCATTAATGACACGAGATATTGCACCAAAAAACTTCAGAAGGACGATCAGCCGAGGCTACTATTATGCTTTTTTCACACTGTTAATTTTGGCTATTTTAGTACTAACTCTTGCTGCCGGTGGAATTGATTGGAATAGTCCTGCAAGTATGGGTATTTTAGAAGAAAACCACCCTATGCCTGCCTCTTTGGCCTTGATTTTAGGACGAGAGCATGTTTTAGTACAGATTTTCACATTTATAGGCCTATTTGGCCTCATAGCATCCCTGCAAGGGGTAGCACTTGCGGCGACTGCTCAGCTAGAACCTTTGTTGCCAAAAAAATTATTCAAAGGTCAAAATAAAAGAGCGGTTGCTTCGGGTTTGGTATTTTTGGTTAGTTTAATGGCTATTTGGAGCAGCCAAACTGGCTTTCTGATAGAACTTTCTGTTTTTGGGGCCGTTTGCATGTATTTGTCGGTAAGCATTTCTTTGGTACTTTTAAGAAGAAAAAAAACAATGGACGTAGAATCGGATAAATGGTACAAACATCAGGATTTTAATGCTACACTATCCTACTGTATGGCAGGGTTAACTGCCATTATCGCCATCATCAGCATTTTTGCTTTTGCTCGAATTCAATTTGTTGCATTCATCGTTTTTATGGTGTGCGGAGTAGTCTTCGCTTATTTTAACACGGCTAACAAAGATGAGTTATAAGCATCGTATAGGTAATGAAATGTTTCACTTTGATAGTCTCAAAGAGCTATTGGCAAAGGCTAGCCCTCGTAGAGCTGGTGATGAGCTGGCCGGCGTAGCAGCAACATCTAATACGCAGCGTATAGCAGCATTGTACACTCTCGCCGAACTCCCAATACGTTCTTTTTTAAACGAACTAGTGATTCCTTACGAAACAGACGAGGTGAGCAGGTTAATCATTGATTCGCACGACAAGGTAGCTTTCGAGAGCATCGCACATTTCACTGTCGGTGATTTGCGTGATTGGCTATTGACCGACGATGCAGATGCTGCCACTATTCATCAACTGCGAATGGCATTTACGCCAGAAATGGTTGCGGCAGTTTCCAAACTAATGCGAAATCAAGATTTGATTTCTATAGCTTCAAAAATCGAAGTTATCACCAAATTCAGAAATACAATCGGCCATAAAGAATGTGTATCCGTAAGGCTACAGCCTAACCACCCTACAGATGATCCAAAAGGGATACTTGCAAGTACGATTGATGGCCTGCTATACGGTTGCGGTGATGCAATGATAGGCATAAATCCTGCCACAGATAGTCCCGAAATGACGGTTATCCTCTTAAATTTGTTGGAAGACTTGAGGGAAAAATACAGTATACCTACACAGTCGTGCGTGCTTTGCCACGTCACCACAGCTTTAGAAATAATGCATAAAGCACCTATAGATTTAGTGTTTCAGTCTATTGCTGGTTCGGAAGCTGCAAACTCGTCATTTGGGATAAATTTAGCTTTGTTAAAAGAAGCACAAGAAGCAGCCTTATCTCTTCATAGAGGTACAGATCAGTTAATGTATTTTGAAACAGGCCAAGGATCGGCTTTGTCTGCAAATGCACATCATGGGGTTGATCAACAAACTATGGAAACTAGGGCCTATGCCGTGGCCAGACACTTCAACCCTTTTTTGGTAAACTCGGTTGTTGGTTTTATTGGCCCAGAATACCTTTTTGATGGAAAACAGATAACTCGTGCTGGACTTGAGGATCATTTTTGTGCAAAACTCATGGGCTTACCCATGGGCATGGATGTATGCTATACCAATCATGCCGAAGCAGATCAAGATGACATGGATAATTTGTTAACCCTACTTGGCGTGGCTGGTTGTAATTTTTTTATGGGCGTACCTGGGGCGGATGACATCATGCTCAACTATCAATCTACTTCTTTTCATGATGCCATGTATTTAAGAAAAGTGCTTAATAAAAAGCCTGCTCCTGAGTTTGAAGCTTGGCTCCTTAAAATGGGGATTTTAGATGAAACAGGAAATAAATTACCAGTGAACAAAAGTCATCTATTACTTTCAGGAATATGAATGAAGAAATTGATCCATGGTACAAAATGAAGCAATTTACCAATGCCCGTATTTCGCTTGGAAATGTAGGTAGCGGAATGCCACTCAATGAAGTATTAGCATTCAAACTTGCTCATGCAAAGGCTAAGGATGCTATTTTTACAGCCCTGGATATAGGGTTATTTAGACAAAAAAGTAAAGATTTAGGGTTGGATTTAGTTGAATACAAAAGCCAAATTGTAGACAGAGCTCAATATTTGAAACGTCCTGATCTGGGAAAAAAAATAGCAAAAGAAGTAAGACTTTCAAAAAACAAAAAAACTCAAATTGTTTTTGTAATTACCGATGGGCTATCCGCCTCTGCAGTGAATAAAAATGCTCCAAAATTATTAGAAAATATATTACCGTCATTGACTAACAAATACCAAGTTTCTCTGGCCTTGGTAGAACTTGGTAGAGTGGCAATTGGTGATCCTATTGCAGAACTATATGACGCAGATTTCGTAGCGGTGTTTATAGGCGAAAGACCTGGGCTTTCTTCACCAGAAAGCATGGGGATTTATACTACTTATAATCCACAAATAGGCTTCACAGATGAAAAGAGAAACTGTATTTCTAATATTCACAAAAATGGCCTTCAAGTCACAGAAGCTGCTAAAATGCTAAATTATTTAATTGAAGAGTCTTTTAGGTTAAAGTTGAGTGGTGTTGGCCTTAAACTAAACCTAAAGGCACTTAGGTAATTCTTTAAGCTTTGTATTTTGAAATATTTTAGAGATAGCCGTCATTGTTCTTAGGCTTCCCGATTTTCGGAAAAGATTGTAAATTTATTTAGTCAGGAATCATAACTCTGATACGTTATGCTAAAAAAAGACTTTTCTAATTCATTTACTTTCAGGTGAAAGTAGGATATTTTTGAAGGATGCATTAGTATTAAAAAGAAGTTAAAATGTCACAAATTAAAATTTACGGACTAAAAACCACCTTAAGAGATATAAAATCTAAGTTATCTGATGTTATTCATCATTGCATCGAAGTATCATTGAATTTCCCTGAAAACAAACGGGCACATAGATTCATAAACTTAGAAAAGGAGGACTTCTACTATCCCGAAGGACGTACCGACTCTTACATTATCATTGAAATAATGATGATTACTGGTAGAACTGTGGAGACTAAAAAGAACCTAATAAAAATGTTGTTCAAGGAGATAAATGCTCAGCTCAATATTTCAACTACTGATATTGAAATTTCAATTATTGAGAGCCCTGCTTCTAATTGGGGATTTAGAGGAATGACTGGCGACGAGGTTTCTCTAAATTACAAAATTGAAGTTTGATCTACCATTTCAACTTTACCTATATTGGTAAACGAAAGCTAATTCTAACTCATTTTTTTATATTTAAATCTAAAGTTCATCACTTTCAATTTCCATAAAGCACCAACTAGAAGTACCACAAAACAATGCAATAGAATGAATCCAAAAACGGCAATAAAAATTATGCTCTTTCTTGTTTTAGCAATTATACTTTTTCACTTCTGTATCGTGCTAAAAATTGTCCCTTACGAAATTACATGGGGAGGTAGACTGAAAAATGATACCGAGATGTATGTTTTTGAAAGCATTTCAATCATCATCAACCTTTTGCTATTTTCAATCCTATTGATAAAAGGAAAGTACATAAGAGAGCTTATTTCAATGAAAGCAGTGAATATTACCTTATGGGCTTTCTTTGTGCTATTTGGCTTAAATACAATTGGAAATATCATAGCTAAAACCAATTTTGAGAAGTTTTTCGCCCTTTTAACTTTTGCTTTTTCACTTTTGATTTGGATGATTCTTCGGAAAGAAAATAAACGTTAGTTCAACTCTGAATAACAATGCAATAATGTAATTTTTATCCAAACTTTAAGAGATGCTGCCTCCTTGTAAATAAGTCATAATGTACAAAAGTGTTCCTTGGATATATTTTAAAACCAAGGAGGCTTTAAAATCGAAAACTTATTAATAACTTTACTTAACATTCAAGTTCTTAGGCCTTTATAACCAACATTATCTGAGACTTGAAGTATCGAACCTCGTAATTAAGGTTCAGAGCTATTAATCAAAACTAGAAAAATGTTAAAGAATTCTCTGTTTACAATCCTAATTGTTTCAATTGGGTTTACCACTACTATCTATGGTCAAGGTTGTGTAGCAATTAGAGGAAACTCTTCTTGCGGAAGCAGTTTTGGAAATACATTAAATCTTACAAAAGGTGAGTTTAATACTCAAATGGGTTATCGGCATTTCAAATCATTTCGTCACTTCAGAGGTGATGTTGAAGAAAATAATAGATTAGAGGAAGGAACCGAAGTAATCAATAAGACTAGCTTTTTAGATCTTTCTCTCAACTATGGTATTTCAGATCGATTTTATGCCAATGTAAATCTACCAGTGGTCTACAATAACCGTTCATCAATGTACGAGCATGGCGGAAATCCTCCAAATGGATTAGGCGAAAGGCATGAAACATCATCAAAAGGATTAGCCGACATGAGATTAGGAATAGGGTATTGGCTATTTGATCCAAGCAAGCACAGTTACAATTATTCAATTGGCCTTGGAGTAAAATTCGCAACTGGGAAGTATGATTATAAAGATACTTTCTATAACCAAGGAGTTAACAAAAATGAAGAATTAGAAATGGTAGTAGACCAGTCAATTCAACCTGGCGATGGTGGCACCGGCATCACTTTAGATTTACAAGGATACCATCCTATTTCACACAATTTTGGAATTGGAACAAGCTTATATTACCTTTTTAACTTCATGGAAACAAACGGAGTTGCCACTAGAAATGGTAATAGTGAATTTTCGTGCCCTGACCAGTTCTCTGTTCGAATAGGTTCTTTTTATAATACCATGAACGGCCTTAACTTTTACCTAGGTGGAAGAGCCGAAGGTGTTCCTGCAACTGATATATTTGGTAGTAGTGCTGGATACCGCAGACCAGGATATGTGGTTTCAATAGAGCCCGGCATTGGATACAATAAGAATAACTACTCCATTTTTGCAAGCTTCCCAGTTGCCCTATATCGTAACAGAATTCAAAGTTATGAGGACAAAGAAAGGTCACTATCAAGTGGTGTTAATGTAAATGGTGATGCTGCATTCGCAGATTATCAAGTTAGTGTGGGTATCTCTTACCGCTTTGGTGGACGTCACAAGGATATGCGTAGCAATACTCCAAACACAATTACTATTCACTAAGGCAGGTCTCTACAAGCAATCAATTTTTCTTATCGAATAGGTATAGAAAACCATCTTCTGCCCCGACAAGCAAGGTTGGGGCAGCATTTTTATGCAGTCGAATCATCGTAGGTGAAGTAGTATGACCAGCAAGTATTTGTTTCGAAATATCCCCCCTAAATGCCAGTTCGACTTTACCGTCTTTTGTACCTATATTCTCAAAGAATACCATATTCGTCCCATTTACCATTATATCAAGATCACCATCTTCGTCCCAATCGACAAAACACCACTTTCGCCTGCCACTTCCTCCAGCTTCGCCAACATTTAAGCGAAGAGGCCCGTAATCTTTGCTTTTCACCTCGTTTCTATTTGTAAACGCAGAACCTTTTGTTCCATAAAATATACGATTCCCTGGCTTTAGCATAAGTAAGCCGTCCTTTTTAAACCGTTCAAAATAAGATAAATAGCCTTCGTGATCTAGCATTACCAAGTCCATAAGCCCATCTTTATTCCAATCAATGGCATTTGGAGTTGTTCGCCATTGAGTTGCCAATTCTGTGGTTTCTGGTGACCACCAATTCCAACTCGGCTTTGGAATTTCACTATTTCCCCAATCCATCATTACTGTTTGGGATTCATCCATAACCGGTTTCCCTTTTTTACCAATATTCTTATGCCAAGTAACTTTGCCCCATATAGAATTCACGAGAATGTCCTTCAAACCATCACCATCCCAATCTGCAACAGATAGTGTAGTGTAACCCCACTTAGCTTCTGCGGGTCCCTGTATAGAGCCATTCTCACCTGCTTGATACCTAATAGGTTTCCCATTAGCTTCAATCAAAACTGGACTCGCCCATTGCCCTCCAAGGTTTTCAATAAAACCAATGTATCCAGCAGAGTTTCCACATATAATATCGTCGTCTCCATCATCATCCCAATCAACTGCAAAAGGTGTTACCAAAGCTCCAAATTTCACTTTATCAGCCTTTTGCTGAAAATACTTTGGGCTTTTGAACTGTGGCATACGATCTATTACATTCCCTGTGTTTTCAACTAAGGCAACTCTTCCATCTTCGTCACCTATTACCAAATCTATGTCACCGTCATTGTCCCAATCTACCCCACTTGGAATAATCATTTCAAGGTCCATCTTTATCAACCCAGACTCGTTGCTTAGAAACCTAGAAGCTGCAAAGATTGGCTTGCTACGCGAACCAACATTTTCAAACCAAATTAAGCGATCTAGAAACTCCCCACATATTAAATCAAGGTCGCCATCACCATCAAAATCATACATATTGGGTGACGGTGCCCCATAAACGTCGATCGGTTTATTATCGGCTAATATTTTCCCTCTGTTTTCATATTTTCCATTTATGTTTTCCAAGTAATAAACAAAACCACGCAATGGTCCATTTGTCCAATTTCCTTTCTTGTCAAAAGCATTATCCCAGCCATAATCTACCCAATCGTCTATTCCTACTAACATATCCAGATCTCCATCGTCGTCATAATCCACTTGTTTCCATTGATTAAAACGAACCTTTTTATGGTTTTTAGCTATTTCTTCTTTGTCATACAACACCTTGGGATTACTGAACAGCTGAGTTTGAAAATTTTGAAATTCTATCCCCTCCCCTAACACACTTGGCTGACCATTCACATAAGAAATTTGAAGGTTCTTAAGTCCAGGGCCCAATAAAATTCCTTTTTCAAAAACTATCTCTTTGTCACCTTTTTTAGATTTATTCTCAAAAAAATAGGTTCCATTTGATGGCTTATCTGGACAAGAAACTAACAAATCCATATCTCCATCATTGTCATAATCCATTGGTAGCGGCCAAGCCCACAAACCCACACCCAAATCCACGCTAAGTTTTGGGTTTTGGTACTCCAACATTTTAAAGTCACTGGTATTTTGAGAGTAAGCTGTTTCACTATTGAAAAACAAGCAAACGCAGATTGCAAAAGGTATTTTTGCCCAAAAAGTGTTTTTGACTAAAATCATTTCAAATTGTTTAAACGTAGATCAATTGGTTCATGGCTACTTCAAGACTTTAAATCTAACACATTGTATCATAATATTTTAAGTCCTAAAGCTTCCATCTTCCTAATTTATGAACTAACTTAACTAGATGGAAGTAATTTAATATCAATAACTTATATAATTTGATGTATTATGAAACAAGCACTAAATATCATCATCATTTTAGTAATTGCTTTTTTATTCAATTCGTGTGGAGGAGAAACGCAAGAACCAATTAAATCTCCAAAAGAGCTAAAAGGTACTGTGAAAGATAAAAATGGCAATACTTATCCAAATTCGAAAATAATAGTATTTAATTCACTCCAAAGTTTTCAAGAAAGCACAAATTCGTCAGGAGTTTTTGAGTTTAAAATCAATCAAAATGGTTCTTATAAAGTAACACTAATACCTCCGCTGGGTACGAATATTTCCTCTAAAGACCCAATAGATATTGAAGTTAATTCTGGTGTTGAAAAGACCGTAGATTTTACGATTCAATCGCTGCCTCTTGTAGCAAGAACAAACATTGATAGCATTGATATTTTTGGAGAAATAAAAAACCAAGAAGGCACGGTTCCTCTATTGCCCAATGAAGCTATTTACGCAAGAAACGTTTTTGATACACCTATAGGTCTATTAACACCTATCAAAACTCCCACGGGACACCATTTGTCACTATCAGAATGGAAAACAGCAAAAGGAACAGTAGAAGTTAGCTGCAATGGAAATTCTTCCAACACCAAAATTTCGCTTCAAGGAATGATTCCGAATGGAACATATACTTTATGGTTAAACTTTCTCAACAAAAAGAAACTTCCAGGTCAGTCCGTAAATTTTGGAAGTGATGTCGTGAAGGTTGCCCCACTCGGGTCCGGAACTCTCAATGTCTTGAAAGCAGTCAACAACGGCAATATCACTGCGAATATTAAACATCCTTCTTGCATCCTCACCGATGAAGCTGCTTTGATTCTAGTAGTTGATTATCACCTCAATGGAAAAACCTTCGGAACCGATCATATTCCAGATGCCGAAGATGTAAATCACATGCTCATTTACTTTCAATAGGCGGATTTTTAGCTCATCTATGTAGCCTGTGGTTCTAGTTGAAGGAATAAAATCCTATCTTTATAGAAAGCCTAGTTACAAGAAATAGCCAAATATGAGAAAAACCAAAAGTTCATCAATTGAGATGAGTAAAGAAGAATTCAGGAAAATTGGTTATCAGTTAATTGACAGTGTTTCTGATTTCTTTGACAGTATAGAGGAAAGACCAGTAACTCCGAATGAAAGCTCAAGTCAAATACGAGACTTATTGGAGAACACTTCCTTACCCGAAAACGGCCAAGAAGGAGCAGGTTTAGTTTCTAAAACAACTGACCTACTATTTGATCACTCATTATTTAACGGACACCCAAAGTTTTTAGGATACATAACCTCCTCTCCAGCACCAATGGGAGCTTTGGCAGACCTTTTGGCATCTGCAGTTAATCCCAATGTAGGTGCACAAATACTCAGCCCAATGGCTACAGCAATTGAGAAACAAACTATTCAATGGTTGTGTGAATTCATTGGTGTACAACCCAGCTACGGAGGTATACTCGTAAGCGGAGGAAACATGGCCAACTTTACGGCATTTTTAGCCGCAAGAACAGCCAAAGCCCCTAAAAGCATAAAAGAAGAAGGCATGAATAGTGCCGATAAATTAGCTATCTATTGCTCAAAAACTACCCATACTTGGATAGATAAAGCTGCTATCTTATTTGGTTTTGGCTCTAATGCTGTGCGTTGGATTCCTACCGACATAAGCAATAGAATGGACACTGTAGCCTTGGAACTTACGATAAAAGAAGATTTAGCAAATGGCTACAAACCCATCATGGTGGTAGGCACCGCAGGCGATGTAAGTACAGGTGTGGTTGATAACCTTAGCGAATTGGCCGCAATTTGCAAAAAACACGATTTGTGGTTCCATATAGATGGTGCCTATGGTGCTCCTGCTGCAGTTGTTCCCAATCAAAAGCATCATTTTGAAGGAATGGAAGAAGCTGACTCTATAGCATTGGATCCTCATAAGTGGTTATACAGTCCTCTAGAAGCAGGCTGCACACTTGTTAAAAATCCACAGCACTTAATTGACACTTTTAGCTCAAACCCTGAGTATTATAATTTCAATACAAATCAAGGCGAAATAACTCATAACTTCTATGAATATGGCCTTCAAAACTCTCGAGGGTTCAGAGCACTTAAAGTTTGGCTTACCTTACAGCAATTAGGTAGAAAAGGATACGAAAAACTCATAAGTGAAGACATTGCACTGTCCGAACTACTTTTCAAATTGGCAATTAAGCATCCAAACTTAGAGGCAATATCTCAAAACCTAAGCATCACTACTTTTCGATATATCCCAAGTTCTGAAACCAATAAAGAAACTTATCTTAATAAACTAAATGAAGAAATCCTAAATCAATTGCAAGCTGGTGGAGAAGCCTTTCTTTCCAATGCAATGGTAGATGAAAAGTATTGCTTAAGAGCTTGTGTTGTCAACTTCAGAACTACCGAAAAAGACATGGAAGAAATAATTGAAATCGTAATAAAAGTAGGTAAAGCAGCCCATACGAAGTTATCTCAACATGAGGAAAAATAAATGAACTAGTCTTGTTCAGCATTAATATAAAGCTCAGGAAATAGTTTTTTAGATCAGTGGTGCAAATTCCTTTTTAGTTTATAACTAATTTAACATTTGAAATTCTTTAGTCCATTTTTTCAATTGATAATGCGTACTAGAATTAGCCACCAAGCCGTCATATTGAATTATTTTCCAAAAGTCTATTTTAACATGAAATTGAAGACAAACCTAACCTTACTTATCACCACTGTACTATTCATTGCATTCTGTGGTACGGACTCTAAAGCTCAAAAAGTAAAAGAATATAGTATTACAAACTATGGTGCAGTAGGTGATGGTATCACATTAAATACCATAGCAATTCAAAAAGCAATTGATGCTGCTCACAAAAATGGTGGAGGAAGGCTATTGGTATCTAAGGGCAAGTACTTGACAGGTACCATTGAATTAAAAAGTAATGTAGAGCTTCACTTAAAAAAAGATGCCATTTTATTGGGAAGCACTATTCCTAGTCACTACAGAAGTCTCGAAATGAATGGCAGACCAGAGGCCATTAAAAAAGACGACAATTCTCAACTCGCTCTCATAGTTGCTTTTAAGGCAGACAATATCTCAATTTCGGGAACAGGAACAATCGACGGCCAAGGTCAAGAACTTGCCATACACATTGATAGTCTTCATCATGCAGGTATTGTAATTGATCCAGATTACTCTTACAGGTCAAATAGACCAAATGAAAAAATGAGACCTAAGCTTCTTCGTTTTTCCACCTGCGAAAATGTTAAACTCACACAAACAAGCTTTAGAAACTCAGCTTGCTGGGGGCTTTCATTTGAGTTATGTACAAACCTGACACTGGATGGTCTCAATATTTATAATCGAGCATATTGGAATAACGATGGTATGGATATCACAGATTCTAAAAATGTGAGAATCACCAATTGCGATGTCAACTCCGCCGACGACGGAATTTGCCTTAAATCGTATTACATTGGCTATGCAAATGAGTCCATTTATATTGCCAATTGCACCATACGCTCTGGAGCAAGTGCCATAAAATTTGGAACAGCATCATATAGTGGGTTTAAGAATGTCACAATAGAGAACATAAAAGTATTTGATACTTATCGCTCTGCCATTGCTCTGGAATCAGTGGATGGTGCAATAATCGAAAACATCAAAATCTCTAACCTTGTTGCGGTCAACACAGGTAACTCTATTTTCATTCGATTGGGACATCGAGATGGAAGCAAACCTGGCATTGTAAGGAATGTACATATGAAAAACATAAAAGTACAGGTCCCGTTGGGCAGACCAGATATTAACTATGACATTCGAGCACGGGAACCAAGTCAACACCACAATCCTTATCCAGCCTCTATTACAGGCATACCTGGACATAATGTTCAAAATGTTGTACTCGAAAACATCGAAATTTCATATCCTGGAAGAGCTACCAAAGGGCAAGCCTATGTTCCACTTAGCAGACTGAAAGATGTCCCTGAAGAAATAAAAGGATACCCTGAATTCACTATGTTTCCAGAGTTACCATCTTGGGCATTTTATGTGAGACATGCAGAAGGTATTCAGTTCAAAAATGTTTCTCTTAAGTTAGACGATGACGATTTCAGACCAGCCTTAATTTTTGATGATGTAAAGGGAATCAATTTGGAAAATGTTTCATTTCATGAAAATCTGAATAGAAATCAGGTAGTACTAAAAGATGTAGTTGATTTTAAAATGGCTCCCCAAAATCAAAAGCAGGTAATGATTGTAGAATAGACTCAAAAAAATACTTGTCAAAGAAACAGTAGGGTTTTACAATATTTACTCTTGCCAAGTAGTGCTCGTTTGGTACGAAAAAAGTAAAAGCACTTTAAGTCTGTTCAAGCCTACAATAGTGTACAAACTCTCCATTTATTTTGATTTTAGGACAGCTTCTCAATATCCTTCAATATTTAAGAAGAAAAAGCTAAAAACTACGAGATTGATATGTCAACTTCCTTGCTTAGAAGAAGTACCTTTGTAAGGTAAGCGATTTGGAATTAAAAGAATGAATTTAACGATTGAAAACATACTACTAGTAGGCTCTCTGTTACTTCTTGTCAGTATTTTTGCGGGTAAGACATCCTATAAGTTCGGTGTTCCTATATTATTGCTTTTCTTGTGTATTGGAATGCTCGCAGGCTCTGATGGCATAGGTGGCATACGATTTAATGATCCACAGCTCGCACAGTTCATTGGAATTGTTTCTCTTAACTTCATCTTGTTCTCTGGCGGTTTAGACACCAGCTGGAAAGGTGTAAAGCCTATACTTTGGGAAGGTATCGCATTATCCACATTAGGCGTTTTATTTACAGCCACGTCGCTCGGTACTTTTGTATGGCTCATAACGGACTTTACGATTTATGAAAGCTTACTTTTAGGTTCAATTGTTTCTTCTACTGACGCTGCAGCCGTTTTCTCAATTCTTCGTTCGAAAAGTCTTGCACTCAAAACTAACTTGAGACCAACATTAGAATTAGAAAGTGGTAGTAACGACCCCATGGCCTACGTGCTCACCATAGCCTTTCTGACTTTAGTGGTCAATCAAGACCAAAGCTTTTTATCCATTGTACCACTGTTTTTGCGACAAATGATTTTGGGTGGTTTAGCAGGATTCGCTTTTGGAATACTAAGCAAATACACCATCAACAAAATCAAACTTGACTTTGAAGGCCTTTACCCCGTTTTAGTTATCGCCTTGATGTTTCTTACATTTTCTGCAACCGATTTTGTAGGCGGAAACGGGTTTCTTTCCATATATATATGTGCAGTGTACCTAGGCAATCAAGATTTGATTCATAAAAAAACCATCATGAAAATGTTTGACGGTTTGGCTTGGTTAATGCAAATCGTCCTATTCCTTACCCTAGGCCTACTTGTTTTCCCATTTGAGATTATACCTTACATCGGAATTGGACTACTCATCTCGGTTTTCCTTATTTTAGTTGCTCGTCCTATTGGGGTTTTTCTTAGTCTTATGTTTTTCAAAATGAAACTAAGACGAAGGTTTTATATTTCATGGGTTGGCTTGAGAGGAGCAGTACCAATCGTGTTTGCAACCTATCCACTCTTGGCGGGAATTGACAAGGCGAACATGATTTTTAATATTGTATTTTTCATTTCGGTGACCTCTATTCTTATTCAAGGCACTACCCTCTCTATCGTTGCAAAGTGGCTCAATGTAGCATCTCCAGAACAAACAAAAAGGCTTACTACCGTAGACTTATTGTTGGCAGAGAACCCAAAGGCTGCAATGAAAGAAATGCTCATAACTTCTGACTGTTTTGCCGTAGATAAGAAAATCGTAGACTTAAGTTTTCCTACAAATGCTATCATTGCAATGATCAAAAGAGATGGCACTTATATTATTCCAAATGGCTCTACCAAAATAGAAGCCCGTGATACACTTATCGTATTAGCCGACAAAGAGATTATCTTTGATCAAGTTCAAAAAACGCTTAGAACAATCGAAATATAAGTTATCTTAGTTTATTATTTCTTTGAGTGCTAAGGGAGTATCTGTATCGTTTAACTGCCCCTTGCAAGCATACGTAAGTTGATGCGGCTCTATTTAATCACCGACTGGAACATTAAATGTGAGCATAAAAGAAATTGCCAAGCATTTCAGTCAAAAACTAAAATATAAATGGCAAAGCAAAATAAGACATCCGAGAATGAAGTAAAAGTCAATGACTTCATAGCATCTTATGTGGAGCAAGAACAAAAGAAAATAGATAGCTACAAGTTAATTGAGTTGATGACTGAATGGTCTGGTTTTGAACCAAGAATGTGGGGACCTTCAATCATAGGTTTTGGTAGCTATCACTACAAATATGCTAGCGGACACGAAGGGAATGCTCCACTCATTGCTTTTTCTCCTCGCAAAGCTGCCTTTTCCCTTTATGTATTCTCCCAAACCGATGAAAACAAACATCTTCTAGATGATTTTGGAAAGTTTAAAATGGCAAAAGCTTGTATTTACGTCAAGAAACTATCCGATATTAATATTGCCACACTTGAGAAAATGTGTAGAGCAACGATTGCATACCTCAATGAGCACCACGAATGTTCGTGTAGAGAAAAGTAAATAAAGCCATTTGAATCCTTGGCCTTATGTTTTTTAGCATGCTGACCAATAATCGGTGCTCTATGGAACGATTAAATGTTTATACAATGAGCTCATTTCGAGTGAATATACATTTTCGGGCAGCACATATTGAGCTATTTAGTTGACGAAACAGGCTTCGATTTTTCGCAACAATATTGCACATTTTACATATTTCACAATATTTTATTTTTTATGTCTTTCTCAAATAGTACAATACCCTCAACTTTACTGAAAAACAACACAATTTCTACCGAATTGTACTTTTCTAATATTAACTTGAAGTAGCATACTCACAATCAACTATTAACTAGTGACTTACAAATACAATACCTCAAGTTTGTTGTATTTATTTTGGTTGATAAGATTTTTATGCCGACATTTGTAATCCAAAGAGAGAGTATATATCGCTTCGGCGACTTAAAATATTGCTACTTTATGTAGCTCTAGGTGCGAGTTAAGAATTGCATTTAGACAAGATGATAACCATCGTTTATTTTTTTATGAAGTTAAATAAAACACGTTCAATCGTTTTTATTTTAGTTAGTTCTTTTACATTTTTTAACGTTAACGCGGCATCCTTTGAAAAGTACGCTCCTAAGCTACTTAAATTTGAAGGGGTTGGATACGGAATCCACAAGCCGATTTGGGGAGAGAAAGACTTTAGTAGGTCTGAAGCCCTCAGAATTCACCGTCAACATTACTGGAACAAGTATCACGGAGATCTATTTGTCAGCCAAGAAGTAGCTGAAGTATTAATAGATCACATAATTAATGCAGGTCCTGGTAGAAATGGTAGCAACATTAAAGCTTTCGAAGCAATAATTGGAGCACCACAAGACGGGAAATTGTCAGTAGCAGACGTGCAAAGAGCCAATAGCTTTTATTTTCCAGAGCAAATTGTAAATCCATTTGTGAAATACAGAGTTCTGTACTATGCAAGCAGGCCAGATGCCGCTCAATATCCAGGTTGGATAACTAGAGCAAAGGCATTTTTAATGAACAGAGACCAAAATGAAGGAATCTCTGATATCCTACTGCCAATCCATATCGAAAATAGGTTTAGCTACATTAAGATAGACTAAACACACAATTTATTATTCAGAAAAGCCCGTCTCTCGTAGGAGTGATGGGCTTTTTGCATTTTAGGTCATATAGACTATTCGCCTTATAAAAACACAAAGTATTTATTCTTAAAGCTAGAATACCCCGAACGGGGTATTGGCTTTCCGCCAAATCATTGTTTAATTGGGGTATAACCCAATTAAATCTGCCATGATTTACACTGAAAAAGAACTTGTCAACTTACACCAATGCTCAATTTTCAAGCTAGACGCTTTGTCTCATTTAAATGAAAAAATGATCGTTCAAATTGGCGAGGAAACTGACACAATGATTACGACAAATCTCGCTTCAGATTTTTCTCACGGAGTAGTAAGCCCTAAAAGTCTTCGATTTTACGATAGGTCTTTGACCGAACTCAATAATGAAAGTGAAAATTTTGTTTTGGAAAGGGTACACCCAGATACTTCAAAATACTTACTCCCTGCACTGATAAATTTTTACAAAAATGGCGATGATAAAGCTGTTTTTACAGACATACAGAAAGTAAGAAGAGACATAAATCAGCCTTATCAAAATATTTTTACTTCGTCAAAAATTAGTGCCAATGGTAACTTTATAACATTCAATCTTCCAATTTCCGAATTGGGCTCTGTGGGTAAAAAGATGGAAAAAGAATTAGAGATTTCTAAAAAATACCAACAAAGGTTGCCCAAGTTTGTCACCCTCACCAAGAAAGAAAAACTAATTCTAACTCTTCTAGCAAGTGGATTAACTAACAAAGAAATAAGTGAACAACTAATGTGCTCTTCTCATACCAT
Source organism: Spirosomataceae bacterium TFI 002 (assembly GCA_900230115.1). Lineage (NCBI taxonomy): Bacteria > Pseudomonadati > Bacteroidota > Cytophagia > Cytophagales > Spirosomataceae > Spirosomataceae bacterium TFI 002. The sequence continues at coordinate 4,579,587 of LT907983.1, read as the reverse complement.
CAGGACTCACCGCATGAAAATTCATCGAAAACTTGATATCTCCAGTTTAAAGGAAGCTATCAACTGGTCAGTTATGTTTAATTTAATTTAATCAAAAAAGAATTGATGGAATTCATTTCTCTCGGTTATACAAATAAAGAAGCGTCCGAGCTTTTAAATATAAGCATTCATACGGTCAGAACATTTAAAATGAATATCTACAAAAAACTCGATATTAGCTCCTTGAAAGAACTCATCGCTTTTGGAATCACCTTTAATCTCTGATAATAATGGTAGATTCTAAACTAAATAATAAGCCAAAGAAATTAAAGCAAGTACAGGAGGATTTGTTGTATTTGGGTGATATGATATCTTCTGAAAAGTACATTCCTTTAAACTTGTCAACATGTACCAATATCAACTTTAGACGAGCCATTGAACTTGAAAGATTCAAAATTGAATACAAAGATATTTTCAGCAACTTAAGTAAGACTGAAATCAAAGTAATGACCCTTTTGGCTGAAGGACACAAAAGGGTGGAAATTGGTGAAGTCTTATTCATTTCTCCAAACACCGTTCGTACCCACAGGAACAACATCTACAAAAAACTATCAATTTCCCGATTTGCCGACCTGATTCTCTTTTCACGGGCATTTGACTTGATATAAACCCTCTCTCTTCGCTTAAATTGGACTTTATTTCATTGAATTAGAGGAATTACGCAAAACGTCGTATTGCCTAGCCTTACCTATTAGTCTAGTTTTGAATTATCCGAAAAGGGTAAACCACCCTATTGAATTCGGGCCTTTTTCACCTTTCAAAAACTAAAGTGATTACGGACATTTGAATCAAATAATAGCCCAAAAATGAAAAGAATTAAATACCCAGCAGAAAATGATATAATTTTTCTCAAAGGAGTCGTGAACTACACTGAGTTCCACCTTAAAAATGGAGGGAAAGAAATTTCAAGCCTCACGCTGCTAAGGCATCAAGAAAGTCATGCACACTTTTTGAGAGTAAGTAAATCTCATCTGGTAAATCCAAATTGCATTTTAAAAATAACCCAAAAAGGTACTTGTAAGGAGCTCATTTTAAATAATGGAGCAAGAGTAAAAGTGAGTAGACGTAGAACTGAAGTATTAAATCAGATAAATTTCCAAAAATGAAAAATAACTATTTAACGCTATGCCTTTTAACCTTTCTAAGCACAACTTATTCCATTGCTCAAAACTTCGTAAACACAAGTAATATAGATAATTTATACGCCCAAGACCTTTTTTCAATTGATATAGATGCCGATGATGATAATGATATCCTCTACATTGGAACTACCGGTTCTGGCAGTGAATTCAGGATTTTATTAAACGACGGCTGCGGAAATTTCACTTCAAAAAGCCATTCTATAGGTAGCTTTACCCCCACTTCTCTAGGAGTGGGGGATCTAAATGGAGACTCCAAACCTGATATAGTTATAAATGCAATATCAAGTGGAGTAGGAATCACTTTTGCATATATAAATGACGGAAATGGGAATTATACTTCTGTTGGGCAACAGATATCATCGCTGATAGGTAAGGTCAAAGTGGATGATTTAGACGGTCAAAACGGTCCGGATTTAATAATCACTGGTAAAGAAAATGGTATAAATACTGAGATACCCAAAATCAAAGTCTTTCTTAATAACGGTTCCGGAACTTTTGCGGAGTCTGTTAGTTCAGAGATTTCTGATTTCGAAGTTAGCCAAATAGAAGTTGGCAATATTGACCAAGACGCTGATACAGACTTTTTGGTCAGAAATCCCAATGGCATTTTTTTATTTAAAAATAATGGCAATGCAATATTTACTCAAGAGACTTTAAACTCATTAAAGGGAGGAGCTTCTAAGTTGGTTTTCGCAGACTTTAATAATGACAACTATTTAGATTTAATAACTTCAGGGTTGGAGACTGGTCAGAAATATACTGATCTCCATTTAAATGACGGAAGCGGTCTTTTTACTACACAAAGCCAAAGTCCATTTAATGATTTTAGGGCATCAGAAATTTTACCGCTTGACATCGATAATGACAATGATCAAGATCTTATTTTCCGAGGATCAGACCAGAACAACGCTCTTATAGAAAAAATCTTCAAGAACAATGGAAATGGTGTATTTACTCCTATAGAAGACGAAACGTTAAACTTATTAACCGGAAACCTTTATACCATTGACTCTAAAGGGAATGGAATTCAAAACGTTCTGAGTAGCACCTTTACCTTTAATGGTTTTTCGTTTAGTACGTCGTTAAACTTAATAGAGAATATTGGCCCGGTAACATTATACCTTAACGAATGCTCTTCTTATACTTGGATAGATGGTCAGACTTACACTCATAGTACATATACATCATACACTATGACTGGAGGAGGTTTCAATGGTTGTGACTCTACCGCCTATTTGGATTTAACCATATTACCAACCTACGTTTCTACCGACTATGTTATTACAAGTGAAAGTAGCTTTACATGGATAGATGGAAACACCTATACGGCGAGTAGTAGCAACGCCGCTTCTTTTTTTATACTAAACAGTAGCGGAACTTGTCAAGATGAAGTTATTTTAGATTTAAAGCTAAATGAGGACGGAGTTAATCAAGAAGATGAACCGGAATTTAAGTGGGTACAACAAGTAGAAGAAACAAGTGATAACCTCAATTGTGCTTGGCCTTTTACGATTCATAGTGCTAACCTGACAAATGGAGACTTTATCATATATAGTCGAGGTCCAAATAATACAAGCAATGGTACTTGTCCAGTCTTCATAGGAGGTCAGGAGGTATCTAATGTAGATGGTTTTATTGCCCGTATCTCAAAAGGTGGCCAATTAATTTGGGCAAAATCAGATGCTGAAATTGGAGGGCCCGTTTCAAAATTATCAACCGACGCTAACAATAATATATTTTGCTATCAAAGTTTAAGCACGTCCCATCGAATCACCAAACTTGGTAGTGATGGGGGGCATTTGACAACATTTAACCTCCAAGGAATTCATGCATTTGTCAAAGATATGAGTGTTGAAAACAATTCAATTTACCTTGTTGGAAGACTAAATAAGTTTGGATCAGACCCTGTGATTTTAGGTTTGCCAGATCCTGTGGCAAATGACGCATTTATCGTCAAATTAAATGCCAATTCAGGTGCCACGGAGTTTGCAGGAAGCATTGAAGGCAATGGAAGTAGTGACATTAGTTCAATCACCTTTGATGGACAAGGTAATATTTACGTAGGTGGGGAATTTAATTTTTTGAATGATTTTGACTTCGGTGCTGGTAGTCAAATACTTGATGCACCTTTAGGGTTTGATCTTCCTGATTTTGATGAAAGTGGTACCGTTTTCATGGCTAAATACAATTCTACATTTGCATTACAATGGGTAAAACCTTTCAGGTCTTCCGGTAACTCAGTACAAAGGGTTATTGGACTCAAGAAAGACCCAACTAGTAACTCTCTTTACTTAGCGGGTGAATACAGAAGTACAATAGACCTTGACCCATCTTCAAACAATTCAAATTTTAATACCAATAGTAAGCTGAATTTCTTTTTCGCTAAGTATGAACTTAATGGCGACTTAATATGGGGAAAAGATTATGGAGAAAACGATAATGATCACTTAGATGCAATAGATATTGATGAGTCGGGCAATCTGCTCATTGGTGGAAGCACCAACGTGCGTTCAACGACTCATCCAACTAACTCAAACTGGACAATAGCTAAAGCTGATATTGAAATTCAGAAGTATAAAGCTAATGATGGTGTTCTAATGTGGCAGAAAAACTTTACCAGCGATTTTAGCCAAAATCAAAATGACGATCGTAACTCGATAAGAAGTCTATGGTCAACTTCTAACGGCGGTTTCACCGCTATTGGTACCTTTTCAAGAACTATGGACTTTGATGACGGTGTGGGATATGCCTCCAAAACTTTTAATTCAGCAAACGGAGATGGGTTTAGCGGTCATGACCTCTTTTTTATGAGTTACGGAAATATCTCTCCGTGCTCTGAAAACTTAGTTCTTACCAGTCCAGCAAATGACATCACAATAGGCACAATTGAATTAGAAGCCAACGACACATCTGGCTATATCAATGCCGAAAACAAACTGTCAAACGGCACCCGCACAACTTACCGTTCAGGCCGATATATAAAACTAGAACCCGGGTTTATTGCCAACACAGGAGCTATTTTCAAAACTGAATTTGGCGGTTGCCAAGAATAAACAAAACCATAAATTTTAAATCTCAATACAATGAAAAACCTCTACTCCCTTTTCTTACTCACTATCTTAAGTACTACACTTTTTGCCCAAACCACCCGCCGGGTAAACGGGGACCCCAATATTACGGGTATAAATGTGTACAACACCATTCAAGCCGCCGTAGATGCGGCAAATACTGATGATGTGATTTTAATTGAGCCATATGGAATTCCTTCTTCCTCAAATTCAATATATTCCGAAGCCGTACAAGTTGACAAAAAACTACATTTTAGGGGTAATGGGTATTACCTGACGAACCCAGAGCTAACAATTAATACTCTTGATCCAAGATTTGTATATGTCGGTGCTATGACTTTTGATATTGGGAGTGCTGGAAGTTCGGTAAAAAACTTATATGTTAATAGCACTAATATTTACGTCCCAAATGTATTACTTGAATCTTCAAGAATAGGATTAATTTACTTTAATAGTTATGGCACTCCATCTAATATAATCTCATCTGGGATTAATACTACTGTAAGAAAATGTTTGATATCATCAATTGACGATAACAGAGGGTCGTCAATTGAAGAAGTGCAGAACTTGAATTTATTGGTTGAAAATAGCATGATTGCTTCAGCAATAAGGGATTGTAACAACTCAATAATTAAGAATTGTCATATCGGTGAGATTAGTTCTACTAGTAATTCAATCTTTACAAATTGCATTGTTGTTAGCTCTGTTTCAGACAGAAACAACTCAAATAACTCAATTTCGTACTGCATTAGTTTCGCAAATGACCTTCCAACACAAGGAAATAATACTAACAATATTCTTTGGCAACAATTGTACTCTGGTTCTCAGTATTTTAACGACAACAGTTTTGATGGTGAGAATGATTTAAAGTTGTCTAATTCATCTATAGGAAAAAATGCTGGAATAAATGGTGGAGACATAGGAATATATGGAGGAACTTATCCGTACGAAAAGTCTGGTTTGCCCCATCACCCAATAAACACTTTCTTTATAAATAGCGGTATAGGGAATAATACCCTTGATTTAGATGCAGTAATCACAATAAAAGCCAATTAATATGAAAAACTTATGCCTAAGTATTGGCTTAGTTTTCATGGCTTTTTTAGCACATGCCCAAAACATCAGTCAAATAGAATATTTTATTGATAATGATCCCGGAATAGGAAACGGAACAGCTCTTTCATTTACCTCTTCTAATGAGGTGACTAAGAGTTTCTCATTCTCACTTAATAACCTTAGCGATGGTTTTCATTTATTATCAGTAAGAGCACAAGATAATGATGGAGATTGGAGTAATACCACATATCGAGTATTTGCCAAGTTTAATAATACGCTAGGCACTACACCAGCTCCTGAAAATATAGAAAAAGTAGAATACTTCATAGATAACGACCCCGGTCATGACAACGGCACGGCTATTCCAATAACAGCTGGTCAATCTTTAGATAATTTAGCCATTTCTTTTCCAGTAAATTCACTTTCAGATGGTTTTCATTCCTTATCCGTAAGAGCTAAGAATGCTGATGGTCACTGGGGAAATACAACTTATCGCTATTTTGTGAAGTTTGATACTGCTCCCCCAGTAAATACGCCACCATCGCCAATCGTTTACTTAGAATATTTTGTAGACAATGACCCAGGGGCAGGCAATGGAACGAGTGTACCTATTTCGAGCACAACGGAGCTCAATAAGAAAATGATAGATGTCCAGTTAAATAGCTTGTCAAATGGTATTCATCGCCTGTCCGTTCGTTCTAAAAATCAAAACGGAGATTGGAATCAGGTCAATTACCAAGAGTTCACAGTTAAAGACAATGTAGTGGCAATTGGCAATTCATTAGACGCTTTCTGTAGAGATAATGCTTTTAACGTTCCTTTTTCTGTGTCTGGAAGTTTTGCTCCTACTAATACTTTCACACTTCAATTGTCCGACCAAAATGGTAGTTTTAGCAGCCCAACAGTCCTTGGTACTGCTTCAGGGAATAGTTCTGGAACTATATCTGCAATTATTCCCTCAGGCACCACTGTGGCTCCTGGGTATAAAATGAGAATCATTTCTTCAAGCCCAACGGATGATGAACAACCCATTAAGCTTTTCGAAGTATTGGCAATATGTCCACCTCCTTGTGCTGCTAACGAAACATTGGTTAGTACTGCTGATGATATCAATGGAAGTATGACTTTAATTGAAGTAAACGGTACTACTGGCTATATTCAGGCTAGCAATAAAATTCTAAATGGTGCAAATGCTACCTACAATGCAGGTCGTTTTATAGAGCTGACTGAGGGTTTTGAAGCAAAATCAGGTACTGTTTTTACAGTGGAGATTGGTGGATGTGATTGAAATTGAATTATTCAGAAAAGCCCGTCTCTCGTAGGAGTGATGGCCTTTTTGCATTTTAGGGGTATTAGTTAAATGTCACAAGATCAAAGGACCCAGCTCTTTACTTTCTCTTATTCTCAATTACCTTTACGACTTTTAAAACCTTCAACTCATACCCCAAGTCTACCGAAAAGCCCAACCTGCAACATTTTAATTTCAACCCACAACATAATCTCGTGAGAAACTGATTAAACAATTTCTTTCAAAAGAATCAACAATAAAAAACGCTATCCTAATTGATCAATTGATAAAAAATGAGAACTTTGTCTTAACGAGCCTTAAAAGCTTTACTTTCAAAGAATGCGAAACGAATTAGAAAAAATTACTGAAAATTTAGAAACTGTTTTTCGAGGAGATGCATGGCACGGCCCATCCATGATGGAAATTATCAATAGTTTACCAAAAAAAGCTGTTGATCAAAAACACGGACTTTCTAAAAGGACAATAGCCCAATTAATTTTTCATTTGCTCGCTTGGAGAAAATTTATTCTTCAAAAATTAGACGACAACATACACTATAACCTAGAAGGTGAAGACCAAAACTGGGGAACAGCTCAAGAAACCTCCGCAGAAAATTGGAACAACTTAATTGCGGACCTAAAACAAGCCCAAAAAGATCTCATAGAAAAACTTGATACATTGGATGACAGTCTTTTGCAAAAAAGAGTCCCAGGAGAGTATTACGACTACTATAAATTATTAACAGGAATGATCCAACACGACACTTATCATCTTGGAATGATATGGGTTTTATGGGAATAACTACAACTATCTACAATGGCAGAACAAGAAAATCAACTCATAAATAGAATTGCAAATATGCTAAACTCTTCGTTTCACGGAGGGGCATGGCATGGACCATCAGTATTAGAAGCAACAAAAGGGTTAACTCCAAGAGAAGCTAGTTATAAAGCTCCAACGATTCATACAATCGCTGAACTTATCTACCACATGACCAGCTGGAGGCTTTTTGTAATAAAGAGACTACAAGGCGATAATAAATATATTATTGACGACGAGAAAAAGAATTTTGGAAGTGCTCCTAAAGTAGACTCTTTCGAGTTAGAAACGCTTTTGATGGAGCTTAGCTTGAGTCAAGATGAATTACTCAAAGAGCTTAACAAAAGAGATGATGATTTCTTAGAAGAGATCGTACCAGGTAGCGAATACAGCTTTTACACGCTAATTCACGGTATTATCCAACACGATATTTATCACACTGCTCAGATCATACTAATTAAGAAACTTGCAGCTGCCAAAGGCACTCCAGCCGAAGAAGATGACAACTTTGCAAGTAGCAGGTACTTTGACGATGGAATTGGTGATGATTTCTAAATAACATTTTAGAAATACGAATGAACACTTAAAGGTTTCATCGCAAATCGCATTGTGACACAGGTAATGATATTCTTTCAATAAGAAAGTACGTAACCGTTATAATTCTTTAAAAGGGATGTATATTTTTCAATTTACAGGATTATCAGGTTCAGGTAAAACTACGCATGCAAATCTGCTTAGATCAAAGCTTATTGAACTCAGTTACAATGCTGAAATAGTAGATGGTGATGTCTATAGAAAAACAGTTTCAAGAGATTTAGGATTTTCAATTGATGATCGAATCGAGAATATTTCAAGGTTGTTTTCGATAGCCGAAAAAATTTCGAAAGATAACTGCATTGCTATATTATCCATAATCAACCCCTTTGAAGAGGTGAGGAAACAGCATAGGTTAGTAGCGAATGTTCGAACCGTTTACTTTGAGTGTAGCTTAGAAACTCTAATCAAAAGAGACCCAAAAGGCCTTTACGAGAAGGCACTACTACCAACTGATAATCCTGACAGAATCAAAAACTTTACTGGAATCAGTTCCCCTTTTGAGATTCCAAGCACCTATGATTTGAAAATTGAAACAGACACAACGTCTATTAAGCAAACAAGCGAAACGCTTCTTGCTTTTTCATTAAACTGCCTCAAAAAACAGGTTTAGAAATAGCTTTACCAATTTCTAGAACAAAGAATGAATATATTAAAGGTAAAGTTATAAATACCCACACTCAATATTTTTTAAAGCTTCCTTTTCCAATAGTTAAAGAGGTTACAAATCCCTACTACTTTAAAAAGTTAAAAAAAAGAAGGTATGTGCCAAGCAAAACTAGTTTGTTTTTAAAAGGAGCAATAAAAAACACAAGAGTTATTTCATTGGGAAAATCTAAACGGAAGGTTCTACTTATTGCGGCCAACAATCTTCCACTAAAGGCATATACGTTCAATCTCGATTCATTCAAATAGTTAAACTACCTATTTATTACCCTATAGTATCAATTTAATTATGGTTAAAAGCATCATTTGCAAAAAGGGAAAGCCTTCTTACAAGCTAGGAGTATAAGAAAGATTAAGATAGCATCTTTAAAACTTTAATATTTAGAAAAAATAAGGTCGACCCACACCCAACACCCACAATCGCCCCTACAATAATATCCAATGGATAATGTACACCTACGTACACTCTAGAATAGGAAACAACTCCCGCCCACAAAAAAAACAATGCTGCTTTTTTACCTATTGATTTTACAAAAAGCAAATAGAGCATAGTTGCCAAAGCGAAAGAATTAGCTGCATGAGAGGAAGCAAAACCATATGCACCTCCACATCCATTTGGTACATAAACCAATTGTGCTAATCCATCTTCATGACAAGGCCGTGGACGTTCAAAAAAAGGCTTCATGATGCCAGAAGTTATAAAGTCAGCCAAGCCTACTGCAGCAATAATCAATACAATTTGGAACAAGCCAAGCTTCCACCACGACTTATACAGTATAAGGCCAATGATTATAATATATAGCGGAATCCAAGAATGTCGATTGGTAATAAAAATCATGACGCCATCCAGCCATGGTCGATGCATAGCGTTCAACCATTGAAACAATTCAGAATCAAGCTGTAGGATGGTTTCCAATTTAGATAAAGCCTAGGACCGTTCTCACTTCTTTCATGGTAGCTTTTGCTATTTCTTCAGCACGTCTTTCACCATTCACAAGCTTTGCTTCCAAAGAAGGTAAATCATTCATGTATGACGTAAAAATTTCCCTTTGCTTGGCAAACTTACTCCATAGCACGTCAAAAAGCTCTTTCTTGGCATGTCCGTAACCGTAACCACCATTGATATAGTTTTTCCTCATCTCGGCAATTTGCTCTGGACTAGCTACTAAAGAGAATAAAGTAAAAACGTTACAGGAATCTGGATCTTTGGGCTCTTCTAAGCCCTTGGTATCAGTTACTATCTTTTTAACTACCTTATACAACTCTTTTTCTGGCAAAAAGACATCGATATAGTTACCATAAGACTTAGACATTTTTTGACCGTCAATTCCTGGAATTACCATGACAGATTCGTCAATAATGGATTCAGGTAATTTGAACACCTCTCCATAGGTTCTATTAAAAGCTCCTGCAATATCCTTAGACATCTCCAAGTGCTGTTTTTGATCTTTACCCACAGGAACACTATCCGCTTGATACAATACGATATCGGCAGCTTGCAAAACTGGATAAGTAAATAAACCGGCATTCACGTCTGCAAGTTTATCAGACTTATCTTTGAATGAGTGGGCATTTGCAAGCATTGGAAACGGTGTTAAGCAATTGAGATACCACATAAGCTCTGTGTGATATCCCGCTAAACGTGATTGACGGTAGAAATAATGCTTATCGGCATCAAAGCCCATAGCAAGCCAAGAAGCGGCAACAGCATAAGTGTTCTGTTTCATGAGCTGAGCATCTTTGATAGTCGTCATACTGTGTAAATCAGCAATAAACAGAAAACTTTCATTGCCTTCTGTTTGCGACAACTTTACTGCCGGCTCTATTGCCCCTAATATATTTCCTAAATGTGGTTTACCACTTGCCTGTATTCCAGTGAGGATTCTTGCCATTTCTTATCGAATTACCTTAATTTTATTTCTGAACTCAAAATTAGAGATAAAATAATGCTTCAACAGAAGACCTTAGATTTTTTAAAGGATTTAGACCAAAATAATAACCGAGAATGGTTTCAAGACCATAAAGAGGACTATGAAATTGCACTGGCCGACTTTACAGCATTCGCGAGTAATGTTTTAGATGGGCTAAAACAGATACAACCCAACCTTCTTCATACCGAAATAAAGAAATGTTTGCTTAGGATATACCGTGATGTTAGGTTTTCAAAAGATAAAAGACCGTACAAAAATTACTTTGCTGCAGGTTTTGGCCCAGGAGGGCGTTCGAGTGGCCTCGTTGATTTCTATCTTCAGATCAGTCCAAACCAATCTTTTCTTGGAGCAGGAATGTGGCAGCCATCGCCAGAGAATCTTGCCAAGTTTCGACAAGAAATAGATTACAATCCCAACGATCTCAAATCAATTATCTTTGATCCAAAGTTTAAAAACAAATTCAATGAGATTCATGGTGAAAAGCTAAAGACTAAACCCAAAGGCTACGACATCGACCATCCTGAAATTGAACTTTTGAGGTATAAAGAGCTATTCTTTACAACTAGTTATACCGATAATCAATTATGCTCCAATAATATCGTTGAACAAGTAATAGAAGATTGTATTACTCTAAAACCTTATCAAGATTACTTAAATGGTCTGTTTTTTGAATAGAAATACTAAACCATTAGTCTAAAATCTGTCTAAACCTTCCAAGTTCAATCTTTATGCCCAATACGCTAACCAAGTACAATGGAAAATGGGAACACAACCATGCGAAGCATGTACTGAATAGACTTGGTTTCGGTGCTGACTTTACAACTTTGGATAACAGCGTAAAGAATGGTTTTGAAAAAACGATTGACAACCTACTTGCCGGAAACGATGCCTATGACGCACCTCTAAATGACTACTCTAATGTAGGCGAAAAAGACTCATCAGGAGTAGGTTTTGGCGAAAGCTGGGTTTCTTCTGCATATGACGGAGATTTAACTTATCGTAGGAAAATCTCATTTAGAAATTGGATGCTCATGCGAATGGTTGAAGAGCCAAGTGCTAGAGAGAAAATGTTTTTGTTTTGGCACAATCATTTCGCAACTGAACTTAATATCTATAATGACGCCAGGTATGGTTTTTTATATTACGAGGTTTTAAGGAAAAATGCATTTGGGAATTTCAAAACGATGTTGAAAGAAATTACGCTAACTCCAGCAATGCTTATTTACTTGAATACTGTTGACAATAAAGTTGGAGCACCAGATGAAAACTACGCAAGAGAGCTTCAAGAGTTATTTACGATTGGGAAGGAATATGAAAACAGATATACAGAAGAAGATGTGCAGCAAGCTGCCAAAGTTTTAACGGGATATGTTGTTATCAGGAATGCTCAAAGTTGGGATTTAAAATACACTTTCGTACCCAACCGGCATGATACGAGTGATAAAACCTTTACTACATTCTACGGAAACAAGGTTATTACGGGCAAATCGGGAAGTGGAGGAGAACAGGAGTTAGATGAGCTTATTGAAATGATATTGGCAAAAGATCAGGTTAGCGAGCATATTTGTAGAAACCTGTATCGCTATTTCGTTCATTCTGATATAGGAGAAGGTGTTGAAAATGGTATAATTAAGCCATTAGCTAAAACCCTTAGAGACAACAATTACGAACTTAAACCAGTGTATGAATCACTTTTCAAAAGTGAGCATTTTTTAGACCCAAAGTTTCATGGCTCTATGATCAAAAGCCCAGTTGAATACGTTGTTGGAACTTTAAAAGCTTTTGAAGCCAAGGGCCCAGACTCCATAAAAGAGAAGTACGCAGTCTTCAATCAAGTTTTCAATAGAGCATCCAGAATGCAACAGCAAGTTGGAGACACGCCAAATGTATCTGGCTGGGCAGCATATTATCAAGAACCTAGTTTCTACAAAATATGGATAAACTCTGCCACACTTGCGGAAAGAACAGCATTTATTCAGCAACTGTTGGCTTACAATGGATTTGCAAACAACTCACAAAGACTTAAAATAGATCATGTTGCTTTTGCCAGTAAAATAAAAAATGTATCATCCCCAGATGACTTTTTAGGTTACTTATTCGAACTGATTTATACCGTTAAGCCAAACGACACCACAAAGGCATCAATTTTAAAAGATATATTATCTGATGGGAAGGACGACAAATCAGTTTGGACTGACCAGTGGGATAAAATGATTAACAACCCAACAAATCAGACATACTACTTAACAGTAGAAAGAAAGCTTAAAAAGTTATTCAACCATTTGGCTCAATTGCCTGAATATCATCTTTGCTAAATCATGAAAAGAAGATCATTTCTCAAAACTGGACTTAATGGCGTTTTCTTACCCTCACTTTTGGGTGGATTGTCAATTAAAGCTTTTGGGCGGACCTATGAATCTACCATGCTCACAGACAAGGTTTTGGTTGTAGTGCAGCTCAATGGAGGAAATGACGGACTCAACACAGTCGTCCCCATTGATATATTTAATAAATACCAAGCAGCACGCCCAAACATCTATATTGCCGAAAGCAAACTACTGAGAATCGAACAAAATGAAAATCTAGGTTTGCATCCAGCTATGGACGACATTCATGACCTCTTTTTGAATGGGAAAGCAGGACTTATCCAAGGAGTAGGATATCCAAATCCTAATTTCTCTCATTTTAGAGCAACAGATATTTGGAACACATCTACCGATTCGGACAAATTCATATCAAATGGATGGCTAGGGAGGTATTTAGCATCTAAAAACCCCTCCTTTCCGAGTGGATACCCAAATAACGAAGAGCCAGACCCATTGGCGATTCAAGTGGGCTCAATAGTGACAACTGCCTTACAAGGACCAATATTCTCAATGGGAATGGCTGTAAGTAATCCTGAAAATGACATCGAACTTTTGGCGGACAAGAATGCATCCTACCCCAACTCTTACAGTGGTGAACATCTCGACTTTATCAACCAAACTAGCTTACAAACAAATAGTTATTCTAAAAGAATAGTAGAAGCAAACGCCAAGGCACAAAACAAAGTAGATTATCCAGATAATAGCCTCGCACAACAACTGCAAGTAGTTGCGAGATTAGTAGCAGGAGGGCTAAAAACTAAAATTTACTATGTGAATTTCGGTGGTTTTGACACACATGCCAATCAAACCAACACTGGCAATACTGCTACTGGTTTACATGCCAACCTATTGGAGACTGTTTCTCTAAGTATTGGTGCTTTTATGCGTGATTTGAAACAACTGCAAGTGAGCGAAAGAGTAATGGGCTTCACTTATTCGGAGTTTGGTAGAAGAATAAAAGCAAATGGGTCTAATGGAACGGATCATGGCACTTCGGCCCCAGTTTTTACTTTTGGCGAAAATGTAAATTCTGTAGTTTTAGGACACAGTCCCGACATACCAAGCAATGTTGGTACAAGAGATAACCTACCAATGCAATATGATTTCAGGTCGGTTTATGCTTCTATTCTCTCTGGCTGGTTTTGTACTGATCAGTCAACCTTGGATGAGGTATTACTTAAGAACTTCCAAGAATTACCTCTCGTAAAGGCAAATGTGTGCCAAACCATTACCTCCACCCAACCGGAGCAACCTTCAAAGAGGATTTCCAATTATCCCAATCCATTTGTTAATCAAACAAAGGTGGCGTTCCAAAGTGAAGGTGGACACAATATGATTCAAGTTTTCGATTTACAAGGAAGATTAATAGACCGTCCGTTGGATAAGGAATTAAAACCGGGTTCTCATGAATTAGTTCTAAATACCTCAAACTGGAATCATGGCTCCTATTTTCTTCGTTTCCAGAATGGCCCTTATCAAGAAATAAGGAGGCTGATTAAAAATTAGGAGTAAATTTTCAATAAATTGGGTACAAATTCAACCTACCTAATTAATGAAAAACATCAGTCGTTTGATTATCATTCTACTTTTGAGTGCACTTTACTTCCCGTCCAATGCCCAAAAGAAAGCCGAAAGCATATTCAAAATCCTTCCTAGCCCCCAAAAGTTCAACTTGTTCGGCTTCAGTGAGATTTCACCAAAAGACCTCAAAACTTATTCTGGCGAAGGTAATTTAACTAAAGTAGGAACAATCGTCAAGGGCCTTACAAAGTCAAAAAATGGAATTATCCAATTCAAAATTGATCCAAAGTTAAATACAAGAGCAGAAGGCTACAGTCTCAAAATTGAAAACAAAAAGGTACTTATTAGTGCCAAAGATCAACCAGGATTGCTTTATGCCTTCATGACATTGGAACAAATGGTGGAGGATGCAACCGAGCAAATGGTTAATCTGCCTATTTGCGAAATCACAGACTACCCACTTCTTAATGAGCGATTCATACATCTCGATATCAAGCATCATAGAGAGAAAATAGATTATTATTATAATTTGATGGATGACCTTTCGAAGCTTAAAATTAACGGCATAATCGCCGAACTGGAAGATAAAATAGCCTATAAAAAACACCCAATTATTGCCTCCGAAGATGCCATTTCAATAGAAGACTGGATTAAGCTGAGTGATTATGCTAATGAGCGAAATATTAGCATCAGCCCATTGATTCAAGGGCTTGGACATGCTTCGTTCATCCTAAAACATGAAAAGTATACTCACCTTAGAGATGATCCAGAAAACGATTGGGCTTTCAATCCCCTTGACCCCGAATATTATGAGCTTCAATTTGACCTTTATAGAGAAGCGATAAAAGCAACTCCACACGGTAAATATCTTCACATTGGAGGTGACGAGGTGCACACAACGGGACGAAATAGTGGTAGATCAGCTTTAGATTTACAACTTCTTTGGCTAGAAAAAGTGTGCAAGTTTGCTGCTGAAAATAATCGCATTCCTATATTTTGGGATGATATGCCTTTACAACATGCCAAAGTATATAGGTCAATGTTCAATACTTCGTTAAGCCAAAGTGAGGTGGATGAGGTTTGGGCTCAAAACGAAGGAGAATTACTCAAGTTCTTGGATCGCTTTCCAAAGAACTGCATTTACATGCGATGGAACTATGAAAAGCCGCAAGCTCTAGGAAATACAAAAGCCATGGAATGGTTTCTTTCACATGGCTTACAAGTGATGGGTGCTACTGCAGGGCAAACAAGGTGGGCACTTATGCCACAAGAATCCAGCAACATGCACAATATCAGAGACTTTGCATTGACTTCCATTAATCAAAACCTAAATGGTTTACTGCTCACACTTTGGGATGACGATTCTCCGCATTTTGAATTGTACAAAAGAGGGATTTATGCTTTTGCCGAATACACTTGGTCAGGAGATAAAACTACTGTTGAAGAATTAAAGAAGACTTATCGCCACAGAGCATTTTCAAGCGACCTAGGCAATGAGAACTATGCATTCATAGATGAGCTGGAAGAAAGAGTGAAATTTTGGGAAAATGCTTTTATGCAAAAAGGCAACAGACGTAGCCTTAAAAAAGAAGTTGATGCCAAAACCAACTTGATCCTTGCCATGCCAGATCCAAAGCAACCTGGAAAATGGAGTAACGATAATGTAGAAAAGATAGAAAAAGCAGCTGTCAGCTTAGAAAGCTGCGAAAATATTGGAGAAACCATTGCTCTACTAAAAGTCAAGAGTATTAGAAATCAATATACCTTGGAAGTTTACGAACAAGTGAACGAATTAGTGAAATACGCTGCCAAAACTCTCTTAACAATTGAACAATACGACCGTGCTATTGATAAGCAAAATTACCAGAAAGACTTAATGGAAATTGGGCGAAAGTTTGAACAGACAAGAAAGAAACTGGAAGATGTTTATGGCGAACAGAGAATCCTAAACAAGCCATCGGGATATATTTTGGACCAAGATCATCATAGACATATGGCAAACCAATCGCTTAACTTTGATTGGCAATTTAAAGCAGAGATTCTCATGGTTGAGAAAGTAAATGACCTATTGGAGAAGGAAAAGTTAGTGAATTGATGAAAAATGGAAAATAATTTCTTAGGGTTAAGAACTACTATCTATAAGGTAAATGAAATTTCAGTTGCAAGAGATTGGTACACCAAAGCATTTGGAACAGCACCCTATTTTGATGAGCCATTTTATGTAGGTTTCAATATTGGTGGATATGAACTTGGCTTGCAACCAAGTGAATCAATAGCTGTAAAGACTGATGGTGTAGTGAGTTATTGGGGAGTAGAGGACATAGAAAAAGTCTATCAAAACTTTCTAGATTTAGGTGCTACCGCCCAAGAACCGCCGACCAATCGTGGTGGTGAACTATCTACCGCAGAAATAAAAGATCCTTTTGGAAACATAATTGGATTGATATTTAACCCTTATTTTAGTCTCAAAGATTGATTTTATGATTACAACAGAAGAAGTAGCATTCCTTGCAAATGAAGGCTATTTACCTTTGGGTAAATTGCTAAGCGATAGTGAAGTTAATGCCGTCAACCAAAAAATTGCTGACCTTCAAAAGAACGAAGGCGAAAATGCTGGCTCCGAACTCTTTGATTCCAAGTACATTCGACATCCAAAAGAAGAAGGAGCTGACCGCTTGGCGGATTTGGTAAACAAAGGAGAGCTTTTTGATATTTTCTACACCCACCCCAAAGTTTTGGCCGCGATTACTGCTGTTTTAGGTATTGAGCATAAGCTTTCTTCCTTAAACTATAGGGCTGCCAAACCTGGAAAAGGAAACCAAAAGCTTCACGTAGATTGGGGAAATACCATAGTGAATGGAAACTACAAGGTATGCAATACAATTTGGTTGCTAGACGATTTCACTCCCACTAATGGAGCCACTAGAATTGTACCAGGCACACACAAAGGAGACCTTCTACCAGACCAAGCAATAGAAGACCCAAGCTTACCACACCCCGATCAGATACTTATAAATGCTCCGGCAGGGTCAGTATTTATTTTCAATTCTCACGTGTGGCACGGTGGCACCACCAACTACACAGATAAGGATAGACGTAGCATTCACAGCTACTTTTGTACGCGAGATCAACCACAGCAAATTGATCAAAAAAGATACATCAAAGACGACACCCGAAAAAGAATTGGTCCTAAAGGCGAATGGATTTTAGATGTTTAGGGTTAAATAAAAATGAATGAATTCAAAATTAGAACTGCTACACTTGAAGATGCACAAGGAATTCTCAATGTAGCGATTCCAAGCTTTTTATCTACACACATAAAAAGTGCTAAAAAAGAGGATCTAGATTGGTTTATTAACAAAAACTATAATCTAAGGGCATTTGAAAAAGACATCGCTGATTCCTCAAATATATACCATGTGGTAGTCAATAATGGCGACGTTATCGCTTATTCAAAGATAGCTTTGAATACTACTTTTCCAGATGCAAGACATGAGCAAATGACGAAACTAGATAGATTTTATATTGATCCATCTTATTTAGGAAAAGGAGTATCCAAAGCTTTAATTCAGTATTTATTTGACTTTTCGAAAGAGCAAAAGCAAAAGGGTATTTGGCTCAATACCTGGATAGGTAATGAGCGAGCAATTGCCTTTTATAAAAAGCAGGATTTCGAGATAGTGGGAGCTTTTGATTTTCCTATTTCTCCAAATCACAATAACCCAAACCATCGAATGCTTTTGAGTTTTTAGCTACTCTTTTTTGTGTATTGAGTTAGAATTACTATTTGAGTTCCGTTCACTTTTCCTTCTATATGCTCCACGTTATCATGTACCAGTGATATGTTTCTCACGGCTGTTCCTCTTTTAGCAACCATGCTGGTTCCTTTCACATTTAAGTCTTTGATCAACACAACAGAGTCTCCTTGTAATAACTCAACACCATTACTGTCTTTGTGGACATTGCTAAGCTCTTCTTCTGTTTTATCTTTTCCAGCTTTGGCCCATTCCAATTTTTCGTCATCGAGGTAAAGCATATCTAGCAAGTCTGAAGGCCAACCTTCTCCTCGTAATCTATCAAGCATTCTCCATGCAAGAACTTGTACCGCTGGTACCTCGCTCCACATACTGTCATTCAGGCATCTCCAATGGTTCGGGTCAGTTTGATCTTTATCTAGAATTTGATCGCTACAAGTACTACACAAGTAGGCAAATGACTCATTGGACTCGTCAGGTGCATGGCTTACTTCAAAAACACCAAGATCTTCTGTTTTTGCACATAATTCACATGCACCACCACTTCTACTGATAATTTCTTTTTCGTTCATTTTTTGGTTTTAAAGAGGAAATGCAAATTTAACTTTATAATAGTTAAAAGCCACTTCTGATTAAAATTGAATTAATAAGGCCCTGGAGAATTAAACTTTTCCATATCTCCACATAAAATGTAGTCAAGGATAAAGCCCAGCTTCTGCAAAAACCTTATTTTAAACAAAAAACCTAATCAACTCATAAACTACAGAGTTGATTAGGTTTTTTATAACTGAGCTTGCCAGTACGAATATTTTGCTTACTTCACCCCTATTGGTGTTGTATCGCATTCCACATCCCCAACTGCAAACTGCAACCCGTTTAGGAAATATTGCAACAACTCAGGATTATCGAAACTTTGGGCATTGTGAGAAGGAGAAGAGTAAAAAACACGTCCCTTGCCATATGTTTTTATCCAAGAAACGTAACGTTTAGCATCACCATTTGGATTACGTAATCCCTCTATTTTGCTTGCGTCAAAATACAATAAAGGCTTAAAATTCTTCTTGGTATAAGCATTGTTAAATATATAAGGCTCATCAAAGTGAGTAAAACTCGAACCTGAAAATGCACTAACCAATGGATGCGAAGTATCAACAAGCTTAACTTCAATCTCTTGTTGCTTTGGATGATATTCAAAACTACCACCCATCATTTCACTGAAAGCCATAGATTTGTTTTGCATTACAATTCCACCATGCATGGCCATAACTCCACCACCTTTTTTTACATATTTCAAAAGGTTCTTTTCAAACTTGGCAGCCTTTTTCATTGCCGCTGCAGAATCTAATCCAACATCATTTTTAAATACGTCCCAAAACATATCTCTATGATCTCCGATACTACAGTTATTGTTCAAGACAATAGCGTCGTATTGTTTCAAATTCTTAATGCTCAAATCTTCAATATTCTTTGTACTAGTCAGATCAAACCCGCCTGCTTTGTCAGCCAAAATTGTAATCATTTTCTCAGTATGAGGAATTACCCAGTGGTTGAAACCTGTATGTAATGAGAATACCAAAACCTTATGTGTTTTCGAACTAGGAAAAGCGAGCTTGGCAGGTGCTAGCTTTTCTATTTTGCTTTCCCAAGCCTTATCAAGTTTCACTTCGGGTAAGCTTTGGGCCGAGATGTTTTGAGCTAAAAATAAAGCTAAAATAAAATAAAAAAATCTTACGTTTTTTTCCATTAGAGGTTGTCTTTACTGTTTAATTTCCGCCAAATTAACAATTCTTTGTAAGAAATTTAGATTCATTATGTCAATTCCTTTTGAAATTAAATGCTTCAATACTATTACATTATTAACTGATAAAATATAATCATTTCAAGCCGATTTTAGAACTTAACTTTTAATAAGTCGCTCTAGCTTTTTATATTTAATCTCAAACAGCAACCTCTTACTTTTTTGAAACTCCTAAGTATAGTTTTCGTCTTTCTTCCATTGATCACTTTTGCCCAAAGCATAGAGTTGGTGAACCCCAAAGTCGTAAGCACATATACGTTTTCTTATAGTGGTTCTAAGATATCTGTTTGCGAGAAAATTGGTGAAGAATTAATGAGCGTACCTTCACAATACAATTCGGAGGATAAAACTATGAATTTTATTATTGCACCTTCATCCAATAATAAAAGGAAATTGACTTTGTGTAATTTACAAGACCAATCAAATCTTGGAAAGGTGAATATTTTTAAAGATCAAAGTAATGTAAGCTTTACCTCAAAGAATTCAACCATACTAACATATGTAAATGGTATGCAAGCCGCTCCTGAAGGCAAAAGTGAGCTTTATGCAAAATCTGGTTTTATCCATCCGCTTTATTCACCCAATGGAACACGTTTAACTAGAATACAACCAAGTGACCATTATCATCATTATGGAATTTGGGGACCTTGGACAAAAACAACAATTGAAGGAGAACACATTGACTTTTGGAATTTAAATGATGGAACAGGTACTGTTTTATTCAACTCATTTAAAAAATATGAAAAGGGAAATGCTTATTCAAGTATAAAAGCTATTCAGCACCATAATAATCTCAAAAGCAACGAAACTGCAATTGTAGAGGAGCTTGAAATTAAAACTTGGAATGTAAACGGCGTTTATTTAGTAGACTACAATTCTACATTCTCAAGTCCTTTAAAAAATGGAATCCTTTTCGATGCATATCGTTATGGAGGAGGTATTGGATTTAGAGGGACTGAGAAGTGGGGAACAGCAAACAGCTCTATACTCACTTCTGAAGGTAAAACAAGATTGGATGCCGATGGTAACAATGCCAAATGGTGTATTATAGAAGGTGAAAGTGAAGTCCCAAATCAAAGAAGCGGAATACTAATCATGAGTCATCCAAACAACAGGTCACATCCAGAACCAATGCGTGTATGGCCAGAAGACACATACGAGGGAAAAGGAAATGTATTTTTAGAATTTTGTCCAATCCGTCACGTTGAATGGAAAATAGAACCGAATAAAAATTATCAATTGAAATATCGAATGTTGGTTTTTGACGGACACTTAAGTCCTTCAGAAGCTGAGGCTCATTGGCAAGCATTTGCGAACCAAGACAATATAAATCTTAATTAAAGTATTATGAAAAGAAGAAGTTTTATCAACAAGTCCCTCCTAGGAACGGCAGGAATTATAGGATTCCCAACTATTGTCCCATCTTCAGTTTTTGGCAAAAATGCCCCAAGTAATAAGATCAATATAGGTCAAATAGGATGTGGAAGAATTGCTAGAGACCACGACATGCCTGGTACATTACAACACGACGTTGCGAGATTTGTAGCAGTTTGTGACGTTGACAGCAATCGTATGGCAGATGGTAAGAAGCTCATTGAGAACTACTATCAGAAAAAAACGGGCCAAAAGTACATGGATGTAAAAATGTACGGGGACTTTAGAGAAATGCTGCTTAATAAAGATATTGATGCAGTCATAGTAAGTACACCTGATCATCAACACTCTCACCCAGCCATGGCTGCAACTTATGCTGGTAAGCACGTTTACCTGCAAAAGCCTACTTCTCTTACAATAAAAGAAGGTCGTCAGTTAGCTGATGCCGTAAAACTAAAAGGAACTACATTACAACTAGGAACACAACAGCGTTCATCTCCACAATTTCGTGTAGCTGCTGAGCTAGTGAGAAACGGTAGAATAGGAAAAATACATACCGTGAAAGTAGGTTTACCCGGAGATCCATCGGGACCAGAGGCAGCTCCTATGCCTATTCCTTCTAATTTGAATTATGACATGTGGCTTGGCTCTACTCCAGAAGTTCCATACACTGAGATTGGTGTTCACCCACAAGTTGGATACGATAGACCAGGTTGGTTACGTATAGAACAATACGGTGCTGGTATGATCACAGGATGGGGACAACACCATTTTGATTCAGCAGCATGGGGAATGGATACTGAGCATACAGGCCCAATAAGCGTAGAAGCAGTAGCAGATTTCCCTAGATCAGGACTTTGGAATGTACATGGGGACTTCATGGTAAAAGCAGAATATGCAAATGGCATTACAATGCTAACAAGTGGTGGATACACCAACGGTATTAGATATGAAGGCGAAGACGGATGGATATTTGTATCAAGAGGTAGTTATGTAGCTTCTGCATCTGACCCAGTGGACGCAGCCAAAAGTGCAAAAGCCTTGGATGCATCTGACCCAAAGATCTTAAAATCAGTTATCGGTAAAGACGAAATTCACCTTTACAGAAGTGATGAGCAGCATGGTAACTGGTTGGATTGTATTCAGTCGGGTAAAGATCCTATCTCACATGTAGAAATAGGTCACAGATCATGTTCAGTATGTCTAGTAAGCCATATTGCTATGAAGCTAAACCGTAAATTACAATGGAATCCAGATACTGAAATGTTTGTAAATGATGATGAAGCAAACAGTATGCTTAGTCGTCCACAACGTTTTCCATACGGTACCAACTACGTAAAATAAATCTTATTTAATGAAAAACCTTTTTACTCTATTTTTAGTAGCAGTATGCTGCTCTTGTGCAACTTTGGACAAAACTGAAAACCCTTTCAAAGTGAAACTAATGTCTCTTGACCCCGGTCATTTCCATTCAGCTTTGGTACAAAAATCAATGTACGCTGATGTAGATTCTGTTGTTAATTTATATGCCCCAGAAGGTGAGGAAGTCCAAGACTACCTTGCCAAAATTGAAGGCTACAACAACAGAGCCGAAGACCCTACTCATTGGAAAGTTGATCAATATATAGGAGAGGATTTCTTTGAAAAAATGCTTGAACAAAAGCCTGGAAACGTGATGAATGTTTCAGGTAAAAATTCAAAGAAAATCGATTATATACTTGAATCTATCAAAGCTGGAATCAATGTTTATGCAGATAAACCACTGGTTATAAACAAAGAAGGATTCGAGAAGCTAAAAGAAGCATTCAAAATCGCCGAAGAGAAAAATCTCATGCTGTATGACATTATGACGGAGAGATTTGATGTTACAACAGCTTTACAAAAGGAGCTTTCAATGGATGAAAACCTTTTTGGAAAGTTAGTAGATGGCACACTCGAAGAACCAGCTATTAGCAAAGTGAGTGTTCATCATTTTTACAAATATGTTTCTGGATCACCATTAAAACGACCATCATGGTTTTTTGATATTGCCGAAGAAGGTGCAGGAATCGTAGATGTTACAACTCACTTGGTAGACTTAGTGCAGTGGGAAGCTTTCCCTGAGCAAGTTATTGAAACCTCAGATATAGAAATGCTAACCGCTAAACAATGGCCTACTAGTCTTTCTAAAGACCAGTTTACACGAGTGACTCAAAAAGATGATTTCCCTGCCTTTCTAAGTAAAGATATTGACGACAATGGCAACCTTCAAGTACTTTGCAATGGTGAGATGAACTACAAAATCAAAGGAAAGCATGCCCAAGTTTCTGTAGTATGGAATTATGAGGCTCCCGAAGGCACAGCAGACACGCATTTTAGCGTAATGAGAGGAAGCAAATGTGAATTAATCATTAAGCAAGGAGCAGAAGAAGGATTCAAACCAATTCTTTATGTACAAGCTGTTGATGACAACACTGAGGCAAACTTGACTAAAATAATAAGTGAGCAAATTGATCAAAGATTAAAAGGTGTTTCTGTAGAAAAGGTAGGAGTTGGTCTTTGGAAAGTAAACATTCCAGATCAATATAAAATTGGCCACGAAGCTCATTTTGCACAAGTGACCGAAAACTTCCTTAAATACTTCAATGAAGGAAAACTTCCAGCTTGGGAGATACCAAACATGATCACGAAATACTATACCACAACCACCGCCTTAGAAATGGCAACCCAAAAATGATAAACCAATTTTCGTTAAAAAACCGTACGATTGCACTAACTGGAGGCACCGGAACTTTAGGTTCTAGCATTGCCACCTACTTAGTAGAAAATGGAGCTAAAGTTGTTCTTTTAGGAAGAACAGCCTCTAAACTAGAAGAATCGAAAAATACAATAAATAAAATATCCGCGAACTCGTGCTCAACTTATTTAGTAGATGTTATGAGCGAAGCTGATATGAAGAAGTTTGCTATTGAAGTTGTGAAAAACCATGGAGAAATCCATGGTTTGATCAATTTAGCAGGAGGAAACTTGCCAGGAGCAACTCTTAAAGCTGATCAAACTGTCTTTGACCTATCACTTAGCGATACTGAAACAGTATTAAATTTGAATTTGATGGGTACTGTTACTCCATCAGTAGTTTTTGCCAAAATAATGGCTGACCAAGGTTTTGGAAGTATTATAAATATATCTTCTATGGCTGCCAAACAAACTATTACTCGTGTTTTAGGATACAGTTTAGCTAAAGCAGGAATAGATATTTTTACCAAATGGATGGCCAATGAAATGGCATCTAAGTTTTCAGACAAAATTAGAGTAAACGCAATTGCTCCAGGCTTTTTCATAAGTAACCAAAACCTAAGGTTACTTACCAATGAAGACAACTCTCTTACCGAAAGAGGCGGAAAGATCATAAGGAATACACCAATGGGAAGGTTCGGAGATGCAAGCGAGCTAAATGGACTTGTACATTATTTATTAAGTGACGCATCAAGCTTCGTAACAGGAAGTATTTATGATGTGGATGGAGGATTTAGCACGTTTTCAGGAGTTTAGTCGACCTTTTCACGAAGGACGAAATGAACTTTGATTTATATTTTTTAATTTTTAAATATTCAACCTTCATGAAAAAAATCATTTTACTACTGGGGATTATCGTGTCCTTTCAGGCCATTTCTCAAGTGACTCCGCGTTACATTTTATCCAAAAAGTATACACTAGCTGGAGTTGCTGGTTCACTTATTTCTCAAGACAACTTTAAGCCATATCCTAAATCATCAGCCGAGTGGCAATCCAGATTAAGTGCCAAAGACCAAGCGGAAATCATAAAAGAAGCCGAGGGGCTCATTGATTATGACTTTCCTCCGATAAATGGATCTGTCTCCATGGATTACCAAAGAAGTGGTGATAGACTAAGGCATAGTGGAATTTCTTTTACCAAAAGAAATAACCTAATGGCTCTTGTTATAGCAGAAACCATTGAAGATAAAGGTCGATTTACTGAAACAATTTTTAACGGAGTTTGGTCAATATGCGAAGAAAGCTTTTGGGGAGTACCTGCTCATATCCGAGCAAGTGTTTTACCTGATGTTGACGACCCTATCGTTGACCTTTTTGCTGCAGAAACTGCATCGTTACTGTCTCTTACAGATTATTTCATAGGTGATAAACTTGATGAAATCAATCCACTAATTCGCAAAAGGATCTACAGCGAAACCAATAGGAGAATGTTTGTACCAATGCAGACGAACAGTGACAGGTATTCCTATATGAGTAAAACAAGGCAAGTAAATAACTGGAACCCGTGGATCATGTCCAATTACATGCTTAGTAATTTGTTGATAGAAAAAGACGAAAAAAGAAGAGCTCAAATGCTCTATCAAGCAATGGAAGGTCTAGATCTATATTTAAACAGCCTCGGAGACGATGGTGGATGCGACGAAGGACCTAGCTATTGGTTTGCAGCTGGAGGAAGTGTTTACGATTGCTTAGAGCTTTTAGATAAGTCAACAAATGGAGCTGTTAATATCTTTGACAACGAGCTTATCAAAAAAATGGCTTCCTATGTTTACAAAACTCACATTCACGACAAATACTTCGTCAACTTTGCAGATGCTGACCCTACTGCTAAGGCAGACGGCTTAATGCTGTATAGATTTGGAAAAGCAATCAACGATCCTCGCATGGTAGAGTTTGGCAAATGGGGCTACCAAAACTTCCCAAATGAACATACTAGTGGATTCATGCGAATGAGACGAGTTGAAAACTTGCTTACAACGAGTCAAATTCCCGCCAAAGGGAACAATTATACGCCAGTAAAAGACGCTTGGGTGAGTGATATTCAAGTCTTAACGGCAAGGAGTGACCAGGGCTTGTTTTTGGCAACACATGGTGGGCATAATGCTGAAAGTCACAATCATAACGATGTTGGCGATTTTATCATCTATTTAAGAGGCCAACCAATGATTATAGATGCTGGTCGTGGAAACTACACGGCACGTACATTTTCAGCTCAGCGGTACGAACTTTGGTTTACTCAATCCAACTATCATAATCTCCCACTAATAAACGGAGTAGGTCAAAAAGCAGGAAGAGAGTTTGAGGCTCATGAAGTTAAAAGTACAGTTTCAAGTAAAGAAGCAACACTTGATATGAATATTGCCCAAGCCTACCCTAGTGAAGCTGGAATTAAGAATTGGAATAGAAAAGTGAAACTTGACCGTACAAAAAACACTGTGAATGTTACGGACAACTATGAGCTCAACTCAAAACCAAATGATTTCAAGCAGATCTTAATGACAATCTGTAAAATTGATGTATCCCAAAGCGGAATTATAAAGCTTTCTGGTGATGAAAATACAGAATTGAATGTCAAGTACGACCCTAAAATGTGGTCTGTATCTACTGAGTTACCATCAACTGAAGGTATGGAATACGAAAGCTTCAATAAGAAATGGGATGGCAAAACAGTGACAAGAATTGTATTGACTCAAAAGAACCCAAGTGTAAAAGGTTCATCTTCTTTAGAGTTTGTTCCGAATTAAATAGAACATTTATTCCTTAAAACAAAAAAAGCCAACTCTTTCGAGCTGGCTTTTCTATTTCATAAGGTGAGAACTATTACTTTTCTCTTACACTAATCGCAATTCTACGGTTTTGTGTTCTTCCTTCTTCTGTATCATTTGAAGCTACTGGATGCTCTTGTCCGTATCCTTCTGATTCAATTCTTGAATTATTGATACCTAATTCCAACAATGCATTTTTCACAGCAGTTGCTCTATCTGAAGACAACTGTAAGTTACTTGCTGCATCACCAGTGTTATCAGTATATCCTCCAACCTTGATTTTAACATTTTTGAATGCTTTCAAGATTTTTGCAATATTCTCAACTTCCATCATTGTGGTACCATCAATTTTTGAACTACCTGATTCGAAATTCAAATTATTGAAGTTAAACCAGTTTTCTTTACCAGCTTCTTCGTCACTTTGAATAAATGAGATCAACTCTTGCTCAATTCCATTCATTGGGAAGTTCAATTCTCCGTTTCCGATACCAAACATTGGAATCGTATTTTCTGGAAGCTCCTTGAATACTGCAAGACCTTCTTTCTCTCCTAAGCTCTTTTCTACTGCAATATGAGGTGCAATTACAAGAGAGACAATAGACATTAACTTAATTAAGATGTTCATAGATGGTCCTGAAGTATCCTTGAAAGGATCACCTACTGTATCACCAGTCACCGCAGCTTTGTGAGCGTCAGATCCTTTATATTCCATCTTACCATTAACTTCTACACCTTGCTCAAATGACTTCTTAGCATTATCCCAAGCTCCACCAGCATTGTTCATGAAAATTCCCATTAGCACACCAGATACAGTTACACCCGCTAAGGCACCACCTAATACTTCTGGTCCAAATAAGAATCCAATAAGAACTGGAGATAAAAGAGCGATCATACCAGGTAAGATCATCTCACGAATAGAAGCTTGAGTAGATATAGCTACACACTTCTCATATTCTGGACGAGCTTTACCTTCCATGATTCCTGGAATCTCTCTAAACTGACGTCTTACTTCTTCTACCATTTCCATGGCAGCTCTACCAACCGCAGCGATAGCCAAAGAAGAAAATATGAAAGGAATCATAGCTCCTACAAACAATCCAGCCAATACATCAGCTTTGAAAATATCAATAGAATCAATTCCTGCAATTCCTACAAAGGCAGCAAAAAGAGCAAGTGCAGTTAAAGCTGCAGAAGCAATTGCAAATCCTTTTCCAGCAGCTGCAGTAGTGTTTCCAACTGCATCCAAAATATCTGTTCTTTCACGAACCTCTTTAGGAAGCTCACTCATTTCTGCAATTCCACCAGCATTATCTGCGATAGGACCAAATGCATCAATTGCTAATTGCATTGCGGTTGTAGCCATCATACCAGCAGCTGCAATTGCTACTCCGTATAGACCAGCAAATTCATATGATAAGTAAATTCCAGCAGCTAAAACCAAAGTAGGAATAACTGTAGACTCCATACCTACTGCAAGTCCACCAATGATGTTTGTTGCGTGTCCTGTTCCTGATTGTTGTACAATAGAGTTTACAGGCTTCTTACCCATAGCAGTATAGTACTCAGTAATCCATGACATAATCGCACCTACTACTAATCCAAGAGCGATTGCATAGAAAACGTCTAAGCTTGTAAATTCAACTCCTCTTATTTCCATGTTCAATGGCAATAACCAAAGAACTAATGGATAAGAACCAATCGCTGTAAGAACTATAGAACCCCAGTTACCAATGTTCAACGCTTTCTGAACGTTTCCACCTTCACCTTTAATATTTACAAAGAATGTACTAACCGCAGAAAACAAAAGACCCATACCTGCAATAAGCATTGGTAGGAGTATTGGAGCAATTCCTCCAAAATTATCTTCAGCTCCAATTTCTCTTCCGAGTACCATTGTTGCAAGGATGGTTGCTACATAAGACCCAAAAAGGTCAGCACCCATACCTGCTACGTCACCCACGTTATCACCTACGTTATCAGCAATTGTTGCTGGGTTACGAGGATCATCTTCAGGAATACCTGCTTCTACTTTTCCTACTAAGTCAGCTCCTACGTCAGCAGCTTTGGTATAAATACCTCCACCAACACGAGCAAAAAGTGCAATAGACTCCGCTCCAAGAGAGAATCCAGCTAATACTTCTAGTGCTGTTTCTAAACCATGTCCACTACCATTAATTACAAAAGCGTAGTAAAACCAAATAAACAATAAGCTTATCCCCAATACTGCCAAGCCAGCAACTCCAAGACCCATTACAGACCCACCTGTAAATGACACTTTTAAAGCTTGCTTAAGACTAGTACGAGCAGCTTGTGCTGTTCTTACATTGGCTTTGGTAGCGATGTTCATTCCTACATATCCTGCAAATGCTGAAGTAAAAGCACCTATTACAAATGCAACTCCAATGAGCCAGTGAGAGGTTTCTACCAGTGTTCCTGAGTAAGCTAAAAGTAGAGCAACTACAGTTCCGAAAATTCCTAAGACTTTCCATTCGGCTTTAAGAAAAGCCAATGCACCGTCAGCAATCGCTTTGGCTATGTCTTGCATTTTTTCGTTTCCTGCATCTTGCTTACTAACCCATCCGGCTTTAATAATCATGAAGAGGAGTCCTATAACTCCTAAAATAGGTACTACGTAAATAATTGGATCCATATAGTTTGAAGGTTTGTTTTAGATTTTTAGATTAATATTACTTAAAAAGATTCGCAAAGTTAGGGGATAATAGATATAATAAAAAGTTCTACACAAAATTGCTCTACGGCTTCACACTTAGGGGTTTACACAATCTCCTATTTGAGCAGAAAATACTGCACTTGAAGTTGTTTCAAATCCGGCTTGAAGTAAGATACTTTGGGGGGCACGATAATCAATAATCGAAGGCCCATTTATTAATTGAGAGGATGATATAGACTGTCCATAATAATCCTGATTGCTATTGGGACCTGTAGAGCCAGCGATATTAAGATTTGGCAAACTAGTCAAGAGATCAAAAGGTATGTTTGTCAAAGGTGCACAGACCCATGTTTGATTACAAGTTGCAGTCAAATTTGTATTTGACGTCACCTCCTCCAAATATATACCCATCCCAGTTTCTCCTGTGCTCCAAGATATGGTGCCATTACAACCTTGCCCAAAAACTACGTATTCATTTTCTCCACAAATAGTTACGGGCGAAACATCAGGCGACTTATTGGCAATAAGAAAATTATAAGCGTCACCACTTTGATCCAATCCATTAACATATTGTAAGTTTTGGGCGTCTACCGTGAGAGTCATGGTTTGAGCAGTAATTACAACATTGAGTTGAGCAGGAGTAATTAAAACCTCCGAAACAGGTAAAGCAAAAAGCTTTGGTACAGAGGATACAATTACGTTAGAAACAACTCTTTCAGAAGGACACATCCCTTCACATTGTGCAGCTACAAAGTAATCATTATTCCCAATCGTATTAGTAGAGACCGTTAACGTATTACCTATTCCAAGCTGATTCCCTCCTGAAACAGCGTCATACCATGTCACTATTGGCGGAGTCGTAGGTTCTTTTGTTTTAATTATCATTCCAAAGCCAGAAACGCAAAGTGGGTCGATCAAAGCATCATCTTCTGCAATAAGCGTCCATTCGCCTGAGGGAATATCGTTCTCTAACACACTTAAATCGCCAGCAGGGGCAAAATTGCCACTCGCAGGACTAGATCCAATTGCAATGGTAGCTCCATTCATAGAAAAAACAGTAGTAATATCTCCAATATTGGGAGCGTTTTGACCGTAGGTATTTACTTTTACCAAATCTATAATTTTCCCACTCGGTGATTTTAACTGAAATGATAATTCATTATTGAATGGCGTTCCTCCTCCATCTGGCGTTCCACAACTTAAATAGTTACCACCATCTTTTTTCTGCCAAATAACAATTACCGCTACACTATCTATTAAGCCTCCAATATTACTAACATTTACCGTTGGCAAAGGCCCACTAACCTCTAGCCCATCAAAACCTACTTGAGGGCCGCTATAGTTATATTGATTTGGTCCATAATTACTACAAATGGCAGGAATTGCTTGAAGTTGCAATGCTTCACAATAATTTGATTCGTAATTGGACGTGCTTGGGCTATTCGTAAATGTCTTATTATGTAGAATAGTAAATGGATCAGATTCTAGTTCACAGTCTCCCAATACACGCTTTAATGTATAATTTCCTTCATTTTTAACAAAAAACGAACTAGCAACATTTCCCGTCGATGTTCCATTTAAGAACCATTCAAAACTTTCAGATGATACTACTGGGATGCTCAAGTTTGCAGAGTCTCCTTCGCAGAAATAACTACTAGGATTTGCTGAAATGGAAGCATTAAAAATGGAGCTATTTTGGCAGGATACTGCTTTGAGCAAGTTCACTCTTCCCGCTCCTAACTTTCCTTCATAACTGGGGTTCAGGGCTTCAATTTTATCTGCGGTAAACTTTAGTATTGTTTCTATAGAGTCAGGTGACAAAGTCGGAAAACACGAAAGTAAATAACCTGCACAGGACGCAACTAATGGTGTTGCCATGGAGGTTCCATTAAAGCTTCCGTATGTATTGTAAGGCAAAGTGCTTAAGATACTTCGACCTGGTGCCGAAATATCGACAGTAGAGCCAAATGTGCTAAAGCTACTTTTGGTATCTGTATCGTCCAAAGCTGCAACAGATATTACATGATCATAGGCCGCTGGATAACTTGCAATTTCGTTGTTATCATTTCCAGCAGCTGCAATTACAAGAATTCCCTTATTGTAAGCATAAGTAATTACATCTTGCTCGGTTTGGCTATATCCGCCGCCACCCCATGACAAACTAATAATATCGGCACCATTGTCTGCCGCCCACCTAATTCCTTTGAACCCTTCATCTATATATCGATTGTTAGATGTATTTCTTGTTGCTTTTACTGGTATTATTTTAACCCTATTATTGGCAGCCGCTGCAATACCGACACTATTATTAGTTACTGCTGAAAGTATTCCTGCCACGTGGGTACCGTGGTCAAAAGTTGCATTGGGAGGATTTGGGTTATTGTCATCATCGGCAACATCTCTTCCTGCAAGCATATTTCCTGCAAGGTCAGGATGATTCGTATCTATTGCATTATCCACAACAGCAATTTTAATTGTAGCAGATCCAGGGTTTACATCCCATGCTTGTGGTGCTTTTACTTTGTTCAAAAACCATTGAGATCCAAAAGAAGGATCATTGGGATTTGCAATTATTGCCCTTTTTCGTACCAGTTCGGCATATTCCACCGCTGGATTATCTTTTAAGGCAGCTATAAGTGGGAGTAAATCGCCACCATCTTTAATTTTTATTCTAAAGACTCTAGACAAACCTTCGTCCTTAACTGGAAAAAATGGAGAATAGGCGTTTTCAATAATTTTATTCTCCTTAGCAATTGCATTTCCAATATCAGGAATCTCAGAAGAAACATTGGTTGCAGCAGTATTTTTGAAAACTCGATTGGTATAATCGCTTTTCACCTTCACATAAATTTCTCCTTGAACAAATTCCTCGTTACTTTGCTGAGCAATCGAGTTAAAGCAAAAAAATACAGCGGAAATTAATATTAGAACTATTCGCAAAGGCTTTAATGTTATGGGCATACAAATTTATCAATTAATAGCTAGAAATAGCGATTTTCTATTAAATGGGAAAGAAATCAATGCAATCCTCAAGCAGAAACCAGTTCACAAAGACCCTATTTTTCCTTTTTCTAATTTTATTTCAAATTAAGTCTTTTGCTCAAAACAATAGCGGCGAAATACTACAAAGACTTGAAAAATTAAATACAGTAGGTGCAGTAATGTACGTAGCTGCTCATCCTGATGATGAAAATCAGCTCTTTTTGAGTTATATGGCTAATGAAAAAAAGCTTAGAACTGCATATCTTTCATTGACTAGAGGAGATGGTGGTCAAAATCTAATCGGTACAGAACAAAATGAAGCAGTTGGGCTGCTAAGAACTCAAGAACTTCTGAAAGCGAGGAGTGTTGATGGTGCCGAACAATACTTCACAAGAGCCATTGATTTTGGATATTGTAAAACCACCGAAGAAGCTTTAGAATTCTGGAACCTAGATACAGTGTTGTATGACATGGTTTATAGAATTAGAGCTTTTCAACCAGATATTATTGTAACTAGGTTTCCACCAGATAGTAGAGCTGGTCATGGTCACCATTCCGCTTCGGCATTTCTTGCCGCATTGGCATTTGACGCAGCAGCTAATCCCAAAATCTTCCCAGATCAATTGAGCTTAGTTAAAGTATGGCAATCGAAAAGAATATATTGGAATTTTTACAATAGAGGTTTTACAAATACTCCACCAGACGAAGGTGATTTTGTAAGAACTGATTTAAGTATTTACAATGAATTGCTTGGTCTATCTTATCCAGAATTAGCCGCAAAAGCCCGTAGTCAACATCGTAGTCAAGGATTCGGTGCTGCGATTAGAAGAGGTGAAAGAATAGAGAATTTCCTTTATACCAAAGGCGAGAGAGCGGATGGTGATCTATTGGACAATATCAATACCTCTTGGACACGATATAAAAATGGAGAACTCGTTAGTATGCTTTTGAAAGATGTGATTAACAGTTTCAATCCGCAAAAACCAGCCGAAAGCGTTCCTGCCCTCTTACAAGTAAAAAAAGCATTGAATATGGTGGAGGACTCCCCTATTGTGGAACAAAAAAAGGCCGAGCTTTCAGCAATAATATTGGCAATGGCCGGAGTTTACTTGGAGGCTGACGCCGAGAAATTCATTTATGCAAAAGGTGAAAATGTAAAAGGACAAGTAGAGCTTTTACACCAATATCCAAGTCCTATTGAATTAGTTGCAATTGAAATAGATGGATCGACAAAAAATGTTGGGAAGTTAGTTGAGAAGAACCAATTGGAAACTCAAAGCTTTGAACTAAAGCTTAGTCCCAACTTCAGTACCCAACCTTATTTCTTAGAAAAAGAGCCAGCTGGAAATAATTACCAAAGAGAATTAGCTTTCATAAACCTTCCTTTTCAGGCAGAACCTACTATTAAGGCAGTTATTAAAATTGACAATGTAGATTTATCAATTGAGCTTCCAGTCATTCATAAATATGTAGAACCCGCTCAAGGTGAGGTTTACAAAAAACTGGAAGTAAGACCTAACTTTAGTGTTAACCTAGATCAAAACGTAATGATCTGGAATACTACTGAACAGAAAAAATTGGAGGTTACAGTTCAAAATAATTCACTTTTGGGTGAAGGTAAAGTTAAAATTCAGGCCGCCAATGGATGGAAAATATCCCCAGCCGAAGTACCTGTAAAGTTCAATTCCGTAGGAGAAAGAATTCGAGTGAGTTTTGATATCACACCATCTAAAAATGCTCTTAGTAGTGATTTAAATGTCGAGTTTGTTTCAAACAATCAAGTTTTTGATCAATCCCTTGTCGAAATCAGCTACGACCATATTCCTAATACATCCTACTTTCCTAAAGCTAACTTGAAAGCCATTAAACTTGATGTAAAAACCAAAGGAAACAACATTGCTTATGTAATGGGTGCAGGTGATGAAGTGCCACAAGCGATGGTTCAAATGGGCTATAAAGTAACTCAACTCAGCGAAGCTGAGATAAATGGAAACCTAAGCAAATATGATGCAATCGTAATAGGAATTAGAGCCTACAACGTGCATGATTGGCTTGCTCAAAAGAACGATATTTTTAAAAAATACATGGAGCAAGGTGGGACAGTAATTGTTCAATACCAAACTACCGGAGGCTTTAGTAGTTTTGCAAATGGCTTCAGTCCTTACAAATTAGATTTGGGTAGAGATAGAGTAAGTGAGGAAGATGCAGAGGTTCGTTTTTTACAAAAAAATCATCCACTGTTAAATACTCCAAATCAAATTACGGCTAAAGACTTTGACGGCTGGATTCAAGAAAGAGGTTTGTATTTTGGTAGTGAATGGGACAGTAATTTCGAGTCTGTATTAAGTATGAATGACTCATCTGAAACGCCCAAAGATGGTAGCCTTTTGATCGCCAAAGTGGGGAAAGGACAATACATATATACAGGACTATCATTTTTTAGAGAACTTCCAGCAGGTGTAGAAGGAGCTTACAAACTCTTTGCAAACCTGGTTTCCGTTGGTAAATGATTTGGAGTAACGAAATATCGACCCTAGAGATCATATTAATTGCGATTTTTGCTATCTCCTACCTCTATTATTTAATTAAGGTTAAATATCTGGCAAAAAAACTTGAGCTAAGCATGAGGGCAACTTCACTAAAGCTCATCCTTAGAACCTTGTATTTTGGACTTATCATAGGAGCTATTTTAGGACCAAGTTTTGGTATAACCGAAATGGAAGCAAGAACAGCTGGAAAGGACATTTACCTCTGTGTAGATTTATCGCAGTCCATGAATGCCAGCGATGTAAGTCCATCGCGAATAGAAAAAGCAAAAACTGAGTTAATCAAACTGGTAGATGGAATAAAAGAAAACCGAATCGGTATCATAATCTTTTCTGAACAAGCTTTTATACAGATTCCACTAACATTCGATACCGAAGTTATCAAAATTGCAATAAGTAAACTCAACACCAAACTTCTCGATGAAAATGGCACTAACCTTTCGGCGGCATTAGCACTTGCTGGTGAAAAGCTTACTGAAGAAGGTAATGCAAAAGAGAGAAATAAAGTAGCAGTGTTTTTTACCGATGGTGAAGATTTTGGAGAAGTAAAAACAATTGTACCCAAAATAAAGGCAATGGGATTGCATTCAATTTTTGTAGGAATAGGCACTAAAGCTGGTGGAGAAGTATATGATGAGAATGGACAAAACCTTAAAGACAATTTGGGCAATAACGTCATTAGTAGACCAAACTTTACTGGCTTGATAAATATTGCAACTAACCTAAACGGGCTTTTCTTTGAGTTAAATGATGCTGCTGACCCTCTGAAAAACCTAAGTTCAGCTATTGAGCAATTTAAATCTGTAAGCCAAAGTGAGAGAACTGTGGTAGTTGCTAACAATAAATATCTCTATTTTTTGATTCCTGCGTTGCTTTTGGTGCTCATTGATGCCATTTTTGTGGTGAAAATATTCAAACTGTAATGTGATACATATATTATATTACCTCATAGCATTGTTTACGCAGTTTTCGTCTCCCGAAAAGGTGAGAGCTAGCAACGCTATTATCAACAACTTCGAGGTTTATTTTCAAAATGGAGAATACGAAGAAGCTGTAAGTGCTTTTGAAAGTTTACAAAACCTAGAAATTCCAATTTCCAAAACAATACAATTCAATGCTGGAAACTGTTATTATGTATTGAAAGACACCAGCAATGCCGTTGCTTTGTTTCAAGAGGTTGCCAACTCTCCAGAGTCCATTCTTAGAAACAGGTCTTATAACATGCTTGCAAGAATTTCGCTGGACAGTGAAGACACACTTAAAGCGATAAATATTCTGCATAATGCCATTTCAAATAATAACTCAAATGAAGAATTATTGTATAATTTTGAACTCTTAAAAAAGAAGTTTAAAAACAATAATCAACAACCTCCTCCTAACCCACAATCGCAGGAAGAGAAAGAAAGTGAGTCGAATGGTTACGCAGAAAAGTCTAATGAAAAAGAAGATGAGCTAAATAACACCAGCCCTCCCAAAATAAATAGAGAGCAGGCTCTACAAATATTGGAAGCTTTGAAATCTAAGGAGATTTATTTTATTCCCCGAAAGATTGATAGCTTAAAACAAATTGATAAAACCAATTACGGTAAGTGGTAAAATGAATGTATTAAAAGAAGCAAGTTTTAGTTTTGAAGGTCAAAAAGGAGTTTATAACGGAAAAGTGAGAGACGTGTATGACTTTGGTGACGAAGTCCTAATGATCGCCTCAGATCGTATCTCTGCTTTTGATGTAATTTTGCCAAGAGCAATACCATGTAAAGGACAAGTTTTAACTCAAATAGCTGCTAAATTCTTAGAAGCGACAAAAGACATTGTTCCAAACTGGTTGCTTGCCACCCCAGATCCTAATGCATCTTACGGTATCAAATGTGAGACTTTTCCAGTCGAAATGGTAGTGAGAGGATATCTAGCAGGACATGCTGCAAGAGAATACAAAGCAGGTCGCAGAACAGTTTGTGGCGTAACATTACCCGAAGGACTCAAAGAGAACGATAAACTCCCCTCTCCAATAATTACACCTACAACCAAGGCTCACGAAGGCCACGATGAAGACATTAGTCGTGAAGAAATCATTGCCAATGGAATCGTAGATAAAGCTAAATACGAGCAGTTAGAAGCTTATACTTTAGCATTATTTCAGCGTGGAACTGAGATTGCAGCAAAACAAGGCTTGATCTTAGT
This sequence comes from Spirosomataceae bacterium TFI 002, assembly GCA_900230115.1. Taxonomy (NCBI): domain Bacteria; kingdom Pseudomonadati; phylum Bacteroidota; class Cytophagia; order Cytophagales; family Spirosomataceae; species Spirosomataceae bacterium TFI 002. Next base: position 4,542,250 of record LT907983.1, on the reverse strand, counting down.
AGACACTAAGTACGAGTTTGGCGAAAAAGACGGTGTCATTTATTTGATAGATGAGATCCATACACCAGATTCTTCTAGGTATTTCATTTCAGATACTTACGACGAAAACCAATCAAAAGGACTCGCTCAAAAACAACTTTCTAAAGAGTTTGTGAGGGAGTGGTTAATAGCAAATGGTTTTCAAGGTAAAGAGGGACAAAGCGTACCTGAAATGACTGACGAAAAGTTAGAAGAAATAAGTAAACGTTACATAGAGCTTTACGAAAAAGTAACAGGCGATGCGTTTGTTCCAGCTAATAATGTGGACATTTATGAAAGAATTAAAACGAACGTAAGTTTGTTTTTAGATAATAGAAAAGGATGAGTAAGCAATACCTAAAAAGCGAAAGGTTAAATTCTCTAAGTTATGCAATCAGAGGGCCTATTTTTGAAAAAGCCCAGCAACTAGAGAATAATGGACATAAGATCATCAATCTAAATATTGGTAACCCCGCCCCTTTTGGCTTTGATGTACCTGATGAAATCATGGAAGACATGATTCTCAATCTTCGTAATGCACAAGGATATTGCCACCACCTCGGTATTTTCCCTGCACGCAAAGCTGTGGTACATTATACACAGCAGATAGGGATAAAAGACGTCACTATTGATGATGTTTTTATTGGCAATGGAGTTAGTGAACTTATTGTAATGGCAATGCAGGCCTTACTTAATACAGGAGACGAAATGCTCATTCCTTCGCCGGATTACCCTCTATGGACAACTGCGGTAGCTCTTTCTGGTGGAAAACCTGTGCATTATATATGTGACGAAGAATCCGATTGGAACCCAGACCTTGCCGACATTGCAAAGAAAATAACACCTAAGACTAAAGGTATTGTCATCATTAACCCAAACAACCCAACTGGGGCTGTATATAGCAAAGAAGTGCTTGAAGGCATCGTTAAACTTGCTAAGGAGCATCAGTTGATTGTTTTTTCGGATGAGATTTATGACAAAATCCTATTTGATGGAAACGTACACATTCCTACAGCATCTTTAGATGAAGATGTTTTCTTCATGACTTTCGGCGGCTTGTCAAAAAACTATAGAGCAACTGGTTTTAGAGGTGGTTGGGTAATCTCAAGTGGAGCTAAGCATAAAGCAAAAAACTATCTAGAAGGTTTTAACCTTTTGGCTAGTATGCGATTGTGTGCAAATGTCCCTACTCAATACGCCATTCAAACTGCTTTGGGCGGATACCAGAGTATCAATGACTTAGTTGCTCCCGAAGGCCGCTTGTGCAAACAAAGAGATTTGGTTTATTCCAGAATGACCAATATACCAGGCATTACCTGTGTAAAGCCAAAAGGAGCATTGTATGTTTTCCCAAAATACGACCCCAAAGTATTTGACATTGAGAATGATGAAGATTTTGCTTTGCAACTCCTTATAGAAGAGAAAATACTCATCGTCCCAGGATCTGGCTTTAATCATAATGACAATCACCATTTCAGAATCGTTTTTTTACCCAATACCGATATTTTGGACAATGCGTGTACGAAAATGTCTAATTTCTTTGAAGAAAAGCGAAGCCTCATTACTCAAACCATACCTAACTAATGGACATCGTATTATTGGTTTTAGCTGTTGTAATGTTAATTGTAGGGCTTATCGGGGCTGTGCTACCTTTGCCAGGACCACCTTTGAGCTTTTTAGGAATTATTACCTTACATTACAGCAAATACGCTCAATTTTCTGATGAATTATTATGGGCACTGGGTCTTGCCACTGTTCTTATAACATTACTAGACTATTATGTTCCCATTTGGGGTACAAAGAAGTTTGGTGGTACCAAAGCCGGAACTCGAGGTTCTACTGCAGGCTTAATCATCGGGATGTTTTTTGGTCCTTTTGGGATTTTCATTGGAGCATTCGTAGGTGCTCTGTTAGGTGAATTTCTAATGGGAGATAAACAAAATGCTCTCAAGGCAGCTATTGGAAGTTTCGCTGGATTCGCCGCTGGAATAGTGATGAAAGTAAGTTTATGCTTTATCATGATTTTCTATGCTGCAAAAGCTATTTGGGGCTTTTGGGGTTAAGAACTTTTGAAAAAAGTTCTACTATCAGTAGTTGAATATCATCGAACAATTGAAGTTTCTATTTTGATTTAAAACACTAATAAGAATTTATAAAACAACCAATCCTAACCAAAATGAAAAACACCCTAATCTTACTTTTTACACTTTTTACTAGTATCAGCATCATAAGCTGTACATCAACTGAAGAGAAAACTGCTACGGAAATACCTTCCGATTATAACATTTCCCTTGCTCAGTGGTCATTGCACAATAGCTTTTTTGGAGATGCACTGAACGGAAACTGGCAAGAGTTTGGCCGTCTATTAAAGACAAATCCTGATTCATTATTACAAGGCACACTCAATCCTGACGACTTCCCTAGCATTGCTGCTAGTTATGGTGTGAATACAATAGAACTTGTAAATACATTCTATTACAGCAAAGCCAATAATATGGAATACTGGAAAGCTTTCAAGCAGAGATGTGATAACGCAGGAGTAAAAGTTGGATTGATCATGTGTGACGCTTTGGGTAACCTTGGCGATGCAGATTCCTTAGCAAGAAATGAAGCTGTTGCCAATCACCACGCATGGGTTGATATTGCTAAGTTTTTAGGTGCAAAGTCTATCCGAGTGAATGCGGCTGGGGAAGGAAGTGCTGAAGAAGTAGCTGCAAATGCTGCGAAAGGCTTAAGTGCACTTGGTGAATATGGTGCTTCGCAAGGCATAAATATAATCGTAGAAAATCATGGAGGTTATTCCTCTGACGGATCTTGGTTAGCAGGTGTGATGACAGCGGTAAATATGGCGAATGTAGGTACACTGCCAGATTTTGGAAACTTCTGTATGGAAAGAACTGCCGATGGTTGTGCAAAAGAATACAACCGATACAAAGGAATAGAGGAGCTTATGCCATTTGCTAAAGGAGTAAGTGCAAAGACTCATGATTTTGACGAAAACGGAAACGAAACAGAATCTGACTACCTAAGGATCATGAAAATCGTAAAAGCTGCTGGCTTCAAAGGAGACATTGGAATAGAGTATGAGGGAAAAACGCTTTCGGAAGATGAAGGAATCAAGAAAACTAAAGCCCTGATCGAAAAGGTTTTATCTGAAATTTAATTATAGAAACAAGCTTATTACTGACCTGCAAGATATTATGTCTTGCAGGTTTTTTTTATGCCAAAAATCAATTAAAAAAATTGCTTCTTTTCTTAGGCTTGAGATTAAAAAAAATAGACAGATGATAAATCACTCAATGAAGAAAGTCCAATTACTGCTTCCTGCCAATCCCAAATTGGTCTCCGATCCTCATTGCCTTTCCGTTTTCCATGAAAACCTCAATCATTTTCTCGCTTGAAACTGTATTATGGTGTTCGTCTTTTAGAATATAAAGTATCTCTCGGGTTTTTACATCAATGACCTCACCACTCGATGGGTATGCAAATTTACCATCTAAGCTAAAAGTCACCCATCCTGGCATATCACTAAGTGGAATAGTGGTTTGTTGCTGATAAGGGGGATTTGCACTAAAGATATGTATTCTCATATTGTGCCCATCTGCTACCCAAACTTCGTTTTCGTCTGGCGTAAGGCCAATTCCATGACTAGGGTTTCCATGCCTTCGTACAGGACCTTTATCCCAGCCTTCCACTTTGATAGAAGCCAATACTTTTCCAGTTTTGATATCCCCAACTTCAAAACCGAGCAGTTCATTCACATTTACAAATGCTAACGTCTCAGCGGAATTAATAGTAAAGGGTCTTATTCCAGCACTAAATGGACCAACCTTGTGATCTATAGTGTGTGTTTTGGTATCAGCAACATGGAGGTAGGGTGAATTGATATCTGCCATATATGCATAAGCTCCACTTGGTCCGTATATGGTATTGTGTGCACGACTATTTACAGTTATTTTAGTTACTATTTTACCCGTTTCACAATCAACTACATTCCAAAAATCTTTTTCGAGAGAGGGTAAGTACATTGTTTTTCCATCAGGAGAGATAGACATGCGATCACATCCACCTTCAAAAGCTATTTCCCAAACCATTTTTTCAGTTGAGAGATCAATTCTTTGTAAACCTTCCAAAGTTGAAATAAAGACAGAATTTAGCTGCTTACTCACTGCAATTCCCTTTACATTAGAAGGTTCTCCAGACGTCTTAAAACCACTAGTTGCAATCCGTTTGACGAATTTGTGATCATTATCAATATCAAACACCAATAACCCATGCCCACCATATCCAAGATAATTTCTTATTCCAGGCGTAGCTACATATAGGTAATGTCCTGATTGTGCCACAAGTGATTGAAAGGCAATGAAAATAAGTAAGGTTGAGAATATTCTTTTCATGATTTTACTTTCTTAAGTATCGAATAAAGAGGAAGAACCGTCTCGAAAGTAGTTAATTTCTAATTAGATTGATGTCAAAGTTTTTGATTAAGAATTTTAGAAGCTATCTTGAGTAAAAATTCAACCCAACCTAATGAAAAACAAAAACATCAAATCGGCGTCACGCCGTGATTTCATAAAGCAAAGTGCAATTGCTTCTTCATTCTTCATTGTACCCAGAAATGTCCTCGGGGGCACAGGATTTATATCTCCAAGTGACCAACTTAACCTTGCAGCTATAGGTGCAGGTGGAAAAGGTGCCTCGGATATCAGAAATGCATCTGTAAAAGGTCGAGAAAGAGTAGTAGCTCTTTGCGATGTAGATTTTGCAGGTTCTGCTAAATCAAGTGTTGAAGCCTTTCCAAAGGCTAAACTCTATGCAGATTACCGAGAAATGCTGGATAAAGAGAAGGACATTGATGCAGTGACCATTTCTACTCCAGATCACGTTCATGGTCCTGCTGCCAAATATGCAATGGATCGCAACAAACATGTTTACGTTCAAAAACCATTAACTCACAACATTCGTGAAGCAAGAATCCTAACTCATCTTGCTCGTAGCCAAAAGGTGGTAACTCAAATGGGTAACCAAGGTGGATCAAATCCGCTATTGGGAATGGTACAAACTTGGATAGATTCAGGTAGACTAGGTAAAATCAGTAAAGTACAAGTATGGTCCAACCGACCAGTTTGGCCGCAAGGTGGGGCAATGCCCAAACCTGATCCAAGCCTTAAACCAAAAGACTTAAACTGGGACTTATGGTTAGGACCAAATGAATTAAAGCCATTTACACCAGAAATGCATCCTTTCAACTGGAGAGGTTGGTGGGATTATGGTACTGGTGCACTTGGTGATGTAGGATGTCACTTAATAGATATTCCATTTAGAACTTTGGGATTAATGTATCCAACTGACGCAGAATGTAGTGTTGCTTCAGTATTTTCTCAAAAATGGACTGCAGATTATCACCCAGAAGGTTGTCCAGCGTCTTCATTTATTACATTACACTTTGGTGCAACAGCGAAAAGCAAGTCACCAATAGAAATGACATGGAGCGATGGAGGAATTCGTCCTGCTCACCCTGATATTATTCCCGCAAACAGTGATATTGGCGGAAAAGAGAGTGCTAATGGTGTTCTTATTATTGGCGAAAAAGGACTTATTTCTACGAATATCAATGATAGTTCGCCGTTGATGCCAAAACTTTACTTGAATGATGGCACGACAGAATTTGGCCCAGAAGTGGAGTCAAGCGACGAGCCAGAATACGGACACCAAAGACTATGGGTTGACGCATGTAAAGCAGGTTTTAACAGCAAAGAACACAAAGGCCTAACATCGTCTTTTGACTATGCAGGTCCTATGACTGAAACTGTTTTGATGGGTAATCTTGCCATTAGATCTTACATGCTAAGAAAAGAAAACGAAAAAGGTAAAATGGAATTTTTCGCTCGTAAGAAATTACTTTGGGATGGCGAAAACATGAGAATTACCAACCTAGAAGATGCCAACCAATATGTTGGAAGGTCATACCGTAAAGGTTTTGAGGTATAGTATATCTTATATTGAATAGAGTTATTTCATCCCGTTACTAGCAAGCCTTTTAACGGGATGTTTTTTTTTCAAATCAAAAGCCTTAGAATTAAAAAAAAACTAGGCTAGATTCATAGCTTGATATAGTTGTCACAAATAGGTATTTGTGGAATTAGTTCGATATCAAATCCCAATTAAAGCCTCAAAGTATAATCACTATAGTTTCATGTTAAAACTTTTTACAAGCCTACTATTTACACTTCTTATCTCTACGACAAGCTTTTGCCAACAAAAGCCCAATGTCATTTACATACTTGCAGATGATTTGGGATACGGTGATTTGAGTTGTTATGGGCAAACTAAGATTAGTACCCCCAATATTGACCGTCTCGCTAGCGAAGGAATAAAATTCATCAACCACTATTCTGGCAATACGGTTTGTAGTCCTAGCAGAGCGAGTTTAATGACAGGACAGCATTCTGGACATGTTCATTGCAGAGGAAATGTTCCAGGCGAAAACAATGTTGCTCTCGATCCTGAGATGACAACACTTCCCGAAATTTTCAAAAATGCAGGCTATGCCACTGGTGGTTTTGGAAAATGGGGATTGGGCATCACTTCAAGCAGTGGAAATGCAAGTCCACTAGCTCATGGTTTTGATGAGTTTTATGGATGGAAAAGTCAATCGATTGCTCACACTTACTATCCACAATACTTTGTTGCAAATGGTGTAGAGATACCATTAGAACCTGGGACTTTTATACATGACAAGATCATTGAAAGAGCATTGGGTTTCATTGAACGAAATGCGTCACAAGAAAAACCTTTCTTTTGTTACATTCCAACTGCTGTTCCACATGCCGCAATGCATGCTCCAAAAGAGTTACATGAAAAATGGAGATTGAAATTCCCACAGTTTGATAGTGTTATTGGTGAGTATGGAGCAGGAAAAGAAGATGACTGTCCACCAGTAAGAAATCCAATTGCCGGGTTTGCGGCTATGATGGAAAATCTTGACAACGAAGTAGGCCGAATTATGACCACCGTTAAAGCAATGGGAATTGAAGACAATACGCTAATCATATTCACCAGTGATAATGGAGCACATCATGAAGGCGGTCATGATCCCGAATTTTGGAATTCCACAGGAAATTTAAGAGGAATAAAAAGAGACCTTTACGAAGGAGGTATACGAACTCCAATGCTAGCCCGCTGGCCAGCGAAAATCCAAGCTGGAAGTACGTCAGAACACATTTCTGCTTTCTGGGATGTAATGCCCACTATGGCTGCAATTACCAATCAAGCAACCCCATCTCAGTCTGATGGCATTTCTTTTTTGCCAACATTATTGGGGAATAAAACCCAGAAACAACATGAATACCTCTATTGGGAGTTTTGTAAAGGAGCTAAACAAGATATTTTTTCTCAGGCAGTTAGAAAAGGGAATTGGAAGGCATTTCAACTAAAAGGTGGAGAAATGGAATTGTATGATCTTGCAAAAGATCCCTATGAAAAAACCAATTTAGCCAGTAAAAATCCTGAAATCGTTAAACAAATGACAGGTGTGATGAAGGAAGCTCATGTTGATTTGAAGTAAATTAATTTCAAGTATACTTCCCAAAAAAGCTCAGAGTCTCTCTTATATGCTCTTTCCAATAATCCCATGAGTGCTCACCATCGTACTCAAAATATTGGTGTGGAATACCATGACCTATTAATGCTTGATGTAAATTCTGATTCGCTACAAAAAGCTGATCTTCTTTACCACAATCGAATCTAAAGGGTTTTAAATTTTCTTTGTTTGCAAGAATTACCTCAAGAACGTTTTCCTGCTTTTTTACGGCAGATTTAAGCTTTTCAATATCCTTTACAAATTGTTCCATTTGTTCAAATCGTGTAATTGAAGATAGACCACTAAAAGCACTGAAAACTGTTGGGTATTTTGCACCTAAACGTAAGGCACCATATCCACCCATAGAAAGCCCAGTTAAAAACAACGGAGATGACTCTGAAACCTGGGGATAATTCTCTTTCAACAATTCGGGAACATCTTCTACGATCCATTTTTCATAATCCGCTTCTTGATGAGTTAGATAACCGCTACCGTCTTGAAATAAGCCATCGGAAGGCATCACGAGCAACATGGGAGGAATGTCTCCACTCTCAATTAACTCTTTCAGTGTTTTATGAACTTCTGCTTTCAGTGCCCATGCCCAATGGCTTCCATAGACCCCATGTAACAGTATTACTACGGGAATGTCATGGTGTTTACCTTTAGGGACATATACAGACACATCCGCTCTATGTCCAATTGCATTGCTTTTAACGGTAATGAAATCTAACTCACCTATATTTGCTTTTTCTGTGGTAAAAAATTTACTCATTTGCTTTATTTAGAAAACTATAACTCCTTTGGCATTTTTCCCTGAATGCATGTCCTCAAAAGCCTGCGGAAGCTCCTCCAATCCATAAGTTTGTGTAACCATTTCGTCTAAAAGTAACTTACCTGACTGATACAGTTCTATAATCTGTGGAAAGTCTACTTGCGGCCTAGCTTTTCCATATAGTGGATTAATATAGATTTTATCCCATTCAAAAAGATTCATGTCAATCGAAATCTCTTCTTCTATTCCGCTTACTTGCACGGCTGTACCAGCATTCCTCACCATAGCTAGTGGTGCAGCTCCCAGTGCTGGAATAGCAGTACACTCAAAAGCGTAATCCGCTCCTCTCCCACCACAAATTGCTTTTACCTCTTCAGCAGCTTTCATCAACACCTTATCGTTGGTATTTGCAAGAATAAAATGAGTAGCACCAAACTGTTTTGCAAGGTCAAGCCTTTCTTGCTTTATGTCAACAGCAATAATTTTGGCAGCTCCACTGACTTTAGCACCTTGAATCACATTTAAGCCTACTCCACCAGTGCCTATCACCACTACAGAACTTCCGGCTTTGACCTTAGCAGCATTTGTTACAGATCCAAAACCCGTCATAACTCCACAGCTCACTATGGCTGCACTAGCGAAAGGAATATCATCGCTTGTTTTTACACAAGCCGCCTCTCTTACAAGGGCATATTCACTCATGGTCCCTAAATTGAAAGAACGCTCAATCGCAACATCATTCCAAGTAGTACTTTCCAAAGTGGCATGTCCGCCAGCAACTTTATTTCCAGCAGTTACCGCCGAGTTTTCTTCACATATATGCTGATTCCCTTCGGTACACTGAAAACACTTATAACAAGGAATTGCCCAGTTTAATATAACCATGTCACCGACTTGAAGTCCTGTTACATCTGGGCCAATTTCTGTAATAACACCAGCACCTTCATGCCCCATTATTATAGGCTTTCCCCATGAGATAGAATCCCAATCTGTATGGCAGATTCCAGCCGCACCCATCTTTACAATGACTTCGTCTTTTTGTGGTGATGCTATAATTACCTCCTCAACACTGAATTCTCCTTTTCCATTAGCAACTACTGCTCTTGACTTAATCATATATTACACTATTGGGTTGAGTGGTGAATTAATAATTTCTCCCACTTTTGCACCAGGGCACCAAGTATTCCAGTCATTAATTTGATTTTCATTTGTAGGCTCTTGTAATTTCATTTCACTGTCCATATAAATACAGGTCATAACACGTCTTACTTTGTCGGTATTATTAGCCCCAGCTCTATGAAAAACCCAACCACTGTGGAAACTAACTTCACCCAAATCAAAGGGTTCAATTACATGCTCAAAGTCGGTAACTCTTAATTTTTCAAAAATCTTGGTCTCGCTATCGTCACTTATTGCAAGTTCTCTACCTTCCACAATTTGGTGACTTCCTGCACTAAACTCCAGCGGACCCATCTCTAAAGGCACTGCTTGCAAAGGAATCCAAGCGGTAATTGTTTTATCACTTGATAATGGCCAATAGTACTGATCTGCATGCCATGGTGTAATTCCACCACCTGCTTCTTTGTAAAGGGCTTGATCATGATAAACTCTTACACCTTTTGTTTGCATTAATCCTGCGGCAATTTGACCAAGTCGTTTGTTAATTACAAAGTCTTTGATTGTATCATCAATTGTCCAAAGGTTAAATATTTGCAAAAACGCTTTACCATATGTATCCCTCTTATCAATTGGTGCTTGATTTTTACTCAATTCGGCTACTTTAGCATCAATAGCTTTACCATAAAATTCCAATGTTTCTTTATCGAAAACATCTTTTAGCTTGATGTATTTATTCTTTTGATAAAACTCAATTGCAGCTTTTGGTAAGCTATACTCTTCGTTTAATAGATTTTTCAAGGTATGATTGTTTAGATTCTATGACAAATTTCGGAATTCGTGAATGAGGAGAATTGAACTAAGTTTAACATTAATTGTCCTAATTTATCCTATTTTTGAATAATTACTAATTTAATAGACAATTGAAGGCAGTATTTGAAAAGATTTCTCCTGAGTCCAAGCAGTCCATAGTATATCGCAAAATTGCCTTGCCCAATTTCGATGCCCCGTATCATTTTCATCCAGAGTATGAACTCACCTATATAGTGAAGGGTGAAGGTCTTCGCTACATTGGAACACGAATTGAGCATTTTGAAGCTGGGGATTTGGTATTAATTGCACCAAATGTTCCTCATTGCTGGATCAACCAAGAGGTAGTGGAAGGAGAAAATGTACAAGCAATTGTTATACAGTTTCACTCAGAAGTATTCAGTCGCTCTATTTTCCAATTACCTGAATTTGAGAATTTAAAGGCCTTTTTAGAAGAAGCCAAAAGCTGCTTTGTTTTTGAAAGACATAGTCTAATCGCTCAATTAGAATCTTTTGATACAATAAAACCCTCTGTAAATTTTATCCGGCTTGTTGAATTGCTGACAACATTGAGAACTATAGAAAAAGAGAGCGTACTTCAAAGTTCTTTACTCCAAGCTAAAGGCCATGAGCGTTTTCAAGATGTGTTTTCATATATCATTGAGCATTTTAGAGAACCAATTAATTTGCAAACCGTATCAGATATTGCAAAACTCAGCCCTACCTCTTTTTGTAGATACTTTAAAAAGTATACTGGTAAAACTTTCACACAAATTATACTAGAGTATAGACTTGAAACTGCTGCACAACTTCTTATTAGCAGCCAAAAAAGAATAAGTGAGGTAGCTTTTGAGTCAGGTTTTGAAGACATCCCTTATTTTAATAGAACTTTCAAAAAATGGAAAAGTATAAGTCCTAAAGCATTTAGAAAGGCTCACAATTTTAGCATTTAAGCGTTTTTTGATGGAGAGACACTAACTTTAGGGTAAATAAGATGTTACTAATGAATGTTATTCCCCGAAACAATAGATCCTAAGAAGAACTTACTTCCTCAAGACGGAATAGTAAACTACTACGGTATAGTCCTGAATGAAGAAAAGGCGGTTCACTATTACCATAGACTTATGGAAGACATCGAATGGAGAAATGATGAAGCTATCATTTTTGGTAAAAGAATAATTACCAAACGTAAAGTCGCATGGTATGGCGAAAAGCCTTTTGAATATACTTACTCCAAAGTCACCAAGCATGCATTACCATGGTCGCAAGAATTATTAGAACTAAAAGCCATAATAGAGTCTAAAACTGGCGAAACATTCAATTCTTGCCTCTTAAACCTTTACCATAACGGAAGCGAAGGAATGGCTTGGCACAGCGATGGAGAAAAAGATTTAAAGAAAAATGGTGCCATTGCATCTATGAGTTTTGGAGCAGAAAGGAAGTTTGCTTTCAAAAACAAGCAAACAAAGGAAACAGTAAACATAGAACTTGAAAATGGCAGTCTATTAATCATGGCCGGCACATGTCAAACTCATTGGCTCCACCGACTTCCGCCGACAAAGAAACCGCACGGCCCTAGAGTAAATCTTACTTTTAGAACCATAGAAGAATAAAAAAAATTAGCCCCAATCAAGGATCGGAGCTAATCTGCTATTGAGTGAATCTATACTACTTATTATCTTTATCGCCTTTTGACTCTAATTTCATCTCCCGCTTCTACCACATTCGTAGACAGCTTATTTAGCTTATAGAGCTCAGCCAAACTCACTTTATAATTGACCGATATTCGATATAATGTCTCACCTTTCTTTACTTTGTGCATGACGTAGTCCACTTCGGACTCTTCTTCAGCACTTTCTTGCAATTGCTGAGTAAAGGGCTTGTTGTTACTCTCCGCAACAATTGGCAGCTCGGCTACAGTCAAGTTTTCTTCTTTCACATAGAACACCTTTTCCTCTGCTTCTTCTACTACTGATTTCTCAATTTTTGATTTTGAGGTATCTTCTATTTTATACTTTGGAGACTGAACAACTTGCTCCGTTTTTACTTCTGGTTTAGGGATTACCTTGGGTACAAACTTTTCTTTTTCTACCAATGGTTCTCTCTCCTCTTGCTCAAAAGTCGATCTTTCGCTAAATATTGGATCAGTTAATATGTAGTCAGTTGGTGACTTTGCATCTTCAATCTCAATGTATTCGATCGGATCTTTTTTGCCTTTTTTCTGCCTAAGGTTCAAAACTCTACCTGCTGGTAAACGTTGCACCGTTTTCAACCTATTGTACTTTAAAATACTTTTAGTTTTGAGAGCATACATTTGAGAAATGTCCCAAATACTCTCTCCCTCTCTCACTACATGTACGTCTACTTGCCCTTTTTTATTTTTTTGTTCCAAATAGTATACCCTACCCACCTTTGTAATGTCTTTATTGTCCATTTCATTGAACTTCAAAAACTTCTTTGGTTTTATCTTGGCCTGATAAGCTAGAGTTACAAAATTGTCGCACAAATCAGCTTGAATTCCTTTTTTTGTATTAATCCTATAAAAGATACCTCCATTCCCTTTGGCTAATTTTGCATCTTCTACTAAGATTGGAAAACCAAGATCAATCTGACTATTTTCTACCTTTCTTGAAAGTTCAGCCAGTTGTCTGATATCGTAATATCTCAATGCAGGCACCACCACCAATACAGGTAAATCAATATTTGGAACAATGCTGACTTTTAACCATTCATTGGTTTTTATCAACTCAGTAGGCTCCACTCTCAGGTCTGCAGCAATGATATTGAAAGCTTTATTAGCTCCATAAGGATACTTATAAACGATCATTTGCTCTACCGGTTTGTAAGATTGCAGGTTTTGTTCCATTACCTTCTTATAGGCTAAAAACTGAATTACCGATGCGTAAGCTGGACTATCGAGCAAAATATATTTATTCTCATTCCACCTTTTTCTTACTTCCAATACATCCAAAACAGATCTATCTGCCAAATGTGCAAAAAGTGTACTTCCCCAATTATTGTAAAGAACTTGATTACGTCGCAGGCAAACCATTGCCCCTTCGCTAGCTGCATAGAGATGCTTTCGCTCGTCTATATACTTGTTCATTGTGAGATTGACATCGGTGGCTTTAAGCTCATCCATACACCAAAAAACTCCCAATTCTAATAATGAACTTCTAGAGATCGACTTTTGATACTTATTATAAATGACAAGATACTTGTAGTCGTCCGGTATGGCAGCGTCTCTTAACAAGGGCTCCACTTCGGGCAAATAAGTAGACAGGTAACTTAAATTTTGCTGTTTAGCCTCTTCACTCCTTTCTAAAATCGCTACCTCTTGTTCAAAGATCTGCTTGGTTGCATCATTAAACTGAAACACAACATCTGCAAACCTGACTTCGCTAGTAGCTTTTTTAATAGGATGCATTGAAGTCCCAAATGAAGAAACACTTGGGACCAAAATTGCAATCAGGAAAACATAAATGTAAGCACTGTAAGTCGTATCTAATTTTTTAAAAGCACGTAAGTCCATTTCTTGGTTCACTCACCATTTTCGAATTTTAAAGCAGTTTGTCGCCTTGAAATCTAAATGATGTTCAAACTTAATTTATTGAATTTATATTTCCAAAGAAAATTACGAAATATCTAATAAATTTAATTGTTTCAAAATTTATTGAAATTTCTATTCGTACAATTATTACTGTAAACAATTGCGAGCGTGCGATTAAGCTATACTCTCCACTTTTTGTAAGAATTAATCAAACCATTTGTAGATCCGTCGTGGCTTGAAACCTCTTCGTCACTCGCCAATTCAGGAAGTATAGCTTTGGCAAGTTGCTTACCTAGCTCTACTCCCCACTGATCAAAGCTGTAAATATTCCAGATTATTCCCTGAACGAATATCTTGTGCTCATACATGGCAAGTAGAGTACCGAGGGTTTTAGGCTTTAGCTTTTTAACCAAAATAGAATTGGTTGGCCTATTACCTTCAAACACTTTGAAGTTTTTTAATTTCTCAATATCAGCAAGGTTCATTCCAGCAGCTTTCATTTCGCCTTCAACCTCTTCTTCAGATTTACCATTCATGAGTGCCTCGGTTTGTGCAAAGAAATTGGCAAGAAGCATTTGATGATGTTGTCCTATGTCATTGAAGCTTTGTGCATGTGCTATAAAGTCACAAGGAATAAGCTTTGTGCCTTGATGTATCAATTGATAAAAGGCGTGCTGACCATTTGTCCCTGGCTCTCCCCATATAATTGGCCCAGTTTCATAATTCACCTTATTACCGTTCCTATCTACATACTTACCGTTTGACTCCATATCACCTTGTTGGAAATAAGCGGCAAAACGATGCATATATTGATCATACGGAAGAATAGCGTGTGAAGACGCCCCATAAAAGTTATTATACCAGATACCCAACAATCCTAAAATTACAGGAATGTTTCTTTCAAGTTTTGTGGTTCTAAAATGTTCGTCCATTTCAAAAGCACCTTTGAGCAGTTCTGCAAAGTTATTATATCCAATACCACAGGCAATAGACAAACCTATGGCACTCCAAAGACTGTATCTTCCTCCTACCCAATCCCAAAAACCAAACATATTTGCAGTGTCAATACCAAAAGACGCAACACCTTCTGTATTAGTCGAAATAGCCACAAAGTGCTTTTTCACATGTTCTCCATCAATGGCAGTTTCCAAAAACCAATTCTTCGCAGAACCAGCATTTGTCATTGTTTCCTGAGTAGTAAACGTTTTTGAAGCTATTAAGAAAAGTGTTGTTTCTGGATTCAATCCCTTTAAGGTTTCTATTATATGTGTAGCATCCACATTAGAAACAAAATGTAAATTCAACCCTTTCTTTTGGTATGGCTTTAAAGCTTCTGTAACCATTACAGGACCTAAATCAGAACCACCAATACCAACATTAACAATATCCGTAATGGATTTACCAGTATATCCTTTCCATTCACCATTCCTTACTTGGTCAGAGAAACGTTTCATTTTGTCTAATACAGCACGAACATCCGGCATTACATCTTTACCGTCGACCAAGATTGGTCTATCGCTTTGATTTCTCAAGGCTGTATGTAAAACGGCTCTTCCTTCAGTTACATTTATTTCTTCACCAGCGTACATTGCATCTATCGCAGCTGGAAGACCACATTCTTCTGCCAATTGCACAAGAGCTTTCATAGTACGCCCGTTGATCCTATTCTTAGAATAGTCAACAAGAATATCTTGGAATTGAATAGAGAACTTTTTGAATCGCTTTGGATCTTCTGCGAAAAGTTCTTTAATCGTTTTCTTTGAAATTGTTTTTTGATGTGATTTTAACTTACGGAAAGCAGTTGTTTGATCAAAACTAACGTTTGGAAGCATTTTTAAGAAATAGTTGGAATTTATGGAAGCAAAAGTTTTTGAAAATCGGTTTCTTCACCGAGAAATACATTGAAATCCACATCGGCATTTATGCCTTCTACTTTACCTCTCATGCTATATTGCCAAAAAGCTAAGTGATCGTCGTGGTATCCATCCAATGTACTGGTATTGTATTGTGATATCCATACAGGATAATCCTTGTAATTGTCTTGTATGTACTCTTTATAGAGGTACTTATTGGTATAAATTATAGGTTTTACACCATAGTGTTTTTCAATTAGATCAATAAAGATTTTGATATTTTCAGCAAGCTTTAATTTGTTTCTAAGGCCGCTTACACCATTTTCAAAATCAATTACTGGTGGTAAATCTCCTGACTCTAATTTTACTTGTAATAGAAAATTGAGTGCTTGCAAGCGAGGGTCGGATTTGACATTAAAAAAGTGATATGCTCCCCTTACAATATTTCTTTCTCTGAGCTCAGCCCAATGCTCCTCAAAACGGTGGTCTACATGATCAGTTCCTTCTGTTGATTTTACAAAACAAAACTTAACTGCAGAGTGATGGGCATTATAAGATGACACTTGATCCCAATCAATATCTCCATTGTGATGCGAAATATCAATTCCATGTGTTCCAAACTTCATGGGGATCTCCACCTCGATTTTGGCAGGCAATACTTTGAGCTTACCGTCAGTTACACCAGAAGGCAGGGCTGCTAGTACACCAGCAAACAAGGCAATAGCTCCAAACTGCCATGTAAATAGCTTGTTCAGTAGCTTATCGTACCAAGTAATATAGTTTCTTCTTTTTACCACTCTCAAAAAGTATATACAAAAATAAACCTTATAATCGCATATCCAAGTATAAAAAAACCGAAATCTTTTAAGACTTCGGTTCATTCTACAAATAATACTAAATTATTTGTTTGGTTGCGGTGTGTAACGCAAATATGGCTTTAACTCCGTAACGCCTTTTGGAAATTTAACCTTCGCATCTTCAGTAGAAATTGAAGGAACTACGATAGCGTCGTCTCCATCTTGCCAATCCGCAGGGGTAGCAACTGAATAATTTGCTGTTAATTGCAGGCTATCAATTACCCTTAGCAATTCTTGGAAATTTCTTCCAGTACTAGCAGGATAAGTCAATGTCAATTTCACTTGCTTATCTGGTCCAATGATAAACACACTTCTTACAGTTGCTTTTACCGATGCATTAGGGTGAATCATATCGTATAATTCTGCCACTTTTTTATCTGGATCAGCAATGATAGGGAAGTTCATTTTTACCTCATTGATTTCTTCAATATCTGGAACCCATTTATTGTGAGATTCTAAGCTATCAACCGATACTGCAATTACTTTAACTCCTTTCTTTTCAAACTCCCCTTTAAGTAAGGCAGTTTTACCAAGCTCAGTAGTACATACTGGTGTAAAATCAGCTGGATGCGAGAATAACATACCCCAGCTATCTCCAAGCCACTCATGAAAATTAATATGGCCTTGTGTTGTTTCTGCTGAAAAATCTGGTGCGATATCACCTAATCTAATAGACATATTTTTAAGAATTAAATTAAAACTTTTATTTTCTAAACGGGGAACAAGAATCTTTAAGAATTGATTGCAAAAAATTGAAAAAACAAGTGCAAAAGCCTTTCTTTGACCTACGTATTAGTCACAAACCAAAATCTATGTTTCTATCCAGTCGTAATTTATCCTATCAGTATCCAAATTCAGAAAAACTTCTTTCTTTTCCTGACTTTGAACTAAAGCAAGGAGAGACATTTCTAATACTTGGTAACTCGGGCTCGGGAAAAACTACATTTATACATTTACTATCCCTGTTGCTACCCCTACAAAATGGCACATTGACTATTTTGGACAAAAACATAGAAGCAGAAACTAGCAAAAATATTCACGATTTCAGGGCCCAAAACATAAGTGTAATCCATCAAAAACCATATTTTGTGAGGTCACTCAACGCGATGGACAACCTCAAACTAAGTCCCTATTTTCAGAACGAAAAATTCGACTTAACTAATGCATCTTATTTTGCTAAAAAACTTGGAGTTGATCAGCTTTTAAACAAAAAACCTGACGAACTAAGTGGTGGTGAACAGCAAAGGCTTAGCATATTGAGAGCCATAGTAAACAAACCAAAGTTGATTTTTGCCGACGAACCTACTTCAAACCTAGATGATGACAATTGCGAAAAAGTGTTTAATTCACTGCAAGAGCTCTCAATTGAAAGCAAAGCAACGCTCGTAATTGTGACACACGACACAAGGCTAAAAACTTTGATCCCTAACCAATTAATATTACAATGATGTGGCTTAAAATAATATGGGCAAAAGTGATGTATAAAAAGCTGAACAGCTTTTTATGTGTCCTTTTGATGGCTTTTGGAATTTCTATCATTGCACTTTTGCTAAGTTTAGAAAAGCAAATGGACGGTGCATTTACCAAAAACATTCGTGGTATCGATATGGTAGTTGGAGCCAAAGGAAGTCCCTTACAATTAATACTCTCCAGTGTTTTTCAGATAGATAACCCTACAGGGAATGTGCCGTTGGCCGAAGTAAACGCCCTAAAAACTAACTCGCAAGTAAAAAAAGTGATTCCTATTTCAATGGGAGATAACTATAAAGGTTTCCGAATAATTGGAACTCAAAACTCATATATCGAGCATTTTGAAGGAAAAATCAAGTCAGGCTTAAGCTTTCAAAAACCCTTAGAAGTTGTGATTGGAGCGAGTGTTGCCAATGACTTAGGATTAAAGATTGGTGCCGAATTTGAAAGTACACATGGACTCGATGCTGCCGGAGAGGCTCATGAAGATCATGACCACTTCACGGTTGTGGGCATACTTGATGCAAATGGCTCGCCGTTGGATAGATTGATTATTACGTCATTACAAAGTGTTTGGGAAGTTCATCATCAGGATTTAGACAAGCCAGAGAATTTAGCTGTTACTGCGGCATTGGTCAAGTTTCGCTCTCCTATGGGATTAATGACCATACCTAGGAACATCAACGAAAACACAAGCATGCAAGCAGCATTACCTAGTATTGAAATTGATAGGTTGCTTCAACTATTTGGAAGTGGGCTTAGCTTGGCGAAGTATTTAGCCTTTTTAATTATTCTAATAAGTGCTGTAAGCGTATTTATTTCCATTTACAATACGATTAAAGAAGGCAAGGGAGAAATCGCACTTATGATTTCACTTGGAGCAAATAGGTGGCAACTATTCACTCAGTTTGTTGGTCAAGGACTAGTATTGGGGTTTTTAGGTTACATTTTAGGAATTTTTATTTCAAAATTTATGCTTTTCGTAGCAAGCGTATTCCTTAAAGAAAAGTTAATTCTTGCAGTAGGTTGGTTGAATTTGAGCAATTCAGAAATCTATTTGCTGTTTTTAGCGTTATTAATTAGTATTTTCGCCGCGGCATTGCCAGCGATAAAAGTATACGGTTTGAACTTATCCAAAACCTTAGCAACAGAGTAAAAATGAAAAATAAATTAGCCTTGTTTGTTTCACTTTTCACATTATCATTTTTGATTACTTCATTTAACTTTGAAGAACCTCAAAAAGTAACTTGGGAAATGTTGAGAGACGTTACTTTCAATAAAAAATGGAACAAAGATGAAGCTATGTTCATTTTGGAACCGGCTTTCGGTGAAAAGGTAAATAAAATTAAGAATAAACAAATCGTGATTACAGGCTATATGATCCCAGTGGATATAGATGCCAATTATTATGTATTGTCTGCAAATCCGTACAGTTCGTGTTTCTTTTGTGGTCAAGCTGGACCAGAATCTGTCATGTCTGTCAAATTTAATAAGGCTACTAAGCGTTTCAATACTGACGATCGTGTTACCTTAAAAGGCACCTTAGTATTAAACAAAGACGATATCAACGAACTCAACTACATTTTGACTGCCGCCCAAGTAGTGGAATAATAGATTGAGGTTGTCTTAACTAAAAACAATTTATGAGAAAGAGTATTTTAATAGGATTTCTAGTATTCAGTGCTTTAGGTTCTTACGCACAATATGATTCCAACTTTGCACTAGGTTTAAGAGTTGGTGAGCCTTTAGGTCTCAATATCCGAAAGTATTTTCAATACGGTGATAAAGCTTTTGATGTCAATATTGGAACTTACGGATTGCTATATGGTAGCCAAAGAGAGTACCTAAAAGGTGAATACAACGGAGCTGGATTTATGTTTCAGGGTATTTACTCATGGCACAAAAGTTTACTTAAAAGAGATCAACTTCATGTGTACTATGGTTTTGGTGGACAAGTAAACTCAAGGAATCATTATCCTGATGATAGAATCGGGCAAAGAGACAATAAAGAGCGAAAACTTTCACTTGGGCCAGCAGCTGCTGCGGGAGTTGAATTTGACTTACCCGGCAATGAGTTAGGCTTTTTTATAGATGTGGGAACATACATGGAAGCGATTCCTCGTCCGTTGTTTTTCCATCCAACAGCATCAGTTGGTATTCGTTTGAACTTAATTAAGTAACTACCTATTTTTCTTTAAAAGAAACTTGGTGGAAAGCCAACCGAAAATAAAGACTGTTAATGGCGTGAGGCAATAGTAAATTGCTTCCCTATAATTACCGTTTTCCATGTCTCCCCAACTTTGGTATACTGAAAAGGCCAATAAAAAAGGGTACGCGTAACTCAATACCAAAAGCGTCTTAAGCAAAACCGATTGGGTATTGTCTCGCATTACAATAAAAATTGTGCTGGAAAACTTAAACCAACCAAAGATAGTCCCAAAAGCGACTACGCTTAGTGAAATAATAAGATAATGCATTTGTGTGAACTTTCGTTGAATAGCTCAATATTAATGCCAGCAATTTAAATTGCCAAAATTCTTGTATTAAGTCTATTAAACGGTTAGTTCGTTGATTGCATTCCAAGCCATCAACCCCATGCCAATTTCTAAAGCTCCCTCATCTATATTGAAAGTAGGTGTATGAACTCCGGATATTATGCCTTTAGACTCATTCCTTGTTCCTAACCTATAGAAACAAGAATCTACCACTTGAGAGTAATACGCAAAGTCTTCCCCTGCCATCCATAGGTCTAAATCAACTACGTTCTCAATACCCATATACGTCTCCGTAAAAGAGCGAATCTTGCGAGTTAGTTCAGGATGATTTTTAAGAAAAGGATAACCATGTTCAATGTAAAATTCGCATCTCGCTCCCATTGCATCTGCAATGCCTTCTGCCATTTTTTGCATCTTGGTTAAGCCTTCTGCACGCCACTCTTCGTCCATGTTACGAAAAGTACCTTCTATTTTTACCTCGTTTGGAATTACGTTAGTAGCACCAAGACCTTCTATTCTACCAAAAGTAAGAACTGACGGGTTGGTAGGATTCCGATTTCGAGAAACAATTTGCTGCAAACCAATTATAATATGAGATGCAACTACTATAGGATCCACGCACTGATGTGGAGCAGCCCCATGTCCACCTTTTCCATGAATAGTCATGTAGATTTCGTCCGTACTTGCCATATACATGCCTTCGCGGAAACCAATTTTACCAACTTCTATATTAGGAGCAACATGTTGACCTATCATTCCATTAACTGAAGGGTTTTGCAGCACACCTTCTTTGATCATAATAGATGCTCCTCCAGGTGCTTTTTCCTCAGCAGGTTGAAATACAAGTTTTACTGTACCTTCAAATTCATCTTTCAATTCTGAAAGGATCATGGCACAACCCAACAAACTACTGGTATGAACATCGTGACCGCAGGCATGCATGATACCAGGTTTAGTAGATTTATAAGGTATGTCATTAGACTCAACTATGGGCAAGGCATCCATGTCTGCTCTTAGACCAATAATTTTCTTCCCGGGATTTTTCCCTTCGACCAATGCTACAACACCGGTTCCGGCAACACCCTCTTGCGGGTCCAGCCCCATTGACCGCAACTCATCAGCAATGAATTTAGCAGTTTCGTGTTCTTCAAAAGACAACTCTGGATTTGCATGCAAATGACGTCGCGTTGCCACGATTTTATCTGCATTTTGAGCTGCTAATGACTTAATTCTATCTACTGAAATCATAAATTAGGAGTTTGCTTCAAATTTAAAAGCTATTCAATTTCATTCCTATTTATTTTGGGTGAAATGCCAAAGTGCACGTTTAGCTTCCACTTTGATAAAAAAGCACTTTTGCCTTAACACCCTCATATATTATAATAAATCGTGTGATATTAAGCTCACTTTGACAATATGCACCTTAAACAAGTGACGATCATATTTATTATAATTAATTATATTTTTATTGTTTATCAATATTTTTTTATTCTTATTTGCACAATCAATTTAAAATCAAACAAGAATGAAACCGTATACAAACACTATCTTTCTTATAATGAAAGGCCTTTCATGGGTTTTCTTTATTGGTCTCTGTATCAAAACCGGGATTCTTTTATTTACAACGGGTATTAGCCTTTTTGTAAATTCCGTGAGTGCCAAAGATCTTTATTTGGGACTTGATTTATCCGAGCTCTATAATAGTAACAAATGGTATTTTGTCTGTCTCACCTCATTGGCAATTTTTGTATCGGGCCTGAGAGCCTATTTATGTTATTGGGTGATTAAGGTTTTCCTAACGCTCGACCTAGTTCTACCATTTAGCAAAGAAATTGGCTCTTATATTGCCAAGGTTAGTAGTGTGGCATTGTCAATCGGCTTCTTCAATTATATATCAAGGGCTTTCATGAAGAGATTACAGAGGGAAGGATACGAGGTCAGTAGCATAGGTGATTACTTTGAAGGAGCTGCCGAATTTATATTTTTTGCTGGAGTTATCTATATCATTGCTCTGGTCTATCAAAAAGGAATTGCTCTACAGACCGAAAATGATCTAACAGTTTAAAATTATGGCAATAATAGTAAACTTAGATGTGATGATGGCAAAGCGAAAAATGTCGCTTAACGAACTTTCCGAAAGAGTTGAAATAACACTCTCAAACTTATCTATTTTAAAAACGGGAAAAGCTAAAGCAATTCGGTTTAGTACATTGGAGGCTATTTGTAAAGTTTTAGAATGTCAGCCAGGGGATATTTTGGAGTTTAGGGAAGAGAATTTAACCCTTAATTCTTGACACAAAAAAGGCTTGAAGTATCTAATACTCCAAGCCTATATATTTTAAGTTTTTAGTATTTACACAAAAATTAAAACAACTGTTAGAATTGCTCCTGCAGCCACAAAGTACATTCCTTTCTTAAATAAAGGCATTTTTGGGGTATACATCCAAAAGGCTGATACTACAAAGAATAGTAGTGAAAAGCCAAAGAATATATTTAAGAAATAAACGGGAGAGTCGGTATTGGCTTTGTGTAGGTGAGTCATTTTATCAAGAATAAAAGGAAGCTCTTTTGTAGTAAAACTAACCGCCCCAGTTTCTACATTATACTTACCTCCTTTAAAAACCAACTCGCTTCCATTAAGATCAGCTTTTAAGTTTTTCTGTTTTATTTCCTTTCCTAAATCCTCAATAGAAAGGTTTGGCTTAATTGTTTTTTCAATTACTTCTTCAGTTTTCAAAAAATCGGTGTTTCTAAAAACCAGAACAATTCCGCTGATCGCATACATTGCCATGATACCTACTAAAAAGAAACCCAAGTCACGGTGAAGCGATCTCATTTTTGAATTCAAATTCTTTTTTGCCATTTATATTTTTGTTTGGGGTTGCAAAGGAATGAATTTACTTAAAACCATTCTAAATACAAGGACTCTTTATTTTTTGTACACGGTAGTAGGGGCTGATTGAGCTTTGGCATAAATTGTCATATCAGCAATTGTAACATGGTCAGGGACCGAAACTGCATAGCTAATTGCATCTGCAATGTCTTTCGCCAAAAGAGGCTCAAATCCTTCATAGACCTTTTTCGCTCTATCCTTGTCACCTTTGAATCTGACTTCGCTAAACTCGGTTTCCACAGCCCCCGGAGCGATATTAGTCACTTTTATTCCGTGTTGTGTTAAATCTAGACGCATGCCTTCGGAGATAGCTTCCACCGCTTTTTTGGTCGCACAATATACAGTACCATTGGCATAAGTTTGCTTTCCTGCTACAGAACTGATATTGATTACATGCCCACTTTTTTGTGAAACCATTTTGGGCAAAACAGCTTTTGACACATAAAGAAGCCCTTTTACATTACTATCGATCATGGCATCGTAATCCGATAAATTACCAGCGTCTACTGAACTAAATCCATGTGCATTTCCGGCATTGTTTACCAAAATATCAATCTTATCTATGGTGTTAATTGCATTTTGAACTTCGTCTTTATTGGCTACATCAAAAACTAAAATTTGACATGAGACTTTGGAACTTAGCTCATTCTTTAGAGCTTCTAGCTTCTCTTTTCTACGACCACATAAGACAAGGTTTATTCCTTTTTGAGCAAAAGCTTGAGCGGTAGCCCATCCAATTCCGGAAGAAGCACCTGTGATTAGAGCAATTTTTGACATAATTTAGATTACAATTTTACGATATACTTCGGTTTTGTCAGGATCCAATGTACTCAGCAGTAAAAACGCTTTTTGCTTTTCCTGTGGACTTCCTTGGGAGAATATATTTACAATTTCAAGAGCTTTTGCATCGAAGAAAGTATTGACTAAAACAGAGGTCGTTTGCAATACCATGATGTTTTGAACAACTTCTAAGAACTTTAGAACTTCACCCCTAGCCTTTTCTTGATCTCTTCCAAAGTCGTCGAGAACGAGTCTATGATAACTATAAAAACCTTCTCTAAATCTTCTTAATTGTTGATTTTGTAAATTTTCGACCAACCAATACCTGTTTCTTGAACTTCCTTTTTGAGCCCAACCTTCGTCACCACTTGACGCTAAGTTTACAATATTATACGCACGTTGGACAAAATCATTACCTCCTAACTTAGCGAATGAATCATAATCAAAAGTAAGTGCCATTAAAGAATAAAATGCCAAAATGGAAGTCAAATTATTGGTATAACCTTGTTCATTAAATACCATTTGCCTTTCGGATGGCTCAAAGGAAATATTGAAACTGTTGTCTATGTATTGAAATACAACCGTTTCATAATCTGTTCCATAAACAGGCCTTACAACCTGAAATTGAGCATTTCCTTGAAAAACATTTTGTTTCGGCGAGCTCATTAAATTGACACTCAGCTTACATTTAATTTTTTCTTTCTCTCCAAAAATATCATTTGTCCACCTTTGGTTATTCATGAAGTTTGAAATTGCTGATTTCAGTTCAGCAATTACTTGAGGATCGCTATTTTGAGATGATTTCAATGCCGAGGTGTTTATTTCAACATCGCATTTGATCTCTTGAGCAAATGACAAATTGCTTATAAGAAGAAGTAAAATTATATATCTCATATTGTTTTTAATTGCTTTAAAACCTCGTCCAATATATCAGCTGCAACTTCAGTTTTTGTTTTCAAAGGAAATTCCGAAATACTTCCGTCTTTACGTAAGATTTTAATCTGGTTTGTATCATAACGAAAGCCTGCCCCCTTGTCTTGTAAAGAATTCAAAACAATAAAGTTAAAGTTCTTTTTTGAAAGCTTTTTCAATGCATTTTCTTCCTCGTTGTTTGTTTCCAAAGCAAACCCTACCGAAAGCTGTGATGGCTTTTTAATTTTTCCTATTTCCAGAGCAATATCTTTTGTTTTGCTCATTTCAAGAGAGAATTTCTCATCACTCTTTTTGATCTTTTGATCTGCAACTTGACTTGGAGCATAATCTGCCACAGCAGCAGCAAAGACCATCACATCCATTTCCGATTCATTAGCCAATGTCGCATTGAGCATATCGTTCGCTGACTTTACATCTACTTTCTTGCAGTTTGAAGGAACTGGAATATTTACAGGTCCAGAAATAAGCAAAACTTCAGCTCCTGCTTTTTGAAAAACCTCAGCAATGGAATAAGCCATTTTTCCTGAGCTATGATTTGAAATAAACCTAACTGGGTCTATTGCTTCTTGAGTTGGGCCAGCAGTTATTAGTACTTTTTTACCTTTCAAAGGAAGATTTTGATTGAAATGACTATTTATCACCTTTACAATATTCTCAGGTTCGGCCATTCTACCTTTGCCCTCTAAACCACTCGCAAGCTCGCCAGATTCTGCATCAATAATCTGATTCCCAAAAGTCTTTAATTTTGAAAGGTTAGCCACCGTACTTTGGTGGGCGAACATATCTAAATCCATTGCAGGTGCAAAAAACACTGGACAACGAGCAGATAAATAGGTAGCAATAAGCAAATTATCGCAGATGCCATTCGCACATTTACTTAGCGTATTAGCAGATGCCGGTGCAATTAGCATCAAGTCTGCCCAAAGACCCAACTCTACATGATTATTCCATTCTCCAGCATTGTTTTTAACAAACTCGATTGCGACAGGATTTTTGGAAAGGGTCGACAATGTAAGTGGAGTAATAAATTCACTTGCTGCAGTGGTCATAATGACTTTAACCTCTGCTTCCTCTTTAACAAGTAACCTTACCAAGTGTCCTGCTTTGTAGGCAGCAATGCTTCCACTTACTCCCAATAAAATTTTCTTCCCTTTCAACATGAATTGTTTCTTTGGACAAATATATTTATTTGTAGCCAAGGAATCGAAGGAAAAGCCCTACTTGGTTTTAATAATTTCAAAAGGCACACAGATATCTGTCTTACACTCAAGCGTAGTGGCTTGCAATAAAAGCAAATAGTCTGAGTAACAACCGTTGGCATTTTCAATTCTAACTACATACATTTTTGGAGTCGAAACCGCCACTAAGTCATTCGCTAAAACCCCATCAATTGGAATTAAGTTTTTGGGAGTCGCGTTTAATGAGTCAAATGTTAATCCTTCGCTGATCTGGAAAGTATGCCCCTGCACAGAGCCAGAAATTGTTATTGTACCATTATTGAGGGCTACATTACCCAGGGTTAGACTAGGAATAATACCCAAAGTAAAGGTGCTTGGAGATCTGCTTACGGTTAAAGTTCGTGTTTCTGTTCTAACACAGCCATTAGAGTCAGTTACAGACACTCGATATAAACCTTCGCTCGCCAAAGAAGCTGTATCAATAACTGGGTTCTGTGCATTCGAACTAAAGTTATTTGGTCCAGACCAGTTGTAGCTATTACCACTACTGGTAACATTCATTATAATTTGGTTTCCTTCACAAGCCAAACCAGAAATATTTAGATTCAAAGCTGTTATTACTGGTAAAGGGTTCACAACTACAACAACAGAATCTTGAACCGAACAACCATT
This sequence comes from Spirosomataceae bacterium TFI 002, assembly GCA_900230115.1. Taxonomy (NCBI): domain Bacteria; kingdom Pseudomonadati; phylum Bacteroidota; class Cytophagia; order Cytophagales; family Spirosomataceae; species Spirosomataceae bacterium TFI 002. The sequence continues at coordinate 4,515,271 of LT907983.1, read as the reverse complement.
TAAAGTATTAGCGGTTAGAATGTACGTTCCAGCAGAGTTAAGTTTTGACTTGAATGCTGTATTTCCAATGTTCGAAATAAAACCATCAGGTCCGCTCCAGATGTAATTATCAGCACCACTAGCAGTCAAATAAACTGAATCACCAACACATACGGGACTTGTTGCCGAAATAATAGGAGTAATTTGGTTTGGCTGATTGATAACTATGGAGTCAGTCACTGAGCACCCATTCGCATCTGTAACTAATAAAACAAAAGTTCCGGCATCAAGGCTGTCGATAGAAGAAGTATCTAGCTGTGATGTATTTAACCAGGCATAATGATAAAGAAGCATACCACCGGTTACTGTTGCATCAATTTTACCATCTTTAGCACCAAAACATGAAACATCATTTTTAACCAAAGAAAGAATTAAGCTATCTGGTTGGTTAATAGTTAATGTATCGCGTACCACGCATGAATTTGCATCAGTAACAGTAACAGTGTATTCGCCAGCAGATAAACTATCTATACTGCTGGTAGTTTCGCCATTATTCCATAAATATGTAAACGGTTGTGTTCCTCCGGATACTACTAAATCAATTACCCCTGAATTGTTATTGAAGCAATCAACATTTGTAATAGTTCCAATTGCCTCTAAACTATCGGGTTGAGAAATTGTTACTGAATTTGTAGCTTCACAATTATTCACGTCCATAATTGTGACCGTATATGTCCCTGCTACAAGACTTCTAATGTCTTGAGTAGTTGCAGCATTACTCCAAGAATAAGTAAATGGAGCGGTACCTGAAATAACCTCTAAGTCGGCTGATCCATTATTATTTGCAAAGCAATCTACATTCGTCCCTGAAATTGAACTGGTCAAATCTCCCGATTTTGTTATTGTGGTACTAAAGGTTGCAGTACAAGATTTGGCATCGGTAACTGTTAGCGTATATGTACCTGCTAAGATATCGTTCAAATCTTCAGAAGTTTCAGAATTACTCCAGAGATAAGTATAAGGCGTATTTCCACCCTTAACTGTTACATCAATTTCACCCAAATCTATTCCAAAACAATCAACATTGACTTGAGTCGCCGATATTAATAAAGTGTCAGGTTGCGTTACCTCTGTCGTTGCTGTGACTGAACAATTCTTGCTATCTGTTACTGTTACCGTATAAGTTCCTGGTACTAATCCTGTCGCAGTTGCCGTTGTTTGAGCATCTGACCAGAGATAAGTGTATCCACCATTTCCACCTGCGGCTACTACTGTTGCTGTTCCGTTTGCTTCGCCATTACAATCTGCTGGAGTGCTACTTGCACTAGCCGTTAATGTACTTGGTTGCGTAACTTCGGTCGTTGCTGTGACTGAACAATTTTTGCTATCTGTTACTGTTACCGTATAAGTTCCTGCTACTAATCCTATGGCCGTTGCAGTTGTTTGAGCATCTGACCAGAGGTAAGTATATCCTCCATTTCCATCGGCTGCTACTACGGTCGCTGTGCCATTTGCTTCACCATTACAATCTACTGGGGTGCTGCTGGCTGTCGCTGTTAGAGTGATTGGTTGCGTTACTTCTGTTGTTGCCGTTACTGAACAATTCTTGCTATCTGTTACTGTTACCGTATAAGTTCCTGCTACTAATCCTGTCGCAGTTGCCGTTGTTTGAGCATCTGACCAGAGGTAAGTGTAGCTGCCGTTTCCTGCTGATGCTAAGACGGTTGCTGTGCCGTTTGATTCCCCATTACAATCTGAAGGAGTGCTGCTTGCTGTCGCTGTTAATGTACTTGGTTGCGTTACTTCAGTTGTCGCAGAAACTGAACAATTCTTGCTATCTGTTACTGTTACCGTATAAGTTCCTGCTACTAATCCTGTCGCAGTTGCCGTTGTTTGAGCATCTGACCAGAGATAAGTGTAGCCACCATTTCCTGCTGATGCTACTACGGTTGCTGTTCCGTTTGATTCACCATTACATGCGGTTGGGGTGCTGCTGGCTGACGCTGTTAGTGTACTTGGTTGCGTTACTTCAGTTGTCGCAGAAACTGAACAATTCTTGCTATCGGTTACTGTTACCGTATAAGTTCCTGCTACTAATCCTGTGGCCGTTGCGGTTGTTTGAGCATCTGACCAGAGATAAGTATATCCTCCGTTTCCATCTGCGGCTACCACTGTTGCTGTTCCGTTTGCTTCGCCATTACATGCGGTTGGGGTGCTGCTGGCTGAAGCGGTTAATGTACTTGGTTGTGTAACTTCGGTCGTTGCTGTTACTGAACAATTTTTGCTATCTGTTACTGTTACCGTATACGTTCCAGCTACTAATCCTGTTGCTGTTGCTGTTGTTTGTGCATCTGACCATAGATAAGTGTATCCGCCATTTCCATCTGCGGCTACGATTGTTGCTGTTCCGTTTGCTTCACCATTACATGCGGTTGGGGTGCTGCTTGCTGAAGCTGTTAATGTACTTGGTTGCGTAACTTCGGTCGTTGCTGTGACTGAACAATTCTTGCTATCTGTTACTGTTACGGTATATGTTCCAGCCACTAATCCTGTGGCAGTCGATGTTGTTTGAGCATCTGACCAAAGGTAAGTGTAGCCACCATTTCCATCTGCAGCTACTACTGTTGCTGTTCCGTTTGCTTCACCATTACATGCGGTTGGGGTGCTGCTGGCTGTCGCTGTTAGAGTGATTGGTTGCGTTACTTCTGTTGTTGCTGTGACTGAACAATTCTTGCTATCTGTTACTGTTACCGTATAAGTTCCTGCTACTAATCCTGTTGCCGTTGCGGTTGTTTGAGCATCTGACCATAGGTAAGTGTATCCTCCGTTTCCATCTGCGGCTACGACTGTTGCTGTTCCGTTTGCTTCACCATTACATGCGGTTGGGGTGCTGCTGGCTGAAGCGGTTAATGTACTTGGTTGTGTAACTTCGGTCGTTGCTGTGACTGAACAATTTTTACTATCTGTTACTGTTACCGTATAAGTTCCTGCTACTAATCCTGTTGCCGTTGCGGTTGTTTGAGCATCTGACCATAGGTAAGTGTATCCTCCGTTTCCATCTGCGGCTACGACTGTTGCTGTTCCGTTTGCTTCACCATTACATGCGGTTGGGGTGCTGCTGGCTGAAGCGGTTAATGTACTTGGTTGTGTAACTTCGGTCGTTGCTGTTACTGAACAATTTTTGCTATCTGTTACTGTTACCGTATACGTTCCAGCTACTAATCCTGTTGCTGTTGCTGTTGTTTGTGCATCTGACCATAGATAAGTGTATCCGCCATTTCCATCTGCGGCTACGACGGTCGCTGTGCCATTTGCTTCACCATTACAATCTACTGGGGTGCTAGTGGCTGACGCTGTTAGTGTACTTGGTTGCGTTACTTCTGTCGTTGCTGTGACTGAACAGCCTTTACTGTCAGTTACCATTACCGTATAAGTCCCTGCTACTAATCCTGTTGCTGTTGCGGTTGTTTGTGTATCTGACCATAGGTAAGTGTAGCCACCATTTCCATCTGTGGCTACAACGGTTGCTGTTCCGTTTGCTTCGCCATTACAATCTGCTGGAGTGCTACTTGCACTAGCCGTCAATGTACTTGGTTGCGTTACTTCTGTTGTTGCTGTTACTGAACAATTCTTGCTATCTGTTACTGTTACCGTATAAGTTCCTGCTACTAATCCTGTCGCAGTTGCCGTTTTTTGAGCATCTGACCAAAGATAAGTGTATCCTCCGTTTCCATCTGCGGCTACGACAGTCGCTGTTCCGTTTGCTTCACCATTACAATCTGCTGGGGTGCTATTGGCTGTGGCTGTTAGTGTGCTTGGTTGCGTTACTTCTGTTGTTGCTGTGACTGAACAATTCTTGCTATCTGTTACTGTTACCGTATACGTTCCTGCTACTAATCCTGTTGCCGTTGCGGTTGTTTGAGCATCTGACCAAAGGTAAGTGTATCCGCCGTTTCCGTCTGCGGCTACTACGGTCAATGTTCCGTTTGCTTCGCCATTACAATCTGCTGGCGTGCTGCTGGCTTTCGCTGTTAGAGTGATTGGTTGCGTTACTTCTGTTGTTGCCGTAACTGAACAATTTTTGCTATCTGTTACTGTTACCGTATAAGTTCCTGCTACTAATCCTGTCGCAGTTGCCGTTGTTTGAGCATCTGACCAAAGGTAAGTGTATCCTCCGTTTCCATCTGCGGCTACCACTGTTGCTGTGCCGTTTGATTCGCCATTACAATCTGCTGGCGTGCTACTGGCACTAGCTGTTAATATTATAGGCTCGGTAACTTCTGTTGTCACTGTTACTGAACAATTCTTGCTATCTGTTACTGTTACCGTATAAGTTCCTGCTACTAATCCTGTTGCCGTTGCGGTTGTTTGAGCATCTGACCAAAGGTAAGTGTATCCGCCGTTTCCGTCTGCGGCTACTACGGTCGATGTTCCGTTTGCTTCGCCATTACAATCTGCTGGCGTGCTGCTGGCTTTCGCTGTTAGAGTGATTGGTTGCGTTACTTCTGTTGTTGCCGTAACTGAACAATTTTTGCTATCTGTTACTGTTACCGTATAAGTTCCTGCTACTAATCCTGTCGCAGTTGCCGTTGTTTGAGCATCTGACCAAAGGTAAGTGTATCCTCCGTTTCCATCTGCGGCTACCACTGTTGCTGTGCCGTTTGATTCGCCATTACAATCTGCTGGCGTGCTACTGGCACTAGCTGTTAATATTATAGGCTCGGTAACTTCTGTTGTCACTGTTACTGAACAATTCTTGCTATCTGTTACTGTGACCGTGTAAGTTCCTGCTAATAATCCTGTAGCTGTTGCTGTTGTTTGGGTATCTGACCATAGGTAAGTGTATCCTCCATTTCCATCGGCAGCTATTACGGTCGCTGTGCCATTTGCTTCACCATTACAATCGGCTGGGGTGCTACTGGCTGTCGCTGTTAATATTATAGGCTCGATAACTTCTGTGGTCGCTGTGACTGAACAATTCTTGCTATCTGTTACTGTGACCGTGTAAGTTCCTGCTAATAATCCTGTAGCTGTTGCTGTTGTTTGGGTATCTGACCATAGGTAAGTGTATCCTCCATTTCCATCGGCAGCTATTACGGTCGCTGTGCCATTTGCTTCACCATTACAATCTGCTGGGGTGCTATTGGCACTAGCTGTTAATGTACTTGGTTGCGTTACTTCAGTTGTCGCTGAAACTGAACAGCCTTTGCTGTCTGTTACCGTTACCGTGTAAGTTCCTGCTACTAATCCTGTAGCTGTTGCTGTTGTTTGAGCATCTGACCAAAGGTAAGTGTAGCCACCGTTTCCATCTGCAGCTACTACTGTTGCTGTTCCGTTTGCTTCGCCATTACAATCTGCTGGGGTGCTGCTGGCTGTAGCGGTTAGTGTGCTTGGTTGCGTTACTTCTGTGGTTGCTGTGACTGAACAATTCTTGCTATCTGTTACTGTTACCGTATAAGTTCCTGCTACTAATCCTGTCGCAGTTGCTGTTGTTTGAGCATCTGACCATAGGTAAGTGTAGCCACCATTTCCATCTGCGGCTACGACTGTTGCTGTTCCGTTTGCTTCGCCATTACAATCTGCTGGAATGCTGCTAGCTGTGGCTGCTAATGTGCTTGGTTGTGTAACTTCGGTCGTTGCTGTGACTGAACAATTCTTGCTATCTGTTACTGTTACGGTATATGTTCCAGCTACTAATCCTGTTGCTGTTGCTGTTGTTTGAGCATCTGACCAAAGGTAAGTGTAGCCACCATTTCCATCTGCAGCTACTACTGTTGCTATGCCATTCGCTTCGCCATTACAATCTGCTGGGGTGCTGCTGGCTGTAGCGGTTAGTGTACTTGGTTGCGTTACTTCTGTCGTTGCTGTCACTGAACAACTCTTGCTATCTGTTACTGTTACGGTATATGTTCCAGCTACTAATCCTGTTGCTGTTGCTGTTGTTTGAGCATCTGACCAGAGGTAAGTGTAGCCACCATTTCCTGCTGATGCTACTACTGTTGCTGTTCCGTTTGCTTCACCATTACATGCGGTTGGGGTGCTGCTGGCTGTCGCTGTTAGTGTGCTTGGTTGCGTTACTTCTGTGGTTGCTCTGACTGAACAATTCTTGCTATCTGTTACTGTTACCGTATAAGTTCCTGCTACTAATCCTGTCGCAGTTGCTGTTGTTTGAGCATCTGACCAAAGGTAAGTGTAGCCACCATTTCCATCTGCGGCTACGACTGTTGCTGTTCCGTTTGCTTCGCCATTACAATCTGCTGGAATGCTGCTAGCTGTGGCTGTTAATGTGCTTGGTTGTGTAACTTCGGTCGTTGCTGTGACTGAACAATTCTTGCTATCTGTTACTGTTACCGTATAAGTTCCTGCTACTAATCCTGTAGCTGTTGCCGTTGTTTGAGCATCTGACCAGAGGTAAGTGTAGCCACCATTTCCATCTGCGGCTACGACGGTCGCTGTGCCATTTGCTTCACCATTACAATCTGCTGGGGTGCTATTGGCACTAGCTGTTAATGTACTTGGTTGCGTCACTTCAGTTGTCGCTGAAACTGAACAGCCTTTGCTGTCTGTTACCGTTACCGTGTAAGTTCCTGCTACTAATCCTGTAGCTGTTGCTGTTGTTTGAGCATCTGACCAAAGGTAAGTGTAGCCACGGTTTCCATCTGCAGCTACTACTGTTGCTGTTCCGTTTGCTTCGCCATTACAATCTGCTGGGGTGCTGCTGGCTGTAGCGGTTAGTGTGCTTGGTTGCGTTACTTCTGTGGTTGCTCTGACTGAACAATTCTTGCTATCTGTTACTGTTACCGTATAAGTTCCTGCTACTAATCCTGTCGCAGTTGCTGTTGTTTGAGCATCTGACCAAAGGTAAGTGTAGCCACCATTTCCATCTGCGGCTACGACTGTTGCTGTTCCGTTTGCTTCGCCATTACAATCTGCTGGAATGCTGCTAGCTGTGGCTGTTAATGTGCTTGGTTGTGTAACTTCGGTCGTTGCTGTGACTGAACAATTCTTGCTATCTGTTACTGTTACCGTATAAGTTCCTGCTACTAATCCTGTAGCTGTTGCCGTTGTTTGAGCATCTGACCAGAGGTAAGTGTAGCCACCATTTCCATCTGCGGCTACGACGGTCGCTGTGCCATTTGCTTCACCATTACAATCTGCTGGGGTGCTATTGGCACTAGCTGTTAATGTACTTGGTTGCGTCACTTCAGTTGTCGCTGAAACTGAACAGCCTTTGCTGTCTGTTACCGTTACCGTGTAAGTTCCTGCTACTAATCCTGTAGCTGTTGCTGTTGTTTGAGCATCTGACCAAAGGTAAGTGTAGCCACGGTTTCCATCTGCAGCTACTACTGTTGCTGTTCCGTTTGCTTCGCCATTACAATCTGCTGGGGTGCTGCTGGCTGTAGCGGTTAGTGTGCTTGGTTGCGTTACTTCTGTGGTTGCTGTGACTGAACAATTCTTGCTATCTGTTACTGTTACCGTATAAGTTCCTGCTACTAATCCTGTCGCAGTTGCTGTTGTTTGAGCATCTGACCATAGGTAAGTGTAGCCACCATTTCCATCTGCGGCTACTATTGTTGCTGTTCCGTTTGCTTCGCCATTACAATCTGCTGGCGTGCTACTGGCAGTCGCTGTTAAAATTACAGGCTCGGTAACTTCTGTGGTCGCTGTGGCAGTGCAGCCATTAGAACCAGTTACAGTCACTTGATAAGTTCCAGCAATTAGACCCGTTGCTATTGTGGTTGTTTGAATTGGACTTGAATTCCAAGAATATGTAAAACCTCCACTACCCCCAGTGGCTACAACCGAAGCTGTTCCATTTGATTCCCCGTTACAGTTCACTGGAGTACTTGATATACTTAATGCATGAACACTATTATCAACCGTTACCGTTATCGCATCTGTCGCTGTACATCCACTTGCTGTGTTCGTTTTAGTAACTGTATAAGTCTGTGTTGCACTTGGGTTTGCTGTTGGGTTGCTTGCACTTGATGAGCTTAAGCCTGTTGATGGACTCCATGAATAAGTATTTCCTGATTCGGCAGTTTCACCTATTGCTGCTCCACTTGCGTTTTGTGTACAGGTTTTTGTAAAACCACTTCCAGCACTTACTATTGGTACTGTCGTATTTACTGTTACTGTAACTGCATCTGTCGCTGTACATCCACTTGCTGTGTTTGTTTTAGTAACTGTATAAGTCTGTGTTTCACTTGGATTTGCTGTTGGGTTGCTTGCACTTGATGAGCTTAAGCCTGTTGATGGACTCCATGAATATGTATGTCCTGCATCGGCAGTTTCACCTATTGCTGCTCCACTTGCATTTTGAGTACAAGTTTTTGTAAAACCACTTCCAGCACTTACTGTTGGTACTGTCGTATCTACGGTAACTGTAACTGCATCTGTCGCTGTACATCCACTTGCTGTGTTCGTTTTAGTAACTGTATAAGTCTGTGTTGCACTTGGGTTTGCTGTTGGGTTGCTTGCACTTGATGAGCTTAAGCCTGTTGATGGACTCCATGAATAAGTATGTCCTGCTTCGGCAGTTTCACCTATTGCTGCTCCACTTGCGTTTTGTGTACAGGTTTTTGTAAAACCACTTCCAGCATTTACTGTTGGTACTGTCGTATCTACGGTAACCGTTACTGCATCTGTCGCTGTACATCCACTTGCTGTGTTTGTTTTAGTAACTGTATAAGTCTGTGTCGCACTTGGGTTTGCTGTTGGGTTGCTTGCACTTGATGAGCTTAAGCCTGTTGATGGACTCCATGAATAAGTATGTCCCGCTTCAGCAGTTTCACCTATTGCTGCTCCACTTGCGTTTTGTGTACAGGTTTTTGTAAAACCAATTCCAGCACTTACTGTTGGTACTGTCGTATCTACGGTAACTGTAACCGCATCTGTCGCTGTACATCCACTTGCTGTGATTGTTTTAGTAACTATATAAGTCTGTGTTGCACTTGGATTTGCTGTTGGGTTGCTTGCACTTGATGAGCTTAAGCCTGTTGATGGACTCCATGAATAAGTATGTCCCGCTTCAGCAGTTTCACCTATTGCTGCTCCACTTGAGTTTTGTGTACAGGTTTTTGTAAAACCACTTCCAGCACTTACTGTTGGTACTGTCGTATCTACGGTAACTGTAACTGCATCTGTCGCTGTACATCCACTTGCTGTGTTTGTTTTAGTAACTATATAAGTCTGTGTTGCACTTGGATTTGCTGTTGGGTTGCTTGCACTTGATGAACTTAAGCCTGTTGATGGACTCCATGAATATGTATGTCCTGCTTTGGCAGTTTCACCTATTGCTGCTCCACTTGAGTTTTGTGTACAGGTTTTTGTAAAACCACTTCCAGCACTTACAGTTGGTACTGTCGTATTTACGGTTACTGTAACCGCATCTGTCGCTGTACATCCACTTGCTGTGTTTGTTTTAGTAACTATATAAGTCTGTGTTGCACTTGGATTTGCTGTTGGGTTGCTTGCACTTGATGAGCTTAAGCCTGTTGATGGACTCCATGAATAAGTATTTCCTGCTTCGGCAGTTTCACCTATTGCTGCTCCACTTACATTTTGTGTACAGGTTTTTGTAAAACCACTTCCAGCATTTATTGTTGGTTTTGGATTTACTAATACATTTGTTGTTACAGTTTCCGTGCAACTCGAAACAGTTGTAACTGTTAAAGTATACACTCCAGACATGGCTGTTGTGGCATTTGAGATTGTTGGATTAGCCTGCGTGCTTGTAAAAGCATTTGGTCCTGCCCAACTGTAGGATACAATCCCTGAACCATTTGATTTTAAGTAAATAGTTTCGTTAACACAAACAGTATCACCAACTGCTTTTACAATTGAAGGAGATGCTGCTGCAAGAATTGCCTCATCAAAATATTTCTTTCCTTCAAGTGTAAAATGTGCACTAGGAACCAAATAGGAAGAAGCAGGAGCTGGCATCGCTCCCCCGTTTGCACTATTTCGATAAAGGGCGTTCATGTGATACCCTAAATAAGATCTTGCACCATGCTCATCGGAAACTCCAGGAATCACTGCATTTGGAGCATATTGATATTTAGCTCCATTAATTCCTGCACCACTGTCAAAGTTATTCAACCAAAGATTTGCAGTCGCTGACGAATAATATTTACCAGCAGTAATTACATTTTGAAAAGTTGAAGTAGCATTGTCATAATTATAAATTTTCACCTGACTTGTATTGTCACTAAAAGCGTAGTCTTGCGAGTTATATGCCCCACTATTTGAAGTCATTCCAATATCATCAGCTTCAAGGTAATTCATCATTAACAAACCACCTTTGAAGTCTTTCAAAGAATCTAAGAGTTCATTGGAAAGGCGTGACTCTGTTGTAGGTGATACAATTATTAATGTATAGTCATTAAAGTCAACATTTAAAGGAGTAAGTGGACTGTAAGGATCATAAAGTCCTAAACCTGAAGGGTCTACTTTAGTTAATGCTGGAGTTAAGCTATTTGCCCCAACCTCGTTCAAGTAGTTTATAAAACCATGGTCAAATGCATCACCATCTGCTGGCTTATCATCTGAACATAGGAATAGTATGTTTTCGCAATTTAAGTTGTCTGTTGAACAAGCAACTGGGGCATTGAATGAACTAGTGGTACTACACAATCCACTACCAAAATTGACCCATCCAGCTGTTACAGGAATATTGGTAGCACCATTTGCAGGAACGATAAACTTCACAATAGTTGGAGAACTTGCCCCTCCTGAGGCATTAATAAATTCCGTTTTATCGCCAATTTTTACAAAAATCTTATCTCCAGATTGAACATTATTCCATGTTACAGTAACTGAAACCTCTGCCACATCTTGTAATGGTTGATTGATACATGACCCAATGCTTATATTCGTAATGTTAACGACTGGAATCACAACGTTGGTTGTTGCTGAAGTCCAGCAAGCCGTACCATCATTTACATGGACTGTGTAAACTCCTGCATTGGCTATTGAAGTATTGGAAATTGTCGGGTTTTGGAGATTTGAATTAAAACCATTTGGACCAGACCATGAGAATACTGTTCCAGTATTTGAACTTGCTGTTAAGTTCAAAGTAGAATTTGCACACCTCGGACCATTATTCGCAGCAGTGGCAGTTACAGTATTAGAACAAGGAAGATGAAAACCTTGATCCAAAGACAAGTTTGTTTCCAAGCCACCTAATGTAACAATACTTGAAATCGCTACTTGGTTACTATTAAATGTTGTTAAAACTCCATCAGAATCTGTTTGATCATTTGCGATTGTTGTGTCTTTTGTAGATACAAGCATACCAGTAGGTTTCTCTATCACTACGTAATAATCACCTGCTACTAAATTTGAAAAGATATAGAATCCTGGTTCATTACTGGCATTGTTACTCGTCAATGTAAAGCTCACCAATGGATCTAAAGCTGGATTGGGAGTAGTCCCTAATGCTTTATACAAATCTACCCTTAGGTCATTTATACCTGTATTTGACTCATCTTGAACACCATTTGCATTAGAATCTTCCCAAACAAAATCACCCAAAACGGCAGGCTCCATTGCATTAACAGCCACACCCACCTTGATAGGTTCTGACGCTAATAAAACTGTATTATTGTCTGACCTTGTTGCGATATATCCAAAAGAATTCCAAGCAGTTTCTCCTGTTGGAGGGGTTGGAAATGGGATTCTCATCGGCCACTCAATAACTATAGAATCACTAGGTTGCATTACCAGTGAGCCAAAATCAAACTTCAACGATTGAACAGATTTAATATCTGAAGGCGGTGTTAGTGACCAATTTGGACTATCGCATGGACTTGGTGTTCCTGGAGTTAATTCATTTCTACAGGGATTGGTTACAGTACTGTAATAAACCTCAATATTACTATTTGCGGCAAAGACAGTATCCACCAAAAATGGACGCCATTGAGAGTCTCTGTTGCTCAAGTCAATAACTCCCTTATCTCCAACAAAAGGTAAAATATCTATAACCTTGATGTCCTTCATAGGAACACCACCTAGGTTTTTCACTACCAGTTTATAATCCGCTGTTCCTCCAGGACTACTACTACCTATCAATGGATAGCGAGTGTATAAGGAATCATTCGAACCTTTCACCCATTTTATCGATTCAAGACCTGCACCAGATGGGAAAACAACATTGAAAGGTGCCAACACTCTTTGAAACTTTTCACTTGTGTTCGAGTCATTGTCAATATCGTTTACATCACTTACTAGTCCATGATTGCTCGCAGAAGTCCAATAATCCCATAAAGTTGTACCAGGGGTACTGTTTAGGAAAAAAGCTTCATTATTGTATGCACCCGTTGGGACTCCCGGTTTGATTTTAGCTTTGACCCTAATAATAAAAACTTTTGAATCTCCATTACCAGAATGAGTAACGGTATGACCTGTCATATCATACTTTACAAGGGTTTTACCTGTGCTTTTATAATCCGGAGTAATAGTTGGTGTTATACTTGGTGCCGAACCTCCGAAAGGACTTCCCCAGCCAGAATATAAAGTTGAACTAACATATTCTAATTCTGGAGGCAAAAGGTCTATTAAAATAGGATTAATTAAATCTGCTCCAGAGTTTCCCTGATTACCAAAATAAATTTCAAAAGTTAATGTATCACCGGCTATAAACCCAGATTTAAAATTAACTTCTTGTTTTTCACTTAAGAATATTGGCTGTGGATTTCTAATTATGGTCGTATTACAAGCGGCAGATCCGCTACTGCTATTTACATAATTTATGTACGCCGATCCACCCGTTGACCAGCTTCCAGATGCGGTAGCACAGTTGGATACTGTGCTCACATTTGGAGTTAAACTTGAGGATAAAGTTCCAAGAAGGTTTCCCGCCTTGTTACCATTTTTCCACTTCAAATAACTACCTCCTCCAGGAATAGGATCTAAGAATACAAACTTAATTCCTGAAACATACTCATTAACTGGTAAGCTAAGCGAAGAAACATTTCTATATTCTTGGGTACCTAGATTGCCCGAACCAGATGGCCAAGCTTGATAAGTGGAATTTAAATTAGTCTTATAGTATAATTGATATTTTATTAGAGTTGCTCCTGGGGTATTGTAATAAACACTTGCGACCTGATGCAATCTAAAATTGGCCGGAAAAGTATCTTCATATTCAAAATTAATCAGGCTTTTAGATTGACTGTAGTTTCCAAAGTTTAGTCCATATTCCACACCATCTCCAGGAGAGCTTACCGTATCAGCTAACTTTTGAAACTCAATACCATCGTAAAAGCTAATTGGATAAGCTCCATTTGTTGCAGTTGTAGTAACAGTATTTGAAGGGTTGGTATTAGAAGGACTATCATATGCGGTGTTAGAGGCTACAGTTCCTGTGTAAGTCCCCGTTCTAAAACCTACTGAAAGTTGAACATCATCTGTTGTACCATTCAATGTAGGGTTCATGGTAATTTTCACCCTGTGAAGCCCAGATTCGTATACAATACTTTGTACATTTCCAGTAGGTGCACTCGCTCCAATATATTCTACACTAGCGGGCAATGGATCATATACAACTACATTATTACAAGTACCAACAGTACTAGGACAATTTATTTGAATACTGTAAGTAAAAGGCGTTCCAACATTCGCAGAGGAAGTGCTAACCGATTTTACTAACTGCACTTGCGAAAACGCAATAGTACTTATGAAAAATAACAAAAATGCAATTATAGATTTTATTCTCATATCAAAAGCCTCTCTGATAGAGCAACAACTTAAATTGTCACTTCCATCTTTTATAAATTCAAACCCAAAGTAGTAATTATCAAGCGGTGCAATTATTATACCAAGTAGCTCTATATCAAGGAATTAAATTATGCACATGAGTTTATAATTTACTTATTAAAAGGTACTTAAATGATTAATGGCATTTTTCGTAAATTGTCGGCTTAATCTAAAATTTACCTAAAATGAAAAGAAGAAACTTCCTCGGTCAAATAGGAGCACTTGGTTTGACTGCTTCCACCATATCAATCCTACAAGCATGTGGCAATAACCAAAACACCGAAGAAACCGCTACGTCAACTCCAATTTTTAATGAATTCGGACTTCAATTATGGACAATAAAAGAAGACTTGGCATTAGATTCCTTAGCAACACTAAAAGCGGTTGCAGATGCCGGATTCAATTATGTAGAAAGCTTTGGAGGTGATAAAGGAATCTTTTGGGGGTATGAGGCTAAAGAATTTGGAAAAATCCTAACAGATTTAGGATTAAAAATAAAGGCAAGTCACTGTAGCCCAGAATACACCACCGATATAAGCACAGAAGAGGAGTTTAAGAAACTAGCCGCAGATGCCGCATCAATTGGACTCAAATACTTAATCAATCCATTTCCAGGAGAATTGAAAACAAAAGATGAGTGGATGAAAGTAGCAGAAGGTCTAAATCGCCAAGGTGAAATATGTAAAGCAAACGGAATTCGTACGGCTTATCACAACCATCATATTGAATTTCTACCATGTGAATCTGGTGAGCTGCCCGAAAATATTTTAATTGAAAACACCGACCCTTCATTAGTCGATTTCGAAATGGATATGTATTGGGTTATAAAAGCAGGACAAGATCCCGTAGAATGGTTGAAAAAACATAATTCTAGATTTAAGCTTTGTCATGTTAAAGACTTACTCCCAAATGCAAAACTTGAGGAAATTGAGAATAACGAAACTCCAGAAGGCGATTTCTGGCCACTAGGAGGTTCTTGTAACCTTGGACAGGGTCAAATAGACTTTAAAAAACTTCTACCTTTGGCAAAAGAAAACGGAATGGAGTATTTCATTGCTGAGCAAGAGCGTTTTGATACTATGCCACCAATTCAAGCGATAGTAGAAGATGCGAAATACATGAAAAGCTTCACAGTATAAAAAATTGGAGGAGTCAAGATTTGCTCCTCCAGTTTTCATTATTTATTCATTGCTTTTTTAATTAAGCTGACCACAAACATTACTACCCCACCTCCTACTCCTCCTGCGGCAATGGATGAAAGTATATTGCTCATAGACATGCTACCACTATTGGAGGCGGCTTCTACTGAGGGTAATATCAAACCAATAAGTTGCCCTCCAAGTGCACCTCCCACAATACCTGCAATTGAGTTCCAAAGTGTACCCAATGAGCTTTCTTTGAGAATAGAACCTGCTAGGTTTCCACCTATTGCTCCACTTAATAACTGTACAATTAATGACATCATAATATATTAGTATTTAAGGGTTTAAAACGTAAAGGTTAGCTCATTAAAACTCATAAACCTAATATTAGAATGTAATTCTATTGATAACTTAACCAGTATAACCAAAAACGCTTTACCTTTAAGTAAAGCTCGGAGTTGAATTCACGATTTTACATTTCGGCTTTGCGTGAACTATTTATCCAAAATTGATTATTTTGATTTTATGTTATTGAAAATTCTACAAACCATTTCACTTTTAGCTGTCCTTGTTGTGCTTTTCATATTGAAAGAAGCAGGTTTTTTTCACAAAATAAATCCACACTTTGATGGAAGCGAAATCGTTATTGAATCTGCGGCTGGAGTAGAAGATATAGTCACTGATTTAGAAAATGCAGATGTATATTTTTCTTCTCACGACCGTAGAAATTTTGAAACTACTGGAATGCTTTTCAAAGCTAGCGTAATGGACGAAAACCTAGATCTAAATCCTATTTTACCTAAAGAGCTACCGTTCCCATTTCGACCACACGGAATATCACTTTTTAAGACTGAAGATGGCAACAAGTACCTTTTTGTGGTGAACCATGAAGACGACCTGAATAGTATCATTAGGTTTAGAGTTTTTGACGACAGCCTAGTTTTTGAAAAAAGATTCGTTCACGAACAAATAAAATTCCCAAATGATGTTCAGGCCATAGGCTTAAACTCCTTTTACATAACTAATGATCATACTATTCCTAATGGGTTAAGAAGGTTTTTAGGCGATTTCCTTTTAGAGAAATCCGGTAATGTAGTTTTCTTCCAAGATGGAGACGCCTCAGTGGTTTCTCAAAATATTGCATATCCAAATGGGATCAACATTTCGCCTGATAAAAAGTACCTATATGTTGCTGCAACAACGGAGAACAAACTTTACGTTTACTCACACACCCAAGACTTTGGTCCAAGAAAAATACTTGATCAAAAATACCTTTGGACAGCACCCGACAATATAGAAATTGACAAATTCGGTGACTTATGGATTGGTTGTCATCCAAAACTTCTCAAATACTTGGGTCATGCAAAAGACATATCTAAAAACTCCCCATCAGAAGTCATTAAAGTTGTTTATCAACCTGGCACAAAGCATAAGTTTCTTCAAGAAGAAGTTTATATGAATGATGGAAACCCAATTTCTGGTTCAAGTGTGGCTTCCTATTTCATTACGGATACGTCAAATACATTATTAATAGGCTCTGTTTTTGAAGAAAAAGTAGTTAAACTCCATAGGAATTTATAATATTTTGAAACTTAAAGTTTATAAATTGATAACATTCAGGATTTGATCTTAACGTGATTCGAACTTGAGAAATAATATTTTTTGCCTGCTTCATAGGAAAACTACGTACCTTCGTATCAGCAATAACACCATCAATAACTATGAGTAAAAAAGACAACCTAAAAGCCGAAGCTTTACACTATCATGCCAAAGGTAGACCTGGGAAAATTGAAGTTATTCCATCAAAAGAGTATGCCAATCAAAGAGACCTTTCTCTAGCATATTCTCCTGGAGTTGCTGACCCATGCTTGGAAATTGCAGCAAATAAAGAAGATGTATATAAGTATACTGCAAAAGGTAACTTAGTAGCAGTAATAAGCAATGGTACAGCCGTTTTAGGACTAGGCGACATCGGACCAGAAGCAGGTAAGCCAGTAATGGAAGGTAAAGGACTTCTGTTCAAAATATACGCAGATATAGATGTTTTTGACCTAGAACTAGACACAAAAGATGTAGAAGAATTTATCAGAACGGTAAAAATACTTGAACCTACTTTTGGTGGAATTAACCTAGAAGATATTTCTGCTCCAGAGTGTTTCGAAATAGAAGAAAGACTCAAAAAGGAAATGAACATTCCAGTAATGCATGATGACCAACATGGTACAGCCATTATTAGTGCTGCTGCCTTGTTGAATGCTTTGGAATTAGTTAAAAAGAAAATAAACAAGGTCAAAATTATTGTAAATGGTGCGGGTGCGTCTGCCATTTCTTGTACCAGACTTTACCACTCGTTAGGAGCCGACAAGAAAAACATTTTCATGTTCGACAGCAAGGGTCTTATTCACCCTTCACGTACAAATCTAGATGGTAAAAAATCTGAATTTGCCAACGATTCTTTGCCAGCTGAAACTACTTTAGAAGATGCTTTAAATGGAGCTGATGTATTCATAGGGCTATCTAGAGGTAACATTCTCAATAAGGAAATGGTGAAATCTATGGCAAAGGATTGTATTGTCTTCGCTATGGCAAACCCCACACCTGAGATAAGCTACGAAGATGCTACTTCTGCAAGGAAAGACATTATTATGGCAACAGGAAGATCGGACTATCCTAACCAAGTTAATAATGTCTTAGGATTCCCTTACATTTTTAGAGGAGCCTTGGATGTAAGATCAAAAGAAATAAATGAGGCAATGAAAATTGCAGCTGTAAAAGCTTTGGCCGAGCTAGCTCGCAAACCTGTGCCAGATATGGTAAACTTAGCCTACGGTGAAAGTAATCTTTCATTTGGCAAAGATTACATTATTCCAAAACCTGTAGATCCAAGACTTCTTACTACTGTGGCACCTGCCGTAGCAAAAGCCGCTATGGATTCTGGAGTAGCTAAGTCTCCTATTACTGATTGGGATGCATACGAAACAATGCTTTCAAAAAGACTTGGTCAAGATAATAGCTTAATCAAGGTCATTATTAATAAGGCAAAAAGGAATCCAAAGAAAGTAGTATTCGCAGATGCTGAGAACTTAAGTGTATTAAAAGCTGCTCAGCAAGTCATTGAAGACAGATTATCAATTCCTATACTTTTGGGTGACCGCAAGAAAATCGAAAAGATTCTCAATCAGAATAGCATCGACCTTGGAGATATAAAAATTATTAATCCATGGAATCCAGCGGACGCTGAAGAGAAAGCAACCCTAAAAAGCTATGGCGACGAATTCTACGAAAACAGAAAACGTAAAGGTTACACATTGCGTGAAGCTCACAACATGATGAACCGTAGAAGTTACTATGGTGCTATGATGGTAGAAAAAGGTGCTGCCGATGCAATGATTGGTGGACTTAGTAGAAGCTACCCTGACACGATAAGACCAGCTTTACAGATTATAGGAAAGCAAGATGGTGTAGACAAGGTGTCGGGAATGTATATCCTTATGAGTCGTTTTGGCCCCTTATTCTTAGCCGATACTACAATCAATTTTGACCCAGAGGTTGATGATTTAGTTGAAATAGCTGAATTAGCAGCCAAAGAAGTTGAGAAGTTCAACATCAAGCCTAGAATTGCATTTTTAACTTATTCCAACTTTGGCTCAGTGCCAAATGGCCCAGCTGCAATCAAAATGAGAACTGCTGTGAAAAAGCTAAAGCAAAAACACCCAGAAATGATTGTGGACGGCGAAATGCAGGCTCACTTGGCATTCGACAAAGAACTATTACAAGAGAATCATCCATTTAGTGAATTAGCTGCTGAAGGAGCAAATACCTTTATTTTCCCTAATTTATCATCGGCAAACATTGCTTATAACTTTGTAAAAGAAGTAGCAGGAATTGAGAAAATTGGCCCTATGGTATTAGGTCTAAAGAAACCAGTTCAGGTATTGCAGCTGGGTGCTTCCGTTAGAGAGATTGTAAACATGGTAGCTATGGCAGTTGTAGATGCCCAGCGTATTACCAAATCTTAAATTTAAGGTAGTTTATACATTTACGAAAAAGACTGGGACGATAGAATTCTTTAAAAGATTTAAAGATTCTGTCGTCCTTTTCAATTGTATTGGGTAATTCAAAATTACTTTCTCCAAATTCAACTTTGTATTTATTTACAACCACATTAAAATTTGTACCTGTTCCATCTGTCCCAATATTTTGAACTTTTGATTTCACAGGAACCAAGCAGTAGCTTTCGGTTTTAAAGTGATGAAATATCCACCTGATCGCCCAAGATTCTATGACTCCTTTTTGATATTTTACAATCATTGGCAATAAGTCATCGCCTCCATTTTTGAATTTATTGATGGCTGTTTTGCTATTTATGAAAGCGTCAAATTCTTTTAATTCCCAATCTACATCACTCCATCGATCTTTCCAGGTTGCCCAACCCCAAGACGAGGCCCTAGCAGATAAGTATACATCTTCCGTATAGTCTATTGGAATTGTAGGGCTAAACGAATATCCCGAAATTGAGCATACTTTTCTATTGAATTCATATTTATCCAAAGCCAAATTCGTGAACTCTAAAAAGTCCCTAGAAGTAAGAATATCATCTTCAAGGACTACGACTCGTTCATATTTTTCAAATATTTCTGAAACTCCTGATATTATTGAACTAGCAAGCCCTCTATTTACATCACTTTCTTTTATTACAATTTTCTTAAATCCAACAATAGAATGTATATATGCCCTAAGTTCTACTACTTTTACAAGGTCAGATTCACTTTTAGCACCATCAGAATAAATATAAAGTTCAACATCCTTTGCTCCTTTATTAGCCAATAGAGCATTTATGGTAGCTTCAGTGTGAGATTTACGATTATAACAAAAAAGTAGAACAGGGTTCATTGGCGATTATTTGCTGTGATTTTACTAACTATGCAATCTATTAAGAAGCAAGATAAAGTATTTTAATGAGCGTTATTAAACGTCAAACAATAATTGGCACAATTTGGTCGTATGCGGGCGTTGCAATAGGCACAATTACGCAAGCTTTTCTCATACCTAATTTCTTCACTGAAGAACAAAACGGTTTGCTCCAAATGCTATTCAGCTGGATGCTTATCCTTGTTTTATTTGCTGACTTAGGATTTGGGAATGCAGGGACTAAGTTTTTTCCAAAATTCAGAAGTAAAGAAAAGAAACATAATGGTTTTATTTTCTACGGCTTTATAGCAGCCAGTATTGGAATTAGTATCTCATTCTTTTTTTTACATTTCTTAAAAACCCCCATTACAAGTACATTAAATACTACGGATAATGGGTTATTTGAGAAGTACTACTACTTTCTTTTTCCCATAATCCTCGCAACCACTTTATTCAATCTCCTTTTCAATTATGCAAGAGGACTGTATGACACGATTGTAGGTAACTTCTTAAGTCAATTTGCCCAAAGAA
The DNA here is from genome assembly GCA_900230115.1 of Spirosomataceae bacterium TFI 002. NCBI lineage: Bacteria > Pseudomonadati > Bacteroidota > Cytophagia > Cytophagales > Spirosomataceae > Spirosomataceae bacterium TFI 002. The sequence goes on along the minus strand of LT907983.1, from coordinate 4,494,950 downwards.
TTCTAATATTAGCCGCAGTAATAGCTTACATAAGCGACCTTGTAGATTTTGACCAATTTATGGTTTTGTGGACAATATCCATTTTCTCGCAATTCCCTCTTATGTTATGGCATTGCTATCGACTTGGTGATTTTTCTTTTTCTCCTGTTACCACGATTTTCACAAAAGGCTTTAGACTTGAGTTTGTTAAATATGCAATTTTCAGTATTCTCACTGGCCTATCCTCTATAGTGATAACACGGTTAGATACCTTAATGGTATACGAATACCTTGGACTTGCAAATACCGGAATTTACAGTACTTGTTTGCTCTTCGGTAGTGTAATGATGATGTCTTATCAAGTATCCTTAAAAGCTTCCACAGCCATTGTAGTAGATGCACTTGAACAAAAAGATTATCCAAAAATTGATCAAATATTCAAGAAAAGTGGACTTACACAACTCATATTTGGAACAGCCTTGTTCATTACCGTTGTATGCAATGTTGACTTGCTTTTTTCATTTATCAAACCGAGCTATTCGGCAGGAAAGTGGGTACTCATAATTGTAGGATTTGCGAAACTTATTGACCTATCATTTGGAATAAATTCCTTGATTTTAGTTTTCTCCAAACACTACAAAAAAGACTCATTGCTAATCATCTCTTTTGTTTCTGTACTGTTTTTGTTGAATCACCTACTCATACCAAGATATGGACTAAATGGAGCAGCTATAGCGGCCTTAATCGCGACAATTTTATTTAACCTAAGTCGTAATTTTATTATTTACAAGTATTTCAAAATACACGCTTTCTCTAAACCTCAGCTTACCGTTATTTTGATCGGAATAGTGGTGTTTGCAATTGGGCTCATTCTTCCTGGTCTAGGTGATACTATATTCCAAAGACTTTTAGCTTTGACTTATAAATCTACGCTCGTATTAGGTCTTTTTGGTGTGTTAATTAGAGTGACAAATGTATCTCCTGATATTAGTAGATTGATCGATCAAATGTTAACAAATATAGGAATCAAATTTTCTTAAGTATAAAAATCCCACAACCCATTTTGCATCCATAATTTGTTCTGATTCCCTCTTCAGTAAGTTCAGCATCAATTATTAACTTATCACTATCATTGATATAGGAAAAAGTAAGCACCTCGTATTTGTCTTTGAAAATATTCAAAAGTGTTTGCATACTAAAAATCCTATGGGCGTTAAAAGCCACTTTCTGAGGTCCAATTTGAGTAGAAAAGTAGAATAAACCTCCAGGCTTAATCATTTTGTACATGGACTCCAACCCTTTTAAATGGCCATCAATATCTATGGGGTCACCGTAACGGCCTAGTCCAAAGTGCTCAATCGTATGTAAACATGAAAGTGAGTCTGTACATTCGAAAAAAGCAGGGTCCTCTTTCATTAAGTCTGCTTGTAAGAAACTAATATTTTGCAACTCGTCTTTCAGAGGACGTATGTCCATTACCTCAATCGCTCGATATGAAGCAACGTGAGCTACAAAACCATCAATTCTTGAACCAATATCAATGTGTCTAAGAGGATTGTTACCATGAATTAGATTGGCAACATATAAGTCCTGAAAGAAGTATTGCCCACGAGCACTCCCACTCATATCACTTTTGTCTTTAAAGATAGGATATAGCTGCATGGGCCATTCACTGTCCCCACTTACTTTTATAGCTTCTTTAAAGCTTGATAAGTCTCTAAAATACCAGCCTAGGCCTTTAAAAGTAGCGGCTAAGTCTGCAAACCTAAATCCTAGATAAGCTGCTATAAAATTGAATCCCTTTCTTAATTTATTCATTGAATCTAAACTTCTATAATCTCCTTATTTTTACCAATTTTACTTGCCAACACTGCGAAACTACTTTTAGAGTTGGCAATGATTTTCTCTGTTTTAGCCAAAAGATAAATATCTAAAATTGCCCCCTCCATTCCTACAGTACTCGCTCTTGAAAGCTCTATTTCATTAAAAAACACCTTATTCCCATACTTGTCCTTAAGTTCTTTCTTTACCTCCGCGTCGTCTGAACAAATGAAAAAAGATCTTTCAGGTGATTCTTTCAGCGTCTTATCCATTTGCTCAAAATAAGAGTTTAAAGATGACGCTTTAATAATATCTATATGATCAGTTCTTCTGACGTGAACCCCTATTACATTTTCAAAACTTCTAGAATAACTCTCAACTTTAGCTTTTAAATCCCTAGTCAATACAAAGTTGTTGTAATCAGGAAAATCCCAAAACTGATAACAAGTCGCTATCAAAACTTTTTTTGAGCCAGTAGTTTTTTCGATTAATTCCTCTTTGGACCAATTCAAAGCTTCATTATCGAATATGATCAAATCGTAAAATAGTGACAATATGATTTTATAGACCCCGGTGTATTTTTGTACAAAAATGTGCTTCAAAAAGTAGTGAAACAAAGTCATCCTAAAGCTCCCAACCCTTTCAAAGGGTATTGTTGCACTTTCGTATAAATTATTAAAATCGGTATTTAGCTCTGCTTTCACAATCCAACCCAAACTGACCTTTGCACCTATTTTTTGGCTTAAATAAAGAGCCGAATTTAGTACCCGTAGCCTATTACCAAGCCCACCGAAAGGAATTACATCAATTTGTGTTTTCATTTGCTGGTCTTAAGTTCTGCAAGGTAGTTTGAGTAGTAAAAAACTTCATTTCTCAAATGATAAGTTTCAATTTCATCCAGACCATCTTTCAAGATTCTATAGAGCTTATAATTAGAACTCAAAGCTTCCCAAAAATCGCGAAAATATACACGGGCATCTAAAGAAGTACCCCCAAATTCGAATTGAATGAATTTGATTTTACCAGCAGCAAGCATTTCTTCAGCTCCCTTTAACGCGTTAAACTCGTTGCCTTCAATGTCAAGTTTGAGAAAGTCAATATTTGTTAGATTTTGATTTTTACAAAAACTATCGATTCTATTTATTTTGACATCTACTTTGGTGTGCAATTCTGCTTCGCTATTCTGCCTTGAAAACTTAGAGGCAAATGTATGCTGGCTCGGATTAATGAAAAATGATGTAATCTCATCTTTATCACCTAGACCAATGTTTATTGTCTTTATATCAATATCTCTACAGTTTTCAACCAACATCTCGTATGTCTGAGCAATTGGCTCAAAAGCATAAATAGTAGGACTTGAGCCAAAAACACTACGAAGGTCTATACAATATTCTCCAATATTAGCCCCTACATCAAAGATCACTTTCGGTTTAACAAGCTTGGATTTAATATAATTTAAAACCCACTTCTCTCCTGAGCCAACCATACCGTAATTTAGCCCTCTAACTGCAAATGAGAATACTTTTTTGAATATTGGCTGGAGAGCCTTTCGGCCGTATAATGTTGAAAACATCTAATTTGTTTATTAAAACAGGAATAGGCTCAAAATTAATTAAAATAAACTGACATTAAACTTTAATACAAAATCCAATTTAACTTAAGTTAGCATACAAGTTTTCAGTCTCATTTAAAAAGGAGTGATCGAGCTAGCCACATTAATTTCTATTAACTTTGCTTAGCGACCACAAAGGGCCCGCATATTTTTTCGAATATTCCTGAATAACTTTCGTAAACGGAGTGCTTTTAATTAAGCAGCATATGGTGAAATTTTCAATTATCACAATTACTTACAATGCCGAAAAAGTCCTCGAAAGGACAATTAAAAGCGTTATTAAGCAGTCATCTAGGGACTTTGAATACATAATAATTGATGGTGCCTCAAAAGATAATACCCTTTCCATAATAGACGAATACAAAGAACATATAGATACATTAATTTCCGAACGCGACAAGGGCATATATGATGCAATGAATAAAGGTATTAAGGTCGCAAAAGGCAATTTCGTGTGGTTCATGAATGCTGGTGACGAAATTGCTTCTCCTGATATACTTCGAAATATCATTTCTCAAATGAATAGTGATACTGACCTTATCTATGGTGATGCGTTATTTGTAAATGACAATGGAGTCTCAAGAGGTTTGAGGTCTGTAATAACCCCACACAAGCTACCTAAGAAGCTATATTGGAAAGATTTTCGCTTTGGAATGCTCGTTTGTCATCAATCATTTATAGCATCAAAATCGATTATAAGTGAATATGACATTGATAACCTTAGTGCGGATTTAGATTACGAAATAAATGCCGTAAAAAAATCAAAAAGTCAATTATATTATAACCAACCACTAGCTAAATATCTTGAAGGAGGCGTTTCAAATCAACAACTAGGAAGGTCACTATATGATAGATTCAAAGTTCTAAAAAAGCACTTTGGTTTAATAGAAAGCGTTACTTCTCACCTATACATTTTCGGGAGAGGAATGAAAAGAATAATTACAAAAGGGAAATATTGGTAATACTTTAAATAGAAAATAAGTCCTCTACTTTCAAAGTCTTACTTTTCACAAATCCTTCGCCATACTTCACTCCTATTTTATGCCCCATTTCTTTCCCACGGGCTTCTATAAATTGCATAAATTCTGGTGAAGAAATATAACTTGATGGCTCAGTATTGTTTGGGTCAAAAAACTGAGTTTTAAAGGCTCTAATTGAAAGATCTTTAACTTCCCAATAATCAGTAACATCTACTACAAAATCGGGTTCAATGTACCTGTCCTGGATATAGTGGAATAAATTCTTTGGTCGCCAAGCTGCTTGCTTGTTACCTTCGGCATCTTCGGTTTCAATTCTCCTAAGTCCTGAATAAAAGCAAGCATCAATCGCAAGTGCAGCTGCTCTTCCATGATCAGGATGGCGATCTTCTGGAGCGTTTGCGAGTACGATTTCTGGTTGGTACTTTCTTAATACTTTAATTAAAGCAAGCTGATGTTCTTCATCATTTCTAAAGAAACCGTCTCGCATATGTAAATTTTCTCTAGCACTCAGTTTTAGGACTTTTGCTGATTCAGCTGCCTCTGTTAATCTTATTTCACCTGAACCTCTTGTTCCTAATTCACCAGTGGTAAAGTCTACGATTCCAACTTTAAAACCCTTAGCAACATATTTAGCAATTGTTCCTGAGCACCCTAACTCAGCATCGTCAGGATGAACTGCAAATACTAAAACATCTAATTTCTGCATTAATTATATTATTTCACACGTAACCTCATGCCTACAAATAACTTTTTGTAAGCACTTATTCTATTCAACTTGCAGAGCTCAGAAACTGTAGTCCCATAATTACTTGCAATCCTTGTCAAATTATCTCCCTTTCTTACACGATACCACTGAGTTTCAACAATCTTAGTTGGAACTTCCTCCTCTTCATCAAAGTCATCTTCGTCCTCTAGGTCGATCACAATTTTAGACGAACCTCCCCTCAAATAATTCCAAAACTTGGAAGTCATGACCAATTCTTGACTTCTTATTTCAGTTTTATTTCTACTAAAAGTGAATATATTTTCTGCATCAAAGGCATTACCTTCAAATCTGGTTTCGAAGTGTAAGTGAGATCCACTACTTCTTCCTGTATTTCCTCCTTTACCTATTTCATCTCCAGCTTTGACAATGGTATTTTCTTCAAAGTTTATTTTAGAAAGGTGTCCGTACAAGGTCTCTAGTCCATTGTAATGTCTCACAACAACTGTACGTCCCCATCCACTGTGTGTTCCCGATATACGTACTATTCCATCAAATGCAGAGTATACGGGATCACCGGTCTCAAGATCAATGTCGGTTCCTAAATGCCAACGACGAGATCTCCATCCAAAATGCGACGTAAGCGGGCAAGCATCTAAAGGCGAAGCCCAATAACGACCTTGAGTAAGATCGTATAACTTTATGGGCACTACTTCGTCGAATTCTCTCGGGTTTATACCATAAGGGTTTACATTTCGCGTATCCCAAATAGAAAAATAACTGGCAATTTTAACCATTTCGTCACTACCAGGGAATTGGGCTTGCTGCTCAATTTCAATGATCATTAACTCACCTTCATCTATGGAAGATGTGTCGTCTTGTACAGTTTCATTGACTTCTCTAATTGGCTCAATTCTAATAACACTATTGCTAAAAGCTTTTTCACCTTCTACATTAGATGGAACAGTTACTTTGGACTCTTTAGGCTCAAACTGATTAATGAATCTAAGCTTAGGCTCCTCTTCAAAAATAAAATCGGCTTCATTTTCAAAAGAGTTATTGAAATTTCGCTCGTCTACCTTTTCGGGTTCTTGGCTTTTATTCTTTTGAAAAATTTTAGGGGCACGTACTACTTTCCCCCTTTCTTTCTGAGCTAAACTCAAGAATGGAGTTAAAAACAAGCCTAAAATCAAAAATCTTACTAGCATTAATCTGTTTTTTATTCGTGTGCTGCTAAATATCTTTCAGCGTCTAATGCTGCCATACAACCTGTACCAGCTGCTGTAACTGCCTGACGATAAACATTATCCATAGCATCTCCACAAGCAAATACCCCTTCTATGTTTGTCTTGCTCGTTCCTTTTACAACTTGGATGTAGCCAGTTTCATCAAACTCTAAAAAATCTCTAAAAATATCGGTATTGGGCTTATGACCTATGGCAACAAAAAAGCCAGTACAAGGTATTACGCTTTCTACTTTTGTAACGTTATTGATCACTTTTACACCAGACACTTCACTTTCACCTAAAACCTCTACAGTTTCAGTGTTGAACATAACTTCAATATTAGCCGTGTTCATGACTCTATTTTGCATGATCTGCGAAGCTCTAAATTCGTCTCTTCTAACCAAAAGCGTTACTTTGCTACACAACTTAGATAGGTAATGTGCTTCCTCGCAAGCAGTGTCTCCTGCTCCTACTACAACTACTTCTTGGCCTCTGTAAAAGAACCCATCACATACCGCACAAGCTGAAACGCCCATACCATTTAATCTTTGCTCTGATTCCAAACCTAACCACTTAGCAGAGGCTCCTGTTGCAATAACTACTGTTTTTGCTTCCAAGACGAGGTTTTCATCAATTGTTACTTTGTGGTTAAGCGGTGTATTAAAATCAACACTAGTTGCCATTCCATAACGAACATCAGTACCAAATCGCTCTGCTTGCTCTTTGAATTCTTCCATCATCGCGGGACCTTGAATTCCTTTTGGATAGCCCGGATAATTCTCTACATCATTTGTAATTGTAAGTTGACCACCTGGCTGCATTCCCATGTACATCACAGGCTTTAAACCTGCTCTTGAAGCATATATTGCTGCCGTATAACCTGCTGGGCCCGAACCCAAAATCAACACATCTATTTTCTCAGTACTCATTTATATTTTTTATTCTTTACAACCCTCTTAAAAGCTGCAAAGTTCGTCAAATGCATCGGCTTAATCAAAGTTTTATCGTTTTACAATTTTAGCCAAAAGAAAGTCCGCATTCGCCATTTTAAAAGTTTTTAACTAAAAGAACCTCAACTCAATTCTTCTATTCATTTGTCTATTCTCTTCATTGGTATTGGGAACCAAAGGAACAGCCTCGCCAAAACCCTTGGCAGCAAGCCTGTTTAAAGCTATTCCTTTCTCTTTTAAGTAAGCAATTACTGACTGGGCTCTCTTTTCAGATAACAACAAATTGTCTTGATCCGCCCCCACATCGTCGGTGTGACCAGCAATTTGAATATTTAGTTGCGGATTTTCTTTGGCGAGTTGCGTAAGCTTATCTAATTCGGCTCTGGATTCATCTTTTAGAGCGAAACTAGCAGTTTCAAAATAAATGTGTTTCAAAACTTCTGGAACATCCTTTTCTATTAATCTCATAGAAACGCTAATCTCCTCCAAGTTTTTAGGATCATCCACATTGAATTCTAGGCGTTTGAAAAAATAGGCTGGATTACTAATATACAAGGCATAATCACCAGCCGACGGCACCACTGCCATAAAAGTCCCATCTTCTTTATCCGATTCAAAAGAAGATAATTTTTCATTACTATTTATATCAATCAATTCAATAGTACTCTTAATTCCTGCTTGTGTTTTTGCATCAACAATTTTCCCTTTGATATAAATAGTAGGGCTAATTTTATCAATCAATGCACTTGGTATTTCGAATTGATATAAGTGTACTGAGTCTTTCCTGTCAACAGAATAATATGCAGATTTACCATTAGATGTAATGAACATAGCGAGTTGATCTTCCTCAGTATTGATTGGATAGCCAAGATTTTCTGGTTGAGAATAATTTATTCCGTCTTTTTCTGCTAAAAAAAGATCATACCCTCCCATTCCTTGATGTAGATTAGACGCAAAAAATAAGGTTTTGCTATTTGCATGAATAAAGGGAGACACTTCGTCACCAAAAGTATTGATGGTTTTACCCAAGTTTTGAGCTTCTTGCCAACCTTCCGTTTCACTCCAGTAGCTCACGTACAAGTCCTTGCGACCTTGACCTAACGGTCTTTCTGATGAGAAAAATAACATATGACCATCGCTAGAAAGACTAGGTTGCGAGTCCCAATATTTAGAATTTATTTTTTCTCCAAGGTTTTTAGGTTGAGACCAAGCACCTTTCACTTTTTCACTGAAATACAAATCACAACTTCCAAAATTCTCTCTTCCCTCGCAAGAGGTAAAAACAAGCATTTTACCATCCGCAGAAATGGTACAGGTTCCTTCATTAAAACTAGTATTGATACTATCTGAAATAGATTTCGGGACTGTCCAATTACCATTTTCACTTTCCGAAAAGTAAATATCTTCGTCACCGTCACCACTTCGTGCGGTAAAAAACAATTGTTTTTCATCTGCAGTGAGTACCGGGAAATATTGCTTTTCTTTAAAGTTTACCACCTTACTCAATCTAGAAGGTTTTAAATGATAAGCATTCTTAATACTGAGTATTGAGAAATCACAGGCCGCAATTTGCTTTTCGAATTGTAATGCAACTCTAGAACCCTTTTGAGTCCAATCAAGTGCTTTGGTATAGTGCTGTTTAGCTTTTTCGTAATTGTTAGCTTTCAATTCATACGCACCTAGAAAACTATATGCTGGCATGAATGTCTTGTTCGTACTATCTAGTGAAATGGTTTTGTAAAAATACTTTGCTGCAAGGTCTTTATTCATTTCGGCAGAGTACACTTGCCCCATGCCAAAGTAAGCATCTGCCCACTCTGGAGAAACTTCAAGTGTTTTGTCGAAAAATATTTTTGCCTTAGAAAAATCCCTTTCTTTAAAAGCTGTGATACCTTTGTCGTAGTAAGACTTACTCTTTTTGGACTGAGAAGAACCGAGCAGAGGGAGAAATAATAAAAATACAATTAAGATTAAGCTTTGCTTCATTCTACGGTTTAGATCAGACATAAAACCAACGATACGAAGAAGTTTTTATTTTTAAAAACAAATTGAATACTGTGATTGAATATTATCTTTTTTTTAAAGCATTACACATTGTTGGTTTCGTTTCGTGGTTTGCCGGACTATTTTACCTAGTTCGCATATTTGTTTATCATGCTGAAACCAAAGACAAGCCCTTAGAACACAGGGCATACATGCAGAACGAGTTTAGTTTAATGCAATCACGTGCTTATAAAATAATTGCCACTCCAGCAATGGTAATTACTTGGACTTGCGGCTTAGTGATGCTTTTTAGCAACCCAGCTCTTTTGAGTCAAAACTGGATCAGGGTTAAACTTGTACTATTGGTTATTTTAACTGGCTACCATTTCTTCTGTAGAACGATAATGAAAAACCAAGCTGCTGGAATAGACAAGTTTACAAGTTTTCAGTTTAGGTTGCTTAATGAATTCCCTACCCTCTTTTTAGTAGCAATAGTGTTGCTTGCAGTTGTACGTGATATGCTCAATTTCTCTTATCTATTTTTAGGAATTTTAGCTTTCGGCTTTTTGTTGTTTCTGGCAGCTAAAGCGTACAAAAAGAGTAGAAACAAATAATTTTCATTTTTATCTGAAATATTTATATTTACAATTATTATTATAATTTCAATAATTACAGTACATTTTATATATTCAAACATATGAATTCATTTCTTAAAATTAGTGACAAAGACAGAAGTGCATTGGTAAGAGCACTTGAGCTTATTTTGGAAGACGAATGGGACGAAGCTCATGAAATAGCTCAAGAAAAAGAAGGAGACCCTGCCTATGATCGAGTGCATGCCCTATTGCATAGAATTGAAGGTGACGAATTCAATGCAAATTATTGGTACAGAAGAGTTGGTGTAAAGTTGCCTAATTACTCTACTGAGAAAGAAACTCAAGAGTTGTTCGACTTTTTAATGGATCGTAGCTGAGAAAGGCAATTTGTACTAATTGCTAATTAGCTTTTTTCCTTTTGTGTGGAAGGATAAGAAAGAATTACAATACGTGATCAACAGGAGTGTAAGGCAAATCAAATGCTTCACTAACTCCTTCATACACCACTTTGCCCCCTACTACATTTAGCCCTTTTTTTAGCTCAACATTATCGTTACAAGCATCTTTCCAGCCTTTATTAGCCAGTTGGATTACATACGGAAGTGTTGCATTGGTCAATGCTAAAGTTGATGTATATGGAACAGCTCCAGGCATATTTGCTACGCAATAATGCACAACATCATCAATAATAAATGTAGGATCTTGGTGAGTAGTAGGTTTACAAGTTTCTATACAACCTCCCTGGTCTACGGCAACATCTACTAGGACAGTTCCAGGTTTCATTTTTTTCAACATGTCACGAGTGATCAAGTTGGGTGCTTTTGCTCCAGGTATTAATACCGCACCAACGATCAAGTCAGATACTTGTATCGCTTCTTCAATATTGTAGGCATTGGACATCATGGTTGTAACATTCGCTGGCATGATATCAGATAAATACCTAAGTCTTTGAAGATTCACATCCATGATGACTACTCTTGCTCCAAGACCTGCGGCCATTTTCGCAGCCTGGGTTCCTACAATTCCTCCACCCAAAATTAATACCTTCCCCGGAGGAACGCCAGGTACACCTCCAAGCAAAACACCTTTTCCTTTTTGGGGCTTTTCAAGGTACTTTGCACCTTGCTGAATCGCCATACGACCAGCTACTTCAGACATTGGGATGAGGAGTGGTAAAGTACGGTCACTCTTCTCTACTGTTTCATATGCCAAGCAAACACTCTCCGCCTTAATCATTGCCTGAGTAAGTGCTTCAGAGGAAGCAAAATGAAAGTAAGTAAATATAAGTTGGTCTTTTTTGATAAGGTTGTATTCCTTATCGATTGGTTCTTTCACCTTTACAATCATCTCAGCGATGCTGTAAACGTCTTCTATTGTTGGTAAAATCTGTGCTCCCGCAGTTTTGTATTCTTGATCTTCAAAGCCACTACCCACACCCGCTTTAGTTTGGATATAAACCGTGTGATTTCGTTTTACTAACTCTACAACACCCGCAGGTGTTAGAGCTACTCTGTCTTCGTTAGATTTTAGCTCTGCAGGAACACCTATTACCATTTTTAATTGTTTGTTGAAGTGAATTGCGACATCGGTCTCAATTGATGCTGCAAATTTAAAAAAGAAGAATTAAATTACACAGCAATTAACATTTTCAGACTTTTGTTCTTTTTTAGTTTTACAAAACAGAACTATAATCTTTAAATGGTGTTTTAAAATTAATTCTAAGACTTTTTTTCTTTCGTTAAAATGGACCAAATAGATAAAAAAATCCTAAACCTCCTTCAGAGCAACTCAAGACTCACTTATAAAGAAATTGCAAAGGAAATCAACCTCACGGCTACGCCAGTTTTTGACAGGATAAAAAAAATGGAAACTGCGGGTATTATTGACCGCTATGTCACCATTCTTAATAAGGAAAATATTGGTCCTTCTCTCACAGTTTTTTGCCAGGTAACTTTGATAAAACAAACTAAAGAAGCTTCACGCCACTTTGAAGAATGTATCAATCAAATGAAGGAAGTAGTAGAATGTAACTTCGTCAGTGGTAGTTTTGATTATCTACTCAAAGTTTTTGTCAAAAATATGGCAAGCTATCATGAATTGCACCAAAGCAAGCTATCGGCCATAGAGGGCGTATCGCTTATCAATAGTTATTTCGTGATGGCAGAAACCAAAACAACGACTGCTCTACCGATTACATAAATATCTTTTCGCCTGCTGCAACTCCAATGTTAAGCATATTTTCTTTAGGCGGAATTGGACATATAAAATCTGGAGTGAAAGCACAGTAGAAATTGGCAGCATCATTAAAATCAATTTTTATCCTACCTTTTTTCAATTTGTCTTTAGGAATATTTATATACCTGCCACCACCATAAGTCTCTCTACCTGAAGTTAGATCAGTAAAAGGAAGTAAGAAAGATTCCCCTTCATCAAAAATCAATAACTCATGAGCTTCCCCATTTTTCTCAAAAATGAGTTTCCCTGCTAAATCCATTTTTTCAAAAGTACTATCTGTCATCATCATCGAAAAGCTTTTAGAGGAGCTAGCTTCGCCATCTTCCTCCGACACAAATGCTGCTTCCACTATCCAAGCTTCATCAATAGCGTAAAACTTAAGTGGCTCTTTTCCTGAGCCTGCCAATGGTGAGTCTTCCATTTTCCTCAAGTTATCTTCGTAAGTTACCCTTTCCGTTGTCTTACGTTCCAAATATGATTGCTGACTACCAACAAGCGAATAAATAGCTGCCGACAAAAATATAACCCCAATCAATAATTTAAACCAAGTCTTTTTGAACATCCAATTTGTTTTTTTTGCAAAAATAAGAATTAAAAAACCTTAAAATTGTTTTTCAAATTGTAATCAAAAAAGTAGCTGATGTTCACAGGAATAATAGAGACCCTAGCAACGCTTAAATCAAAAACTTCAAAAGGAAGCAATTGCACATTTACATTTGAGTCTAGCATAGCAAATGAATTGAAAGTAGATCAAAGTGTAGCACATAATGGAGTCTGCCTCACTGTAGAAGAAATCAATGGCTCAACTTATTCCTTGACAGCAATAGAGGAAACTTTAAAAAGAACAAACTTAGGTGATTTAGAAGTTGGGCAAAAAGCTAATATAGAGCGTTGCTTGGCTGCAAATGGACGTTTTGATGGTCATATTGTACAAGGACATGTGGATCAAACAGCCACATGCACTCAACTCATAAACAAGGATGGAAGTTGGGAAATTCATTTCGAATATGATCTACAGCAAGGAAATATCACTGTGCAAAAAGGGTCTATCTGTATCAATGGAGTAAGCCTCACCGTAGTAGACTCTGGAGACAACAATTTTAGTGTGGCTATTATACCTTACACTTGGGAGCATACAAATTTCCATGAGTTTAAAATTGGCACTGTCGTAAATCTCGAATTCGATATTTTAGGAAAATATATTCAGAAGCTCCTGAATAGAAAACAATAATTTTCCGAGACCATTGTTATATTTGCATTAAGAAATAGGAATATAAACCCTTTCTTTCCATAATAAACGACTCCATGCCCAAATTAAGTACCAATTCAAAGACCGATGTTTTAATCCACATTGGAATTCTTATTTCGGCTTTCCTCATTATTTTCTTTGCTTTTTTCTTTTTCTTTTTGCCATGGGTAACTAATCACGGAGAAGCTATTAAAGTACCTGATTTAAGAGGAATGACAATTAGCGAAATGGAAAAAACATTGAATGCAAAAGACATCAATTACGAAATAAACGATAGCACTTTTGTATCAGGCCTTCCACCTCTTAGTGTTTTTTCCCACTACCCAAAGGCTGATGCTTTTGTTAAATCAGGTAGAAAAATATACGTTACAGTTATTACTGACAAAGCACCACTTGTAGCTTTACCCGATGTGGTAGGAAGATCTACCAATAGTGCACGAAACCTCTTATTAAGTCTTGGTTTTGGAACTCCAAAAGTAGAACTCATACCTGCCATGGAAGAGAATACAGTACTGAAACTTAAGTATGAAGGCAAAGAAATACCAGTAGGCAAAAATATTGCGAAAGGCAGCATTATCACTTTGGTAGTTGGTGACGGTTATGGAAACACAACTGTAGACGTACCAACGTTATCTGGAATGCCTTTGGATGAAGCAGAAATCTTAATTAATGGAATGGGGCTCAACATTGGAAGCACGTTATTTGACGAAACATCATCCTTGCCTCCAGGAACAGTTACTAAACAAAAACCTGAAGCTGGCACCCAAACCAAAACAGGAAGCACCATAAATGTGTGGGTGAGCGGCAATGCAAATACAGAAGGAATTTAAACTTATACGAAATGAACCAAGATATTACTGTAGAAGAACTAAAGGAATTAATGGATAGCGGCAAAGCTTTCAATTTTATTGACGTTCGTAATGAAGACGAATACGAAGAAGACAACTTAGGAGCAACTTTGATTCCGCTTGGTGAGCTTGCGAGTAGAGTTCAAGAACTCGAGTCTATCAAAGATGAAGATATCTATATTCATTGCCGCAGTGGAGCTCGTAGCGGTCAAGCAAAAAACTACTTAACTTCGTCTCTAGGCTTTTCCAAAGTACACAATGTAATTGGTGGTATTATGGCCTTTAGAGAAATGGAAGGTTAAACTCTATTTTTAGTATCAATTAAGATAGTAACTGGACCATCGTTTATCAACGAGACCTTCATATCCGCTCCAAACTCTCCGGTTTGGATATCTTTACCAAGCTCCTTAGATAGTTGAAAAATCATTTTTTCATATAAAGGCTTTGCAATATCGGGATGTGCAGCATTGATATAGGATGGTCTATTGCCTTTTTTAGTAGAGGCCATAAGCGTAAACTGACTAATTAGCAAGATCCCTCCATCAACCTGCTTGATGTCTAAGTTCATTTTATCTTCGTCATCAGAAAACACTCGAAGACCTATAATTTTTTTTGATAGCCAAGCTATATCTTCTTCGCCATCTTCACTACCAATCCCCAGTAGGACTACAAATCCTCTATCAATGACACCAATCACTTCGCCATCAACTCTTACCGAAGCTTCACTTGCTCGTTGAATAACTGCAATCATAGTAATAAATTGGCTATTAAAAAGTAAACGCTTATTCCGATAAGGTCATTTGCGGTAGTAATAAATGGACCAGAGGCAACAGCTGGATTAATTCCCACTTTATCTAAAACAAGAGGAGTTACAGTTCCCATAAAAGAAGAAAGTAATACTACTGCCATAAGTGCTGCACTAACCACTTTAAAAAGCTCAGTTTCACCAATGAGGTAAACATAAAGTCCTGCTAGAAATCCAATCACTAGCCCGTTAAGCAGTGCAACTTTAAAAACTTTCCAAAGCCTTTCTCCAAAACCTAAGGTTAAGCCACTCTTCTCCGAAATACTTTGAACAATTAAGGAACTAGTTTGAATACCCACATTTCCTCCTGTGGAACCCATAATTGGTATAAATAATGCCAAGGCTGATATTCTCGCCAATTGACTTTCAAATCCTTTGATAACGGATGCTGCCATCAAACTACCTAACACACCAACAACCAGCCAAGGAAGTCGAGTTTTCGCAAGCTTCCAAACTGTATCATCTTCTTCTGCCTCTCCAGTAATACCCGTTACAACTTGAAAATCTTCATCAGCCTTCTCCGTGATAAAATCGACTACGTCATCAATGGTAATACGCCCAAGCAATCTTCCTAAAGAATTCACAACAGGGATAGCTTCAAGGTCGTAACGCTGCATTAACTCCGCTACCTCTTCACCAGGTCTTGTGGTATCAACATAGATGATATCTTCATTGGCAATATTACTTATTTTGGTGTTCCTGCGAGCTAAAACGATAGATTTCAGTGAGATAATTCCCTTGAGTTTATTGTTTTGATCAACAACATATACCGCAAATACCTTATCAACAGATTCTGCTTGTTGACGAATCTCTTCAACACACTCACTTACTGTAAGCTCTTCTGAAACTCGAATAAGTTCTTTTTGCATCAATCCCCCTGCAACATCCTCAGGGTAATGCATTAGATCAATAATGAAACGTGCTTGCTCTCTATCTTCAAGCAGAGCAATAACTTCCTCTCTTACTTCAATTGACTGTTCGTTAAGCAAATCAACAGCATCATCTGAATCAAAGAGGTTTACATAAACTGCAATTTCTTCTACTGTAAACTGCTCTTTTACAAATCTCTTTCTATCATCTGAGTCAATACTAGAGAGCACCTCTGCCCCTTTTTCAGTATCAAAGAATTGAAACAAATAGTGAGCGTCCTTTCCATCAAGTTCATAAAGTATCTCAGCAATATCTGCGGGATAAAGGCTTCCCAACATATCATTCAAAAGCCCTTTATTTTCAAGCTTTATGCCCTCATTTAGGTCTTCAAGAAATTCTTTGGTTAGTTCGAATGCTGCCATGCCTGTGATATTTGAAGCAAAGTTAATGAATGCATTAAGTTTACGAGAAAATAAAGAAAAAAGGTTCGGAGTAAAACCCCGAACCTTTCCGACCCTAACCTAAAATACCTAAACTTAACCTATGTTTATTATTGTATCAAAAGTGGAAAATCATAGCTCCACCGATTGTTGTCTGATTGTTTTTTCCAGCTCCATCGCCGTCTACTAATTGAAAACCGCTTGTAGGAGTATATCCGTCGTAACGAACCTCAGGCTTGAACATTAAGTTTTCAGTTATATCAATACTTGCAGTAAGTGTCAATGAAGTCACCGCAGTTCCAGCACCAGTACCATCCAATAAGTAGATACCACCACTTGAGTTATCGAAACGCTCAGCTCTTACGCCAAGTCCAAATTTCTCAGACACATTTCCGTTCAAGTAAAGAGCTGCTCCCCACCATGTCAATGGATCTGCACTACCATCTTTGTATGCACCATATGGTACTGCGTTTAATCCTATTAAGAAGTTATCAGATACTTGGTAAGATGTTGTGATATCAAACCATGAGTAAGTTGATTTTTCAGTAGCATCAAGATCTGCTTCATTAGACCCGAAGTAGTTTAAATACACATCCCAACCATCTGTAGGAGCAACATATACTTGAGCCATTACACCTTTTGACTTGTTGTTGTCGTCTTTGCTATCCAATCCATTATTAACTCCAACCATTAAGCCAAAATTATCTGCAAGAGCAAAGTCAAGCTTTACACCCGTATGATAGAAAGGCCCATTCCCGAATAGATTCGAAAGAGAGTAGTTAAAGTTAGCAGGAGCGTCAATTACTTCATAACCAACGTTTGTTCCGAACTGACCAGCAGTAAGCGAAACCTTTTCACTCATAGCCCAGCTTACAAATGCTTGCTTGATGGCTAGAGCGGTGCCAGTACCTCCAAGTGGGCTAGCTATGTTTCCATAATTCCCTAAATCAGCGTGGTTTCCAAATACAAGATCTGCAACTGCTGTCAAAGGCCCCTTCTCGTAAGTCATCATCATTTGAGCCATACCTACTTGAAAAGAATTTGCATTGTGATCAAAAATTCTCTCAAAACCCGAAGCACCCAAGTTAGAACCTGGTCCACCTGTGCCATTCATATTGGCAAAGTAATAAGTATCAATATACCCTGAAAAAGTAATTGGACTTTCCTTCTCTTCTTGAGCAATAACTGAAGAGAATACAAAAATAGATAATACTGCTAGATAAATTTTTTTCATTATTTTCTTTGGTTTAAATGTCTTTTATTTTAGCGGTTAACACACTGCAAATATTTACCATTTATAATTAACAACCAAACTTTATTGGCTTCTTTTTCACATTTATTTACTTTTTATTTCGACATGGTAACTTTTCCAAAACTTTATTTTATTTAATCTTTAGATAGTACAATTAAACATGATACAGTAATTTATTTGGCTAAAGTGATACTTTATGACATTTTCGATCAAAACTAAATACTTGCACTAAACCAAGAAGGCCAAAACAAAAAAGGAGGGCAAAAGCCCTCCTTTTTTATCCATATATATAAGATGTTTTATCTGATACTAAAGTCTCCATAAGCACTCATTCCATGCTCATGATCGTCTAAGCCATCAACCTCTTCTTCTTTAGAAACTCTTATTCCCATAGTTTTCTTCAAAGTGAAGATAATCAAGAAAGAAGTTGCTACACAGAACACGCCGTAACATGCTATACCTATCAACTGAGTTAAGAATTGATCAACACTTGCCATTGCACCAAATATACCAACCGCAAGAGTTCCCCATATTCCACATATCAAGTGAACAGCAACTGCTCCTACAGGATCATCTAATTTCACCTTATCGATAAGCCCTACACTCAATACAACTATTACACCGGCTATTCCACCGATCAAAATAGCATCCAATACACCCATTTGATCTGCACCAGCTGTAATACCAACTAAACCAGCTAAGATACCATTAAGCATCATTGTTAGGTCATACTTTTTATATACTAAGAAGTCAAAAGTAAAAGCAAACACACCACCTGCAGCAGCAGCCAAACATGTTGTAACTAATGTTAAAGAAGTCAAAGCAGGATCAGCAGAAAGTACAGAACCTCCATTAAATCCGAACCAACCTAACCATAGTATCAGCACACCAGCAGCGGCTAATGGAATATTGTGACCAGGAATCGCTTTACTCTTACCGTTTTTATCAAACTTGTCTATTCTTGGCCCTAATAACCAAACAGCAACTAAAGCAGCCCAGCCACCTACACCATGCACGAGTGTGGAACCTGCAAAGTCATAGAAGCCCATTTCGTCAAGAAATCCGCCACCCCATTTCCACGAGCCAGCAATAGGATATACCAAACCAACATATATGACTGTGAAAATCATAAATGCACTTAGCTTGATACGCTCAGCAACAGCTCCTGAAACAATTGTTGCAGCAGTAGCAGCGAACATTCCTTGGAAAAGGAAGTCTGTCCAATAAGTGTAGCCTCCACTTGCATACTCCGCAGTTAATCCATT
Organism: Spirosomataceae bacterium TFI 002; assembly: GCA_900230115.1. Classification (NCBI taxonomy): domain Bacteria; kingdom Pseudomonadati; phylum Bacteroidota; class Cytophagia; order Cytophagales; family Spirosomataceae; species Spirosomataceae bacterium TFI 002. The sequence continues at coordinate 4,476,136 of LT907983.1, read as the reverse complement.
TTCCGGTAGAGTTAACCCGAAACCTGCAAATCCAACAAATCCATTAAAATCTCCTGGATACATTAAATTAAATCCACATAGAGCATACAGTAATAAACCGATGCAAATGATGAAAACATTTTTGAATAAAATGTTGATTGTGTTTTTTTGTCTGGTTAATCCGATCTCTAAAAACGCAAAGCCTGTGTGCATAAAAAACACTAGGGCTGTGCAGATCATCATCCATACATTGTTAGCAGTAAATAGTCCATCCATAACGTTTGCTATTAGTTTAATTGTTTTTTAATGGTTTTCTAGGGGTTACCCTTTTGTTTAAATCAAAGTTGCCTTAAACAGCTTTTTGAACTTTGACGATGCAATTATATTTCATTTTATTCATTAAACAAAATTTTATTCTTTTTGTAGACACTTTGCCGAAATATTATCTTTTCTCCATCACATTGCATTATTCTTATATTTTTCACCTAGCATTCAATATTTTCTTCTTTTAATACAGCAATTCACCAATTTTCAAGACCAAAATAAATTTTGAAAAAGTATTTTATTTTTCAAAATAGACGAATAATGATTTTTTAGTTGGCATTTAATCAACTTTCTTCTAGAATTAGATTTCTTTTGAAGTATTCAAAAGTGATTATTTGCTCAAACATCTAGAACAATACAGTAAAATTATCCAAAGCGTGATAAAGCGAACTTAAGCCTGGCCTTACTAAGAATTAAAGACAAGAAATCTTTGGATTAAAAGTGACCTACTCCATGTAAACTTAAAGACATGAACATGTTACTAAATTGGAATTAGTATTAGTAAAACGCGATAGAATTCATAGGAAATATGAAGACTCTATACTGTAGAAGTCTTAAACTGTCCAAAAATATTTTCCACCAAAAAAACTAGCTACCATTAAAGCAATTGCAGTTAAAAAAAACTTTAAAGTACATGCACCAAATTATCTAGGCTGGCTGGATAGTAAGTTTAAAAATCTATTCTATTGGAGAAAGTATAGCATAAATTAGAAAATGCCTAAGTATTATAAAGCAATTTTAGATTAGAAGGTTTTGCACAAAATAATACTATAAGAATTTAATTGAAATATTGTACTACTTCAACATGACTCATATTTCATCAATCCTCAATGAGATTACATTCTCACAAGTACGAGACTAAGAAGACTGTTTCACTGTGACAGTTAAGCTTAAAATTGGAATGTTAAAGTAAGGAAGAAACAACTTTGTTTTGTACAAGGGATGCAGCCTAATATGTTTTATAAAAAGAAAAGGAAGAGAATAAATCCCCTTCCTTTTCAATATATTTAAATCCCAACAAAGCAAATATTAGTTAAACTTCACCCGGCTTAATATATTTAATAAATTAATAAACCCTTAGTTAATTGCTGGGCTACCAGTTTCCTTAGTTCTAATTCTGTAAGTTTCGATCACATCAGAAACAAATATCTTACCATCCCCTACATTTCCCGTAAATGCAGCATCCAGTATTGCTTTAACAGTTGCATCTAAGAAAGGATCTGTAACTACGATAGAAAGGTACCTTCTTTGGATATCAGAAGTGCTATAACTAATGGTACGATAAACATGCCCCTCTTGCTCATTACCTACTCCAGTTACATCCCAGTAACTAAAGAAAGTAACACCTACTTCATGTAAGGCATCTCTAACTTCAGAAAACTTCGACTTACGAATTATGGCCTCAATTTTTTTCATGTGATTTTATTTTGGAATTAATTATTAAACAGAAATCGCTTTAAAACTATACAAATATTAAGACCTCTAAAATATTTCAATCAACCTTCCGACTATATACAGGAAATTTCAATAAATATTACAATTAAGTTATCCAATAGTTATATCATCAAATATTTTATTTGCCCATATTGCATTATTACATATTTATATATTTCCTATTTATATTAATAGCATATTTTATATCGCATAATCTACGACCAGCAAATATTCACTACATTTCAATTCGGAAATACTCTAATCCTAAATAGGATAATCTTCACCTTCTAAACATCAATACTTAACCATGACTTCAAATCGTTTTAAACTCTTAATAATATTACATTAAATAAACATTATTTACAAACCCTATAAAGACAACGATTGAAATCAATTTAGAAGCGTCTTGATCATTCAAAAGCATTTTAAACAAATCAGACATAAACTGAATGAAAATAGTTAACACAACAGAATATCGACTAGAATGTACACTATAGGCCATAAAAAAAGAGGAGACCGTTAGATCTCCTCTTTCCTTATACATCTAACTATAATTAGCTAGCTTTTTCTTCAGTTGACTCATCTGAGCTATTCTCTTCAACTGGAGCAGTTTCCTCAACCACTTCAGCTTCAGCAACAACTTCTTCAGATGCTACAGCATCATCAGTTTTCTTAGAGCCACCTCTTCTTCTTCTTGATTTCTTAGCTACTGCACCTTCCGATGTAGTATCAACAACAAGATTCTCGTTAAAGTCTACTAATTCAATAAGAGCTAGTTCAGCGTTATCACCAAGTCTAGTTCCTAATTTTATAATTCTTGTATAACCACCATTTCTTTCAGCGATCTTTTCACTTACTGGCCCAAAAAGCTCTTTAACAGCTTCTTTGTCTTGTAAGTAAGAAAATACAACTCTTCTTGAGTGAGTATTGTCATTCTTTGATTTAGTTATCAAAGGCTCTACATAAACTCTTAAAGCTTTCGCTTTAGCAATTGTAGTTGTAATTCTTTTAGACTTAATCAATGAGCAAGCCATGTTTGATAACATTGCCACTCTGTGTGATTTTGTTCTGCCTAGGTGATTGTGTTTCTTTCCGTGTCTCATTTTCTAAATAATCAGTAAGTAACGGTAAGGAAATAACGATCGCAGTTTACTATTTCCCACCTATTACGATTGTATAATTTTAAATTCTGCGATTTTTACTCTTCGTCAAGTTTGTATTTTGTAACATCCATTCCGAAATGAAGTCCTTTCTCAGCTACCAATTGCTCAAGCTCTGTAAGTGATTTCTTTCCGAAGTTTCTGAACTTCATCATATCTGCAACTTCTAACTTAGCAAGATCACCAAGTGTTCTTACATCAGCAGATTTTAAACAGTTATATGCTCTAACCGAAAGATCAAGATCAGAAAGAGAAGTTTTAAGAAGTTTTCTCATGTGTAAGAATTCTTCGTCAACCATGTTGTCCTCATCATCGCTCTTAGAATCAAACACCATGTTCTCATCTGTAAACTTAAGGAAATGCTGAATTAATATATGAGCGGCCTCTTGAAGAGCTCTTTCTGGATGAATTGAACCATCAGATTTGATTTCTAAAAGAAGTTTTTCGTAATCTGTTCTTTGCTCAACACGAGTATTCTCAACGTTGAACTTTACATTCTTGATAGGGGTGTAAATAGAATCAATAGCAACAAAGCCCATTGGAAGATCTCCGTTCTTCTGATCTTCAGAAGACACATAACCTCTACCTTTGTCAACAATAATTTCAAACTCTAATTCGGTCTTAGAATCAAGCTTAGCAATTACTAAATCTGGATTCAATATTTCGAAACTTTGAGTAAAAGCAGAAATATCACCCGCTTTTAATTCAGTTTGATTCTTTATTGTTACACTGATTTTATTATCAACGTAATCAGAAACCTTCTTGAACCTTACTTGCTTCATGTTCAAAATAATCTCTGTAACGTCATCAACCACACCCTCAATTGACGAAAATTCGTGCAATACTCCTGGAAATCTAACGGCTGTGATAGCGTAACCTTCCAAAGAAGAAAGCAATATTCTGCGTAACGCGTTGCCGATTGTTACACCATAGCCTCTTTCAAGTGGTTTAAACTCGAAAAAACCATGGAAGTCGTCGGCTTTCTCCATTACGACTTTATCTGGCATTTGAAATGCTAAAATTGACATACTCTTGGTGTATATTTTCGTTAACGAAATAATTTAGGAATTTCCTAAATTGAAAATGGGTTGCAGGAGGGCCTGCAACCTAAATATTATTTATTGTACAATTCGACAACCGCCTGATCGTTGAAATTCTCAGGAATTGACTCTCTATCAGGATAAGTTAAAAACGTCCCAGATAATTCGCCAGCATTCCATTCTAGCCAGCTATATTTCTGAGCACTATTCGTACTTAGGCTTTCACCTACAATATCCATAGCTTTTGATTTTTCTCTTACTCCAATAACTTGACCTGGTAATATCAAAGCAGAAGGAATGTTTAGAATTTCTCCGTCAACAATCACATGCTTATGAGAAACCAACTGTCTAGCTGCCCTTCTAGTAGGTGCAATACCTAATCTATAAACAACGTTATCGAGTCTTGATTCACATAATTGCAATAAGTTAGTACCCGTTTGACCAGGACGAACAGATGCTAGGTGGAAAAATCTCGCAAATTGCTTTTCGAGCATTCCATAAGTGTATTTCACTTTTTGTTTTTCTTGAAGCTGAAGTGCGTATTCCGACTTCTTACTTCTACGACCTCTACCGTGTTGGCCTGGACCGTAATTTTTCTTTTGCAAAGCTTTGCTTGGTCCCATTACTGGTTCTCCAAACTTCCTTGATATCTTTGCCTTTGGACCTGTATATCTTGCCATTAATAATTTTTTTGCGAGCGTTGAATCCCAATGTCCAAATTCACGCTCAATTGATAATAATTATACTCTTCTACGTTTTGGAGGGCGACATCCATTATGCGGTAACGGTGTAACATCTGTAATAGATACTACTTCTATACCAACACTCTGAATTGTTCTGATTGCAGACTCACGTCCTGAACCTGGTCCTTTTACAAATACATCCGCTTTTCTCATTCCAGCTTCGTATGCAGTTTGTCCGCAATTTTGAGCTGCAGTTTGAGCTGCATATGGAGTATTCTTTTTAGATCCTCTAAAACCCATTTTACCAGCAGAAGCCCAAGATATAACTTGTCCTGTACTGTTAGTTATGGAAATAATGATGTTGTTAAAACTCGCCTTGACGTGAACTTGTCCGTGCGATTCAACAACTACAACTCTTTTTTTTGCTTTGTCTTTTCTTTTAGCTTGAGCCATTTGTCTATTTTTAAAAATAAAGGCAGGGCGAATAATATCACCCCCTGATCAACTATTTATTACTTAGTCGCTTTTTTCTTGTTTGCAACAGTTTTTCTTCTACCCTTTCTAGTTCTAGAGTTGTTTTTCGTTCTCTGTCCCCTTAGTGGTAAACTCTTTCTGTGTCTCAAGCCTCTGTAGCATCCGATATCCATCAAACGCTTAATGCTCAATTGCACATCCGATCTGAGTGCACCTTCTACTAAATGCTCATTTGTTATAAGAGCTCTAATTTCGTTTGCCTCATCATCAGACCACTCCCCAGCTTTCTTATCTCTCGATATTTGAGCTTTGTCTAAAATCTGTTGAGCCGAACTTCTACCTAAACCATAGATATAAGTAAGTGAAATCTCACCACGCTTGTTATCTGGAATATCTACACCTGAAATCCTCATATAATTAACCTTGTCTTTGTTTAAACTTTGGATTCTTTTTATTGATTACGTATACTTTACCTTTTCTACGAATCACCTTGCAGTCTACACTGCGTTTTTTAACTGATGCTTTAACTTTCATTACTCTAAATTAATCTCTTAATTATTTATAGCGGTACACAATTCTCGCCTTTGATAAATCATAAGGTGACATTTCTAATTTTACTTTATCACCTGGTAAAATTCTAATATAGTGCATTCTCATTTTCCCTGAGATATGGGCAATTACTTCATGCTTATTTTCGAGTTCAACTCGAAACATTGCATTAGATAAAGCTTCCACAATTACACCATCAACTTGTATGTTTGCCTGTTTAGCCATATAATCTTTAAACTAGAAACATTTCTTTAGCCTCTAATACTTCTTCTATAAATTCAAATGTGGTCAAAATTTGGGGACCATCTTTAGTTACAAAAACAGTATGCTCATAATGAGCTGCTGGTTTTCTATCTTCAGTTCTAATCGTCCAACCATCATTTTCTTGAACCACAAATCTCTTACCTTGGGTAACCATAGGTTCGATTGCTATTACCAACCCATTTCGAATTAAAGGACCATTGCCTTTTTTTCCAAAATTCGGAACTTCAGGAGCTTCATGAACACTAGTACCAATACCATGTCCAACCAACTCTCTAACTATTCCGTAACCTCTTTCTTCGTTATACCTTTGAACAGCATTACTTATATCACCTATTCTATTTCCATTTCGAGCTTTATCAATTCCTTCGTACAAAGATTCCTTTGTAGAAGTAAGTAGATCAACTACTTCTTGACTTGGCTCTCCAACACAATATGTGTAAGCACTATCTGCATGAAATCCATTCTTGTGAACTCCACAATCAATAGATATAACATCCCCATTTTTAAGAACTCTATTGCTCGGTATCCCGTGAACAACTACTTCATTCACTGATATACAAAGCGAAGCTGGAAAATCATAAAGTTTTAAAAAAGATGGCCTTCCGCCATTATCCCTTATAAACTCCTCAGCTATTTTATCTAAATCTTTAGTTTTTACTCCAACCTCTATTGCTTTCGCAACTTCAGCATGAGCCTTTCCAAGGATCACACCGTTTTCACGGATTATTTCTGCTTGCTCAATACTCTTTAGGTAAATGGCACCTTTAGCCATAATAACTTATTGAGTTAAAATTGTTGAACTTCTTCCTTCTAATCTACCTGACTCCATCAATCCTTCGTATCTCTTCATTAAAAGATAACTCTCAATTTGTTGTAATGTATCCAAAACAACACCAACTAAGATAAGTAATGAAGTACCTCCGAAGAATGAAGCAAATATTTGTGTCATTCCAAAAAGACTAGCAATGGCTGGAAAAACAGCAATCAAAGCAAGTAATATTGCTCCAGGTAAAGTTATTCTATCCAAAATACTTGCAATAAAATCACTCGTCGATTGACCAGGCTTGATTCCTGGTATAAATCCACCACCTCTCTTCATATCATCCGCAATCTGATTTGGATTAATCGAGATAGCAGTATAAAAGAATGTAAATGCAATAATTAAGAATGCATACAAAGCATTGTACTGCCAAGAAGTAAAGTCTGAAAACACTTGCTGAATATTCGCAGCAGTATCACTTGTATCTGCAAACAGAGATGCAACTGCCGAAGGAACAAACATTAAAGCCTGACCAAATATAATAGGCATTACACCCGATATATTAACTTTCAACGGTAAATATTGTCTTTGACCAGATACTACTTTATTTCCAACAATTTGCTTAGCATATTGAACTGGCACTCTTCTTACCGCCTGAGTAACAGCTACTGCAAAAAGCACTACAAGGAACAAGGCCACAATTTCTAATACGAAAAATAACACTTGACCACTAGCAGCTCTAGCCTGAGCTTCACCAATAATTGCACCAGGAAGACGTGAAACAATACCAATCATGATGATCATGGAAATTCCATTACCAACACCTTTTTCAGTCATTCTCTCACCTAACCATACACACATCATTGTACCAGCCACCAATATAATAACTGATGAGAAGTAAAATAATCCTTGATTTACAGTAATCGCTTCTGTTGGGATTGTAGTTCTTAAATAAGTAAAACCTTGAACTGCAGTTACAGCGATGGTTAACCATCTCGTAATTTGATTTAACTTCTTTCTTCCTGACTCGCCTTCTTTCTGTAATTTACTAAAATAAGGCAATGCCAATCCAAGAAGCTGAATTGCAATCGAAGCTGAAATATATGGCATAATACCTAATGCCATTATAGACGCATTACTAAACGCTCCTCCTACAAGAGTATCTAATAAACCCAACAATCCATTACCAGCAGTTAAGTCAGCAATTTTTGTTGGGTCTACCCCTGGAAGAACGATGAACGAACCAATCCTAAAAATTACTATGATTAATAGGGTATTAAGGATTCGATTTCTCAATTCCTCAATAGACCAAATATTTTTAAGAGTCGTTATAAATTTATTCATTGTCTAATATTTTATTCTGGACGACCACCATTCAAATTATCCTGCAAAACTTGCAATTCATCCCACTTACCAGCAGCAGCTAGAGCAGCTTGCTCAGGCCATGTAGTTGGATTATGTGAAGCATATCTTGAACCAGCCTCTGCAAGAATTCCATTTAATGTGTCAAGTGTCGCATCAGCTAAATTTTGGAAAGTAACAATACCCGCCTCATTTAACAATCCTGCAATTTTAGGACCTACACCTTCAATCTTCTTCAAATCGTCACCTTTCGCTGAAGTAGTCTTTTTTACAGCAGCTTTCTTTACAGGAGTTGCTTCTTCATCTACTTTCTTTGCAGCAACTGACTTCTTAGCAACTGGTGCTTCCTTTTTTCCTTCAGTCTTATCTACAGAGGAAATTTTTATTTTTTCGCCTGCTTCTATAGTAACATTCTTTTCTACAGTAGCTGAACCTCCAGCTTTTTCAATCGCCTCAATTGCACTCTTACTGAAAGCATTCGCTCTAACTTGAAGTGCAGAACTTAACTCTCCTCTACCTAAAACCTTAACTAGGTCTCTCTTTGCAGTTACACCCGCATTGTAAAGTGTATTTAAATCAATAGTATTTAAGCCAGTGCTTTCGGCAATTAGTTGAAGTGTGTCAAGATTGACAGCCTTAAATTCAACTCTATTAATATTTTTGAAACCAAACTTAGGTACACGTCTTTGAAGTGGCATTTGTCCACCTTCAAAACCTTTTTTCTTACTGTAACCCGATCTTGATTGAGCTCCTTTGTGACCTCTTTTGGCAGTTCCACCACCACCAGAACCCTGGCCTCTACCAACTCTAGTGTTAGTTTTGTTTGAACCTTTAGCCGGAGATAAATTTTCTAATTTTAACATTTTCTTTCGCAGTTTAACTACTCGGTTTTCCCTTATTAATTAATTATTGTACTTCTACAAGGTGTTGAACTTTGTTAATCATTCCTTGTATCTGTGGAGTTAGTTCAACTTCCACAGTTCTGTTGATTTTCCCAAGTCCTAGAGCCTGAATTGTAAGCTTTTGCTTCTTTGGTCTATCGATGGTACTTCTTACTTGAGTTATTTTAACCTTAGCCATTGCTATTAATTATCCGTTAAATACTTTATTAAGCTTAACACCTCTTTGCATTGCAATTTCATGAGGAGCTCTCATTTTTTGAAGTGCATTGATAGTTGCTTTAACCACATTATGTGGGTTTGATGAACCTTTAGATTTAGCCAATACATTGTGTACTCCAGCTGCTTCCAATACTGCTCTCATTGCACCACCAGCAATTACTCCTGTACCAGGTGCTGCAGGCTTTACAAAAACGAATCCACCAGAATATTTACCCAACATTTCGTGAGGAATAGTATCATTTATGATAGGAACGTTAACAACATTCTTCTTTGCATCATCAATTGCCTTAGCAATCGCATCAACAACTTCGTTTGCTTTACCTAATCCTTGTCCAACGGCACCTTGACCGTCGCCAACAACTACTATAGCTGAAAAGCTAAATCTTCTACCCCCTTTCACAACTTTGGCTACTCGGTTGATCGCAACAACTTTCTCTTTAAGTTCTGCTTCGTTTACTTTTATTGCTTTACTCATTTGATTGCGATATTAAAATTTTAAACCAGCTTCTCTTGCACCATCTGCTAAGGCTTTCACATTTCCGTGGTATATATATCCACCTCTATCGAAAACACACTTGCTTATTCCACTATCAACTGCTTTTTTCGCAAGATCAGCACCAACTTTTTTTGAATTTTCAGCATTCAAACCTTTCAAAGATAAAGTTTGATTAGATGCCGAAGCTAAAGTTGTACCTGACTTATCGTCTATTAGTTGAGCATATATACCAGAATTAGATCTAAAAACTGCTAATCTTGGCATTTCCCCAGAACCTGAAATTTTCTTTCTGATTCCGAATCTTATTTTTTGACGTCTATTATTTTTTGAGGATGACATTGTCTCTTTTTATTTAGTATTTATTACTTCTTAGCAGCAGTTTTACCAGCCTTTCTTCTAATCTCCTCACCAGAGAAACGAATACCTTTTCCTTTGTAAGGCTCTGGCTTTCTAAGCGACTTAATTTTCGCTGCTACAGCACCAATCAATTGCTTATCAATCCCTTCTAATTTAATAGTTGGGTTTTTACCTTTAAGCATCTCAGTTGATAGTGTAAGCTCTTTAGGAACCACAAAATAAATACTATGAGAATACCCTAAAGACAAGTCAAGGACGTTTCCTGTATGAGTGGCTTTATAACCAACACCGACAAGCTCCAAATTCTTAACATAGCCTTCAGAAACACCTGTAACTACATTACCAATTAAAGAGCGATACAAACCGTGTAAAGCTTTGTGACGTTTCTGCTCAGAAGGTCTAACTACCTTAATCTCACCCTCACTAATTTCTACAGTAAGCTCAGGATTAAATTCTTGAGAAAGTTCCCCTTTAGGACCTTTAGCCTTGAACACATTGTTACCTTCCAAAGATACTGTTACTCCAGCTGGGATAGGTATTACTTTTTTTCCAATTCTAGACATTTGCTTTCGTTTAAGGCCACTCAATTCGAATGGCGGTCAACATTAAATTATTAATAAATGTAACAAAGTACCTCACCACCGATATTCAGTGTACGAGCTTCTTTATCTGTTATGATTCCTTTTGAAGTCGACAAAAGAGCAATACCAAGACCATTCAATACTCTAGGTAATGAATCTGCCTTAGAGTACTTTCTAAGACCTGGCTTAGAAACTCTCTTAAGTTCTACAATTGCTGACTGCTTTGTAGTTGGATTATACTTCAACGCTATTTTAATCTGACCTTGAGGACCCTCTTCTTCAAATTTGTAACTTTGAATATAGCCCTTCTCATAAAGAACCTTTGTTATTTCTTTTTTGACGTTAGAAGCTGGTACATCAACCACTCTATGTCTTGCTCGTATAGCATTACGAATTCTCGTAAGAAAATCTGCTATTGGATCCGTTGTAACCATTTTAAACTTTTTAAATATTAAGGATACCTAGCCAACACTGAGCAGTTTCACGGGCGTGACTTACTCAATTGGGCTGCAAAGGTATTAATTTATATCAATTAAAAAAATATATTACCAAGAAGCTTTCGTAACACCTGGAATATATCCATTACTAGCCATTTCACGGAAAGTAACTCTATTGATTCCAAATTTTCTCATGTAGCCTTTTGGTCTACCCGTCAACTTACATCTGTTGTGTAATCTTACAGGAGAAGAATTTTTAGGCAAAGCATCCAGACCTTTCCAATCGCCAGCTTCTTTCAATGCAGCTCGTTTGTCTGCATATCTAGCTACAAGTCTTTCTCTTTTTCTTTCTCTTGCCTTAATTGACTCTTTTGCCATCTTATATTAGTATTTAGTTCTTTTTTGTATTTGCAAATGGCATCCCTAAAGCTTTAAGTAGCTCATAGCTCTCAGCATCAGTTTTTGCTGTAGTTACCATTGTTATATCCATTCCTTGAATTTTCGAAATCTTATCAATGGAGATTTCTGGAAATATAATTTGTTCCACAACTCCAAAGCTATAATTCCCTCTACCGTCAAAGCCTTTATCGCTAATTCCTTGAAAGTCACGCACCCTAGGAAGGGCGATAGAAACCAACCTATCCAAAAATTCGTACATACGCTCACCTCTTAAAGTAACCTTAGCACCGATAGGCATATCTTCTCTTAACTTAAAGTTAGAAACAGCCTTCTTTGAAATTGTTGGAACCGCTCTTTGACCAGCGATTATTGAAAGTTCTTCAACACTAATGTCAACTAACTTCTTGTCTCCAGTAGCATCACCTACACCACGATTGATAACAATCTTCTTTAGTGTTGGTACTTCCATTATAGACTTATACCCGTACTTCTCTTTCAAAGCTGGTATAATCTCTTCGTTATATCTTATTTTTAATCTTGCCATTATAATTGTGGATTTCCGACCCACATGTTTTGCTTTGTTAGATTAATTTTCCAGTTTTTTTGGAATATCTCTGTAATTTGTCCTTTTCGTTGAGTTTTCTACCAGTTCTAGTTGCTTCTCCCGTAGAAGGATCTACTACCATTACATTACTGATATGAATTGTTCCCTCAACCTGTTGTAACTCACCCTGTGGGTTCTGAGCCGAAGGTTTGATGTGTTTGGTTATCATATTAACACCTTCCACAACAACTCTGTCTTTCTTCACAAGAACCTCAGTTATTTTTCCCTGCTTTCCCTTAGCGTTACCAGCAATTACCTTTACTGTATCTCCTGAGCGAACGTGACGTTTGGCTGTCTTTTTCATTTCTTAATTTATTATTTATTAAAGTACCTCTGGAGCCAGTGATACAATTTTCATAAACTGTTTCTCTCTTAACTCTCTAGCCACAGGTCCAAAAATACGCGTACCTCTAGGCTCATCGTTGTTATTTAGTAGAACAACTGCATTTTCTTCAAAACGGATGTAAGATCCATCTTTGCGTCGGATTTCTTTTTTAGAACGAACAACCACTGCTCTAGATACAGTTCCTTTCTTCATACTTGAAGAAGATAATGCTTCTTTAACGGTTACTACTACCTTGTCTCCAATGGAAGCGTATCTCTTTTTGGTTCCTCCTAGTACTCTAATAACGAGTACTTCTTTTGCTCCGCTATTATCCGCAACATTTGCTCTTGATTCTTGCTGTAACATTTTAAAACTTTTTTAAGCGGGTGTATAATTATTTTGCTTTTTCTAACACCTCTACAAGTCTCCAGCATTTGCTTTTACTAAGAGGTCTTATTTCCATGATCTTTACAGTATCACCAATTCCGGCTTCACTGTTCTCATCATGAAACATGATTTTTTTGGTTTTAAGCATAAACTTCCCATACTTAGGATGTTTTACTTTACGAACAACCTGCATTACACCAGACTTATCCATCTTATTGCTGGTAACAACACCGACACGTTCTTTTCTTACTTTTCTATCCATTTCTGTAACCATGAGGTATTTATCTTTTTAATTGCGATTACCTAGCTGTTAGCTCTGTTGATAATCTTGCAATTACTTTTCTTGTTTCAGATATTCTTTTAGGATTCTCAATTGGTGTAATGGCGTGGGCAAATTTCATTTTTTGCAATCTGTCCTTTTCTTCTGCAATCTGCTGCTGAAGTTGTTCCAATGACAAGCCTTTTAAATCAACTTTTTTCATTTGTAATTCTATTTAATACTATGCTTGATAGTCTCTGCGTACGACAAACTTTGTTTTCACTGGAAGTTTTTGAGCAGCCAATCTTAAAGACTCCTTAGCCAATTCCAATGGCACTCCTCCAGATTCGAACAATACTGTCCCTGGGTAAATATTAGCTACCCAATATTCTGGAGCACCTTTTCCTTTACCCATACGAACCTCTAAAGGTTTCTTTGTAATTGGGTTGTCAGGAAAAACTCTAATCCACACCTGTCCTTCACGTTTCATTGCACGTGTAACAGCGATACGAGCAGCTTCAATCTGGCGAGAAGTTAACCTTCCTGGCTCAAGAGACTTTATCCCGAATGACCCGAAAGCCAATTGGTGACCTCTTGAAGCAATTCCTTTAATTCTCCCTTTTTGCTGCTTACGAAACTTTGTTCTTCTTGGTTGTAACATGATTTTTTAAACTCTTAAAAGTCAATCGACTTTAATTAAAATTACTTTTTAGCTCGGGCACCAGCTCTTCCTCTTCCTCTTCCACCTTCCTTGCGGTTATCTCTACGATCTCCGCCTCTTGATCCACCGGCACGCTTGTTGCTCTCATTTTGAGCTTCTATTGCACCACTTGGAGTAAGGTCTTTCTTACCATATACTTCACCGCGGAATACCCAAACTTTAATACCAATTATACCGTAAACTGTTAAAGCTTCAGAAACTGCGTAATCAATATCGGCACGGAGTGTATGAAGAGGAATTCTACCTTCTTTATACATTTCAGTTCTCGCCATCTCGGCTCCACCTAATCTACCGCCCAATTTAATTTTAATTCCTTGTGCCCCTACCCTTACAGCAGATTGAATAGCTTGCTTCATTGCTCTTCTGTATGAAATTCTAGCTTTCAATTGTTGAGCAATTGTTTCACCGATTAGTTTCGCATCAAGCTCAGGACGTTTGATTTCAAAAATATTTATTTGAATATCTTTACCTGTCAACTTCTTAAGCTCTTCTCTCAACTTATCAACTTCACTACCAGCTTTTCCAATCACAACACCTGGTCTAGCCGTGTGTATTGTTAGAGTAATTCTTTTAAGAGTTCTTTCGATTACAACTCTTGAGATAGAACCCTTTGGAATACGAGCATCTATATATTTTCTTATCTTGTTATCTTCAACAAGCTTGTCTGCGAAGTTCTTTCCTCCATACCAGCTAGATTCCCAACCTCTAATGTAACCAAGTCTAAGACCTATAGGATTTACTTTTTGTCCCATGCTTTAATTAAATATTATGTTTAGGAAGCTACTTCCTCCGTTTTATTTACTTCTTCATTTCCAGTTGCCACAACGTCACTATTCATGTTGTCAACTACAACTGTAAAGTGGTGTGATCTCTTTCTGATTCTATAAGCTCTACCCTGAGGAGCAGGTCTTAGTCTCTTAAGTGTACGAGCACCATCAACAAAAACGGCTTTTACGTACAAGTCAGCATCGTCAATATCAACGCCTTCATTTTTCTGCTGCCAATTGGCTACCGCAGATAACAACACCTTTTTAACAACAGGAGCTGCAGCCTGAGGCTGAAATGTCAAGATCCCTAGTGCTTGACTCACTTTTTTACCTCTGATAAGATCGGCTACTAAACGAGCTTTTCTTGGTGCGGTTGGGAAATCATTTAATTTAGCTATTGCTTCCATTCGAAATTGTTTTTAAGAAGTCGGTGACCCTTATCTTCTACCTTTATCTTTTTTGTTGATGTGACCTCTAAAGTTTCTAGTTGGAGCAAATTCTCCAAGCTTATGACTTACCATATTATCCGTCACATATACAGGGATAAACTTATTACCATTGTGAACAGCAAACGTATGACCGATAAAGTCAGGAGTAATCATTGATCTTCTTGACCAAGTTTTGATTACAGACTTTTTACCAGCATTGGACATCTCCAAAACCTTTTTCTCTAATCGAAAATCTACGTAAGGTCCTTTTTTGAGCGAGCGTGCCATTTAACTATTATTTTGTTCTTTTTGAAATTATTAATCTATTGGAGTATTTGTTCTTTGATCTTGTTTTCTTGCCTTTTGCAATCAAACCTTTTCTTGAACGTGGGTGACCTCCAGAGGATCTTCCTTCTCCTCCTCCCATTGGGTGATCTACAGGGTTCATAGCCACACCTCTTACTCTTGGTCTACGTCCCAGCCATCTGTTTCTACCAGCCTTTCCAAGTTTCACGTTCATGTGATCAGGGTTAGACACAGAACCTACAGTTGCCATACAAGTTGCAAGTACCATTCTCATTTCACCAGAAGGCATTTTGAGTGTTACATACCTACCATCCTTAGCTAAAAGCTGAGCATAAGTTCCTGCACTACGTGCCATTTGAGCACCTTTTCCAGGAGCTAATTCAATGTTATGAACAATTGTACCAAGTGGCATATTCTTCAACACTAACGCGTTTCCTACTTCTGGCGGAACACTTTCTCCTGAAATGATCTTTAAGCCTACGCTTAAACCTTGAGGAGCAATGATATATCTTTTCTCACCATCTTCATATTGCAATAGAGCAATACGAGCTGATCTATTTGGATCGTACTCAATAGTAACAACTTCTGCTGTTACATCAGCTTTATCTCGTTTGAAATCGATGATACGGTAACGTCTCTTATGACCACCACCTATGTATCTAGCTGTTCTGTGACCTTCACTGTTTCTACCACCAGTCTTTCTTAAAGGAGCGATCAGGCTTCTTTCAGGCTTATTGGTTGTGATGTCAGAGAAGTCAGGAGCTATCCTGTTTCTTTGTCCCGGTGTTGTTGGGTTAATTTTTTTAACTGCCATTTTTCTACTTTGCAGCTCTTAGGAGCTTTAACTGTAAAAGATTAAATTTCTGAGTAGAAGTCGATAATTTCTCCTTCTGCTAATTTTACTATTGCTTTTTTATATGACGCGGTGCGACCTGTTGAGATCTTACCTCTTGTCATTCTTGACTTTGTCTTACCTATCTGACGCATCGTTGATACTTTATCCACGGTTACACCGTACATTTTTTCGATAGCCTTAACAATCTCAATTTTGTTAGAATTCACTGCTACTTTGAAAGTATATTGACCAGCAGCATTGAGTCCTTGAGACTTTTCGGTAATAATTGGACCTAATAAAACGCTCATGATTCTTTAATTATATTAATTCAAAATAGTTTCTAAAAACTTAACAGAACTTTCTGAGATTAGAACCTGATCTGCATTCATTAGATCATAGGCACTCACTTCATTCTTTTCAGTAATGAATGTTCTTGGGATATTTCTAGCAGATAGATAGATATTGTTATCAACACCATCAACAATGAATAGAGTCTTTTGACCATTCATGCCAATTGCATTTAAGAAATCAATGTATCCTTTTGTTTTTGGAGCTTCGAAGCTAAAGTCTTCAATGATAGTGATCTTTGCATTTTTAGCCTTGTCACTAAGGACTGACTTTCTTGCCAATGACTTCACTTTCTTATTCAATTTGAAGCTATAGTTACGAGGACGTGGTCCAAATATAGTACCACCACCTACGAAGATTGGAGCACGTCTAGATCCGTGTCTTGCTCCACCAGTACCTTTTTGTCTGTGCAATTTCTTGCTAGTACGGTTCACTTCTGCTCTTTCTTTAGACTTGTGAGTTCCTTGACGCTGATTTGCAAGATATTGCTTAATATCCAACCAAACTACGTGCTCATTCGGCTCAACTGCAAAGACCTCCTCAGAAAGTACTACTTTCCTTCCAGTCTCTTTGCCTTCTTTGTTAATTACGTTTAATTCCATTTAGATTTCTTCTTGTTTCGATGTCGTGAAGATTCGACCTTATTTGTGTAATGTAATAATCGCATTCTTTGGACCTGGCACTGAACCAGATACAACGATTAAGTTCTTATCTTGAAGGATATTCAATACTCTAAGGTTTTGAATTGTAACATTATTATTACCCATTCTACCTCCCATTTTCAATCCTTTAAATACCCTTGCAGGATATGAACAAGCTCCAATAGAACCAGGGTGCCTTGCTCTGTTATGCTGACCGTGAGTAGATTGACCTACACCACCGAAGCCGTGTCTCTTAACTACACCTTGAAAACCCTTTCCTTTAGTTCGCCCTGAAATATCCAAGAACTCACCTACCACAAAGACATCTTGCACATTGATAGTATCTCCGAGATTAAACTCAGCTTCGAACTCTTTGAATTCTGCCAATTTTCTCTTTGGAGCAGTGTTAGCCTTTTTGAAGTGGCCCATCAACGCTTTAGAGGTTCTCTTTTCTTTCTTGTCACCAAAACCTAACTGAATAGCTTTGTAACCATCTTTTTCTACTGAACGGACTTGCGTTACAACACAAGGACCTGCTTCAATAATCGTACACGGAGTTGCGACACCATCAGTATATATGGTTGTCATTCCTAATTTTTTGCCAATAATTCCAGACATGTATATATTTTTTATTCGCTTTTGAACACGTTCTCAATTCGGGGTGCAAAATTCGCATAAACGAACCGCTTTTCCAAACAGAAATTAATTTATTATCAGAGGTTGACGTATCAACATGAACATTGTCTCAAAACCAATTCGAAAACTGGTAAGGGATAGATTAAAAAATTGGTAAACCCCTTGTCACCTTCAAAACACTCCCACAAAAAACTTTTAATGCGAACAGAGACTGTAAACTCAGTCAGAATTTGAACGGTTTCGCAAGCTTGCGACTTCGTCAAATCTCGGCGATTATTATAATCCTCTGCCTAATTGTGCTGCAAAGGTAAACCTATTTATTTTAATACCAAGAGTTTTATTAGAAATAATATAAAATACGAATCAGTCACCAAATTAAAAGTATGACATTAGAGTATGACTAGCAAATCAACCTATATTAAATACAGGAACTTAAAGACATAAAAAAAAAGCTCAACAAAGTCGAGCTTTTTTATTTTTATCATTTATTCAACCACTCTATCAATTATAAAAATTGAAGAATATCTTTGTTCAAATTTAACAACGTTCTCTCGCAATTGGGAGGAACATTTCGTAATTCAGGGAGCAAAGTTAGCATTTAATTTAAATTACACTCTATTTATTTAGAATTTAATAAGAAAAAAAACCATATGACACCTAAAGAAAATGGATTTTCTTTTCCTGCTGAATGGGAAAAACATGCAGCAACTTGGCTTACCTACCCCCACAATATAGAAACCTGGGAAGACAGACTACCCAAAGTCCAAATTCAGTACAATGCATTTGTAAAAGCAATTTCGGAAAAAGAGTTTGTTAATATTATATGTAGAGACGAAGAGCATTCTCATGAAATAACCATTATGCTAGAAAAAGCCAATACTCAAATGGCAAATGTGAAAATGCATTTGTTTGGTTCCAATGATAGTTGGTGCAGAGATCATGGACCTGCATTTCTAATAAATCGTGAAAAGAAAGACAAAATACTTGTCAACTGGGAATACAATGCTTGGGGAGGTAAATACCCACCCTTTGATCTCGATAACGCGGTTCCCCAAAAAGTGGCTTCCTATCTAGGAGTTAACTGCGTTACGCCAGGAATTGTAATGGAAGGTGGTTCTATTGAAGTGAATGGCCTAGGTGACTTAATTACTACAGAAGCTTGCCTCTTGAATAAAAACCGAAATCCAAATCTTACAAAAGAAGATATAGAGTCTGCTCTGATTCAATATTACGGAGTCCAAAAGATTCATTGGCTAGATGATGGTATTATAGGTGACGATACCGATGGTCACATAGATGATACAGTTCGCTTTGTGAACAACAATACTGTTGTTGCAGCTTTTGAAGAAAATACAGAAGATGAAAATCACAAAATCTTACAGACCAACATTGATTTGTTAGAGAAAATACGACTGGTTAATGGAGATCTACTCAATATAATAAAGCTACCAATGCCAAGCCCAGTATTCTCAGAGGGGGTTAGGTTGCCCGCAAGTTATGCCAACTTTTACATTTGTAATGAAAGGGTGATTGTACCTATTTATAATTGTAGCAATGATCAAATCGCACTTGAAATAATTCAGTCATGCTTTCCTAATCATGAAGTTATTGGTCTTGCTTCTGATGAAATCATATGGGGACTAGGTAGTTTTCATTGCCTTTCACAACAAGAGCCTCTTTTATAATGTTTGTTAAAAACTTACTATTACGGGAAGAAATAACCAACTTTGCCAAAATTTTATATGGTTGATCAAACCTTAAAAAAATGATCACTAGCACCAAATTGTATTGATGAAAAGAATTGCAAGTCACCTACTATTTATATTACTTATCTCTAATGCTTGCCAAAAACCGCTAACTACCACAGTTTCGGATAAAAATGAAGTACCTTCTCTTCCTATTGAAGTTGCCTCAGAGCCTTATGCACTTGAGGTTGGGAAAGTAGAACTTACCCAAAACCTTTTAGAAAAAGAGCTCGAAGTTTATACAATTACCGATTCGGTAAGTTTTGATAGCTCCCTTAATGATCTCATCTTTAAAAAAAGAATCTACCTTGAAGCTCAAAATAAGGGCTATGGTCAAAGCACCAATGATAAGGAGGAAATAGCAACTTACCAAGCTCTTCTGGCAAAGGACTATTTGATTGATAGCACTCTTTTAAATAAAATGATCAATGAGGCGTATGAGCATTTAAAGGAAGAGATAAATGCATCTCATATTTTTATTGCTATTTCACCCGATGCAGACCCTGAAGATAGTGTATATGTTTACAACGAATTACTTCAGATTCGCAATAATGCGATATCAAAGAATACCTTCGACTCATTGGCTCGTGTTCATTCACAAGATAAAAGAACTTCTAATCAAGGTGGTAGTTTAGGCTGGTTTAGTGCACTACAAATGTACTATCCAATAGAAAAAGCGGCCTACGGATTAAAAAAAGGTGAAGTATCATTTCCTGTTCGTAGTTCAAAAGGTTTTCATCTTGTCAAAGTTAATGACAGACGTCCATCGCAAGGATCTGTTACAGTAAGACATATTTTAAAAGCTGTGCCTGACTGGAACAACAATGTCCAAGTATCCGCAAAAAAGCAAGCGATAGATAGTTTGTATAGTTTACTTAAAGCTGGAAGTGACTTTGAAGAATTAGTTGCTAATGACAGCGACGATCAAGTTTACGCAACTCAAGGCGGACTATTACCGAGCTTCAGTATAGGAACCAGAGCTGAGGTTGAATTTGAGCAAAAAGCCTTTGCACTTAGAGAAAATGAATATTCCGAAGTAATTAAAACTTCTGTTGGTTTCCATATTATTCAATTAGTTGATCGAACAGGTCTAGCACCTAAAGAAAAACTTAGAGACTATATTAAAAATAAAGTAACAACAGATAGCAGAGGTGATTTCCTAGATGAAAGCATGCTCCTTGATTCAAAGAAGAAATTAAACTATCAACTCTACCCTACTACATTCCAAACATTGGTAAATAGTGTAGACGCGAAAATATTGGAGGGTAAATGGAAAAATACCAACCCTGAAGTTCTAAGTTTATTACTAGCCAAGGTTAATGGAAAAGATATTTTAGCAAAAGAGTTTGTAGAGTTCGTAATTGACAGGCAAACTTACGACAAGTCTCCCGCTGGATATAATGCACGGATGGCTACACGGAGGTACTTTAGGATTTTTGAAACAAACCTAATTAATGCAGAAGCAGAACAGATGTCTCCAACATGGAATCCTGAACTTTCACTGCAAGTTCAGCATCTTAAGGAAAGCCTAGTCACAACAGACTTTTTGAATGATTTCGTGTTCGAGAAATCGGTAGCCGATACAGTGGGACAAAGAAGGTTCTATGAATTGAACAAAGAAACTTATGCTAGAAGTGCTCGTAGATATGCAATGGCTATAAAAGGAAATTCTCGAGCTTTCGTAGAAAAAGTAAAGAGTGAGTTTGAAGCAGAAAAACCATACAGACTAAAAAGAGGAATTCACCCAATTTATTTTAGCAAAAATTATTATTTCATAAGCGATGAAGATAAAATAAGATTGAATGGCCTTGTATCACTATTGGATAAAAATGAAGACTATATTGTTGAGATAGGTGGGCACATTGATGTGGCTGAAGAAGATTATGTGAGTTCAACTAGAATTAAAACTGTTGTTAACTATTTAATCGAAATGGGATTACCCATAACACGAATTCAAGAATATGACTACACTAAAACAAGGTTAGCTGATAGGTTCGATTGGGCAAAAAACCAACGAGTAAGTATCCAATTCTTTTCGAAAAATGAGCTTGACCTTCTTCCAAGTATAGATCCAGAAAAAGTTAACTTACTTTCAGTTGAAAAAAAATGGTTTGACCAATCTCAAGAAAACATTTGGAAACTTAATGTAGGTGAGTCAGGTGTATTCGAAGAGAAATCAAATGTATTTTCTTATTACAAAATACTAAAAGAACAAGAACCGGGTTATTTAAGCTTGAGAGAAGCTAAAGCAAGAGTAATAAAGGATTATCAAAACCAATTGGAAGAAAATCTCAAAAAAGAATTAACCGAAAAATACCCAATCAACACGAACTCATCAGCAATTCGCTTTTTGAAGGAAAAGTTTATACAACAGAAATAAATCTATGAAATTGTTAAGTAAAATATTTGTCATCCTTTTCGTTTCGCTTGGTGCATTTGCCCAAAATGCCCAGAAACCCGTAAACGTGGATAAGATCGTTGCAAAAATAGATAACTACTATATCCTAAAATCGGATGTAGAAAACTTATTAACTCGCTCAAGAGAACAAGATCAAGGTCTTGATAAATGTAGGGCTTTGGAGTCATTGGCTATTCAAAAACTACTAGTTGCCAAAGCTGAGATTGACTCGGTATTGGTTGAAGATGAAATGGTTGCTTCTCAACTTGATGCCCGTATGGGTGAGATGATCAGGATATATGGAAGTGAAAAGAACATTGTTGAACAGTTCAATAAATCTATTGAGTCTCTTAAAAGTGAAGTTCGCGAAACGGTAAAAGAACAACTTGTTGCTCAGAAAATGCAACAAACTATTACTAGTGATGTTAAAATTACTCCAAATGAAGTGAGAAGATTTTTCGTTTCAATTCCTAAGGATAGCTTACCAATGGTACCAGCTGAAGTTATGGTTTCTCAAATTGTAAGATTTGCCAAATTAACAAGGGCACAAAAATCTGAGTTGGTAAAAAAGCTTGAAGAATACAAAGAAAGAATTCTAGGTGGTGAGAAGTTCGAAACTTTAGCTAAAGAATACTCGGAAGATCAAGGGTCAAAAACATATGGTGGAGACCTTGGTTGGGCCAAAAGGGGACAAATGGTTCCTCAGTTTGAAGCAACTGCAATGCAACTCAGTCCTGGAGAAATGTCAGATGTGGTGGAAAGTGATTTTGGTTTTCACTTGATTCAAACTCTCGAAGTAAGAGGTCAAGAATACCATGCAAGACACATATTACTTCGCCCAGAATATAATAGATTAGATATGACTGATGCTACCCACTTTTTGGATAGTTTAAGGTTAGAAATTGTCAAAGATTCTATTACTTTTACAAGGGCGGCTCAAAAGTTTAGTGAGGATGAAGGGACAAAGTATTCTGGCGGTGTAATTTTCAACCCTCAAACAGGATCAAATAGATTGTCCTTAGACGCAAGTATGGAACCAAATTTGTATTTCACATTGGATACCATGAAGGTTGGTAAAGTTTCAAAACCGTTGAATTATAGAAGCCCAGACGGAAAAACTGGAATGCGTCTTTTAAAACTTGTAGAGTATCACCCTTCTCATATCGTAAACATGAAAGACGATTATGAGAAAATAAAAGAATTTGCTATGGCCGAAAAAAGCAACAGAGAAGTTGACAAATGGTTCAAAGAGGCCATCGGCGAGGTATATATTAAGATTGACCCAGAGTATAGTGTTTGTAAATTATTTGAACAGTAAAAGCGATAATGGCCAACCCAAATTTTAAAGACGACGTAGAAGCGGCAAAAGCCCTCGAGAAAAAGTTTAAACAGCTTTCAACAGAAATTAGTAAAGTAATTGTAGGTCAAGACGAAACTGTAAAGTTACTTCTGACTGCCATTTTTTGTCAAGGACACTGTTTATTAGTCGGTGTACCAGGTTTGGCAAAAACGCTTTTGATACAAACCATTTCGTCTGCACTTGATTTAGACTTTAATAGAATTCAGTTTACCCCTGACTTGATGCCAAGTGATATTTTGGGTTCCGAAACACTTGATAACGATCGTAATTTTAGATTCATTAAAGGGCCTATTTTTGCCAATATTATTCTGGCTGATGAGATCAACCGTACTCCTCCTAAAACGCAATCAGCTCTGTTAGAGAGTATGCAAGAATACTCAGTAACTATTGCGGGTCAAAAGCATGGTCTTGAGAAACCATTCTTTGTGCTTGCTACACAAAACCCAATAGAGCAAGAAGGTACTTATCCTCTACCAGAAGCACAGTTGGATAGGTTTATGTTTATGGTATACTTAGACTACCCTAGTTTTGAACAAGAACAAGCTATTGTAAAAAACACAACAGGCGATAAAAAGCAAAAAGCAGAAAAAGTACTTGACGCAGAAGAAATTATTTATTTCCAAAACCTAGTTAGAAAAGTACCTGTTGCTGACAACGTTATTGAATATGCAGTAAAACTTGTTCAAAAAACAAGGCCAAATACTGCAAATGCCGCTCCAACAGCAAATGACTTTCTAGAATGGGGTGCTGGTCCTAGAGCTTCTCAAAACTTAATATTAGCTGCAAAATGCAATGCTCTCGTGAATGGTAAGTTCTCTCCAGACATAGAGGATGTTAAAGCGGTTGCCGTAGCAACTTTAAGACATAGAATTGTTAGAAACTTTAAGGCTGAGGCTGAAGGTGTTTCTATAGAAGATATTATCAGTAAGTTGGTTTAAGCCTTTTTCAAAAAGCTTTCAACTTCACTCAAAGCCATGGCATTAAATGTCATGGCTTTTGTCAATCCGCCCTTCCTGGCAACACTAACACCATATTTCATATCAAGTAATCCTGCTGTAGAGTGTGCATCAGGATTGATGGAGATTTTTACACCTTTTTCTAAACAATAAGGTATGAGCCTCCAATCAATATCTAACCTATATGGACTAGCATTTAGCTCCATTACTACATTATTAGCTGCACATGCATCAATAATTTTTTTGAAGTCTAAAGGGTATCCTTTACGCGACAATAATAACCTTCCCGTGGGATGACCCAAAATAGTAGTATAAGGGTTTTCAATGGCCTTGATCAAGCGGTCTGTAGCTTTCTCAATATCCATATTTAACCCAGAGTGAACAGAAGCGACTACGTAGTCAAACTCCTTTAATATTTCATTCTCGTAGTCTAATGAGCCATTAGCAAGAATATCTGACTCAATTCCTTTCAATATTTTGAAAGGCCCTAATTCTATATTGAGTTGATCAATTTCTTCCCATTGTTTAATAAGTGTTGCAGGCAATAAACCTCCAGCATATGCAGCAGATTGAGAATGATCTGCAATTCCAAAATAAGCAAGACCTAATTCATCTTTGCAAAAGGTTGCCATTTCACGAAGTGTATGTTTCCCATCACTATAAGTAGAGTGATTATGAACAGTCCCTTTTAAATCCTCAAATGTTATGAGTTCTTCTAAACCTGTACTCTTGACCAATTCAAACTCCCCTAAACCCACTCTTAACTCTTCAGGAATAAACTTACTTCCAAACAGTTCATAAGCCTCCTCTTGACTGCTAAAAGACTTATTTTTCAGAAAAGTGAATAAGTTTTGGCCTAAGTTTTCACTTACATGTTTAAGATGTCCTTCTTCAGATGAATAAATTATTTGAGAACTAACGAAGTCTTTTTCCAACACAAAATGGATCACAATTTTCATTGAGTTTCCTTGAAGATTACCCCTCCAAGCGAAAGGAGAAGATTCAGCATAATCTTCCTCAAACTCATCCGGAAGTCGTTTTTTGCCACCAAAATCTTTCAGTGGCACTATATAACAAAGTTCATCTACAACATCTGCCTTGTTAGCAATTTGTCCACTAACTACTATTTGAGGATATACATCAACTAAAATAGCTAAAACTAGATCAGAGAGCTCTTTTCCTTTATCCATTCTAAGCTTTCCAGCTTGAGCCTGAATAAAAACTAATGATTCTAAAATTGAAGTTTGTGTTTTTTCTCCAAAACCCTTTGTTCCCGCAATTTTGCCATTTTCACAAGCAATCCTGAGTTCATTTAGATTATCTATTCCAAGCTCTTTCCAAAGCGTTTTAATTTTCTTTACTCCAATACCCTTTACCTTAAAAAGCTCAAGTACTCCCTCTGGTGTTTCGGCTATAAGACCATCAAGCTCTGCAAGTGAACCAGTTGTTTTGATTTCTTCAATACTTGTAGCTACAGATTTTCCAATTCCTCTAATTTTTTGGATCTCTGTTGTATCCAAATTGAAAATAGAATCAGTAAGGCGATCAATTGTAAAAGAGATTGCTCCTAACGCTTTAGCTCTATTTTCGTCTCTGTCGTGTAAAGTAAGAAGTTTACTCGTTAACTCGAGTATTTCAGATATAGTTGAATTCGAAATCATTAGTCTTTTTTCGCTTCAGCAAGCATTTTTATTTTAATTCTAAATGCTGCAAAAATAAGAGTCATTATAGGACTCACATAATTAAAAATGGCATAAGGAACGTAACTCATTGTATCCACCCCTAACACATTAGACTGGTATGCTCCACAAGTATTCCAAGGTATTAACACGGATGTTACCGTTCCCGAGTCTTCAAGAGTTCTACTTAAATTTTCAGGTGCTAAGCCTTTTTCTTCGTATGCTTTGGCAAACATTTTCCCTGGAATTACAATTGCTAAGTATTGGTCGGATGCCGTAAAGTTGAGTGCCAAACAACTTCCTACAGTGCTCGCAAAAAGTCCAAAAATACTTTTTGCAACACTAAGTAAGCTTCTTGATATCGTTGCTAATGCTCCTATAGCTTCCATTATTCCTCCAAAAACCATCGCACACATTATCAACCATATAGTGTTTAACATCCCAGACATTCCTTTAGCTTGGAAAAGGTCGGCAAGTTGAGTATTACTAGACTCTACCGAAGTTGACACTGTTAAGGCATTGAGCACACCTTTATATCCAGTTTCAAAATTCAGTACTTCTCCCCCACCAATTTTTGCTAAAACATCTGGTTGAAATATAATTGCAGAAAGAGCTCCTAAAATTGCTCCAACAAAGAGAGCGATCAAAGGCTCCGTTTTTTTGATAATTAAAAAAATCACAATCACCGGTACTAAAAATACCCAAGGAGTAATATTGAATGCTGCTTCAATATCAGTTAATGTAGATGACGTTTCCGCCGTACCTCCTACATCTTGAGTTAGTCCAATGATTATAAATGCTATCAAGGTTACAATCACACTCGGAATAGTAGTGTACCCCATATACTTGATGTGGGTGAACAAATCTGTCCCTGCCATGGCTGGTGCAAGATTGGTTGTATCCGAAAGTGGAGACATTTTATCTCCAAAATAAGCACCTGAAATGGCCGCACCTGCAACTATTCCAGAATCAAAACCAAGTGAATTGCCTATAGCAACTAAAGCGATTCCAACAGTTGCAGAAGTAGTCCAACTACTACCAGTAGCAACAGAAATAATAGCACAAATAACTACGCAGGCAGGTAAAAAGTAACTCGGATCTAAGATTTGTAGGCCATAATAAATCATTGCTGGAATGATTCCGCCAATTAGCCACGTTCCGGACAAGGCTCCCACAAATAGAAGAATAAGAATTGCCCCTGATGTAGATTTAATGTTTTTAGAAACATTTTCCAGCATATCGCTGAAACTTATTTTGGAAGCAAAACCAACCACAGCTGCAACCGCTCCACCCACCAAGAGTAAGAACTGATTGGAACCCGAAAGAGCATCATCGCCAAATATACTTACGTTGATAGCAAGAAGCGTAACTAACGCAATAACTGGAATGAGTGCTTTATATAGTGGTAGGTTGTTTTCGGCTTCTGCCATAGGGTTCGTTTTTTAGAGTTTAGCCAAAAATAACATAAACTCAATCGACAAAGGAACTTTGAATAGAAAAATTAGCTATAAATTGCGAACCTCTTTTTAGACCAATGAAAAAAATCCTTTCACTTATTAAAGAAAGCCTCCAGCACGATGAAAATCGCGACTTCACCGAGCTTTCTATAAACAAGGCTATTTTCTTACTCTCCCTACCTATGGTGATAGAAATGTCCTTTGAGGCATTATTCGCTTTGGTAGACGCATTCTTTGTGGCTAGGTATGTTGGCATTGATGGAGTAGCTACAGTAGGACTTACGGAATCTGTTTTAACACTTGTGTATTCGCTAGCTTGGGGAATTAGTATTGCATCATCTGCAGTGATTGCACGCAGAATAGGAGAAAAGAACCCTGAAGAAGGCGGAAAAGCTCTTGCTCAAATAATATTAATATCAGTAGTAATAGGTCTGGTCATCGCAGTTTTCGGCTATTTAAATGCTGAAAGAATATTGCAAATGATGGGTGCTGAACCCAGCGTTGTTGAAGCGGGTGTGCGATACACCGAAATTCAATTTATTAGTGCTCCTATCATTATACTTATTTTCACATTGAGTGGTGCACTGCGAGGAGCGGGCAACGCCTCGACAGCAATGAAGTCAGTTATCATTGCTAATGTGCTAAATATATTTTTAGACTTCTTGTTTATACCTGTATTCGAAATTGGAGTTGAAGGTGCTGCATATGCCACGCTAATAGGACGAACCGTTGGCGTAATATATCAACTTTGGGCCTTATTGGGTGATAATCAAAAGATTAAACTAACCGCAACTTTATTTAGACCGGCAAGAAAAATCATAGTAAACATATTACGGATTGGGGCTGGAAGCACTGCTCAGTTCCTTATACAATCTGCTAGTTGGGTATTTTTGGTAAGAATACTTTCTATTTATGGAAGTGAGGTAATCGCTGGCTATACCATTGCAATTAGAATCATCATATTCACCATACTTCCCTCTTGGGGCCTATCAAACTCGGCAGCAACACTTGTGGGACAGAATTTAGGAGCCGGAAAACCAGATCGAGCAGCCAAATCAGCGTGGAAAGTTGCCTACATTAACATGGCGTTTTTATTTGTCATCGCCATTGTGTTTTTCTTCTTTGCAGAAAGCTTTGTTTCTTGGTTTGATTCTACTCCAAGAGTAGTAGAGACAGGGGTTTTATGTTTAAAAATACTTGCCATTGGTTACGTATTCTTTGGAGCTGGAATGGTAATTACTCAAGCAATTAATGGTGCTGGTGACACGGCTGCTCCAACCGTTTTTAATTTAATATGTTTTTGGGCCATTCAAATTCCCCTTGCCTATTACCTAGGCGAAGTAGTGGGCTGGCAAGAAGAAGGGGTATTTTACGCACTAATTATCAGTGAAACTTTACTCGCAATTATTGCAATCATTTACTTTAAAAGCGGTAGGTGGCAAAAGGCAACAGTATAAAACGAGTTATTAACAGCCCTCCAAACCAAAAAAGAACACAAAATCTTGATTTACTTTTTCACCCAGTGAATTACTCGCTGGCTGCCAATTACCAGGCATTTTGTTAATTAACTCCAATAAGTTATCATCCAATGCTGCGTACCCAGATGTAGATTCCACCTTAGCGTTTTCAATTGCACCATTTTTATTTACGGTAAAAATTATTCTGCCAGGTTTTAGCTTTTTATTATCAATAGAAAGTGATTTTTCGTTGCTATTCAATTTAAGGTAAGAAATGAAACTGTCATATCCATTCATATAAACGGCCTCTTTTTCTGGAACAATAGAGAGGTAATAAATAAGCTGCTTTTCTTCCATTTCTCCTGAGTAAGCGTTCCTTACCTTGTAATAAGCTCTTACATAAATATTGTCAGAGTATTCGATTGTTTTAATTAAAGCAAGCTGGTCATCAGTTAAATGTTCGTCATCACCCACTTTAACGTTCTCTTTTTCATTTTCAAGAATACCGAAACTTACGGTATGAAAAGATTCAATTCCTAAAGTCGACTTCAATGGAAAGATATCTCTTACGGATTTTGCGGCATATAGTTTCTCCTTAGAAATGGTCTTGAGAAATCGGGATTCCATTTTATAAATGATCCCTGATCGGTACTTTTTGTAAAAGCCCAAATCTAAATTGTAGTTATACGTATTGCTCATTGCCTCTTGATGGGCAGAAACTGAATTGTTATAATAAATACCTCCAATTACGAGAGCGGTTAAAAGAACAAAAATAAGACTCTTTTTCATGATGCTTTTATGTTAGTGACTATTCAAATGTATACAGAAAACGAGCCGATAAAGTAAGTGCAATGTAAATGAATGTAAAAGTTTGTAATTGACGCTTACTGGCTTCTAGGCAAAAAAAAAGACATTCCGAAGAATGCCTTTCTAGTATAATCTTACAAAGTAAATTATAGTACTACGAATTTACCCGTTTTTGTTCCGCTTTCTGTTCTCACTTTTAAGACATAAGTTCCAGCGTTTAACTGATTAACTTGTAACCTGTGGTCTAGTGTATTATTTACTGTCTTTACTTCTTTTTGAAGGCTAATTCCACCTTTAATGTCAATTACTTGAAGATCAACCTTGGCACCTTGTACACTTTCAAGTTTGATATCTATAAAGTCTGATGTAGGGTTTGGTCCAATTCTAAGAGCAAGATCTTTATCTGCTTCATTAGCCAATGGCTTAGGCTTAGCTTGTTGAATTGCCAAATTATCAATAACCCATCCGTAACCATTCACCCATTGATCAGAAAACAAGCGAAATCTTAATAGCATTTCTCGTCCAGCTACTCCAGCAACTAGGTAATCATAAATATCAATTTCTCTAGGTCTGTAAAATGCTGGAGAAGGTGTTCCATTTGAAGTTGGATTTTCAGCATTTGCTGGAGCTAAATTATCAGTAAATAGCTTTTTCCAATCTGCATCAGCACCTGAATCATAGCCATCTCCTAACTCAATCCAAGAACCACCACCATCGAATGAACACTCTACTATAACATAATCCCAAAAATCTTGATCACCGTATACACTTCCGTCTTCTCCTGGCTCAACTAAAACAATTTCGTCGAAACTTATTATTGAAGTATCACCCCTTACAACTATAGGATTACGCAACAACGCAATTTGGTTTGCACTAAAATCTAAATATGTATCGCCAGATACGGGATCATACAAACCCAAGCCATTTGTATATGGAGCGGTTGTATGAAGTGCCCCATTTTGCAAGCCATTTGGTACTCCAACATCAAATCCAAGTAATGCGAAATCCTCAGAAGAACTATTAAAATCGTATACATTCCTTTCTATAGGCTCAAGCAAACTAGTTGCTGCCATTGTATAGTCGCTCAAAACAACGGGATCATCAAGTAGCGTTCCTCCTGATGTGGTTGGAATAATCGTTTCATTTCCCGCCTTATCTCTTGCAGTCATCCTAAAAGTAACTACATCTCCAGCAGAAAGTGCAGGAAGTCCGCCCTCAGCTAAATAAGATATAGCATCCAAAGTTCCCTGCGAGAAATCAGGATTGTCAGTATTTACGTCATATTTCTTCAAACCAAACTTCTGCTCAGTTCCACCATTAATTTTATAGGATACAAATACAGTATCTATTCCTACTTGATAATCGTCATCAACAGATGCTAAGAAGCTAATTGGATTGCCGGCAGGTACAATTGTAGGTGCTGTATAGTCGATAGTAGGACCTGCTTCATCTGGTATTCCAACAAAAAACAACCAATACAAATCCGGAGCATTTGGAGGGCTCGTTGCCTGTTTACCAAAATCATCGTCCAACGTGATCCAATAGAAAAATGCTGCAGTAGGGTCTGTAATAGGAATATTGTATTCGTAATTTCCAGCACTAGTTTTCACCATTGGAAATGTTAAGGCATTGTCTGTAATGATATCATCGTTAGTAGCTGTTTCTAAGTCCAACTCAAGATAATGCAATTTTACATTGCTGTCTTTGTAAGTGGTATCGCTTAATACTTTAGCTAATATTTTTACTTCCGTGGCATCTTCAAAGTCTTTCAAAGGTGTGTGAAGCACACTACTACCTTTCCATCCCATATCGTTAAACATGTTTCTTACGATGGTTCCTGGATCATTATTCACTTCCCTAAATCCCGCAGAAGGAGTCATTAAACTATTTGGTGTTCCAGCTGGGAAAGATTTGCTGTCAAGGTGAGAAATACTTGATCCTGCATCAAAAATTGTAGGTGCATAAAGTCTTGGTCTTTGTCCACCATTTGCTTTAAGGCTGTTTACACTATTAAAAAACAAGTTCTCACTTATCAATTGATTTCTAAGTTGAGTGGATGGATTTTTAAATAATACTGTATCCACTACACTTTGATTTACATCGTTTTCGACAAATGTGTCAAAAATGAATGGATACGGAGTTCCTGATCCAAATGATCCTTGTGCACCCTCTACTTCGAGTGAGCCAACAAATCCTAATCCATGACATAACTCATGAAGAACTACAGTAGTGAGGTCAAACTGTCCCACTGCTGGCGTACCAGTTGCTCCATAATACCAATTCACATCACTACTAAACCTTACCACCATATCATAATCTAAAGGAGAGTTCAGTTCAGTTCCTGCCATTTTTTCTGCCAACGCTATTGGATACCAAGTAAATGGTTTTTTAGAGCCTGAGAAATTTCTACGAAAATCACCTGGAAAAGCTGAACCCAAAGTGTTTGGCCCTAGCTCTTGCCACAATGCAATTACTCTAATAGGTACATCAGACGAAAGAATTTCTGCCCATATATCAATTGCTCTTTGAAAACTAGCTTCTGCATTTGCAGGAAAATCCACGTAGTCAACTATAAATTCTGCTTTTTTAACTCCAGAAGGTCTTAATTGTCTTTTTGCTTGAATCGCCAACTTTACGTCCTCCGCCATCTCCACATATGTGTTCACATCACTATGATTTGCAGGACATATAACAGGCGTTCCCTTCACTACCTCTTGCTTCGCTTTATAAACATTCAACTTGTCTCTCGACTCGTATAAATTTTGCCCAAAAGAATAAAAGGTTAATAAAACTAGCGAAAGAGTTAAAAGACTATTTTTCATAATTTCTCAATGAATATGGGTAAAGGTGTTCGGTAAATATAATTCAAAAACTGTAATTTGCTCAAATAAATTAAATCCCGATTGTATTATTTATGAAATACGTAAGTTTTGAACAAAAAGTAACGTGCATCCACAAGAAATATTAAAAAAATATTGGGGTTACGATGAATTCCGTCCATTACAACTAGAAATAATTCAGTCGGTATTAGATAACAAGGATACGCTTGCTTTGTTACCAACTGGAGGTGGAAAATCCATTTGCTTTCAAGTCCCTGGAATGATGAAAGAAGGAGTGGTCATTGTCATTACTCCTCTTATTGCTTTGATGAAGGATCAGGTGGATCAATTGCAACAGAGAAATATTCCGGCTGCAGCTATTTATTCAGGTATGTTTAAGGGTGAAATTGACCGAACGTTGGACAACTTTGTAAATGGCGGTTTCAAGTTTTTGTATGTATCGCCTGAGCGTTTATTAACCGACCTAATGATTGAGAGAGCGAAGCGAATGAAAGTTGCAATGCTCGTTATTGATGAAGCTCATTGTATTTCAAAGTGGGGCCATGATTTTAGACCACCGTACCTTAAAGTCGCTGATTTTAAAAAGTACATCCCCAATGCAAGCACAATTGCTCTTACCGCAACGGCAACAGATTTAGTAAAGAAAGACATTGTTAAGTACCTCGACTTGAAAGAGGTTCAAATATTCACGAAAAGTTTTGCGAGAGAAAACTTATCTTTTGCAGCTATTTCTACCAGCCAAAAAGAACATAAGCTTTTTCAGATTCTTAAAAAGTATGGGGGTTCAGCAATTGTTTATGTCAAGACTAGAAAAAGAACACAAGAAGTTGCAAATTTTCTCAAAAAACTGAATTTCGAAGCTGACTTTTACCATGCAGGCTTGGAACATAAAATAAGAAACGAAAAACAAAAAAAATGGATTGATAGTCCAAAAGGTGTCGTTGTTGCTACAAATGCCTTCGGAATGGGTATAGACAAGCCAAATGTACGAAGCGTGGTACACTTAGATATTCCAGAAAACATTGAAGCTTATTACCAAGAAGCCGGTCGAGCAGGAAGAGACGGAAAACAAGCTTATGCTTTCATTCTATACAATGAAAATGATATTGAAGATGCATCCAGATGGATGGAATTACGCTTCCCTCCTATTGAAACAGTAAAAAGAGTTTACCAATGCTTGTGTAACTTTTACCAATTAGCAATTGGGTCTTATTATTTGGAATCTAAAAGCTTCGACCTAAAACTCTTTTGTGAAACTTTTGGACTTAATACAACTGAAACCCACTACTGCTTAAAACTCTTAGAAGAAAACGAGCTCATCTCCCTTAGTGAAGCATATTTTAGTCCCAGTAAGTTAAATTTTAAGGTTAATAATACTGAATTATACGCTTTTCAAGTTCACAATCAAACTTTAGGCGGCTTGTGTAAAACTCTACTTAGAATTTATGGGGGAGAGCTTTTTGCCAACTTTATCACCATTTCAGAAAACGAAATTGCTCGATCACATTCCATTCCAATAGATAAAGTGAAATCCGAAATCAGGCAATTGCACACTCAAGGTATTGTTGAATATTTTGAACAAAACAACGACTCCAAAATCACCTTTCTGAATGCCAGATATGACGCAGCCAACCTCACTTTGGATAAAGAAAAATACCTTGCAAAAAAGAAACACGACGAACGTTCGTTAGCAAAGATGTTAGCATACACTCAGGACAAGCGTCGCTGTAGAATGATGATGATGCAGGAGTATTTCGACGAAAAAAACTTAAAACGCTGTGGCAAATGTGATAATTGCTTGATATTAGCCAAATTGGAAATTGAAAAGGACGTTTTTTCCACAACTTTAAGTCGAATCACAGAGCTGTTACCAATCAGTCTTCAAAAAATTGAAAACAAATTACCCGAAGTTGATTCTTTTGTAATTGAAAAGACAATTTCTAGGGCTTTAGATAGCAACATATGGCAAATTGATTCAATGGGAATTATATATAAAAATGAGCTTTAAATTTATGCATAAAGGATAAAAGCATAGTTTTGTAAAACCATGGACAGAGCACAACAAAAATTAGTACTACATAAAAAAATTGAGGACACTACTGAGGCACTCAAACAAAAAGCTCAAGATTACAAAGAGCTAGGGCGAGATGCACTCCTAATAGGTGGTGTGCTTGTTTTGGGATATTCACTATTCCAATTGTTTAGTGATGATGATGAAGAGCAAGAAGTAGAAACGACAGAAAAAAGTGAGTCTTTTATAAGCTCAAGTCTTAAAGGAGTTGCAACTTCAATCTTGCTTGCATTGGCAAAAGAAAAGCTAATGGAATATATTGAATCTTTAGATAAAAATGAGCAATAGTATACTTTCTGAGCTTATTCTACGAAAAAACAAAGGAATCAAAAGCCTTGCCGTCTTAATTGATCCTGACAAGGTGATTTTAGATCAGCTGGACGAGCTTATTATGAATATGGTTTCAGCACGGGTTGATTTCATATTGGTTGGTGGAAGCCTCATTTCTTCAGACCTCATGGAAACGGTGATCCAAAGATTAAAACCTGTAGAAATACCAGTTATCCTGTTCCCTGGCAATCATGCCCACATTTATCCAGAAGCAGACGGTATACTTTACTTGTCACTTATTTCGGGTAGAAATGCAGATTTCTTAATCGGCCAACACGTGCTTAGTGCTCCATTGCTTAAGAAAAGTAAGCTTGAAGTTTTACCTACTGGCTATATTCTAGTAGATGGAGGCAAACAGACGACGGTTTCTTACATTAGCAATACCAACCCAGTTCCTCACGATAAGCCAGATGTTGCCGCTGCTACAGCAATGGCAGGAGAACTACTAGGCCTCCAATTGACTTACTTGGATTGTGGAAGTGGGGCTCAAAAACCTGTTTCAAACACAATGATAGAGGTGGTTAGCAAAAGTGTAGACCATCCAATTATTGTAGGCGGCGGAATAAGAACATCCCAAAAAGCCAAAGAGATCTTTTGTGCTGGAGCTGATCTGATTGTTGTGGGTACAGCCTTTGAAGAAAACCCAGATTTACTTTTTGAAATGTCTGAAACTCGAGATTTGTGCAACGAACTTGTAACAAAAAATTGAATCAAGTTTATCTAGGCCTTGGCAGTAACCTTGGTGATAGAGCAGTTTTCTTACAAAGTGCTATTGATGAGTTACAGTCACTAGGCAATGTTACCAAAAGATCTAAAATTATAGAAACTGCTGCATGGGGAATCACTGATGTGCCGTCCTATCTTAACATGGCTGTTCTTCTCGAAACAGAAATACTGCCATTGGCTCTGATCTCCAAAATATTGCAAATTGAAACAAAGCTAGGTAGACAAAGGGGTCAAAAGTGGGGAAGTAGAGTAATAGATATCGATATTCTATTTTTCAACAATTGGATTTTAAATACAGAAGGATTAAACATTCCACATCCATTTATCGTTGAAAGAATGTTCGTTCTTGATCCATTATTGGAACTCGATGAACAACTTATCCATCCTATTTTATTAAAATCCATAGGACAACTTCACAAAGAATTACAAAATGAAACTACTGCTTAGCTTATTTTTTCTCTTTAGCTCATACACTTCATCTGAAACAGTAAAAATTGAACTTGTTGGATTCAAGAATGACAAGGGAAAGGCATATGTAAGAATTCGAGATGTAAATGATAAGGTAATAAGTCAGAAAATTATCTCTATCAAAGACAAAAAGGCTAGCATAACGATTGATTCCAATGGAGTAAACTCAGTAGCAGTTGATGCGTACCACGACGAAAATGGCAATGGCAAAATGGATTTCAACTTATTCGGTGCCCCTACAGAAGCATGGGGAGTTTCTTCGGAAAATCGTCCAATGCTAAGAGCCCCTACTTTAGAAGAAATTCTAGTTCCCGTTAAGAAAGGTTCTGTAGTGATTGTTAAAATGAAGTAATTATACGGCTACAGGGGCCTTAATTCCAGGATGTGGATCGTAATTTAGTATTTCAATATCTTCGTATTTGAAATCAAATAAAGACTTTACATCTGGATTTAATTTCAATTGGGGTAATGGTCTAAAGTCCCTCGCGAGCTGCTTATCAACTTGCTCCATGTGATTGGAGTAAATATGGGTATCTCCACCCGTCCACACGAAATCACCCACTTCTAAGCCACACTCTTGAGCGATCATGTGCGTTAATAATGCGTAAGATGCAATATTGAAAGGAACACCCAAAAACACATCAGCACTTCGCTGATATAACTGACAAGACAATTTGTTGTCCGCTACATAAAATTGAAACAAAGCATGACACGGCATTAAGGCCATTTTGCTCAGTTCGCCTACATTCCACGCCGAAATAATAATTCTACGGGAATCTGGACTATTTTTTATTTGCTCTAAAACTACTTTAAGCTGATCAATACTCTCTCCATTTGCACTAGGCCAAGACCTCCACTGTTTACCATATACAGGACCCAAATCCCCGTTTTTATCCGCCCATTCGTCCCAAATAGACACTTTATTGTCTTTTAAATAAGCAATATTAGTATCGCCATTTATAAACCACAATAGCTCATGAATGATTGACCTTAGGTGAATTTTCTTAGTTGTAACTAATGGAAAACCTTCCTTAAGATTGAATCTCATTTGATAACCAAAAACGCTCTTTGTACCTGTTCCAGTACGGTCAGTTTTTTCGGTTCCATTTTCTAAAATGTGCTTCAATAGGTCGTGATACTGTTTCATTTATGCTTTTACTTCGTATGAATGAGTAATTTCTGCTGAGTTGTTAAATTGAGCGGTGGCTGAGCAATACTTCTCCATTGAAAGCATTATCGCTCTTTCGAGTTTTTTCTCGTCAACTTGTCCCTTTACAACAAAATGTATATTTATCTTTTTGAAAGGAGTCATTTGAGTTCCAGGTATGACTTCTCTTTCTCCCGAAACGATTACTTCATAATCCTCAATTACTTGCTTTTGCTTCTGAAGGATTAAAATAACATCTATAGAAGTACAACCTCCTAGCCCCATGAGTAAAAGCTCCATAGGACGAGAACCTAAGTTCTTTCCTCCTACAGACTCAGATGCGTCTATTTGAACCGAAACTCCTGATACTCCCACAGCTTCCAAGTGGAATGCATCATCTACCCTCTTTAATTTAACTTCCATTGATTAGGCCGATTTTAATATTGCTTGTGTAAAGTCCTCTACTAAGTCATCTATATCTTCAAGTCCAACCGAAACCCTCATCATTCCTTCAGTTATGTTGAGCTTGTCTTTAAGTTCCTGTGAAACTTTGCTGTGCGTAGTTGTATTCGGATTTGTAATCGTTGTCCTTGTGTCACCTAGGTTAGAGGTTTTGGAAGGAATTGTTAACAACTGTGTAAATTTCACAATTCTTTCGAATCCTCCTTCGAGCTCAAAAGTAACAAGGGCTCCTCCATTTTTCATTTGTTTTTTTGCAAGCTCGTATTGAGGATGATCTTTCAAAAATGGATATCTCACATTATTCACTCCTTTAACACCTTTTAAAGCCAAAGCTAGCTTCTCTGCATTAGAACAATGCCTTTCCATTCTTAAGTCCAATGTTTCTAAGCTTTTAGTTAAAAGCCACGCATTGAAAGGAGACATTGCAGGTCCAGTATGACGACAGAAAAAAGTTACTGGCTCCATTCGTTCTGGAGTACCAACGATCACACCGCCAAGTACTCTTCCTTGTCCATCCATGAACTTTGTAGCTGAATGTACAATTAGATCGGCACCAAAATCCACAGGTTTTTGAATGATAGGAGTTGCAAAACAGTTGTCTACAAAATAGATCAAATCATGCTTTTTAGTGATTCTACCTATCATTTCCATGTCTACCAATTCTAATCCAGGATTTGATGGGGTTTCCAGATATACCATTTTGGTATTTGGCTTTACCGCCTGTTCCCATTCAGCTTCAGAAGCATCAGAAGGCAAGTAGGTATATTCAATTCCCCATTTTGGAAGAATTTGAGTTATAATCTGATGAGCAGAACCAAAGAGTGCTTGAGATGAAATCAAATGATCACCTGATTGTAAATGCCCAGCAAAGCCAGCAAAGACAGCTGC
This sequence comes from Spirosomataceae bacterium TFI 002, assembly GCA_900230115.1. Taxonomy (NCBI): domain Bacteria; kingdom Pseudomonadati; phylum Bacteroidota; class Cytophagia; order Cytophagales; family Spirosomataceae; species Spirosomataceae bacterium TFI 002. The sequence goes on along the minus strand of LT907983.1, from coordinate 4,437,668 downwards.
CATACCAGAAGCGAAGGCAAAACCCACTTCGCATTTCTCTAACATACATACCTTGTCAATAAACTCCTGCACAGTAGGGTTAGAATACCTAGAGTATATATTTCCTTCTACTTTATTGGTAAATAGATCTTGACCATGAGCTGCGTCTTCGAAACAAAAACTACTTGTTAGAAACATTGGAGTAGAATGCTCTCCATGTTGAGTCCGTTCGGTTTGAATTCGAATCGCTTTGGTAACTTCTTTCATTGAACTTATCTTAAAAAATACCTTTGGAATAATTATCAACCCATGATTTTGGGTCTTTCATTTTGCTAAAAAATGGTACAAAATATTTTTTCATATCTGCCTCAAAGTCACCATTTGTTAAAAACGGTTCTGCAATAATTACAGACTTAGTAGCAAAGTCAAAACCAATACGAATGATAGGTATACCTCCGCCATCAGCCATGAAGTAAAATCCTGTTCTTAGCTTTGAAACATCTTTCCTTGTTCCCTCGGGAGCAAGTGCGAATAGCATGTTTTCAGCATTTTTAATTGCCGTTACATAATCTCCGACCATGTTGTTGTTACTCGTTCGTACGGCAGGCGTACCACCCAATGATTTAAAAATAAACCCAAATGGCCCCTTGAATAATTCCTCCTTACCAATAAAACCAATTTTACGATTCATTTTGGCTCTAGCACCAATTCCTACCAAAAAGTCTTTCCACGAATTATGAGGGCATACAGCAATTACTCCTTTCTTCACAGAGTCAGGCATGCTACCAACTAGTTTCCAGCCAGACAGGTCGAAGAAGAATGCGAATATACTTTTCATTTAGTAAAATGGATAAGGGCTAAAACAAAGTACGAATATAACAATTGCTAACCAACCAAGAACAATTCTTGTAGTCCCTAATTCTTCAGAACTGTCAACAGGTGGATGATATACTCCAAGCAACCTACCAATCAAAAATGCAAATGCTAAAAAGCCAGAATAACCCTCAAACTCAGGGAATAAGCGACTACTTAACAATTGGATAAAAACTATAGAAAGTGCAATACACCAATTTGTCAACGTATTTTCCGTGATTTTAGACACACAGATAAATATGAAGTAGATGTAGAAAGCAAAATTCATGAGCGTTCCCAAGTAGTCCTCAGCGAGTGTATTGGTAAGTTCGTTTGGTGTAAAAAAACCTATCCCTGCAAAACATGTAAATAAACAGAATATAACAGGAGAAACGATATTGAAATTCTTTTCACCAATGAGGGCAAACAAGATATGTCCTCCATCTAACTGTCCTACTGGCAACAAATTAAGAGCTGTAAAAAACAGCCCTAAAAATCCTGCAACTACGATAGGATAATGAATCATTTCGTTGGGATGCGGAATTAGACTTGGGTTAGCAAAAGTATCTTTTAGATAACCCGACAAAAAGCTATCACCAATTCTCATAGCACCTAAATCACTCATGTCTTTGTACACGAAATCGCCATAATTAGCTCCAAAAGCTTTATATTCTGGATGAATGGTAAATATATAGTCGATATCGGGCAGGTTAGCAAAACCATAAGCAGTTGCAGCTAAAGCCACTACAAAACCTGCTAAAGGACCAGCAATTCCAATGTCAAAGTAATCGTTTCTACTCTTTACTTCTTGTTTGATTCTAATAAATGCACCCATTGTTCCAAAAGTGCTAATGATTCCAAACCAAAATGGAATATAATAAGGTAAGGTTACTTTTACTTTTCGATATTTAGCCATGAAATAATGGCCAAACTCATGAGTAGTGAGAAAACCTAGAAATGGGATTGTGTAGTAAAACCCATTGACAAAGTCATCCCAGCCAAGGCGAAGTTCATCACCGAATATAAAGCTACGACCGGTCATCCATTCGGCACCAGTTAGCGTGGTAGTAATTACTGTAGCCACAAAAAGCCCTATTTGAATGAGCAGTGTTTTTTTCAAATCTTGAAATGGTTTAATATGTCATCTGGTGGAATCAAATGAATGGTTTGAATTCCCATTTCAGAGGCCGATGTGATGTTAAATTCGTTGTCGTCTACAAATAGGACTTGGGAAGGCTCCTTATTTATTTCGCCAAGTAATTGCTTATAAATAGCCTTTTCAGGCTTCCATAGCTCCATTTTGTACGAATAAAATGCTTTTGTAAACATTGATTCTACAGTAGGAATACCAAAATTGGCTTTGAAGTATTTATTACAAGCCTCAATATGAATATTGTTAGTATTACTTAGGAGGTAAACCGGATACCTAGTTTTCAAATGCTCAATTAACGAAATTCGCTCTTTGGGAACATCTAACAACAATGCATTCCAAGCCGTATCAACTTCATGATCACTAAAAGGAAATCCTAGAGCCTGACGAACAATATCTCTAAACTCAGCATCTTGAAAAAGACCAGTTTCATATCTCCTAAAGATCTGATCCTCTTCAAAAACAGTTTTTATTCTATTAACAGGTCTACGAGTGAGTGCAGCAAAAGCGTCTAAGGTACGTTCAACATCAATATTGATGATCACATTTCCAAAGTCAAAAACTAAAGCCTCAATTTTGGGATCCAACATTACTCCGTTATAACTCCCATTGAACAAAACTTGTCAATCCTTTTGCTTACACGCTCAGCATTGTCAAGCTTTTGTAATTCTTTTATTTCTGCCAGAATAGTTTTTTTCACCGTATTCATGGTTTTTACAAAATCTAAATGAGCTCCACCTTTAGGTTCTGGAATGATACCATCCACCAAACCAAATGACTTCATGTCTTTGGCAGTGAGTTTCAATGCTTCAGCTGCTTGCTCTTTGAATTCCCAGCTTCTCCACAGAATAGTAGAGCAGTTTTCTGGAGAAATCACAGAGTACCAAGCATTTTCTAACATAAGCACTCTATCACCAATTGCAATTCCTAATGCACCTCCAGATGCACCTTCACCTATAATAATACAGATAACAGGAACCTTAAGAGTCATCATTTCTTTGATGTTTCTAGCTATAGCCTCTCCTTGACCTCTTTCCTCGGCTTCAATTCCAGGAAATGCACCAGGAGTATCTATCAAAGTTACTATTGGAATATTGAATTTTTCGGCCATTTTCATCAATCTGAGGGCTTTTCTATACCCTTCAGGGTTTGGCATTCCGAAATTCCTGTATTGACGTTGTTTCGTATTTCTACCTTTCTGCTGGCCAATAATCATCACTGGCTGACCATCGATATTTCCTAAACCACCTATGATAGCTGGGTCATCGCCCACTGTTCTATCTCCATGAAGCTCATGAAACTCCTCACACATTTCCTCAATGTAATCAAGCGTATATGGTCTATCAGGATGTCTCGAAAGTTGAACTCGTTGCCATCTAGTTAAGTTTTCAAAAGTCTCGTTTCTTAACTGATCTATGCTTTTGGTGAGGTTTCTTACCGCAGTACTCACATCCACATTGTTTTCTTCTGCCAGCCTTTTCATGTCTTCCAACTTGGCTTCTAGTTCCGCAATGGGCTTTTCAAATTCTAGTAGTGTTCTCATAAGTATCTATAGTACAAATGTCTGATTCTTTTCAGGAATTTCGACATTGTTGTAATTTTCTTTTGAAAGTTCTTCTTTAAAATTAATCATGGAATCCAATTCGCCATGAACCAAAAACACCTTTTTCAACTTTTCAGGATTTTGGGACTTTACGAAATTAAGCAAATCTCCTAAGTCTCCGTGTCCACTAAATACGTCTGTACTTCGAATCTTCAAAAGTACATCTTTTTTTGCACCTCGAATTGTCAACTGCTTAAGTTCTTGGTGTCGTAATTTATGCCCCAAAGAACCTTCCGTAGCATAACCTATAAATAGCAAACACGCATATGGGTTTTCTAGGTTTGTTGCTACATGATGTTCAATTCTCCCACCCTGAATCATTCCTGAACTTGATATAATAATACAAGCTTCGGAGTGACTACTTATCGCTTCCGACTCCTTAGTACCACTTACGTAATGTAAGTTTTCAAAGTCAAAAAGCATGTCATTTTCTTTCTTAAAAGCTATTGCATGAGGATTTAATAGATGAGTATATTTCTCATGAACCTTTGTACTTGCTTTACCCAATGGACTATCAGTAAATACTTTGATAGGTTCAATGTCATCTTCTTCGTAAATCCTATTAAGTGTATAAAGTAGAGCTTGAGTACGTCCAACACTGAAAGTTGGAATGATCAATCGACCGGGAATATCAATACAACATTCTTTAATAATACTTTTAAGCAGTTCCTTGGGGTCTTGCTTATCTTCATGATATCGCATTCCATATGTACTCTCACATATTAAATAGTCAACCTCCGGAATACCTTGTGGGTCGCAAAGTAAAGGATAGTTTTTCCTTCCTATATCCCCCGAAAAACATATTGTTTTTACATTACCGTTTTCACGAACTTCAAAAACAACGTGGCTCGCTCCCAATAAGTGACCAGCAGGAATGAAAGTAATGCTACAGTTTTCGGTTATTTTAAATTTCCTATTATGTTCCAAAGGCACAAAATTATCAATCGCTTCTTCTACTTGGCGATTAAGATAAAGTCCTCCTGTAGCGATTGATCTACGCTTTCTAGAGTAGTTTTTGCTTTTTTGAATAGACTTTAATTTCCTTTGATTTAGACTTGCGGCATCGTACAAAAGAATCTCTGCTAAATCCTTGGTAGCCGGCGTACATAAAATTTGTCCTTCAAAACCTTCTTGAAATAGGTTTGGAATTTGACCTGAGTGGTCAATATGAGCATGGGTTAAGACAACTAAGTTAACCATTGAAGCCTCAAAAGGAAACAATCCGTACTCATCATCGGAGTCTTCTATTTTAGATTTTGGCTCCAAATTAGTTCCACAATCTATTAGAATACGGTAGTCTTCCTCCAACTCCAGTAGAAACATACTACCGGTTACCTGCCTTACTGCACCAAAAAAAGATAATTTCATTAATTTTACCGATATTCTACTCAATTCATAAAAGTGTCGCAAAGATAGCATAATGATAAAAACACTAGCCTTTATTTTGATTCAAATTGGAAGTATCAATCAAAATATCATTTCACAAATTGATGCTTTTCAAAAGAGTAACGGAATAAAAAACGGAATAGTGAGTGTACATGTACGCGATTGTAGCACTGACAAGGAGCTTCTTAGCTACAATGCAGACAAGAGTGTCAATTCGGCTTCTATCCTTAAATTAGTATCAACTGGTGCCATTTTAAAGTATTTTGGTCCCGATTTTAAATTTCGAACTGACATAAAGTATACTGGAGAAATTATCAATGGAGTGATTAGTGGAGACCTTATTATAAAGAGTGATGGCGATCCCAGTCTCGGTTCGCATCGATACACAAGCACTTCAAATTTTGGAATTGAATTAATGCTGGCTCTTCAAAATATTGGAATAAAAGGCGTGAAAGGAGACTTAAAAGTAATTGACCCCGACTATTTCAAATTTCACCATCCTGATAGTTGGATATGGGGAGATATTGGCAATTACTATGGAAGCATGCCACATCAATTCAATTACAACGAAAATTTTTATACAGTTTATTTTGATGCTTCTCACCAAGAAGGAGGAGATGTGGAGATCAAAAGTTTAAAGCCATATTCTAAAACTTGGGAAATTAATAACACTGTAAAAGCGGGACCTAGAGGATCTGGCGATCAAGTTTACATTTATACTGCACCTAATAGCCAAAAGATCCTAATGAAAGGAACTGTTCCAGCTGGGGCAAAAGGTTTTAGTGTGAAAGGATCAATTCCCCACCCTGCAGCAGTTTTTAAAGAATTTTTGATTGACCAACTTGCATTTAACTCAATTATAGTGGAGCACCCTAGTTACCAATCTGGAAGTTTTTTCGAAAACGATACGCCAAGTTTCCAGCTTCACGAAATATTTTCTCCCTCATTAAGTGAATTAATTATCGACTGTAATTTCCAAAGTATCAATCTTTTCGCTGATGCATTCATTCAAAAGATATATGCCGAAGAAAGTGGCACATATAACCTGATTGAAGCGGCAGATTTCGTTCAAGACTTTTGGAAAAAAAGTGGAGCAGAAACTGAAGGATTTAGCATAAAAGATGGTAGTGGTTTGTCACCATCCGGACTTGTAACAGGGCAAGGAATGACCTCTATTCTCAGTATAATGGCTAAAGACCATAATTTCGATTATTTCTTAAACTCCATTCCTGTGCTTGGTGAAAGTGGAACTGTAAAGTACCTCGATAGAAAAAATATCACACAAGGTAGGGTTCACGCCAAAAGCGGATCAATAACAGGTACCAGATCTTATGCCGGATATTCAAAAACTAAAGATGACCGCTTAATAGCTTTTTCCATTATTGTAAACCGTTATGACAACTCTCAAAAAAACAAAGTGAGAGAATTTTTAGAAAATATTTTATTGCAGACAATTGATATAAATCAATAATTCCGCATAAATTTACCCCCAGTTACCCCCAAGAGTAATAATTAACCACGAGCGTTTTCAGCCTTAAATAGAGGCATGGCAATCTGTATTTTCTAACTTTTAAATACGATTACCCCAATGAAACGATCCATTTTTGACAAGCTCAATATTGAGCACACACCCCTTGGAGCCTACTCCAAATTTTCGCACGGTTTCTTTTCCTACCCCATACTAGAAGGCCCTATTGGACCTCATATGTATTTCAATGGAAAAAAAATCCTTAATTGGTCACTCAACAATTACCTAGGCTTAGGAAATCACCCCGATGTTAAAGCCTACGAAGCAGAAGTAACAGCCGAATATGGGCTTACATACCCAATGGGCTCTAGAATGATGAGTGGCAACTCAACAGATCATGAGCTTTTTGAAAATGAATTAGCTGAATTTTCGGGCTTCCCTAGTGCTTTCCTTTTGAATCTAGGCTATCAAGGTATCATGTCAGTCATAGAAACTGTAGTAAATCATACGGATGCAATTGTATACGACTCAGAATGCCACTCGTGCTTAATAGACGGAATAAGACTTCACAAAGCTAAAGGTGGAATCTATTTTAAATATGTCCATAACGATATGGATAGCCTCGAAAAAAATATTAGAAGGGCAAAAAAATACACCGAAACTACGGGTGGAGGAGTTTTAGTGATCACCGAAGGAGTTTTCGGAATGTCTGGTCAAATTGCCTCTCTTGATAAAATAGTAGATTTAAAACATCAATATGGATTCCAACTTTTGGTTGATGATGCACATGGATTTGGTGTAATGGGACCTACAGGTCGTGGAACAGGTGAGCATTTTGGAGTTCAAAATGACATCGACATTTACTTTGCAACTTTCACTAAATCACTGGCTTCCATGGGAGCATTTGTTGGTTGCAGAAAAGACATTGTAAAGTACCTTAAATACAACTGTAGGTCACAGATATTTTCACGAACCCTTCCTTTAGGTTTTGTCAAAAGCTGCCGAATGAAACTACAAATGATAGATGAGTTACCTACATTCAGGGAAAAACTTTGGAACATAGCACGCTCGCTCCAAAAAGGCCTACTTGATGCAGGATTTGACTTGGGAGAAACCAATTCTTATGTGACCCCTGTTTATTTTAAGCAAGATTATTCTCAGTTTCAAATTGTGAATTTGGTTAATGACCTTAGGCAAAACATGAATATCTTTTGCTCTGGAGTTATATACCCTGTTATTCCTAAGGGAATGGTGCTACTTCGATTGATCCCAACAGCAGTTCATTCGCAGGAAGATGTGGATTACACAATTCAGTGTTTTCAAAAAGTACGCGAGAGGCTCACTAGTGGAGCTTACGACAACCCATTTGTTTTTGAAGAAGCCCTAGCTTTAAACAATTAGAATTATGCCATATATCAACATAAGAGGAGCATCGTATCATTATGAAGATACAATGAGAGGTAAAGAAACCATTGTATTTTCGCATGGCTTATTATGGAGCGGCTGGATGTTTCGACTTCAGGTGGAAGCTCTAAAACCGTTTTATAGAGTAATCACATATGATCACAGGGGACAAGGACGCACCGAAGGAACACAAGGTGGCTACGATATGGACTCCCTTTATGAAGATGCTGTGGAACTAATTACAAAACTCAATAATGGAAAACCCGTGCATTTCGCTGGGTTAAGTATGGGGGGCTATGTGGGTCAAAGGTTAGCCGCGAGGAATCCGAGACTCATTAAATCCCTTGTTTTACTTGAAACATCCGCAGACGAAGAACCAAAGGAAAATATAAAACAATACAAACTTTTAAACATTATCGTTAAGTATATAGGTTTTTGGCCAGTACAAAAAGATGTTCTCAAACTTATGTTTGGAGATTCTTTTTTGAAAAACCCTGAAAGAAAATGGGAGGCTGACATTTACTTAAAAAAGTTGAGAGAGAACAGTAGAAGATACATTGTAAAGGCCGTAGAAGGTGTAATTTACAGAAAACCAGTCTTACATGAGCTGCACAAAATAAAGTGCCCAACGCTCATTCTGGTAGGTGATCAAGATAAACCGGCCCCATTACCAAAATCCGAAATGATCCAAAAGGAGATACCACATTCTGAATTGAAAGTGATTCCAAATAGCGGGCACACCTCAACATTGGAAGCTCCAGAATTTGTAAATAATGCAATTCTACAATTCTTAAACGGAGTTATGGACTCAAACGATCAATCACCCAATTCCCCTCAATCAATCGATAACGTATCCTATCATGTAAACGGCTAGGTCTTCCTTGCCAAAACTCAATAGTATCCACTACAAGCAAGTATCCACCCCAGTGTGCTGGGCGTGGTACTTTAGCATTGGAATCATATTTTTGATCTAATTCTTTTTGTTTATTTTCCAAAACTTCACGACCAAGAATCACCTGACTTTGCTCACTTACCCATGCCCCTATCTGGCTTCCTTTGGGCCTCGATTCAAAATATTCGTCAGATTCTTGCTCACTTAATTTCTCAATCTTCCCCTCTATTCTGACTTGTCTTTGGAGCTTATCCCAGAAAAAAGTGAGTGAAGCGAAAGGGTTTTCAGCTAATTCTTGCCCTTTGTGACTCAAATAATTGGTAAAAAACGTAAAACCACGCTCGTCAAAACCTTTTAGCAAAACTACCCTACTTTTAGGTTTATTATCGCTAACAGTACTCAAAACCATTGCATTAGGCTCGATAATTTCGCTAGATTTAGCTTCCAAAAACCAACGAGAAAATTGGTCAACAGGTTTTTTTTCAATATCCCCTTCCAACAACTCGTTAAGAGAATAGTTAATTCTTAAATTTGCAACTTCAGATTTCATTCCAACCTTTTTTGTAAAATTAGTGTATTACTATTGAGAAAGGAATGAAATTTTTACTCAAATTCAAATAAAACAAACATTATGTCTGCAAACAACACCGATAATAATAGCCACGGTGCCGATAAATCGGATGAGATCAAAAACGAAGAAAACAAGATCGAAAATGAACTAGAAGTTCAGCCAGAAAACATCGCCACTCCTACCCCTGAAACGACAGAGGCAGTAGGCGAACCAATAGAAATTAAATCTGAAAGTGTTACTCCAGAGAATGTAGCTGAACCCGTTGCAGACACAACTCCTACACCAGTAGTTAATGAAACTACATCAGTTAAGGTCGCCTCAGAGAAAGTTGAAGTTACTGAGGTAGAAACACCTGCAGTGGAAAAACCTGTAGTAGAATCAGCTATTGAAGAAGTTGTGGAAACGAAGCTAGCAGAAGTTCCTGCCGCAGCAAAACCAACTGAGCAAACTGTTGAAAGTAAATCACATCAAGACATAGAAGGTATTGATGACGAAGAAGATGACAACTTTACTCAAGAAGACATTGACTTCACAAGTTTTGATAAAAAAGAATATTTAGTTCTAGCTGAAAAAATGCTGGATGCGATCAAAAAGTCGGGCATTAAAAATTCTGATGTTCGAAATATAGATAATGTAGCTAAAGAACTGAAAGCATCTTTTGACGAGCTTATTGCTACAGAAAAAGAGGAGGCTTTAGCCGCATTCAAAAAAGAGAATGGAAACGAAGATGGCTTTGAATTCAAAAACGAAAAAGTAAGTATTCGTTTTGAATCTGTCATTATTCAAATTAAAGAAGAGAGAAGTAAATTTTACCGCAATCAGGATGCTCTTAGAGAGGATTACTTTGAAAGAAAAACAAATTTACTTCAAAGGCTGAGAGAGGTAGTAGAAGAAGAAGAAACAGGCGGAAGCAAAGAGAACTGGGAAGCATTTAAGCAAATTCAAAACCAATGGAAAGAAGCAGGAAATGTTCCTTCTCCTCACAATGGTTCTTTGTGGTCTGCGTATAACGCATTACTCGATCGCTATTTTGATATAAGAAGTATTCAGAACGAACTAAAGGAACTAGACCGTAAGAAGAACCTAGAAATCAGAAGTAGCCTAGTAGAGAAAATAGAAGAAATAGCAGCTTCTCTTAAGGTTGAAGAAATTAGCAATACAAAACTTGCAAAAGCGAATGAATACCTCAACGACTATAAACATACTGGTCCAGGACCACGAGCTGAACAAGAGGTGCTTTGGGAAAGATTAAAAGCTGCTTTTGACATTATATATGACAAGAAGCGTTCTCAAGGAGAAGAGATGCAAGGCATTATGGATGAAGTTTACAATGCCAAAGCTTCTTTGGTAACTAAACTTGAACCATACCTTAGTTTCACAAGTACAAGTATCAACGAATGGAACGAGAAAACTAAAGAAGTTCAGGCTATTCAAGAGCAATGGAACGCATTGAAAGGCCCAATGCCTAGAGATAAAGCCAAAACCACAAGTAAGGATTTTTGGAAAAACTTGAAAACTTTCTTTAAAAATAAGTCTCAGTTTTTTGATGAATTAGAAAAAGAACGTGAAATCAACCTTAAGGCAAAAGAGGCTATTTGTGAAGAAGTAGAAGCATTTGTTAAAGAAGAAGACACATCTATAGACAATACTAATAAGGTAATTGAGCTTCAAAAGAAATGGAGAACGATTGGTCATGTACCTAAGAAATTCAAAGAATCAATCTACAAGCGATTTAAGAAAAGCTGTGATGCTTTCTTTGATATCAAAAGATCTGCTAATAAAGAGCAATTAGACGAATACAAAAAGAACTTGGAGGCTAAGCAAGCTCTTTGCGAACAAATAGAATTAGAAGTTAAAGAAGGTAAGGTTGACTTGAACAAACTCGTTGGCTACAAAAACTCTTTTGCTGAGATGGGATTTGTTCCTAGGGCAGATATGAACAAGATTCAGAAAAGATTCATTGACGCCATCAATAACTATGTAAAAGCTAGCTCTAAGATAGACGGACATGAAGAAGAAAAGCTTCTTCTTAAAAATGAGCTCGAAGTTACCATGAAAACTGGTGGTGATCCTCGTGCCATGCGTCGTCAAGAGAGTGACCTTCGTAGAAAATTGAAATCTTTAGAAGATGACATCAATCAATTACGAACAAATATTGAATTTTTTGGTCGTTCGAAAAATGCTGACAAATTAAAGGCCGAATACGAAAAGAAAATACAAAAGTCTGAAAGTGAAGCAGATAAGATCAAAGAGAAAATCAAGCTCATATCTGCAGCTTCATGAAAAATAATTTTTTAGGTTATTTTGAATATTTTTTTCTCAAAACACTTGCAAAATTTAATGATGCTTGATACTTTTGCATCGCTTTAGAGGAAACGCTTCGGCTTAATACTCAAAAGGCCTCCTTAGCTCAGCTGGTAGAGCAACTGACTTGTAATCAGTAGGTCGTAGGTTCGATCCCTATAGGAGGCTCAAAAAATCAAGGAGTTACGACAAATCGTAACTCCTTTTTTATTTATGTTGCAATGCATGTTGCAATACAAATTCAGAATAGAGATTGTATCAAGCATAATTTCTGGTGGGTGATAAATCTTAAGCATTGATTTGACTAATCCTAAAAAGGAAAAATTAGATACTTCTTACCTCGTTAAATCTACTCCAAAAAGTTTTTACTTTAGCATTGAAGGATACGGCAGAAGCATTGGAACTTCTGTTGTCGAAGTTATTGAGCATAGTTCTGTAGTGATTTTCAAATCGTGTCCTACAATATTCAATCTACTTCCAAGGTACTTTAATTTAAACCTAACGTTTCGATTTTTTTAATTGTTGGAAACGGAAGTTCAATCTTTGAGATCAATCCTAAACAAAAAGAAGAGGCCCTTAGAGCTTCTTCTTTAGTCAATCACAACTACCATCCTATCCCTCGTCTCTATCCGGAACCAGGTGCCGCCACAAGGAATATCCGATCAAAGAAAGTAGCAAAAAACCTATGATCCACCAGATCGAATTTGAAGACTCAGGTTTATCTTCTCTCTCGTAATGGGAGTAAGAACGATTGGATTCTACAGGATTGTAAAAAGTAACGTCTGTTGCATATCTGGGTTGAAAAAATGGCTTAGCCATAGGCCTATGAATAGGCAAAGATTTATAAGAAGAACTGTTACTTTCAGGCAATTCTAAGCTCTTCGTTATAGATTTAGGTTCTCCTTTCCTATCAAAAAATGGATGCTCAATTATATTCATTATTGTAATTTGTTTTTAAAGATTGATAAAATGATCTCAAAAGTCTCTTGTAAACTCCCAATGTACCTTGTTTGCTTATTTCCGTTTACATCTAGAACTTTATAAGGCTGACCTTTATATTTTTCGAATAAATGTTTTAACTCGGAATTTTCATAGAATGATAGTCTCGTTTTCAAGATTTCTATCATCTCAATATTCTGTTTATCATCTAAATTGGCTCTCTGTAGTACGAGCATCTCTAGGTAAGCGGATACCGTTAAACCCAAGGCTTTCGATTCTTGTGTCAGTTGAAATTTAAGACTAGGGTCACACTTAAACCCGACCGTTATTTTTTTCGTGGATATTTGGTTCATGATGTCGTGTAGATTTTAATTAAGAAAAGATTTTCTCCCTTTTGATTGGACATTTGCCAGAACATAATCATCCAAATCTTCTTTTCGGAAACGAAGACCTCGCCCAACCTTTTGGAATTTAATTTTCTTCTTGTGTGTAAGCTGATAAATAGAACTCTCCGGAATTTGTAGGTAGGCGGCGGCTTGATAAACTTTTAACCAAATAGTATCTTGGCTATTTTCTTTTTCGTGAGGCTTGTTATTTATGACTTTCTCCAATGTTCTTTCTAGGAGAGCCTCTAAGTCATGAGGTTTAATTAAAATAAAACTGTCCATTATTTTTTTGTGGTTTAGTGGTTGGGTAAATTTCCAGTGCAAACTTACCCCACCTTTTCACCATGAACAGAAATTTGTCCTAGGACGATATTATTATCGTCCTAGTTTAATTTAGCTAACTTACTGCTAATCAGACTCATTAATTTTGAAAGTTCTTTACGAATTCTTTCTAAGCTTTCTCGCTCCATTTGCCTTTTGGGGCTAAGCTCAGCCATAGTTGCCTTGTCTCCATACCCCACTAAACAAGCTAAAGCCTTTGACAAATCAGTTTGAGATAAGATTTGGTCATCTTGAATAATGAGATTTGATTCTTTTAACAATCTAAATAAAATAGCAGAATCCCTTGTTGAAAGTGAAGTTAGTTTATCATTTTTCCTTCTAGTAATTGGCTGACTAACATAGTGTATTTTAGATTTCTTTCGACCTAAAGTATTCTCTGATTTTTTGGCAACTTCAACCTTCTCATTGTTATCGATTAATACCTTCTCATTTTTTAATTCATTTTCTACACTTGCCTTAAAGCCCTTCATTCTTCTTTTCCAATTACCCAGCTTTAGGGTGTCACTATGTTTCATTTCTAAAACATTTAGTATATTTTCTACATTGGTAAAATCAGATTGATTGAAAAGATGGCATAAGTGACTTTGGGAGAAGTAAAACGGATCAAGAAAAATCAAATACAAAACCACCGCCAATTCATATTCTTCTAAAAGTTCTTCTATTGGAGGAGAACAACTTTGCCAGAAACTGTAAATATCATATGCCCATTTATGTATTTCCAAGTTTTTGAGTTCATGCTTTGTATATTTTCCCTCTGCATTATTTTGAGGATTTTTCAGATCAATAAATGCTTCACCAGTTTTTGCAAAATTTGCCATAGCCATTTTGCTCATGCTACTTGGTGGCATAAAGTCATTATTGGGCTCGCAAAAAAAATTTAGATCAGGTTTGGACTCCCCTTTGTCAAGTCCCCTTCCGATATATTGGTTATATTTCCCTTTAAAGTACTCAATATTGTCTGCATTGAACTTAGCCTCTGGACTATCATATTTAACTAGAATATCTCTAATTACTCTTTTGCCGTCTAGGTATAGCTGTTTGGGTAAATACTCTTTATTCTCTACTAGAAAAGCATAAATGTCATGTGTGTTAATGCTAAGCTTGACACTTTCTCCTTCTTGAGCTGATGATTTGAAAAAATATTTGATCATTTCATTTCGATTATCTTGTTTCAAGTTTAGTCAATATTGGCCAATTCAATGTGCATAAATGAGAGCTAGATTTTATTCGTAATTAACCGTTTTAAGAAATCAGTCTCCAAAACTTAACTTTTGCCTTAAATCATTCCGAATTGAACCGAACTCCCTAATCGGAGAAGGCAATTCAACTTACCCGCACTGATAATGATTTCATAGTTTTCACTTCAAAAGATGTTCAATTCAATATTGAATTAGAAATTTCATTTTTTCCTCCTATTTTTACATAAATCCAGCACACAACCACGAAGCCATTTCGCCAAATCTCTGACGAACTAATGAACAAGAAAAATCTTACCGAACGTGATATTTGCACAAAATTCATCAATCCTGCTATTGAGAAGGCTGGTTGGGATTTGATGCGTCAAGTAAGAGAGGAATATTACTTTACAGATGGTAGAGTGATTGTACAAGGCAAGATGAGTACTAAGTGGAGAGCTTCATATTTACCTTAGGTGATGGTATCCAAAAGAAAGAATTAAAGTACTATCACGCTTTTAGTCGTATAAAGAACTTCGTTTGTGCTGAGTTACGAACTCGTAAAAATGAAATCGTACTCTATTTAAGAATTAAGTACGATGACATAGAAAGCCCCAAATTAAATATAAGAGATGTTTCTTCTACAGGTCATTACGGTACAGGAGATACAGAGATTGTTATTAGCACATTGCAAGACCTTGAAAATGCATAAGGAGCTAATTGAAGAGTCTTATGCTAATAATTAAAGCTCTACTTTGTTTAGAAATGAGCTAGGTATTTCTTTCGTATTTTCAATAAGACATACTAATGGCTAACAACTAGTTCCCTGTTTGCTTCTCTTTTTTTAAGACACTCAAAGTCAAAAGCCAGCAGACAAAACAAAACAATTGTCCAGTTTTTTTACTAATAAACTGGACAAAATACATACCTTTGTGGAAAGAATTAAGCAATGCAAGTATCTAATAATGTTAAACTTACCATAGATAGATTTCCAAAAGGGTACGTGTTCACCTATGATGACTTTATGGTAGAGGTGAATAAGAAAGAAGCGGTTATTAAGTCCCTCAATAGATTAGTGGCAGCTGGCAAACTTGCCAAGCTCGCAAAAGGCAAATACTACAAGCCTGAGAAAACTCCTTTTGGCGAGCTTCAGCCAAATCAAATGCAAATAGTGAAAGACCTGCTAGAAGACAATGGCAAGCTAGTAGGCTATCTAACAGGATATAGTGCATATAATGAACTAGGCCTCACAACTCAGGTGAGTAATACAATTCAAATTGGCAAAAATGAGCTTAGACCAAGTTTCAAAAGGGGGCGATATAAAATTAGTTTCGTCAAACAAAAAAATACCATTACAAAAGAAAACATACCGCTTTTTCAGCTATTAGATGCAATACGCTACATTAAAAAAATACCTGACACCACAATAGAGGCATCATGTAGGAGGTTTTTAGCTATTCTTGAAGACTTAGAGCCTAAAGACAAAAAGACAATGGTGAGGCTATGTGCAAAGTACTCACCTGCCACTAGAGCACTACTGGGAGCTCTACTAGAAGAGAATGGCGAAGACGAAATAACCGAGTCCTTGTTCAAGTCTCTAAACCCCATATCTAAATACAAAATTGAAGGAGCACAAAAAGTATTGTCTTCTACCGAAAAATGGAATATTGAATGACTCTTCACCAAGATAAAACACTTTTTAGGCAGGCGGTACAATTCACCGCTGACCAACTCCAAATTTCCGCTATCTATATAGAAAAAGACTATTGGGTAACGTATGCATTGAACATCATATTTAAGCACGAAATAGGCAGAGATACAATTTTTAAGGGTGGAACAGCTCTTTCTAAATGCTTTAGAATTATAGATCGTTTTTCTGAAGACATCGACCTCGTAGTTATTCGTAGAGATGGAGAAAGCAACAGTAAGCTAAAAGACAAGATTCGAATCATTAGTGAAGTAGTTGGACGTGTCTTGCCAGAAGTAGAGACCGAAGGAATCACTCGAAAAATGGGAATGAATCGCAAGACCGCACACTCTTTTAGTAAAGAGTTTAGTGGCAAATATGGTCAAATAAGAGATAGGGTTATCCTGGAATCATCTTGGCTAGGGCATCACGAGCCTTTCTCAGTAAGAAGACTAAATTCATATATAGGTGAAATGATGCTAAACAATGGGCAAGATGAACTTGCTGAAGCACATGGTCTACTACCTTTTGAAGTCAATGTTCTTGAGCCGATAAGAACTATTTGTGAAAAGATAATGAGCTTGGTGAGGTTTTCGTACGGTGAGAACCCATTGGATAACTTAAAAAAGAAAATTCGCCACACCTATGATTTACACCAACTGCTAAATCAACAAGAATACATGGAGTTTTTCAACTCTTCAGCTTTTGACGAAATACTCTTAAAAGTCGCAAAAGATGATGTATCTAGTTTCAAAAACAATAACGAGTGGTTGATACACCACCCAAACGAAGCTTTGATTTTTAAAGACTTAGATACCATTTGGCCCAGCTTGGCAGCAGTCTATAATGGAGACTTCAAGAATCTTGTATATGGAGATTTACCCAAAGATATGGCCGTTTTTGAAACATTGAAAATGATCAAAGTGAGACTGGCTGCTGTAAATTGGGAAGGAACTAAATAGCTAAAAAGTAAGGACAATTGAAGTGACGCTTAGGTTCGTGATTTACAACTGTTTTTTTAGCGTAACGACACAAAATGGCATCAGTGAAACGCTCCTGTTTCGCACCTTGTTTCGCTTTATTTTCTGAGCATTTACTATTGTTTACATAGGTTAACCCCAAATAAGCGTAACGGCCGTAACACTAGTGTAACAGCAGGTTAACCCTGGTTAACGCAGAGTGTAACAGTGCCTAAGAAAAACTATAATAACCGTATACATTACATGAGTATAGGGTTTGCTTTCAGCAGGTAGTAATTCTATAACTACTTTCACTGCAAGATTCGATTTAATCCATCTCATGAGGTGGCAATTTCTACTTGGTGAATCATCCTCCAAGAATGAAGCAGCCTTAATCATTTCGGAGTCACGATCGACTTCTAGTGGATTTTAGATTCTGATCCGATCATAGAATTGACCTCAAAGGAGAGTCATTTAGAAAAGTAATATTTAAAACAAGAATAATGATTTTTATGTATCATTACACGATCTTATAAAGTGGCACCATTACTCCGAAATCACTGGCATGGCCACTCCGAAATAGCCAATATCATCAAATAAACTTCCAACACCATTTCTTTTTATCACAATTGTATAATTTGATCGCATGACCGTTCCGCCCTTTAGGTTGTATTTAGTAAGGAGTGAAGGATGAACGAAAACGTCATCAATAAAACCAAAAGGTTTTCCAATAGATATTTTTACGAAAACATTAAGCTCATTAATAAATTGTTCCCTATTAATCATAGTATAAGAAGCCGAGTCTCTACATATTTCTAGACATAGCTTTGCAATTATCTTACTTCAATCCGAAGCTCCTAATGTATTTATTTCAAAGGATCTTGGACACTCAAATTTAGCTACTACGGAGTCATGTATAGGCTCTTTTGAAGTTGATAGAGCTAGAGGTTATATGAAACAATTGAGGTAATTCTTTTATTTTATGATATGTAGTGCCAATTATTTTGGGTTGAGTGTTCTTTTCGAAATTCCAGCCTACGCCCTAAATCTAGATAACTTGAGTACTGTGACTCTAGAATTAAATTAAGACAAACTTGAATTTGCATGCTGGGTAGGCTAGTTTTTCATAAAACACTTTCTTTGAAGGCTTTCAAATAGTCGCTGGGAGTTTTTCCGAATTGCTTTTTAAAACATGTCCTAAAATATTTTGGGTCTGTAAAACCAACCATAAAAACGACTTCGGTTATTGAGTACTTACAAGTAGTTATGAGGTTAGCAGCTCGCTTAATTCTAATAGTTCTTATAAACTCAGTAGTAGATTGCCCTGTAATTGATTTTATTTTTTTAAATAGCCCAGACCGACTCATCCCGATGTCTATAGCAAAATCTTCTCCTGAGTAATCTGAGTTATCTATATTTTCCCTAATGATTTTTAAAGATTTTTTCAAAAACTCTTTATCCAAGTTACTTGACAGTTCTTTCCAAGTAGAAGAGGTAGGTTCTGTCTTAAACTTCTCGGTCCATTGCTGTTTGGTTTGTAAAATATTATTTACCCGTAGTCTTAAAACTTCCATATTAAATGGCTTTAAAACAAACTCATCTGCACCTGTTTCTAGACCTTCCTTTTCATTTTCTAAGCCAGATTTTGCCGTGAGTATAATTACAGGTATATGACTTGTGTTTATATCACTTTTAATTATTTTACACATCTCTATACCTCCCATTTTTGGCATCATTAAGTCCGTAATAATAAGGTCTGGTGATTTCTCAAAAGCAACCTTCAAGCCTTCCTCGCCATCTTTAGCACTTAAAACTTTATAATGGTCTTCAAAATAATCAGAGATGTATTCCCGAAGTCCAGTATTATCTTCTACCACTAATAGAGTTGGTGTCTCTTTTGAGTGCTTAACTTCTTTTACTCTTTTAGATGGTGCTGCTAAAAGATCCTTAAAGTCTTTAATTTCATTTTTAACAAAACTAAAGTTGTGTTGCTTTGTTTGCATTTCTAACGTAGCATCGGATTCATATTCAGATTTTGAAATCGGGATCGAAACAGTACAAGTTGTACCCCTTTCAGTAGAGCTGTTGATACTGATATTACCTCTATGAACTTCAATTAATCGTTTTGTAAATGCCAATCCTAAACCCGACCCCATCTGTATCATATCACTTTCTTTTTTAACTTGATAAAACCTTTCAAAAACATTTATCAAATCTTCACTAGCTATCCCTATTCCCTCATCTACAACTTGAATAACTGCAGACTCTTTTCCATCGACAGTTTCTTTTTTTAGCAACAATTCGATATTTCTATTTGGCGGAGTGAATTTAAAAGAATTGGATAATAGGTTATACAATATCTTTTCCATTTTATCATTATCGAACCAAGCACCCAAATCCTTTTCTTTGGTCTTAAAAGTAAAACCCACATTCCTTTCAATAGCAATCTCTTCAAAAGCATTGTAAATTTCCTCCAAAAAAACTACCAAATCCCCGTGTTCTACTATTAGGTTTACATTACCCGATTCTGCCTTTCTAAAATCAAGTAATTGATTGATTAACCTTAGTAAACGAGTTGAATTCTTGTACATAATCCCATTTAAACGCTTTAGATATTTAGGATCGGTGTGGCCTTCCATAATTTGTTGAAGAGGCCCGATAATCAAAGTAAGTGGAGTTCTTAATTCATGAGAAATATTAGTAAAAAAAAGCAGCTTCATCTGATTTATTTCTTCTGCTTTTTCATGTAAAGCACTCTCTAATTTAAGATCATTTTTCAGTTTTATTTGATTCCATCTAACCTTATTAATTATATAAAGAATTGCAATACAGATAGCTATGAAAAACAGAATCGCAAGGGGAGTTAAGTACCAAGGGGGAGTGATTACAATCAGTACTTCTTTAGGATCATTATTCCAAATACCAGAACTATTAGAGCCATAGACCTTAAAGATATATTTACCTGGAGGAACATTCGTATAAGATGCAAACCTACGCTCATTACCTATAGTTGTGCGAGCATTCTCTTCAAACCCTTCTAAAATAAATTTATATCTATTACTTTCCGGATTGGAAAAATGCATACTTGAAAAAACAAACTCAAAAGAATTTAAATGATATGGTAACTCAATTCTATTCGTTTTATTTATACCATCGGAAAGAATTACACGGCCATCAAATACTTCATTAACTCTAACGGACTCATTCAAAAGTTTAAAGTCTGTAATCGTCATCTGAGGTTCCAGGTTGTTTACAATTATTTTATTGGGTTGAAAAAAAGTAAATCCGTTAACTCCTCCGCATAGCATTGTCCCAGACGATGTAAACTCCATTGCGTTTTCCTTAAATTCATCAACGTTAAATCCATTATTCTTTTCAAAATATATTACTTCTCCAGTACTAGGGTTTAGCTTAGAAATTTTTCTAGTATGCATTAACCAAATATTTCCTTCAAAATCTTCTCTTATTTGGTATACAACATCACTGGGCAAACCATTTTTAACAGTATAGTTAGTGAATTCTAAATTACCCTTACTAGAATAATTTAATCGATTTAATCCGCCTCCATAAGTGCCAACATATATAGCTCCATTTTGGGCTTGATGAATATCCAATACATGAGCACTACTCAAAGTATTAGAACCTTCTGATTTGCTGAAAATCTTTTCAAATGTTACTTTTCCCGATTCAGATCGTTTTAATTTGTTGAGTCCTTTAATAGTTCCTACCCAGATATTACCTTGAGTATCCTCTAATATGTCTCGAATATTATTGTTTGACAAACTGGTGGAATCCCTATTCGAAGCACTATAAATAACAGATTGATGCGAATTTCTTTGTTTATTAAAGGTCATTTTTACCAAACCTTTCTCCCATGCTCCAAACCATATATTACCTTTTCTATCTTCTTCTATGGCAAAAACTGGCTTGTCAATAATATTCCCGAAATTATCTTTAATACTATCGATTTTTTTAACTTCAAATGATTGGGATGTCTCGTCGTACTTAAACTTAAATAATCCATTTAAAGAACCAGCCCAAATAGCCCCCTCCCTATCGCTCATTAAGCGTTTTATTTGAGGTTTTTGAAATACTTTGTCTAATTTTTTTCCAGTTACTTGATAAGTATAAGCTATAGGAGACTTTGAAAAATTATTTTTCAAAGCATTTTTCCTTAAGGCCACTATGTTACCGTCTTGTGTTCCAAACCAAAGATTTCCTCTTTCGTCCTCACACATTGAATGTATTGGAGATTTAAATAAATCTTGTGATTCTTGGGAGTTTAGATATTCCGTTGAATTATAAAATGTATGATTATCTAAATCCATTTTATACAAACCGTTATTTAGAGTGCCCATCCATAGGATATTTGAATTATCAACAAAGATTTCTTGAATATCTAGATTAGTTAATAAACCTTTTAGCTGATTATTTCTGGACAAATTATTGCTCTCTCTTAATTCTGTATTATAATTCAAAAGCAACCCATTTCCAGCAATCCAAATCCTGCCTTCTTTATCCGCAACCATATTAACAGTGCCTTGCTCTTTTAATTGCTCCTTGCCTATATTTTGAACAAGTAATATTTTTTCGGATTCCACAACCTTTAGATCGGAATTCAATTTTAACTTTAATAATTCAAATTGATCATTGATAACCCAAACTGTGTTCTTTGGATATTCTAAAATATCGAGTATAGCTCCCCCACTACTAAATAGTGACTCAGTATAATCTGTGGCGTCTATATTTAACTTTGGGGTTTTGCCATTTTTAAGCACCTCGACTTGATGTAATTTAACTTTTGCTGACGGTGTTAAAAACCAGTATTTACCATTGGATGAAGGAGTTAAGTTTTGAATATCCAAATTTAAGCCTTTATATTTATTCAAAAAGAACTCATATTCTAAATTCCCACTTCCATCTATTTCAAAAAACTTTATTCCCTTAATTGTATTAATAAAAAAAATGCCTGATTTGGATTGCTGTATATTATTTTGACCCGTATACCTCGGCTCATCGTCTCCTTTGAAGTAAACATCAATATTCCCAGTATTTGGGTTTATTCTATTTAGACCTGCTGTAGTTCCAGCCCATAAATAGCCTTTTTTATCTTCAAATAATTTAAATATAACATTACTACTCAAACCTTCAGCATTTAAAGAATAGTTATATTGTTTCATGGAGTAACCGTCATATTTGTTTATCCCATTAAAAGTCCCAAACCAAAGGTATCCATCCTCATCTTGAATTATACTTGTCACCGTATTATGAGACAATCCTTCTTCTCCTGCAATGGCATTTAAACGCCATTGTGAAAAAATAGACGTAGACTGAAGTAAAAGAATACCAACCAAAAAACATTTCCTTACTATGCTTGCCATTTAAATCAAGAATTCTTATCTCGTTTTTTTACTAAATATAAGAAAAAGTAACTTTTAAATTATCCCTTTAAAATACACTAATTATCTCTAACACTATCCATTTAAGCAACATTGTCTAGGTATTTGCTATATAAGACTAGTAAAAAAAATAATCAAGAATTGATAGCAATGTCTAGATACGCTGCACAATTAAATCGGTTGGCAAAAACTAATGCAATAATTCAAAAGAATGAATTTATAGAGATGACAGCATGC
The DNA here is from genome assembly GCA_900230115.1 of Spirosomataceae bacterium TFI 002. Taxonomy (NCBI): domain Bacteria; kingdom Pseudomonadati; phylum Bacteroidota; class Cytophagia; order Cytophagales; family Spirosomataceae; species Spirosomataceae bacterium TFI 002. The sequence continues at coordinate 4,414,935 of LT907983.1, read as the reverse complement.
CATTGCAAGAAGTTCTATAGGAATTAACCGAGAAGTCATATGCAATGATTTCCCTTGAAGTGTTCCAAGTTAAATAGGCATTATTGAAATTTATTTATCTATCAAACTAGATGCCGAGTCAAATGAATAATACAATGATTTTAGTTGATTTTAAATGTTCTTTTTTTGAATATATCTACTAAAAACAAGAAACAAAACTCCACAAAGTAACCAAGAAGGCAAGGTCACAAATGAAAGAAAAACGCCATACTGAATAGATATGAAATAAAAGAGCCCAAAGCTTATTGCCCAAGCGAAAAATACGGCTTTATTGAATTTGATACCTGCTACTTCTGCATAATTTTTAACGATTCCAGCCTGCTTATGAAAAAAGTGCTCAAAAACGATAACAGCCCCAAAGGGTGCTAAGATGAAACCATAAAGTGCCACAAAGCCTAATAATTTCATGGCGAAAGCCGGAAACAAACCAGCAATAGTGGCAACAGTACCTGCTAAAATGGTTACCCAAAAAGTAGAGAGTTTTGGCATTATCGCCTGAAATGCTAATCCCGCCCTGTAAATAGTTGGATTCGCCGTGGTCCAACCTGCCAAGACCACAGCAATAATACCAAAGACGCCGATGGCATTGTGAGCCAAGGGCCCTGGTGCTACAGGAGGAGCTTCACCATTTGATAGAAAGGCTTGTGCCTCTGGCGATTTAACATAAACCGCATAAAGTAAGGCAGCCGCTATCCATGCCATATAGTGACCAACATACATACCCGCGGCGGTAGTCCATCCAGAACTTTCCTTTTTCGCAAATCTAAATACTGACAAATCGGACATCCCAATGTGCATAGCTGCATTTGCAAACCATGACCAAATAGTTACATGCCAAAAAGTATATTTCATTTGCCCTGGAAAGGGTTCTGAGCCTTCTCCCCAAATGTTCCAAAAGTCTGAGAAACTCTTAACGTCTAATTGCATAAGTGCCACTACCCCACAAGCAATAAACGCAAGTACAATGACAGGAGACATCCAGTTAGCAGCTTTTGAAACGGTATCATACCCCTTTGATGCAATCAAGGAGATTACAGCACCGATTATAATCACAAGAATGACCCAAGTCATTCCATTAGGTGTGGTATCCGTTAATTTGGGCATTTCCATGTCAAAAGGAATTCCGACCGCTGTAGCAGAAACCGTTATCATAGCTCCTGCCAAGAAACAAAACAATATTCCGTTGGCCAAGTTATAACCTGTGACTAATTTTTTACCACAGATTTTTTCAAGTTGGTAGTAAAGAGTTAACCTGTTTTCTACAGCGATCTTTGCTGTAAGATATCGCCAGCTTAAAACTGCTAAAAGGTTTCCTAAGAGTAAACCTGCAAGAAGGTCAAAAGCACTTACTCCTGCTGTTAAAAACAAAGGCCCAATCATGAATTCGGTTCCAGCGGCATGCTCCCCTGCATACATACCCAAAAAGCTTTTCCAACTTTTTAGTTTCGATTGAGGAACAGGTTCTCTTTCAAACTCCCCACCGGCAACTTCCACAATCTCTTCGTTCTTCATAGTGTTCTGGCTCAAAGTAATTTAATTTATTTCGAAATAAGGTGTTTTGGTAAATCTTCAACTCGCTCACAGCATAATTGATCCATGACTTGCTTGAACTGTATTTTAAGCATCGATATGGTATGGTCTCCACCTTTATTTCCTAGTGCTCCACAACCATACAGAAAAGGCCTTCCCATGAAAGTAAACTTAGACCCACTGGCTATAGCTCTGGCAATATCAGGTCCTGACCTAAGACCACTATCCATCATGATATCTATCTGATCACTATATTTAGCAGCAATTTCAGAAAGCGAATTGATGGTAGATTCGGCGGCATCTAGCTGTCTACCACCATGGTTGGAAACAATAATTCCATCAAAACCCATCCGTAAAGCGTCTTGTGTATCTTGTTCTGAAGCTACGCCTTTAAGCACCAGTTTACCTTTCCATTTATCTCTAATAGGCTTAATTCTCTCTTCGTTTAAACGACCAGAAAAAGTTTTGTCCATAAACGCCCCTAATTGTTTTAAGTTAAGTCCTTCAGGCGTGTAAGGCTTTAGGGTCTCAAAAGTAGGTTGTCCATGAATTAAAGTTTTTATTGCCCATATTGGGCACCCCATAATTTGCAGCATATTGGTTAGCGACATTTTAGGAGGCAGAGCCAAACCATTTCGTATATCTCTTGGGCGATAACCAAAAGTAGGAACATCACAAAGCAGTACCAGAACCTTGCATCCTGCTGCTTCTGCACGTTCTATAATATCGTCACGCAATGAATCTTCAGCAGGATTGTACAATTGAAACCATGCCTTGCCTTCGGTCAATTCACTGGCTCGTTCAATACTCATAGTAGTGACCGTACTGAGTATAAAAGGGATGTTCTGTTTGAAAGCCGATTTCGCCAAAATTTCTGGAGAATTAGGCCACATTAGTCCTTGAAGCCCCACTGGAGCAATGCCAAAAGGTGCATCGTATTCTATTCCTAAGACCTTGGTCTTAGTAGAGCTTATGCCATTATTACGAAGGTATCTAGGCTGTAATTGTACCTCACGTATCTCTTTCGTATTCCTAGAAATACTTACGTCCTCATTACAGCCTCCATCTAAATATTCAAAGGCGAATCGAGGTATGCGACGCTTGGCTTTCTTCCTCAAATCGTCTATGGAAGGATAATTAGAATTGATTTCGTTTACCATAGAATTATTTATTTAGAAGTCAGAGGAATATGTTTTTTTAACGAGTAGTTTTTCTTCAAGAATTTGGAATCCAAAGTTACATCAGAGATTACAATTGCCGCACCCAAAGCAGAGCCTAAGGAAGAATCTGTGGTGCTCAGTTTCATGTCAGATAAATATAAGGAGAGTAGCTGAAGATATACTTCATTGTCTGTAAAGCCGCCATCCACGTATAGGTTTTCTATTTCCCCTTTCCCTACTGCCGCCTTAATGCTTTTAACCTGTAATAAAACCAACTCCAACATGAGTTGATGATAAGCTTTTTCAAAGTTATCGTAAGGTATTTGTGTTTCACTTGCCATGTCTTCAAAGGTCATACTGATCCATTTAAACATGCGAACAAAATCTTTCCTAATTCCTGAAAATATCTTTGAGTCGAACTTTACTTGTTTGTGATAAGCCTCAGGGAGGTTAAAATGCTTGGACAAACTCTTCACTTGAAGCTTGTATTCATTACCAAGAAACAAACGAGAAACCTTTACGCGACTCCCATCCACTCTCATATTAAAAAGTCCATCATTTTTCAGGTCATCCACACTGAGTATTTCCTTATTAAAAGGATTGATAGAAATGCTCCAAGTACCAGTAGAAACCAAAACGAATGGTTTTGACATACTCCGAATATAAGGTAACAAGGCAGAAGAACTATCATGTATTCCTGCTCCCATGTGAATAGTTTTTCCTTGGTAATTAATGGGTTTAGTCTGACTTGTAGATGTAATAGGAGGCAGCTTAGTTTCTATTCCTTCTTTATAGACCCATTCATGATAATCAGCCTTATCAAAGTCCCAAAGCATGGTATGACAACCAATGCTGGTGTATTCACTTACCGGAATTCCAGTAAAGAGATAACTCAAATATTGAGGGAGGTGTAAGGAATACTTTATTTTTTTGAATACTTCAGGCTGCGTCGTTTTAAGCCAATATAGCTGCATTCCACTATTCAGCATGCCCAGTTTAGGTGAACCCGTATCTTTCGAAATTATATTTTCAGGGCCATATTTGTCATAAAAAGAATTATAAACGTCTTCCGCCAAAGGCTTCATATAATTATAAAGCGGGGCGACTACTTTACTCTTTTCATCAATGTGAACCAAGCTTGCCCCATAACATGAAAAATTCAATTTCTCAATCTCATATTCATCAGAATCCAGCACTTTGTCAAATACTTCTTTCGCCCATTTCTCTAGTGCTTTTAGGTTTTCAGTAGGGTAACCGTCCTCATCTTCAATTTCATCAAAACGAGTATACTCCCGATGCACTTCTTGCAAGTTCGGATCAAAAAGAAAAAACTTTTTATTGGTTCTTCCAATATCAAATATAGCCGTTACCTTGGTTTTCATTTGAGTCTAATCAAAGTCCAGTAGCTATAGAATTGATCCCTCTTTCTTTGATTAGATTTTCTCTAACCTTCAGAGAGCGATAGGAGTTTATTGGGCTTATGGCTCCGCCCCTATTTAACCTTGCTTTTTCTAGCAGAGGTCTAACGTCTGTGCGAAAAGCCTCTTGAAGGATTTCCTGGCACTTAACCACATCATGATTTTTCTGTGCTTCAGCCAATAAGTTTTGGTCTACCAACAGAGCTTTGGCATAGGCCTCTTGAATGGCGTCTAAAGATTGTATTAAATCCTCTAGAGGATCTTTGATATTATGACTGGCATCTATCATCCATGCGGGATAGGGATTTTGCGGATTGTTTTCCATCCCAAAAACTAATGCATTGAAAATAAGAAATAAGGCATAGGGCTTTACGCTCCCTACTGTAAGATCGTCATCTCCATATTTACTGTCATTAAAATGAAATCCACCAAGCTTTCCTTTTAGCATCAAGGTTGAAACTATCTGCTCAATATTAGTATTGGGCAAATGGTGACCAAGGTCAACAAGGGTATAGGCTTTTTCACCGCAGGCATTTGCCAACATAAAAGAGGTGCCCCAATCTTGAATGACAGTACTGTAGAAATTAGGCTCGTAAGGTTTGTACTCAATAAATAGTTTCCAGTCATCAGGGAGCCGCTTGTAAATGGCCTTTAAACTATCTTCTGTATGCTGGAGTGCAGATTGAAAACTGCTTTGTCCAGGGAAATTAGAACCGTCTGCCAACCAAACCGTCAAGCTTTTAGAACCTAATTTATCCCCTATTTTTATGACTTCAATATTGTGTTCTATCGCCTGTTCGCGAACGGCTTTGCTACTATTGCTCAGCGAGCCAAACTTATAACTTTCCTTAGCATTTTTTTGATCCTGAAAGGTATTAGAGTTGACCGCATCAAAGACGATATCATGGGAATTTGCTAATTCTTTAATGGCCAAATAATCGCTAGGAACATCCCAAGGGATGTGCAATGAAATTGCACCTGCCGTTTGTGTAAGTCCATGAAGTATTCCAACATCATCTATTTTTTGTTCTAGACTAGAAGGCTCCCCCTGAAATCCGAAACGTCCGAACCGTGTACCACCTGCTCCTAATGCCCAGCTAGGTATAGCCACTTGAAAGTCTTGGAGTTTCTGAACAACGGCATTTACATCTGAGCCACTTCTTGCCAAACTGTTGGCAAGAAAATTAAAACGTGAGTTGTGCTCATCAACACCTTTTTGGTTGCTTTCTGCTAGTTGATTTTTATCTATTCTCATTTAGGGTCAATTTATTGATGGAAAGAGAACTTCCATGGAGCTAAAAGCCCATGGAAGTCAAAAAAAAACTCAAACATACTATCGCACAAATGCGTTAGCCATTCCACCATCCACATTAATAATATTTCCTGTGGTTTTATCCAGAACACCTACACAGGCAAAAACTCCATTGGCAATGTCCGCAGGATAAATGATTTCATTTAAAAGATTACGTTTTGCATAGTGTGCTGGAAGTTCTTCTACTGTAATTCCATAAGCTTTAGCACGTCCTTCTGCCCAAGCACCTTCCCAAATTTTACTTCCTACAATAACTCCGTCAGGATTAACAGTGTTAACGCGAACCTTATCACCGCCCAACTCAGCAGCAAGGAGTCTTGCCATGTGCTGTTGTGCCGCTTTTGCAGTTCCATAAGCTACGTTATTTGGGCCTGACACTAAACCGTTTTTACTGGCAATGCATATGAAGTCTCCTCCCAAACTTTGCTTTCGTAATATGCCTACTGCCTGCTTTGCCAATTCAAATTGACCTTTTACTAAAACGTTTTGAAGAATTTCCCAATCTTTTTTAGTAGTCTCTTCCAACGGTTTAGAAATTGCCAAGCCTGCACTGTGAACCACGATATCTACTCCCCCGAATTCCAAACAAGCCTTCTTGTATGCTTCTGCAATAGAGTCGCTTTTGGTTACATCACAAATGGCATAACTTGCAGTATCTCTGGAATATGTAGTAAGTGCTTCTTGAAGTCTTTCTTCCGAAATATCGGTCAACACCACATTGGCTCCTTCCGCTACTAATTTATCGGCAATGGCTTTACCTATTCCTCCACCTGCACCAGTAACCAGAGCTACTTTACGAGACAAGGGTTTTTCCTTTGGCATACGCTGAAGCTTTGCTTCTTCTAATAACCAATATTCAATATCGAAAGCTTCTTGTCTTGGTAACGATGTATATGCTGTAATAGCCTCTGCCCCACGCATGACATTGATAGCGTTCACATAAAACTCATTGGCCACTCTTGTGGTCTGCTTATTTTTTGCAAAACTAAACATGCCTACACCCGGGTAAATAATTATCACCGGACTGGCATCGCGAACAGCAGGACTATTGGCTCGCTTATGAGTATCATAATATGCTTGATATTCCTTTCTGTATTGCTCAAATGCAGGCTTCAGTTTTTCAAGGACTACTTCTGTGTTGGAAAGATCTTCCTTAGTATCCAATGTCAGTACTAGAGGTTGAATTTTCGTTCTAAGAAAGTGATCAGGACAGGAGGTCCCCATTGGAGCAAGACGCTCCAAATCATTACTGTTGATGTATTGCAGAACCACATCACTGTCATTAAAATGACCGATCATCCTATTTTCAGAAGAACATAAGCCTCTTAACATAGGCATCAATTGAGCAGCTTTCTCTTTACGCTCTTCTTGAGCCAAACTTTCTACTTTTTGTCCTCCAAAGACGCTTCCATTTTCCTTTATTTTATCTTCAATATACTCTGAGGCCATTTCTATAACTTCAAGGCTATTTATATAGCACTCATAAGAGGTATCTCCCCAAGTAAAAAGACCATGGCTACCTAATACAATGCCTCGTATTCCAGGATTGTCGTTCAGGCATTTTTCCAACTGAAGCCCGAGGTCAAAGCCTGGCTTTTGCCATGGCACCCAACCCATCGTATCACCCCAAATTTCTTTGGTGACTTTTTCGCTATCCTTAGCCGCAGCTACTGCAATCAAAGCATCAGGATGCAAATGATCAATATGAGCAAATGGCAAAAGTCCATGTAAAGGTGTATCTATAGATGGGGCTTTACTTTCAAGGTCATATATGCAATGATCAAATAAACCTACCATTCGATCTTCATCAGCAAGTCCAGCATAAACATTTTTGAGATTTCTTAACCTTTCTGTATAAAGGCCTGCAATTCCGGCTTTGGTCAAAGTACCAATGTCTCCACCTGAACCTTTGATCCACATCACCTCCACGTCTTCATTGGTCAATGGGTCTTTCTCAGTGGTCTTGCAGCTGGTATTGCCACCACCGTAGTTAGTAATTCTTAAATCTGCCCCAAGAATATTTGACCTGTAAAGAAAGAGGGCTACTTGATCATCACTTAGCTCTGCAACTTTCTTATTATCCCATAAATAATTTACGTGCTTATATACTTTAGTATCCTTTTTCATATTTAGTTTTGATTATAATAACTGTGATTCAAAATTATTTCAAAAATCCATCTTTTGCATCCTGTAGAAACCCGTAAATCAAATGAAAAGTATATAAGAAGCTAGTAGCCAATCACTACAAACTACTAACTATCAAACTCCCTAACAAATACTACAGCGAATTCAAATTCAAAAAGATAAAACGGTTTTTGCTCATCTCAGGAATCATTAAAATTCCTTTCTTTTTATTGATGCCTAAGTCAGCTAATTGAGAAAAACCAGAAATCACCTCTTCTACATTTCCTTTCTCATCAATTTTCAAAAGTCTTCCACCCGTCCAATCCGTTGCGAAATAGTACTTTCCATACTTTACAACTCCATCAAAATTTGCAATTGGCAACCCTTTTCCGATTGGATTAATCTCTTTCGTTTTAAGGTTTATTTTCATTAGAGTACCTTTTCTACTTGTCTCAAAAGTTGCACGATTGGTCATTGGTCCCCAAGTAGCCACAATCAAATTTCCTCCATCAATCCATAGCCCATTCGGGCCTTCTAAGACTTCATTATTTATAAATATTTCAACTTCCTTATTTTTTGGAAGCTTAAAAATGGTATTTGAAAATGTAGCAGACACATAAATATCACCATTGGAAGCTGCAGCTACATCATTTACAAATTCAGCATTTGGTAACTCAATTTTCCTGAGAATTTTCCCTTGTACTATATCTATCTCAACCAATACACCACGATCCGCAGCATATAATAAGTTTTGATAAGACGCCATTCCGGTTGGTGCATCTAAGCCTTCTATCCATCTATTATCAATTACATTTCCTTGTTCATCTAGGCGTGTTATCCAACCATAGCCATCCTTTTCTATGGTTACTTTTTCGCCGCCTAAATTTGATAAGAACCAAGATTTTGAGACGTCGTCCCAATAAGCATTTTCTGGATTATCTAAAATATTATTGAGGTTGTTATTCAGTATTTCGTAAGTAGAGTCTACCATTGTATTCCATTTTGCAATAGAACGTGTTAAATGATCTCTGGAATCGTCTTCAATGCCAAAAGTGTGTAACATTGTTTTACCTTTAAATTCTATTTTTTGCAAAACAGACACGAATTTGGAAACATCATAATCTCCTTGACCTAACGGTTTTATTGCGTCCGACCATTCTGCCTTGTCGTTTCCAAACATGGTTGTATTTGAGCCGGAAACTGATGCAAATTTTAAGTATGGTGCCGCTTTAATGGCTACTTCAAGTAAACGTTCCCCATTTCCGGCACGCATTTCGTGGCACAAATGGACGGTTAAATAAAGATTCGGCTCGTTTAGCTCTTCAATGTAAGGTATCGCCTCCTCTGCGGACTCTATGAAACAATTGTCATGTGGATAAATCACGATGTCTCGATTTAATCGCTGACCCTCTTTAGCCATATCTCTTAGAAGCGTCAATGCTTTTTCTTTTGTCGCATTTTCATTTAAAATAATAACCCATAGTGCGGTCCCGTTTGGCAAAGACTCTAACGTTTTATGCCAAAGCTCGTTTTCGTTTTCAATATTCTTAGAAAAATCAAAACTAAAGTAAACAACAGGAATTGTTAATTTCCCAGAAGCAAATTCTTCTGTTTCTAAATACTCTTGAAGTTTATCCCTTTGATCATCTGTTTTTACGATGAAGGTGGTGCCGCTATAACCAAGCTCTGAAAATAGCGTTGCTCTTTCAGGAATCGAAAGATGATCCATTTTAAAGTCAAAGGCATATAATGACTTGTCTATGCCCTGTGTATGAGCCAAAAATGGTAAAAATAAAAAAAGGATGTAGTAATTTTTTTTCATTGATTTGATTTAAAATAAAAATCTCTAAACATTTTATCTTGAGGAAGGAAGTCTTCGATTGGCACTCCTGGGGTTTTAAGTTCTTTAGCCCATTTTGCCAAGCTCCTTTTCAGGTATTTAGCTTTTTTAGGGTATGCATCAATCAGGTTTCGATTTTCGTGTTCTGGCGAAACCAAATCAAATAAGTATTCATACTTACCTGACTTTAAAAACTTGAAATCGCCCATTCGTATAGAAGACTGCCCCCAAAATCTCCAATAAAGTGCTTCGTGAGGGTCTCCTTTTTTATCATTTTTTAAGTACGGGATTAGATTTGTTCCATCTAAATCTTTGGATTCAGGCAACCCAGCTATTGCATTACAGGTAGCAGCAACATCTAGGGAAATAACGGGTTTGTTATATACGATACCTTTTGGAAGTCCGCCTGGCCAATTGATTATGTATGGAACGCGAATTCCGCCTTCTGAAACCATTCCTTTTTCACCAACCCACGGAATGTTTTTAGAACCATCCCATCCCGGACCAACCCCCGGCTTGTCTTCCATTATAAGCTTTAAAGGGGCTCCGTTATCGCTGATAAAAAAAATAATAGTGTTGTCTTCAACCCCCATTTTTTTAAGTGTTTCTTTGACCCTTCCTACACCATCATCAACGGCAGACATCATTGCTAAGCAGTATCGCCTACGCATTGGCATGTCTTCAGGGAAACGATCTAAATACTTTTGAGTGGCATCTAAAGGAACATGTGGGGCAAAATATGATAGGTAGTAAAAGAAGGGTTTTTCGCTGTTTCTCTCAATAAATTTGACCGTAGCATCTGTTTGAATATCTAATCGGTAACCCTCCTGTTCTATCCATTCTGCATTTTCTTTGATCTCGTCTCCATCTAAAGAATAATTTGCCCAATAGGTATTAATATACCCTTGAAAAGTCTGGTCAAACCCTCTGTTAGAACTCATGTATGGGATCTTTTTTGAGAAAGGGATATCATCTGGTTGCACTTTTTTTGTGTCTCCTAATTCTGGCATATTTTCCGCAATCCACACTTGTTGCTGATGATTTGGCTCTAAATGCCATTTACCTGTCATACCAGTAACATAACCAGCTTTTTTCAAGCGTTGTGGAATAATTATTTCGTCAAGCGGTAAGGGAATTGTGCCATTGTGATCAAGTCCAAAACGTTGCTGATACCTTCCCGATAATAACCCTGCTCTTGACGGAATACACTGTGGTGCAGTTACATATCCTGATGTCATCCTGACCCCATTATTTGCCAATAAATCAATATTAGGAGTCTTAATATCGACAACTTGGCCATTTACTCCAATGTCTGCAAAACCCAAATCATCGAGGTAAATTATTATAATATTAGGCTTATCTTGGGTAAATGCCTGGGATTGCATTAGTAGAAAAAAAACTAAAAAGGCGGCTCTATTCATTGTTTTCTATGCGTTTAGGAAGTTTGCAAATTCCTATGTTCAGACAGCGAAACTATTTATAAACATTAATAAAACAATCCTGTACTTTCTGCCAACAGACCCTATTCAGCAGGATAGTTTCTAAAAAAAACCAATGTAATTTTAGATGTCAGTAACAACATCTCATATATTTTATGCTTAGATACTTTTTGTTTTTTATAATGTGCCCTTTGGGGCTCTTTGCTCAAACTTCAATAACCTCTTTGAATATAAACACAAAGAATTATAACCAAATAGAATTGCATGTTTTAGAAGGAGAGATATACGATGTTAAAACTTTAGGAAAGGACCCTTATTTATTTATTAATCCTTTAATAGTAGATTTAAAAAAGGAAAACAATCGATTATCATTTGAATATTTTTGCCCTACTGGAGTAGATTTTATACAAGTTCATTTTTACCCAGCTAATGATTTATTGAAACCCAATACAGTAAGAGATATTGGTTCTACTGAAGGTTGGGTTCAATTTAGTATTGATTTAACAGAAGAACTTAAAAATTGGGGTAAAAAGGGAGATTACCTGCGTTTGGACTTTGGAGAAGCACCAGAATTAAATATTCAATTGAAAAACTTAGTTCTTCGTGAGCAAACTAAACGTGAATTGGAAATTCAAACAAACAAAGAAGCCAAAAAACAACAAGAATTGATCTATGAAAATGGTTTGACAGCCTATTTGAATAAAGACTTCCCTAATCAAATTTCAAACGTGTTGGTTAATGATGAGCATGTTAGAATTGAAGGGGAAGTTTCCGCTAGCAAAGACCTATTTCTTGCAGAAATTGGTGTTTATGAAAATGGTACAGAGCTTCAAAACTTTGAGTTTTTGGAACCCATAAATCCTAAAAATAAATTCTTCGACATTAAATTGAAGCGTTTTGTAACTCGACATGGTTACAAGCAAGACCGATTACTATCCAAATGGATGATTGTTGAAAAAGAAGATTCAAAGTATAAAGGTGTTTCGCATGCACGATATACTGATTCCGTTGGTCCAAAATATAATTATCCATTTGTTAAGCCATCCACCATTAAAGGATTGGGTGGCTATAGTATCAATCGTCAAGCACCTTATACAGATTTAGACAGTTTAGGTATTACCAGTGCGACAGTTAATATATGGGTAACTAAATTTTTTCGATCCGGACCTTCACCAGAAAATATGCCTTTCGAGTACATGGGAAACACCTATTACGTTGACAAAAAAGAGATTGAGCTTCAGGACAAAACGTTTCTTAGTACCTCCGAAAGAAACATTGAAGTATCAGCCATCTTATTAGTGGATAAGGCTTCAAAAGCTGCTGATAAAGAAATAGGACGAATTCTTCAACATCCAGATTGTGACCCTTCCGGGATTTATTCCATGCCCAATTTAACCACTCCTGAAGGTGTACAGTACTATGCTGCCGTTCTTGATTTTCTAGCAAACCGTTATATGAGAGCCGATAAAAAATATGGACGCATTCATCATTGGATTATTCACAACGAAGTGGATGCAGGATGGGTTTGGACCAATGCAGGTGAAAAAACAGCTCTAGTATTTATGGATATCTACCATAAATCAATGCGAATGACGCATAATATAGCCAGAAAATACAATGCTAATTCAAAAGTATTTATTACCCTCACGCATTATTGGAATTGGACTTCCAATCCGCACTTCTATCATTCAAAAGAACTACTAGAGCAACTATTACAATTCTCCAAAGCGGAAGGTGATTTTGAATGGGCTATTGCACAGCACCCTTATCCAGAATCTTTGCGAGAGCCTAAGACATGGCTAGATAATAAAGTGAGTTTCGATTTCGATACACAACTTATTACCTTTAAAAACACTGAAGTATTGGATGCTTGGGTAAAACAGCCTGAAGTATTATTTAAAGGAAAGACTAAGCGTCTCGTTTACTTATCAGAAAACGGAACTAACTCCCCAACTTACAGTGAGCAAGATTTAAAAGAGCAAGCGGCAGGAATGGCCTATGCCATGAAAAAGATTAAATATTTAGACGGGTTTGATGGTTTCCAATATCACAACTGGCAAGACAACCGTAGAGAAGGCGGTTTACGTATAGGCTTAAGGCGTTTCCCAGATGATGAGGAAGATCCTAGTGGTATTAAGCCCGTTTGGAAAGTCTATCAAGCCTTTGGTACAGAAAAAGAAGATGAAGTATATGATCAATATAAAGAAATGATTGGCATAGAGAGTTGGGATGAAGTTCGATACAAAGGTGAAATTGGTAAAAAAAAACTAAAATCGTCAACGAACATCGTTAACCGAAATTGGACAGCAACGGATGCCTTAGGCAGAAAATTACCAAATTTTAGAGAAGTTGGCCCACCTAAAAAGAATCGGTATGTTGGAATTTTTTACTTTATGACTCATAACAATTCTGAAAACTCAGGACCATTTAACGTAACCCAAATACTTAAAGGAAATCCAAAAAATCCGCAATGGGGTAATGGAAGTCATTACTGGGGAGAGCCCGAAATCGGTTATTATCTGAACCATGAAGAGTGGGCAATACGCAGGCATGCAAATCAATTGACTGATGCGGGAATAGATGTTATTATTTTGGATGTAACCAACAACAAAACCTATCCAGATACCTATTTGAAGATCTGCAAAGTATTCTCAAAAATGCGAAATGATGGAGAATTGACTCCGTTTATAACGTTTTTGGGAAGTGAAATATCGGTCAATAAGCTGTGGGAAGAATTTTATTCCAAAGGACTTTACAAAGACATATGGTTTCAATGGAAGGGGAAACCTTTATTGCTCTATGGTCAACATGAACTGCCTCAAAGAAACAGAGTGAATGATATTGACTTTTCTAAAGAAATCAAGGCCTTTTTCAACCTAAGGCAAAGCTGGGCATGGACTACTTTACCTTGGTATGATCAGAAAGGGAAAGACGAATGGCCGTGGGTAGATCACTTCCCCCAAGCTGTCGCATGGCATGAATATCCAACCGAAAAAGAAATGATTCCCGTGGCAGTTGCTGAACATCCACTTTCAAATATTGGAAGGAGTTTTCATAATTTTCATCAACCAGAAACGAATGAGTTGGATGTAACTCCCGATACAGATAAAGGTCTTTTTTTTCAGGAACAATGGGATAGAGCTCTTGAAGTCGACCCAGAGTTTGTCTTTGTAACAGGATGGAACGAATGGTCCGCAGGGAAACAGAAAATGAGTAAAAATATAAGTATGGAACTTCAAAAATGGAGTTTTTACCCAGGGGCACACTTAGGGAAAATAGGCAAGGAACTCAAAGAAGGTGATGTCTATTTTATTGACCAGTATAACCAAGAATATAGTCGTGATATAGAGCCTATGAAGGGAGGTCATTCAGATAATTATTATTATCAATTAATGGCTAATGTTAGGAGGTTTAAAGGAGTAGAAAAACCAGTAGATCCTGGATTGAAAAAAACCATTGATATCTCAGGCAGCTTTGAACAATGGGTAAAAGTAAGCACAAGCTATATAGATAACTTGGGTGACACTGAACATCGGCATAGTTTAAAGCAAGGGAGTGCAGGACCGTACCTCAACACCCAAGGCAGAAATGACATATTAGAATCAAAAGTGGTACGAGATGATCAGTATGTCTATTTTTATATTAGAACAAAAGACAAAGTTTCAAACCCTGAAAAAGAAAATTGGATGCTGTTACTTATAGATTCCGACTTGGATAAATCTACAGGCTGGGAAGGTTATGATTTACTCATCAATCATGATGGGATAAAAAAGGGATCAACAACAATAAAGAAATTCAATCCTAAAAGAGGATGGGAAAAATCACAAACCTCATCTTTTAGGATGTCTGAAAACGAACTAATGTTAGCTATTCCTAGAAGCCTGCTGGAAAAAAACGGCACCTTGAATTTTGGTTTCCATTGGGTAGATAATCCGCCAAAATTGCAAAGCATACATAATTTATTTGAAGCAGGAGATAACGCACCTAATAGAAGGGCAAACTACCAATACACAGAATAAAAGCCTTTAAACTCACATGGAACAAATGACTTTTTTGAAAAATATTATTTTTAGTCTTACAGTTGTTTTATTTGTAGGATGTAAATCGGTAAAAGAAGATGAAAATAAATCAGAAAGCCGCCCAAATATTATTTTTATCCTAGCCGATGATTATGGTATTATGGATAGTGGAGCATATGCCAATAAATTTACAGGCACACATCCGTCTGAAATGTTTTATGAAACACCAAACATAGATAAGTTGGTAAGTGAAGGAACATCCTTTTCGCAGGCATATGCCAATCAATTATGCTCCCCTACTCGAGCCAGTATTTTAACAGGTAAATACGCTGGAAGAGTTGGTTTTACAACAGCTATGCCACCACGGGCAACTTACTATAATCAAAATGTTCAAGTCCCTAAAGGGTTTTACGTCCATGATGTATTTGAACACAAAGACAATATTAAAATAGAGCAAGCTCTTATAAATGGAATTTCTAATTCTGCAGTACCAACTGGAAGCGATATAGACAATGGCAAAGATGAACTTTCCATTGCCGAAGCGTTGGTAGATTATCATTCAGGCTTTATTGGCAAATGGCATATTGGTGGTTTTGGTGCTAAAGGATATCAGCCCATAGACCAAGGATTTGAACCAATTGCTTGGTATGATGCTGGCGGATCTGCTTATTTCAATTGGAAAAATGCTTGGAATAATAGCACTAATAAAATGTTCCCAAAAGTAGCGGCAGAAGCACTGGAAATAGGAAATTCTGGAAAAGAAACCAATGAAAACTATTTAACAGATGACCTTACAATACAGGCTTTACAGTTTATTGAGGAAAGAGCAAAAATAAAGGAAAAGCCTTTTTTCCTTTATTTTTCACATTTTGCCATACACTCACCTTATCAAGGGAAAGATGATGAGATTACTCATTTTGATTCTAAAAAAACCAAGGGGTGGAATGGACATAAAGACCCTGTTTATGCCTCCATGATAAAAAGCTTGGATCGTTCCGTAGGAAGTATCTTAGAAAAATTAAAGGAGCTAGGCATAGAAGATAACACACTTGTTATTTTTATGTCGGATAATGGAGGAATAGATGCTGAAATCACCCCAAATGGCATGGGTACTAACAACGACCCATTTTTAGGAGGGAAAGCCTGTGTAACCGAAGGTGGAATAAGAGTCCCTTTAGTTTTTAGATGGAAAGGGAAAGTACAAGAAGGAAAATGGATAGATGTTCCTGTAGATTGTACTGATATTTATCCATCTATTTTAGAAGCTGCAGGTTATAATTCGAAAGAAATTGTTACTAAAAATGATCTTGATGGTGAAAGCTTAATCCCTATACTTTCAGATCTTAGAAATGAGAATAATAGTTATGCTAAAACCACACATTACTGGCATTATCCTTTTAATGTGATTTATAACAGCCCCTATGAGCCTTATGCACTCACGCCCCATTCCGCTATTCGAGATGGTGATTTTAAACTGATTTATGATTGGTATGGTAGGTTGTACTTATATAATATTGAAAAAGACCCATTCGAAAAGGACAATTTAATAAACATAAATCCCGAACTAAAAGATGAAATGTTTGCCAAGTTAATGGATTGGTTAAAGCTAAAAATTGATAAACGTTATTGGCCTTCCATAAACGATAATTATGACCCTAAAAAAGAAGCTCGAGACACTCCATTTGTCGATCTCTTTTCAACATATAAAGAACAGATTTAAAAGGAAGAATTTTATTAAAAAAATAGTATGTCTTGTCATCACAAGATATAGTCAATAATAATACCAATATGAAAGAATATTATGAAGTTATAAACCACTTAGGTGTGAAAACATTCTCAACAATAAAACATAGATTAATCTATCTTATTATTGCTCTTTTTGTATTTAGCTGCAAAGCACCTAAATCAGAAAACGAGGAACAGCCAAATATAATTATCATCATGGCAGATGATTTGGGATACAGCGATTTAGGTTGTTATGGTGGAGAAATAAATACCCCAGCTTTAAATGCCATGGCAGACGAAGGCTTGTTATTACCAAATTTTTTTAATGGTGGAATGTGTGTAATTTCTCGAAGTGCCATGCTCACAGGTAAGTGGTGGCCAAGAGCAGGTTATGGAGCTAAAAATGGTCCAAATATAGCTCAAGAATTAAAAAAAGAAGGCTATAGAACTGGCTTGATCGGAAAATGGCATTTAGATGGAGAGCCAAACAATAAAGGATTTGATTATTTTTTTGGCTTTTTAGGAGGCTATTCTAATTATTTTAAAGGAAGTAAAGATTATAGAATCAATGAAGAAAAATTTGAAGATTTTGACAAGGGTTTTTATTCTACAGATGCCTTTTCTCAAAATGCCCTTGAATTTATTAAACCTAAAAATAATAAAACTAAACAGCCGTTCTTCCTTTATCTCAGTTATCAATCTCCCCACAATCCTCTGCAAGCCTCTAAAGAGGCTATTATGAAATATAGAGGGTCCTATTTAAAAGGTTGGCAATCGGTTAGAGAAAAGCGAATAAAAAACCAAAAAGCTTTAGGTCTCTTAAATCACGAAACACCGGTACCCGACTACCCATTAAACTTACCAGAATGGAATACGTTAACTGATGAACAAAAGGATTTAGAAGATTTACGGATGTCTGTATACGCTGCAATGGTAGAAAATATGGACCATGGGATTGGGCAACTAATGGAAACTTTAAAGGCTACCAAACAAGATGAAAATACCATAATACTTTTTTTAAGTGATAATGGTACAGATTCCTTTTCTGTAATGGATAAAATAATGTTAGAAAAAGGCCTTCTGCCAGGAGACACTACCTCAAATTACCAAGTGGGTACGGGTTGGGCTTATGCAAGTGTTAGTCCTTTGAGGCTTTATAAAATTAGCCAACATTCAGGTGGTGTAAAAACGGGAGCAATAGTAAAATGGCCTAAGGGAATATCAGCACCCAATTCTATAAGACCTGAAAAATTAAATCTAGTGGATATTATGCCTAGTCTTTTGGAGGTAGCTAAAATCAATAGTATTCAGCCAGTTGAAAGTAAAACCACTGCTGGAAAATCATTTATTCCATTATTAAAAGGAGAAGAATGGAAGCGGGACGCTCCTATGTTTTTTCAATTCATGGATAACCGTGCCATTCGTACGGAACAATGGAGCTTGGTTGAAGTCGATGGAAATGGTTGGGAGTTGTATAATATTGTAAAAGACCCTTTAGAAACCATTGATGTATCAAATACTCATAGTTCCGAGGTAGCTAAATTAGAAACTGAATGGTTGAATTGGTGGAAATCTGAGAGCGGGAATAGTAAATATCAACCTGAAAGTACTTCAAATAGCCCACATTATAAACCACAAGGAGACCGTGGTTCAGGTATTATCTATTCACCATCTGCTATGCCTGAATTGTTAAGCGATAAATATAAAATATTCTCTAAATGATAAAGGGGCGAAATTTCATTCACCCCAATATCTATTCATCAACCATTATTTAACTATCTCTTTCAATTGTATCCGAAATGTAGAATTTAATAAATAATAACCCATCCTGTCCTAACATGCTTGGAAATATTAAAACAGTAAACTTTCTTTTGTTAGGACTAATTAATAATTATCTTCTTTGAGAGCCTCCTCCTTCAACCTTTGGAAATCTTAACCAATCGGAGCGTACACTTTAGGACTTTGTGTTTATTAAGTCTTGAGAGGCAAAAAATTATATTAATTTTCTTGCCATTTTTTATAGGTAACACTGAGAGTTGAACAATTAAAAATAAAAGCCCCCCTTTAAAAGTCCGGCTATATTGAAAAAAAAAGTAAATTATGCATGGTATGGCAGGATGGTTTCTATTTCTAAATTCCTGAGTTTTATGTTGTCAATCAAATTCTATAAATGCGATAGTAGAAAGATATAACCCTATGACAAAAAAGATACTATTTGTTTCGGCCATAGCCTTGTTTTTTACCCTAGAAGCCTGCAATCAAAAAAAAACAGCTGAAAATATTTCATCTGAAAAACTAAATGTGTTGTTTATTGCGGTTGATGACCTCAATGATTGGATTGGGGTAATGGGTGGCCACCCTCAAGCAAAGACACCAAACATGGATAGGTTAGCTGCGAGAGGCGTACTTTTTACTAATGCACAATGTCAAGCTCCTGTTTGCAATCCTTCCCGTGCTAGTATGATGACCTCATTATACCCAAGCACATCGGGTATATATTTTTTAAATCCAGATATCCCAGAATCTCCTGTTGCGAACGAAAATCTGGTGATGCCAAAGCGATTTGAACAGGAAGGTTACAATGTATTTGCGGCAGGAAAACTATTTCACAATGGAAAAGGGATCAATGAAAGACATATTCCGAATTATGCTGGACAATTTGGAGGTTTTGGACCTATGCCAGACAATAAAATAAGCACGTTTCCAGGCCATCCACTTTGGGATTGGGGAGTTTATCCAGAACGTGATGAACAAATGCCCGATTACCAAATTGCAAGTTGGGCAAAAGAACGCTTGTCTGAAAAACAAGACCAACCATTTTGGATGGGAGTAGGGTTTTATCGTCCACATGTACCGCAGTTTGCACCACAAAAGTGGTTTGATATGTATCCTTTAAAAACACTTCAACTACCAAAAACTATTACAGATGATTTAGATGATATTTCAAAATATGGAGTAGATATAACAAGACTAAAGCACGTATCTCCAACTCATGAATGGGTAACTGATAATCAACAATGGAAACCCTTGGTGCAATCCTATTTAGCCTGTGTTAGTTTTGTTGATGAACAAGTAGGAAGAGTATTAGACGCACTAGACAATGGTGATTATGGGAAGAACACTTATGTCGTTCTCTTTAGCGATCATGGATTTCATTTAGGCGAAAAAGAACGCTGGGCCAAACGAAGCTTATGGGAAGATGGAACACGAGTTCCATTGATTATTATTGGGCCAGGCATTCCCGAAGGAAAAGTATGTAACAAACCAGTGCAATTATTAGATGTCTACCCCACATTATTAGAATTGACAAAGCTAAAACCAGACCCTAAACATGAGGGTCGTTCATTAGTACCTTTATTGAAAAATCCAGAGGAAGAATGGCCATACTTTGCAAGAACCAGCTTTGGGCCAGGTAATTATGCTATAATATCTGAACGCTATCGTTTTCTTCAATACCATGATGGTTCCGAAGAGTTCTATGACCATAAAGTTGACCCGCAAGAGTGGTATAACGAAATCAGCAATAAAGAATATACTGAGATTATTGCACAGTATCGTGCCCAAATACCTACACAACAGTATGAGATTTTAGGATCAGGCTCAACAGGACACTTGTCTTACGAAGCCTCAGAAAAAAACATTAAAACAAAGAAGAGATGACTTATCCTAGTCATCTTCTAACTCGCTTATCAAGTATAATCACGAAAGTATACTTTGACCAAAAGATTGATTTAGTACTAAAAACTATATAATGAAAAAAGTATGTATTGTCATTCTGTTAAACTTCATTTTCGTGTCCCTTCACGCACAAAAGCAACCAAATGTCGTCTTTATTCTTGCGGATGATCTTGGAGTAAATGATTTGTCCATTTATGGAAGCAAATTTCATGAAACACCGAACATTGATGCTCTTGCTAAAAAAGGGATGGTGTTTACACAGGCCTATTCTGCGAATCCTTTGTGTTCCCCAACTCGAGCAAGCATACTTACAGGATTGTATCCTTCTCGGATTGGAATCACACTGCCACATTGCCACATGAATAAACTGGTTCTAGACAAGCAACTTGCTAAGTCAGCTCCGCCCAACAAAAAAACCTTGGATGCAATATCCATTACTCGTTTCAAAACTGAATACTACACCATGAGTGAAGCATTCAAAGACAATGGTTATGCTACTACACATATAGGAAAATGGCACCTAGGCCCTGTACCATACAGCCCTTTAGAGCACGGTTTCGATTTGGATATACCCCATTCACCAGAACCCAGCCCTTTGGCAGGTGGCTTCTTTTACCCGTTTCCTATCTATGATAGCCACGGAAAGCCTGGCGATAACCTAGAAGATTTGATGTGCGATGAAGCGGTAAAGTATATTCATGAGCACAAGAACGAACCCTTTTTTCTCAATTATTGGGCATGGGAGGTTCATGCTCCCTGGCAGGCCAAGGAAAATCAGATTGATAAATATAGAGCTAAAGTAGATCCAGCTGCACCACAGCAAAACCCAGTCTATGCAGGCATGTTGGAAACGCTAGACGAAGTGGTAGGTCGGTTGGTTAAAGCTCTCGACGATGCAGATATTCTAGATAATACGGTTATTGTTTTTGTAGGAGATAATGGCCCTTACATTAATTCAAATGCACAACACATGCCAGAGGAATTTCATGAAGTGCCGGTCTCTAGTGCAGACCCATTACGCAATGGAAAAGGATCCATTTATGAGGGAGGAACCCGTGTTCCGTTAATTGTTATATGGCCTGGTAAAGTACAGCCAGGAAGTATAAGCAATGACCTACAACAGTCTACAGATTTCTTTCCAACTTTTGCAGATATGCTAGGTTGGGAAATGCCTCATGAGCTTCAATTTGATGGGCTAAGTATGAAACCTATTCTGGAAGATGGAATTGCAATACGCAATGAAATATTCTGTCACTACCCTCATAATCGCCCTTCTACTTCCCTACGCCAAGGCGACTGGAAGCTCATTAAGTGGTATCACTACAATCCAGATCAAAGCCATCTATATGAACTGTACAACCTTGCAGATGACATGGGCGAAACGACAAACTTATTTTCATCAATTTAAAAAATGCAAAAATGATGATGAGTCGAATGGATGAGTTAGTCAAAGAAACCGAGGGCCTATTTCCCATCCCAAATCCTAACGGTCCTGTTCCTAAATGAAAAAAATAGGAATTGACGTAATTAAAAAAACTAGAAACCAGAAATAGTGCTTTACATTTTAGACACAAAGAAGTTTCAGGCATTTAAGGAGTCACTTATATAATTATTATGCTAAAAGAAGAGTAATATTACTTATTGCAGAATCTAGTATTAATTGGCTGACAATGGTATGAAAGGGGCAGAAAAAAGGCGAATAATTAGCTATATGTTTTACGAGAAAAATCAAAAATTAACTAATACTATAGATATGAAAAAAGGAATGATTAAACTAAGTGCACTTTATCCTAAAAAAGCGGGAAGTCGTTTTGATATCGATTACTATTGTAATGTGCATACGCCAATGGTAGCTCGATTATTGGGCGATTTCTTGAAACACTCAGCGGTTGAACAAGGCATAAGCAGCTTTGAAAGAGGTTCTGAAAGTGCTTTTATGGCCATGGGTCACTTGTATTTTAATTCTGCAGATGAAATGCATGAGGCCTTTCAACCCCATTTAGAAGAGATTATGGAGGACATTAAAAATTACACGAATGTGGAACCGATTTTTCAGATTAGCGAGGTTAAAATTTAGATACTTTTAATACTAACTGTAGACTTACGATATTTTAAGACAGTTAAAAAATACGTTATATTTAAGCTGATATGAAGAATAGTAAGTTTACTGAGAGAAAGGATGGTAGGGCGTCAAAAACAACGCAGACGGCTGCCAAACGAGCTTCGTAAACGCTTGATAGTTCCAGATAAGCTTAATGAAGTATGGCGTATGCCGACCTGTCAGCAGGCAGGGACTTCATGAGCGATAGTTTGATAGATGGCAGAACTTTAGAGTTTTGAATATAATGCTTGACCATAATTAATAGGATATCTGTGTATATGGGAAGCCTCGTATCTTTCCCTGCAATAAGGCTAGTACAAGCTTTAATTATCGCTATGGACAAAAAGGCTCTCCTAGGTTTATTCGATCAGACAATGGTCCAGAATTCATTTCGAAAACCAATAATGATTCGGTTAAAATGAATGAAATAATTCCCGTGTATTATATGTGTCATAAAAACCTATGCAAAATGGTTTTGGTGAAAGGTTCAACAGAACTTTTAGAGAAGATACTTTCGACGTCTATCTTTTTACAAGTTTAGCCCGATTTAATATTCTCGAAGAAAATGGCAAGAAAATTATTCTAATTTTCTTGCCATAAGTCCTTAAGAAAATCAAAGTCCAAGAGAGAATGACCAAGAGTTTCAAAGGCTTTTTTTTTGGGGGGGGGAGGCCCAAAGCCTTTGAAAGATGACTATTTTTAAATTAGTCTTAACTAAAGTAAGTTTACATATCGAATTTACTTAAATCCGATTTTAAATGAGTACGAACCAGAACCTACTTCAAGTATAGTTTCGGTTTCATTAGATTCCATTAGTTTAATAGACGAAATTTCAATTATAGGTTTATTACTTTCATAAATATTAGAAACTTTTGTAGTAGGGATATGAATTTTCGCCCTAGTATTTATTGGTATTTTAACGTCTATTAAAAGTTTTTCGGTTTCCCAGTTCCAGCCAGATGCTATAACACCATTTATACTATTATAGCTTCCCTTCACAAAGCCCATTTCTTTGCTAATAGCAGGTTTAATTACAATGTTTCTGTAGCCAGAGTCTTGTGTATCTATTCCAACGGCATGTAGGAACATCCATTCAGCGACAGATCCGAAGGCATAGTGGCTAAATGAGTTCATTTTGGCATTCAAATCAGAATTTTCAGCATCATCTTTGGTATAACTATTCCAACGTTCCCATATAGAAGTACTTCCATTTTCTACAGAATAGCCCCAACTAGGATATTCGGTCTGTTGATAGATTTTATATGCGAGATCGTTGTAACCATATTTAGATAAGGCCAACATGACATGTTTTGTGCCTAAGAAACCTGTTGAAAATTTAAAACCGTTATCTTCTATTTTCTTAGCTAAGCGTGCCGCTCCTTTTTCTGCTAAATCCTTTGGAAACAAATCAAAATATAAAGCTAGAGCATAGGTGGTTTGCGTATCTTCAGTTGTATTGCCATTTGCTAATATGTACTTCTTTTGAAACGCATTTTTTATATTTTTAAATAAGTCACGATACTTTTTGGCATCCTCGTTTTTACCTAAAGCCTCTGCCATTTCGGCCATTAATTTGGCATCGTATCCATAAAATGACGCTCCAATATAGTCATGACTTGTGACTTCATTTACAGATAACCAGTCACCCCAATTATTACCACCACCAGGTCTAATAAAATCTGTACTCGCGTCTTCCTGAAACTCCATAAATTTCTCCATACCCTCATACATGTATTCCAAAACTCTGGTATCATTATAAACTCTATACATGTTATACGGAATAATAATACCAGCATCCATCCAAGCCGGAGCATATTGATTTGGTCGTGAATAAGGAAAAGGTGCAAAGTTAGGATAAGCTCCATACCACCGCTGTGCGTCATCCAGGTCCACCAAAAACTTAGTCATAAAAGGAGCAACATCAGAATTGTAAGTAGCCGAACGCATGTAGGTCTGAGCATCGCCAGTCCATCCTAATCGTTCATCACGTTGTGGACAATCCGTAGGTATTTCGAAAAAATTAGCACTTTGTGTGGTCTTTATATTTTCGAAGAGCGTGTTATTCATTGGATTAGATGAACTGAATGTGCTTGCATCCATCTCAATAGAGCTTAAAACTATTCCAGTAATAGCATCTAATGTTGGCTTTCCTGGAAATCCAGTAACCTCCACATATTGAAACCCATGATAAGTAAATTTAGGTTTCCAAATTTCTACTCCATCCCCCTTTAAAATATATGTATCTGTGGCACGAGCCAAACGGAGATTTTCCGTCTGAATATTACCATCTTTTTTTAGAATTTCTCCAAAACGAAGTTGCACTTTAGTCCCTTTAGGCCCTTTTACCATGAGTTCTGCTATGCCTGCAACGTTCTTGCCTAGATCAAAAACATAGGTGCCAGATTTTGGTTCTGTAATTCTAAGTGGGCGTATTCGCTCAGTATTTTTAATCAATGAACCTGGATGCGGTTCTAACTTTCCATTAGGGTAAGTATAAACTTTAGGAGCATTCCAAGCTCTTTCATCATACCCTTTGGAATCCCAACCTGCATTTTCTAACCTAGCATCATAGGTTTCACCCATTAAAATATCAGCTTCGAGTGTAGGGCCTTGATTCGTTTTCCAAGAAGTATCTGTTGCGATAATCTCCGAGCTACCATCTTCGTATTCGATATGTATTTGACCCATAAAAGAAGGATTGACCCCATAGAACTCTCTGACCTTATCGAGTCGAACCAAAAGGGCATAACCGACATAACCAGCGTACCAGCCATCGGCTATTACGGCTCCAATTACGTTTTCTCCTTGTTGCAACCTATTAGTGATATCGAAAGTCTGATAATACAAGCGTTTGTTATAATCCGTCCATCCCGGTAAAAAATTAGCATCTCCAACTTTTTTACCATTAATTCGCAATTCATAAAGACCCAATGCAGTAGTATAGGCAGTGGCTTTTTTTACTTTTTTGTTTGTATTAAAAGATTTCCGCAGATATCTCGCGGGTGGGAGGTACAGGCTTTCATACTTGTCGGTTTTATCATAACCAACATCATGGCCTATAAAGAGGCCTTTCCAATCGGAAAACTTTAGCAATCCCATAGACCAATGTTCCACTGAACTCCATTTTGACTCTAGGCCTGATTCGTCCCATATTTTTACTTTCCAATAGTATGTTGTTTTTGATTCAAGTGGAGCTCCATCAAATTCGATTTGATTAGTACTATTAGAATTTACTTTTCCACTATCCCATATATCCCCTATATTCTCTTTCAATTGTTCAAGGGAAGAAGAGACTAAGATTTTGAACGCCGATTGCGATCTGTTTCTACCATCCCCAGTTAAAATATAACTAAATCGGGGTTTCAAGACATCTAAACCTTCGGGGTTATCATGGTATTCTACTCTTAGCTTATCAATTTTAAGAAGCACAGACTCCTTTTTTTGGGAATAAGCGTTACCCAAAATAAATATTGAAATCAGGAAAAATATAAATTTAAGTTTCATTGGTGTAGTTGAAGTTAATAAAAAAGGCCACCCTTATAAGGTAGCCCTTTTTGTGAGTTTTCAAATATATTTTACCAACCAGGGTTGTTTGATTGAATATTTGGATTGGATTGAACTTCGCTTATTGGTAATGGCCATAAGTTAAAGTTTGGACTATATGCCGTATTTGTTGGCTGGAAAGTAATGTTTTCAGGATGTTGCGATAAAGCTTCTTGTACTTTACCTAACCTTCTAATGTCATACACTTCTTGAAACTCAAAAGAAAGCTCTTTAAAACGTTCTTCATAAATATAGTCGGCAAACTGCAATTTTGACATTCCTGCAGGGGCAACAGAGGCTGATGCTCTAGCTCGAACTCTATTCAAATAACCATAAGCGGTTGCGGTTGGACCTTTTAAACTATTCTCTATTTCAGCTGCCATTAATAATGCATCCGAGTATCTATATATGATCATATCCGGATCACCATCACAGCAAGATTGATCAAAATCTACATACTTGTTTTGGAAAATACCCCATCGAGGATTATAGCTAGGCCCAGAATCATACGTAAGCAAGTTTCCTTGGTTATCAACATATTGATAAACCATAGTCACATCCCTTCTAAGGTCTGTTGAATCAAAAGAGTCGTAAAAGGCTTTGCTGTAACCTCCATGAAATTGCCCAATGCCTAAAGATGGATCAAACCTATTACGTGCACCCCATACATGACCAAACGCCGTACCTTGATCTGCAGATGACTGCGTTTGTTGCATGGCAAATATACGTTCATCATTATTATCAATCCTTACCGCGTCCTCATAACTTGTTAAAAGCGAATACCCTTGAGCAGAACCCTCTAAACTTATTACTTCTTGTAATTTAGTTTGTGCTAAAGCCATAGTAGTTTGGTCTTGCAGTGGTAAACCAGCCATCGTTAAATACACTTTGGCGAGCAGAAATTTGGCTGTAGCCTGAATAGGTCTACCTTTTTCTGCCTCACCCCTTTTATCTTTCGGTAATCCTGCTTCTGCATCCTTTAAATCTAGAATAATTTGTTTGTAAACATCAGCTATCGGAGTTCTAGGTAATTGTGCCCCTTCTACAGTTGTCGTAGGTGTTAATGGCAGTGGAACATCACCAAAAAGTTGTACAAGATTAAAGAAGGCCCATGCCCTTAAGAATTTAGCTTCCACAATTAATTCTTTCCGCTTTGTTTCATCTATTTCATTTCCAAAATCCCTTCCTTCAAGTTCTTTCATTACAGTATTTGCTCTAAAAATACCTTGATATAAAGGATCCCACACACGAGGTAAAGAAACCGCATCACTTGCATTAGTGGTATAGTTGCCCCACATTCTTCTCCAAGGCACTCTAGCTATCATTTTTGGCGAGGGCATAACAACTAATGATGCTAGACCAAAATCAAATAAACTAACAGTTCTATTAAAGGAATTATAAATTGAGGTCACTGCAACCTCTCCTTCAGCTGCATTTTGATAAAAGTTTGAAGGGCTTATTTCTGAATAAACCTTTTCCTCTAAATCATTACAAGCTACAAGCCCAGCAAGCAGAAATATATATTTTATTTTTTTCATTTTTTTCTTATTTAAAAATTTAGACTTTTATTACAAACCAATATTTACACCTAAAGTATAAGTTTGAGACCTTGGGTAAGAAGCAAAATCTACGCCTTGAGCAAGGTTATTGCCACCACGAATATTAACTTCTGGATCAAAGCCAGAATAATTTGTAAAAGTTAGCAAGTTCGTTGCTGTTGCGTAAAGCCTCGCCGATTTTATTCCCTTAACCTTCTGCATTGGAATATTGTAACCAAGACTTACATTTTTTAATCTAACATAAGACCCATCTTCTATAATGGCAGAGTTAGATTGCAAAAATTGCTGGTCTACTCTATCAACATATAAAGGATTATTTGTAGGGTTTTCAGGAGTCCATCTGTTATCATACCAATCTTGAAAAACATTATTGGAAGTTCTACCTGTAGCCAGAAAAAGTTGATTAATATTCATCAAATCACCTCCTACGGCACCTTGAACAAATACACTTAAGCTGAAGTTTTTATATATAAAATCATTGTTGAAACCAAAAATATAGTCGGGATTCGAATTTCCAATAATGGTTCTATCCGCCCCATCTATGACGCCGTCAGGAGTTCCGTTAGGGCCACTGATGTCTTCAAATTTGTATTGACCCGCTTGAGGTGTTGTACCCAATACAGGAACACTTGTTGCTCCATTGTCATCAAAGTCGCTTTCTTGAAGTAAACCAATAACTTTATACCCAAAAAGGGCTCCAAAAGGCTGACCTACACGCATTACGTTGGATGGCTGGGTTACAATATTTGCAGCTGGACCTGGTCCAAATATGTCAGCATCTGTTTTTCCTAAACTAAGTACAGTTGCCTGATTGTTACTCCAGTTAAAGTTAGCGTTCCATTTAAAATCCTTATTAGTTACTATGTAGCCACCCACAACAACTTCAAGACCTTTATTTTCAATGCTTCCTGCATTAGCTGTAATAGACCCAAGTCCGGCTGAAGTTGGTAGCGGGAAGTTTAACAATAAATCTTCCGTTGTTTTTAGATAGTAATCTAAATTGACGGTAAATCTATCTTTTAGGAATCCAATATCAAGGCCAATATTAAACTGTTTTGTTTTTTCCCATTCCAAATCTGGATTCCCGAGCCTTATTGGGGCTAGGCCTGAAAATAGACCATCGCCATAAACAGCATTGGCTGTACCTAAAAGGGTTAAAGACTGTAATGGCTCTATGGATTGTGAACCAGTAATACCATAACTCGCTCTAAACTTTGCATTAGATATAGTATTCATTTCTTTCATAAAGTCCTCATTAGTTAATGTCCAACCTACACCAACAGATGGGAAGTATCCCCATTTTTGATTTGCAGCAAAAACACTAGAACCATCTGCTCTTCCTGTTAAAGAGATGTAATACTTTTTATTATAATTATAATTTACTCTTCCATAGTATGAAGATAATGTTCTTTCAATTCTAGAACTTGTGGGTATAAAAGGCACCAAGCCTAAACCAATATTATCCGTTGCTAAAACATCTACTGGAAAACCATCCACAATAGTATTTAAACGACGCGTGTTGTCTAATTGATAAGAATAGCCAGCTGCTGCGTCAATATTGTTTAGCTCAAAAGATTTGTTGTAATTAAAGTAAGACTCAATTAAGTAATTCTCCGAGGTGCTTGTGTTATATACCGCCCGAGTATCTCGTAATTGACCTATTCTTGTAGTTTTTGGATAAAAAAGCTCTCTCCTACTATTGTTACTTGTAGTACCTGTAGTTAGATTAAAGTTTAATGCGTCTGAGATTTTATATTTTGTAAGGATACTAAGAATTAAGTTTTCGTTAAAAGTTTCATTTCGTGTATCTCTTAACTCCACTAATGGATCTACAAAAAAATTAGTAGTACCATCTCCAGAATCTAAATCATCATCAGGTGAGGAGGTTGGTGCATTTTTGTATGCTGAAAAAACCGCCCCAGAATTTATAATGGCACCAGAACCTTCTCCTGACCTATTATTTTTTGACCGTACATAGTTTACTGAGGTGCTAGTACTTAGGCGGTCGGTAAGTTTATTGTCTATATTTAGCCTAATATTCGCTCTAGAAAAGTCTGTAAACTTTATAATACCTCCATTTTTTAAGTAATTGGCTGATAAAAAATATCTTGACCGATCACCTCCACCAGATAAGGTAACTTGATATCTATTTGTAATACCCGTTCTCAAAATCCTATCTAACCAGTCTGTTGATATAACATTCTCTGGTGCTGGTCTCACAACTCCATCAAACGGAAGGTTAGCATCACCCTCTCTCAATGAAACTTCATTTCTCCATCTCGCATAAGTTGGGCCGTCTAAAACTGCTGGAAAATCCCGAATATCACTAAAACCTGTTTCTGCAGTAAAGTTAATTTGAGTTGGTTGTTTGAAATTTCCTTTTTTGGTTGTCACCATAATTACCCCATTTGCACCACGAGAACCATATATGGCTGTTGATGAGGCATCTTTCAGTATCTCCACCGATTCAATCTCCGCTGGGTTTAAGAAACTTAAAATATTTGATCCTGTTTGGTTTCCATTTCCAACTCCAGAAGTTGAAGCTTCAGACCCCGAAGGCATGGGATATCCATCTACTACCACTAGTGGAGAATTATCTCCCAATATCGAGTTATTACCTCTAATTCTAATTGTAACTTCACCACCAGGCTCACTAGATGTGTTAACAATATTTAAACCAGCTGTTCTTCCTTGAAGAGCCATATCGAACGTAGGGACAGGCATTTTAGCGATGTCGTCTCCTTTAACAGAACCTACAGAGCCTACCAAATCCTCTCTGTTTTGAGTACCATAACCAACCACAATAACTTCGTCAAGGGTTTTTACATCATCTTCTAGAGTTATATTAATACTCGACTTTCCTGCTACGTTGACTTCAACTTCGCTGTACCCTATAAAAGAGTAAATAAGTGTTTGAGAGCCAGAGTTTAAGATTATTTTATAATTGCCATCCTTATCTGTCGCAACTCCATTAAGAGTTCCTTTTTGAACGACGTTAACACCAGGTAAGACAGAACCGTCTACCGCGGTCACTTTCCCCGTTACTATATTGTCCTGGGAGTAAGCTCCAAAAGACATGATGATAAAGCACAGGACAAGTACTTTTTCGATATTTTTTACTAGTTTTTGTTTCATATGAAAAATAATGTTTAGACTAAAGTTTTCGTTTTTTTCATTAAATAATATCACTAAATTATTATTTCTTATAACTAATCGCATCCTGTAGAATCCTGTGTAAGTTTAAAAAAACTAATTTTAGGACAGTAGACACTTGTTTTTTTTCAACTTCAAAAATGGTTTTATAGCATTGATTATTGACCTTATTTTTATCAGGTTCTAATCGATTTCCTTAACAGAAAATGAAAATCTCGCAATAGATTCAACCTTTAAAGTTTTCTTTCTTTGAGATTTAGACTTATTTCATAAACAGCCCTTAGCTACCCTATACGATTTTAACTTTTGGGAAAAATAACCCCGACTTAAGTAACAATTAGAGCTTCATATGATAGGGAGGAAATAAATATCATGGTAATTCACAACCAAAAGTCATCTATTTTACAGCTTTCCCGATTGTATAAACTAATAATGACCAATTTGCAAAAGTGATAATTTGTACTTTTCGATTATTTTCAACAATCTATTATTTTACCTCGATTAAGAATACCCTTTGGATCCAAAGCAACTTTTAGCGATTGCATCAAGTGAATCTCTTCGCTAGAGCGACAAATATTGATATACGGTTTTTTATGAATTCCAATTCCATGCTCTGCGGAAACAGAACCGCCAAGAGCTTTCAATGGACTGTATATTATCTCGTTTATTTTACTTATTAAATCTTGAGAATTATTATTTTTTCCAATCATAAAATGGATATTTCCATCAGCTACATGCCCATGGGCAAAATACTTTTCTACTTCGTCCATATTCTCTAAAGCTTCAAAAACACCATCGACATAAGCTCCTATATCCGGCACAGGAAGGCTTACATCAAAATGTTGCACATTGTTACATTGAGAAACTAGAATATCCACATCTTCTCGTATTTTCCAAAACAGCTCTAAGTGCTGCTCCGATTGGGCAATTGTGGCATCCAAAACGACTTCTTCTAATATTGCCTCCTCCAGCAACTCTTCTAATCTTTGTTGGTCTTTGGCGTAGTTACTTCCCAAAGTTTCTAAGAGCACATAATATTTATAACCATAAGGTAATGGTTTTGGAATATTGGTTGAAGGCGAGGTCATCGCTTTGAAGTTAAGCTCCCATAATAATTCATAGCCGCTAAGTATGCCTGCAAGTCCAGCATCCATAAATTTCAAGAATGCCACTACCTTGTCAAAATCTTTAAACGCAACAAAGACACTATTCCTGCTTTTGGGCTTTTGCTGTAGCCTTAACACTGCTTTTGTAATTACTCCTAATGTTCCTTCCGAACCTATGAACAACTGTTTTAAGTCATAGCCCGAATTGTCTTTTATGATTTTTTTCATGGATGATATAATAGTACCATCTGCTAAAACTACCTCTAGACCTAACACCAAATTCCTTGTCATGCCGTAGCGGAAAACTCTTAGTCCACCCGCATTTGTGGCAATTACACCTCCAATTTGAGCTGACCCTTTCGCCCCAAAAGTCATGGGAAAGAGTAATTCTTCTTTATCTACTGCTTGGTGTATCGTTTCTAAAATTACCCCAGATTGAACGCTTATTGTACGACTATATAAATCCAATTCTTCTATTTCATTCATCTTTTCCATGCAGATGACTACTTCGTTCTCATTCGTTTCGGTACTTCCTACAAGGTTGGTAAGTCCTCCATGTACAACAACTGGCTGATTGTACTTATTACAAATAGCAAGCACATCCGAAACATCTTGGGTAGTTTTTGGAAATATAACCGCTTTTGCTAATAATGGTTTGTCCATTTCCCAAATATGACAATACCTCTCTTTGATCTTTTCTCCTACCTGAACTTTATTTGGACCAAGCTTTTCTTCAATTTCTATTAAATATTTTTCTTTCATATCGTTTATCTCATATGGGTAAACTTTCGCATTAATTTGACCCTGCATTGACTGTGTTCTCACCCAAACCTTCAGGGCCCATCGAAAGATATCCACCGTCTACAGCCAAATTGGTTCCAGTAATGAAAGAAGCATCGTCACTTAATAAAAATAGTACTGGTCTAGCAACCTCTATCGCTAGACCCATTCGTTTTAACATGTGAAAACGACCCCAAATTGGGTCCCACTTTTCACGACCTCCTCCATCTAGATTTGCCGCTTTATCTGTTTCTTGAGTCCAAATCCAACCCGGATCAATACTGTTTACCCTTATATTGTGAGGTGCTAAATCAAGTGCTTGACATTTGGTCAATTGGTTTACAGCACCTTTTGAAGCATTATACGTCCATCTATCTTTTTGAGCAATATGAGCTGAAATACTTGAAATATTCACAATAGCTCCTCCGCCCGATTCTAGCATAAAGGGTCGAACTTCTTGAGCCATTCGGGCGTACGCAAGCGGCCCAACCTTAAAACTTCGCATCCAGTCTTCCGTTTTGGCATTCACTCCAGCTGCGGCAAAGGAAAAAGCATTATTGACCAGATAATCTATTTTCCCATATTTTTCAATAGTCTTAAGAATAACGGATTTACAGAATTCTCCATCTCCCATGTCTCCTTTCAAAAAAATGGTATCAAAACCAATTTTGGTATCCTTATCCTGAGCACTTTTACCTAGGTCACTGATATCGGTAAATACAACTTTGCCTCCTTCTTTACAGAACTCCTCAGTAATTGCACGACCCAAACCAGAAGCACCACCAGTAACAATCGCAACTCTCCCTTGAAACCGATTTGGTACAAATTCATGCTTGTTTTTCTTTAATCTATTTTTCATGGCTATTTAAATTATATGTTATAAAAAGCAATGGCATTTGTTTTGAAAATACCATTGCATTCGTTTTCTGTAAGACCTGTTGTGAGAGCTATAGCAGTTTCAAACCATTTTGACCAAGAAGCTGCTCTAAGTGCATGTGGCCAATCACTACCCCATATTAATTTTTCAGAGCCAAAAGTATCAATTACCGCCTCTGAGTAGGGTTTCAAATCATCTATGTTCCAATTATTCAAATCTGCATTACAAACCAGATTTGAAAATTTACAATAATGAGGTCCAGAATCAGCGAAAGCCTTTAAGTATTCCTTCCACGGTTGTAATTGTTTTGTAAGCATATTCGGGTTGCCTATATGATCCAAAATAAACCTTGTATCGGGGCATTGTTCCACAAGTTTTAATACTGACGGAAAATGCTTTGGGTCTATGGTTAGTTCAAAGTGGAGATTATTCTTCCCTAAAAGGTTGACGCCATTTATAAAGTCAGGTTTTTGACAAAAATTTAAATCATTTTCTGTTTGAATTAGTTGCCGAACTCCCTTTATTTTTGGGTTCATCGCAAACCCCTCCAATACTTCTGTTATGGCATTTCCAGTGTGTAGTGGTGCCCAAGGAATTATTCCCGTAAGCCTTTCGTCTTTTTCGGCAATAGCCTCCACCCATTTTATTTCTTCTAAGAACTGAGATGGTTTACATTCTGCTTGCACAAAAATCATCTTTTCAATCGCTTGTCCAGCGGTCGCCAAATCATAATCTGCTAAGGAAAAACTTCGATTTATTTCAGGAAAACTATTCAGCCACTGGTAATCCAAGTGTTCTAAATCCCAAAGGTGAATATGTGCATCGACGATTGATAAGTTCTTCATATACCTAAATTAAGTTCGACGGTTAAACATTCATTATGTAAGTGGAATATCCTAAAAGAGAGAAGGCAATGCATAAGACCACTATTCCCGCTAACATAATACGGCGAGGTATTGCACCCGAGTTCTTCCATTCTCCGCCTAATGCACCCGCTAAATTTCCAGCCAAAATGGAGGCTAATATCATCATCGGAAAACCCGCATAAGCACCGTAAGGACCCATAGCGTTTGCTCCGATACCGTAGATAATGATACCTCCCGGCCATGCTAAACCCATAAAAAGTGCCCCCAGCCATTCTCTTGAAAAATGACCCTTGCTCAGGTTCTTTAAGGTGCCTTTCTTCAACATCATATAAAAGCCATAGAAAGTATTGATAGCGAAATTTGCAGTAAATACTAGACTCCACACCGCAAAACTTGTAGCATATTCAGGCACTTGATTTTTTGCGGCCTCCTCAGTTATTGGCGAACCAAAAATAAACGCAAAATTAACGGCAGCTGAAAGAATTCCTGAAATAAGACAAAATAGCACACCCCCTCTAAAAGATTCTTTGATTTTACTAGGTGATGAGCTGTTTTTTTGGGGAGTCAAAGCCCGTTCTTTTTTCTGACCAGCAACTGATATTATGACTACGCCAAGAACCATTATGATAATAGCTATCATCAAAATATAACCGCCTTCTGTAAAGAGTTTCACGGGTTCAAAAACTGCCAGAGGTACAATAGAGCCAAAAACGTTGATAAGTCCCATAAGTATTGAAATACCAAGAGCCATACCCAAGGCGGCAATTGCTCGTCCCCAATAAATGCCACCGATGCCCCAAGCAACGCCACTTATGATCACACCGATAAAAACTGAGTCGGGAATTGACGAATACAATTGGGACAAGTCTTTCACAAAGAAATATGCCAATGGCCAAGGCAGCAATAAAAGTGCAAATAGCGACCCTACTCCCCATATATTTTCAAATTCCCATGTTTTTACCTTAGTGACTGGTATGGAAAAAAGTCCTTCCAGTACCCCTCCTAAAGCCACTAGTATTACGCCTATTAAAAATGACATTGCTTAGTTATTTAGTTTGAGATTCATATATAAAATTGAGATGGTCATTCTTGAACCATTTTGTAGATTTTTCCGTCAGCTTTTGTAAACATGTAAATGTTGCCGTTGCAGTCTTGCCCGAGTCTAAGATCGACCCGATTACTCTTTGTAAGTATGGAAAAGTCAATTGGTTTGCCATTAATTTGAATACCTAATTTTTCCATATTTCTCTGCCCAGTTTTAGAAAGGTCTGCTATGAAAATATTACCAGTAGGGATATCTCCAAAAATATACTTCCCCGTAAAGGGTTTTGCTCTGGCAAAAAAACCACCGCTAATCGCAGCACCGTCATCATGATCATATTGTATTACGGGGTAAGTAACCCCAAAATCAGCATCATTTTTGGGTAAAGGGAAGGCTAAGCTTTGATTTTTGAACGGGTTTAGAACAAACGTCCCTTCCCTGATAGGCCAGCCGTAAAACTTACCAGGTTCTATCAGGTTAACCTCTTCCACTATTTTATGTCCAATATCACTCGCAAACATCTGTCCTTTGGCATTCCATGACATTCTATTCGGGTTGCGAAGGCCGTAAACCCAGATTTCTTTTCTTTTCTCATTACTAAGATTTACGAACGGGTTATCTGGTGGAATCCCATAATTTCCATTGTCACTATTATTTCCGAAAGGATCAATTCTAAGGATTGTTCCCCACACTTGAGTGCCTTTATGAAGGGCAACTTCAGGGTACCCATTCACAACACTTCCACCATCGCCGATACTTATGTAAAGCATTCCATAATCGCTGCTATTCACTTTGGCAGTTGGATTAAATGCAACTTCTTGTATTCCGTGTATCGGGCCTAAAAAATCAATACGTAAGAGTTCCCGAATTGTTCCCTTAAATTTTGCTGTTGTAGTGTTCTCAGTTTTCCATTCCATAACTACCCATTGCATCGCTACTGGAATACTATCAGAAAGGAAGAAGTCGGCGTTATGTTCTTTTTTAGTTTCCGAATGTGCCGTATAGAATAAACCGTTTTCAGCAAAATCAGGATGGAAAGCAAAGCTTCCGAAGCCCGTACCTAACCCTGGTTTATGGATAAATTTTTTATTAAGGTTGGGGATAGATGCGTATAGTTCAACCGTATGACCTTTCAATTCGTAAAGCATTCCACGCAAATCATTAATAAATATTCTCCCTGAGTTTCCCGCACATTCTAATTTATTTATCCTTGCTAAAATTGCTGTTTTTTCTGATGGAGGAACTTGTGCCACGAACTCTAAATTTGCCTTTAATTTTGAGTTAAATAGTGTGTCTTTAATTGGATTATCAACAGCGTTTGCCAAATAACTTGTATCACGCGATTCCTTCTTTTGGTAGGTGTGTAAATAACTTATTAGAGCGTTTAACTCTTCCTCTGCAAGGTCATCAAATCCCGGCATGTAAATTTTGTATTGCTGATGTAATGCTTTTGCCCGAACATCATTTTCAGCCACCATTTTAAAGGGGTTCTTAATAAATTCTTTTATCCATTGCGTTTCGACATCCTTTGTAATTCCACTTAAATTTGGACCAATGGCATCCTGTTTAAAGTTATGACAGTGAGAGCATTTCTGCTCAAAAATCACCTTCCCATTATCTACAAATACAGCTTCCTCATTAATTGTTCTACCGTAATCAGACACATTCCCTGACTGACAACAATAGATTAACATTGTTAGAAGAAGTAAGCAGATTGGCTTTATTTGAAGCTCCATATTAATTTACTAGGAGATTAATAAGTTAAATTTCTGATTCAAAACTATAGCTGCCTGAGCCAATCTCATATACTTTATAATCTCCTTCCTGTTTTACGAATTTTATGAGTACAGAGTCAATCGCCTTGCCACCTTCCATTACTTTACTGTCTTCTTTAGAAAGCACGAAAACATTGGCTTTGGTATTAACCGGAATTTCAACTTCCAGTAGGAAAGCATCATCCTTTATAGACCAAGAAGAAGCAATTTTCCCATTTATAGAACCGTACTCTCCGCGAGCACTGGTCAACGATTTATTACCTAGCCTTGGTTTAATAATTATATTATTAAAACCAGCACCTTCGGTGTCAATACCAGCTATATCACTAAACAAAAACTGAGAAAAAGCACCAAAAGCGTAGTGATTGAAAGAATTCATTTCGGCGTTCATTTCGCCATTATACCCTTTTTCGGGTGTGTAGCTATTCCATCGTTCCCAAATGGTAGTTGCACCATTTTTGATTTGAAAACCCCAACTAGGATAATCTTTCTTCAATAATATCTCATACGCTAAATCAGATCGCCCAATAGAGGAAAGTGCGGGAAGTAATTGTCTGATTCCTAAAATTCCTGAAGAGGGTAAGTTATTGTTTTCCGCTAATAAATTCACCAGATGCTTTCCAGCTTTTTCTTTTAATTCAGCCGGAAGTATATCGAAGTAAATTGCTGTTGCATAGGCAGACTGCGTGTGTCCTGTAAAACCTTTCTCGCCTTCAAAATACCCTTTTCCATCTCCATAAATAGTTTCGTCAATCTTAAATTTACCGCTCTCATCTATGTAGTGCTCTATAAAAGCAGCAACTGATGTTTTATAAGTTCCTTGGTAATAATCAGCCTTTTCCTGATTTCCAATTGCGGCACTCATTTCTGCCATTATCTTCAAAGCATATTGGTAATACATGGATGCCATTATATCGTGTGCCAAGTGTTTATCTGTCATTGATAGCCAATCTCCAAAACCTCCTTTTGGGTTTATCTCTGTCCATGAATTTTCAGCGTAAAACTTACGTTGTTTACTCTTTTCTATGTGATAATCCATGAAACGTGTCATAGATTCATAATGATCTTCTACGAGTTTTGTATCTCCGTAAAATTTGTAGGTATTGTATGGAACCATGACTCCTGCTTCCATCCAACCTGGAGAATACCAGACTAATTTCGGGTACGGTTGTGGAGCAAAAACTGCATATGCTCCAAAATCATATTGGGCATCACGAATATCAGCAAACCATTTTTTGTTAAAAGCTCCAATATTAGCATTGTAAAGTGCTGATTTTGAAAAAATTTGTACGTCGCCAAGCCAGCCTAAACGCTCATCACGTTGTGGACTATCTGTTGGGACTTCCATGAAGTTAGAATGTTGCGTCCACAGTACATTTTGATACATTTTATTCAACACTTCATCTGAAGAAATAAATGAACTTTCAAAAGGAATTGAAGAGCCAAATGGGATACCAGTAATTGTAAAATTGTCTGGTTTGTTTTTAAGACCTGTGACCTCTACATATTGAAAGCCATGGTAGGTGAATTTAGGTTCCCAAATTTCAGTGCCTTCTCCTTTAAGAATATAGGTGTCTGTTGCCCGTGCAAACCTTAGATTTTCGGTCATTAGTTTACCGTCATCGTGAAGCCTTTCTCCAAATCGCAAAACAATGGTATCATTCTTATTTCCTGTCACTTGCAATCTAGCATGGCCGGCAAAATTTTGTCCCATGTTAAAAATATAAGTACCCTTTATAGGTTCGGTTATTTCTGTGGGTTCTAATTCCGCATACGTTTGTATGCTGTTTCCGGGATAGGCTTGGAGAATTCCCGCTGTCCCTTCATGAATATATACTGAATCCCAGCCTTGGTCGTCGTAATCTGGAGTGTTCCAATTGGTTAATTCTAAGTTAGCATTGTAGCCAGTTCCCATAAGTAAATCAGCGTAGAATAAAGGCCCTTCACTTCCTTTCCAGGTCTCATCAGAAACTATAATCTCCTTTTCTCCATTCTCAAACTCAATTTCTAATTGTGTTAACAATCCCGGATTTAATCCATATAATTCTCTGTTTCTTGGTTTAGATAGCACTTTAGGACCCACATAACCTGCGTACCAACCATCACCCAAAATAGCACCAAGCGTATTATCCCCTTTGGTGATATCATTACTAACGTCATAAGTTTTATAATAAATACGCTTATTGTAGTTGGACCAGCCTGGAGCTAGTAAATCCTCACCTATCCTTTTCCCATTTAATGACATCTCAAAAACACCTAAAGCAGTCACATATAGTGTGGCTCTTTTAATAGATGACTTTACGGAAAATGATTTTCTTAAATACGGGGCAGGAGGCAAGTGTAAAGTATCTGTTTTATTTTTATCTATGGTTTTATAACCAATCCACTTTGCTTGCCAATCTGTACTTTCAAGAAAACCCATAGTCCAAGAGCTAACTTTGCTCCATTCTGAGGCCACGTCTTTTTCATCCCAAACCTTAATTTTGAAAAAACATTGCTGTCTCGACTGTAGCTTAATACCGTTGTAAAGAATTTGTGAGTTTTGTCCAGAATTTATTTTTCCAGAATCCCAGAGAAGTTCTTTGTCTCCATCTAGTGAGCTTTCTAAGCTAGCTACTTTAATTTGATATGCTGATTGTTCCTTGTTTTTTGAACTAGACACCATCGTCCAACTAATGCTTGGTTTGGGGTCATCAATTCCTAGAGGGTTTTCAAAATAGTTGACAGTTAGTTTATCGACTTTAATGCCATTATTAGATTTTCCACATGATAATATTACAGTAATCAGAAAAAGGAGTAGTATGCTTTTTTTCATTTATCTTATTGGTTTTGCTATAAAAACTCAAGTTATATTAACAATAATCGTAATTAAAATAGTCCTCCGCATCCTGTGGTTTCCTGTTGCCCAAAGTTATACTCTTGAGCAATTCTACATTCTCAAGCTGATTGTGAAAGCCAGTAAGGGACAGGATGGCTTAAATAAAACTTGTTCTTTTATTTACAGAAGCTTA
This sequence comes from Spirosomataceae bacterium TFI 002, assembly GCA_900230115.1. Taxonomy (NCBI): domain Bacteria; kingdom Pseudomonadati; phylum Bacteroidota; class Cytophagia; order Cytophagales; family Spirosomataceae; species Spirosomataceae bacterium TFI 002. Next base: position 4,374,838 of record LT907983.1, on the reverse strand, counting down.
ATAAAATCAACGAACAATTTAAGTGGTTGATGATTGTGCATCATTAGACGAAGAACTAACCTCGTCAGGTTTATTTGAGCCTTTAAAATTCGAACCATGAAGTAAACTAAAACCTAGCTATGAAAAACTTGTGTATTATAATAATCTTACTGGTTACCGCCCTAGGCTGTAAGGTAAGCTTAAAGAATAAATTAGAACCTAAAGCATCCTGTCTCGGTGATGAAAATAATGAAGTTGGAATAGACAATGGTGTTCTACATCTAAAATTGGATTTATCCAGAGGAGGAGCAATTTCATATATTTCAGAGTCTGGTTCTCAAAGAAATATTGTGAATGTTCATGATGAAGGCCGGTATATTCAACAATCATATTACGCTGGCAAAAAGCTGGATAGAGTGAAGGATGGTCAAAACCCAAACTGGTCCCCTTGGACATGGAATCCTATTCAAGTCGGCGATTCATTTAAGAATCGAGCAGAGATTTTGGCCTGCGAAAAAACAGGAAAAACGATGTATGTAAAATGCATTCCTATGCTATGGGACATGAACAATAAACCCGCTGAAGCCATCATGGAACAATGGAGCACACTAGAAGGAAATGTGATAAAAGTACAGAACAAATTAACCTGTCACCGTACAGATGATGTTTATGGCGAAGCAGGCCCTAGAAGTCAGGAACTTCCAGCGGTATATCCCATTTCTGCTCTAAAAAACCTCTACGGTTATTTTGGAAACGCTCCTTTTACAAATGATAAGTTGACCAATCCAATCGTTGAGAACTTAGTCGATGGTTTTTGGGGGCGATATGAAGACGACAAAGTCTCTGAGCATTGGATGGCATTTGTTGATGATAACAAATGGGGAATAGGAGTCTATACACCAATATCTTCCAATTTTTTAGCAGGAATGGCTGGTGCTCCTGGGTACGAAAGTACCGATAGTCAAACCTCTTATATCGCACCTTTAAAATCAGTAAAACTTAAGAAAATAGATGTTTTTGAGTACAACTATTGGCTAGTAATAGGTAGCCTGGATGAAATTCGCACAGAAGTTTACAAAATAAATGAGAGGCTTGAATAAAAAATCAAACAGTCGAGATGATAGTGATTTAACAACTGAGTTTAAATGAAAAATATTAATCAAATGAAAAAAATATTTCCGACTATAATTCTTGTATTCTTTGCCTTAATAATAGGCAACAGTACGGTGTTAGCAAAAACAATAATTTTAACTAGCGACCAACAATTAACTGACCTCACCGATCCAGACAAGAAAATAGATATGTCAACGGGTTTTACGAAGCGTTATGTCAGTTTACGGGATGTTTGCGAGGAAGCCAAAGAGAACGGTGACCATATTTTAACCATTGCTTTTGATGAGTTTTTTAGACAATATCGAAATCAGGAAGCTACTGAGCGAAAGCTTACTCCAGATATGGATGAATATGTAGAAAAAATTGAGATCATCGCCAATTTTGCGGCTAAGTATGGACTTGGAATGGGCTTAAGCCTTTTAAGTCCTCTTGAATTAGGGCCTGCATTTAAAAACAAGACAGGAAAGAATGGAACCTCTTTACATTACAAAGTTGGGTTAAGAGATCCAATAACCGGCAAATTCAATGTAAGTCTATGGCAACAAACAATTTGGTCAAACAATAAAGGAAATTTTAATATCAAGTTACTGGCTCATAAAGCCTATGCCTTTAAAGAAAAGCAGTTGCCCAATAGCAACTATAAAGTAGTTGATCGCAATGACATTCTACCACTGACAAGCGTAAAAATAGATGTTTGGGAACAGCCAAAAGATGAGGACAATGACAAAAATATGGATACGGATTTATGGAATAATACATCCACTCCAAACCCTGATCGTGCCAAAAGAGTAAACTTATATTCTGATGGAACAGATGAACTCAAGGGCTATGATAAGGTGCTAGTATTATTGGAATATGAGGTACCCGAAATGGAATATTTCAGCTCGGATGCATTGCCATTTTTAAAAGAACTTATCAAGAAATATAATGATCGAGGTATCAAAATCCAACATTTCTATTCAGACGAAATGCACATCCAGCAAGATTGGAAATATTTCTCTCACCATGATAATGGCCAATTAGCAGTACGCTATTATTCTCCTAAAATGGGTGAGATATACAAACAACAATTTAGTACCGTTTTTGAAGAAAAGGATATATTATATTTTGCATACGGACCTAATATAGAGAGTAATAATGCTACCGCTTCTCAGAATGTACAATATGTGTTTGGAGAATCTGACGAGGATATTCAACGTACTTTTTTGTTTCGAGACCGATATTACAAATTACTGAACAACCATGTGGTTGATTTATTTAAAGAGGCCAAAACTTATGCGAGTGAATTGTTTGGAGTTGAAGATTTTGGTACCAGCGGCCATTCATCGTGGGCCGAAAGCCCGACCGTGGACCTTTGGAACACCGAAGACCTAGAGCGTCACGCCTATAAATATGAATACACTTCCAATTTTATTTGGGGTAACACGGTGCAGCAAGCAGCGGCGGCTTGTTATGATTACTTTAAATGGGGCGAATACCTAGAACCTACGCGAAACGACTTTGCCGAATTGGGTTGGAACGACCGAAATTATTATGGAGCCGCCATGTCGGCGTCTCTTGGTGTATTAAATCGCATTCCTGCCTCCTACCCTGCTTTTTGGGGTATGCCGCAAGAGGTGAAAGAACGGAAAGGTGCAATTAACAATGCTTACGGTGGGCGTACTAGATCCAAATCAATGGATTTGATTACAGAAAAAGTGCATCGTGATGTTGATGTCTTGATATTGTACCCAATGAACCTCGTTGCTGCAGAAGAGCGATTTGGCAGCTGGATGGCACAATATGGCTATGCCAATTTCATTACAGCCGAAAAACTATTAGAGTTAGGAAAGGTAAAAGCAAATGGAAAACTCCAAATAAAGGATAAGGAATACACTACTCTTGTTACCCTTTTTGAACCCTTGCCTCAGGTTGGAGTCCTTGATTTAATGAATGACTTGAGAAATAAGGGAGGGAAAGTCTTTTGGTTTGGCCCACCTCCTATTTTGGATGGAAATGGCAAACCATGCCTGGATAAATGGGAAAATATTTTTGGAGTAAATTATAAATCAGAAAAAGTACAAGGACAACTAGCTGTAGGAAAACGTATAGACTTCAAGAATCAATTGAAAAATGTACCTTCTCAGTATATTTTGACTGATTTTCTTGTTGATCGAATATACCCAGTCAAAGCTAAAGTAGGAACTTCAAAACTAGCTTTTTGCGACAATACATTGTTAACTGGAACAGGAAATAACAATGCTTTTTTCTTTGGTTTTCGACCTAGAGACGACCAATCGGCGAGTTTAGGTTACGAGACTCGTACGCTTTTTGAAATTCTCGATGGACTGGGTGCTTATGCTAGCACTGGTGAGTTTACAGGTGTAAACGATAATACGGAGCATATTTCCAGAACTACAGATTATTTGGCTACCAGATTTCCTAATGGAACTACAGCAATTGTACGTCATTACAAAAACCACAGGGAAACTTGGGCAGGCGGATTCTCACGCAATATTGAAGAAGATGCCGCGGCCTTGAAAGCAAATCCACTTCCATCAAACGAAATCAAGCTATCCGATTTTAAAGTGAATGGACATCAAGTTGATTTTCAAGGTAGACTAACGATGGCATTTCGAGTAAATGAAAACAAAGAATTATTAGCTTTTGAAGGAGAAGAATGTGATGCTATTAAAATTGATGGTAAAATCTATCAGTTTTCAGAAACCCCATTAACCAAAATTGCCTTTGCACCCTCCTTAGGTAAAAGCAAAAATGAGCTGATGGTTTTTGTGGAAGGTAAGGGTAAAGTGTCTATTCCGTTGAATATGTCAAAGTATTCAGGTATGAAGTTAAAGGATGAAAAAGGCAGTGAAATTAAATTTAAGAAGAGTGACGGTTCCATTCAAATTGAATTGGATAATAAGTCCAATGGTAAATGGTTAAGTTTAAAATGAGAAAAGCAAACTATAAGAATTTATTACCAAGACTTGTTGTCCTATTTCTATTTGCATGTTTATTTATTTCGGCAAACAATCCTGACAAAGAATATAAAATCTATCAATTTCCACAGGACAAAATACCCCGAATTGATGGCAACTTTGAAGATTGGGACATTATTCCCGAGTCCTATAATATTGGCTTAGATCAATTAATGGATACTGAGCGTGGTATGGGTACAAATCTAAACCCCAAAGACTATAACATAAGCGTGAAAGTAGGCTGGGTAAAAGACATGAATCGATTGTATTTTTATATCGAAGCCGAGGACGACTATTGGAGTTTTGACGATAAGGCTTTAAGGCAAGACATTTTTGAATTGGTCGTGGATGGAGATTTATCGGGAGGTCCATTTATTAAAAAGCACAATGGGAATATTAAACGGTTTCGTTACGAAGAATTGCATTTTAAAGGCCACGGTGCTCATGCCCAAAACTATCATATTTTTACACCAGTTAAAAATAAAGACAAGGCAATGGTTTGGGGAAATACACCTTGGATTAAAGAATTTCCATATTTCAATGCAGCCTATGATTATAACTTCAAACATGGAGAAAGCGGAAAACTGAAAATGGAATTTTGGATTACTCCGTTCGATCATGCCGCAGTAGAAGGGATTGATAGGTCTACAATAACTCAATTAAAAGAGAATTCTGTAATAGGATTGTCGTGGTGCATAATTGATTATGACAACAGCTCCAAGTTCGAAGGTTTTATGAACCTAGCTCATGATACAAAAATGATATATGATGCATCTTTTTTGAACACCTTCCGTTTAATGCCTTTGGAAAAAGAATATACAAAGGCTATTGAAGCAAATTGGTCTTTTGTGGAAATGGATAGGGCAAACAGATGGATTCAATTTAAAGACAAGTCTACTGGAAGTATAGAAAAATGGAATTGGGATTTCGGTGATGGGAATACATCAAAAGAGAAAAATCCATCGCACATCTATAAAAATGCTGGCGAGTGGACTGTGGTTTTAACGGTGGAAGGTCCTGAGGGCAAATCTATAAGGTCCAAAGTTTGGGATGTAGTTACAGAATAAAAAAACAGTGTAATCCATACAGCAATTATAAAAAATGGTGGAAGCAATAGATCAATTAAATGGAATTCAAAACCGAAGAAAGTTCTATTTCATTTGATTTGGCTAATAAGTTCTATTTGAAAAAAGGCGAAGGAATAATGAAACAAACAAAACATATGTTACAATTTAAAAACCTTTTACTCTTAGTTGGAATACTAAGTCTCATATTGTCGTGTAAAACTGATAAAGCGACAGAAACTAGTTTAGAGGCTCCCCCAAATGTTTTAATTATACTAACCGATCAGTGGCGAGCACAGGCTACAGGATACGCTGGCGACCCTAACATAAGTACACCTAATTTGGATAGTTTAGCAGCAATAAGTGTCAACTTTAAAAATGCTGTATCTGGAATGCCTGTTTGCTCTCCTTTCAGGGCGTCTCTTTTAACAGGTCAACGTCCTTTGACACATGGTGTTTTTGTAAACGATGTTCAATTAGATACCAATGCTGTAACAATGGGGAAGGTTTTTGCAGAGCAAGGATATAACACGGGCTATATTGGCAAATGGCATTTAGACGGTCATGGTCGACTACAAAATGTTGCTCCAGGAAATAGAAGGCAGGGCTTCGAGTTTTGGAAAGGCAATGAGTGTACGCATGATTACAATAGATCTGTTTATTACGACAATGAAAACCCAGAAAGAAAAACATGGGAAAAGTATGACACATTCGAACAGACAAATGCCGCAATAGACTATATGAATGATAGAAAAGTGAAAGACAATCCTTTTTTAATGGTGCTTTCTTATGGTACCCCGCACGCTCCATATCACACAGCTCCTCAAGAATATCGAGATCGCTTTGACCCCAATAAAATTATTTTGCGAAAAAATGTACCTGAGGAAATGAAAGAAAAGGTCAAGAAAGACCTTGCAGGCTATTATGCCCACATTGCAGCTTTAGATGATATGATTGGGAAATTGATGAGTAACCTCAAAGCAAATAGTCAATTAGAAAATACTATTATAGTCTTTACCTCAGATCACGGGGATTTGTTAGGGTCGCATGGTGCTTATAAAAAACAGCAACCATATGATGAATCTGCTTGTACACCAATGCTCTATTATATACCTGAGAGACTTCATATAGCCGCAGGAACAAAAGATGCATTAATGAATTCCGAAGACATTTTCCCTACACTATTAGGCCTTTGCAATATTTCAATACCTGAGTCTGTAGAGGGTATTAATTACAGACCATATTTGGAAGGAAAAGGCAAAGCGGGCGATGCAACTTTGTTAACTTGTGTGCAACCATTTGGACAATGGAATAAGGTGCAGCATGGTGGAAAAGAATACAGGGCTTTAAAAACAAAGAAGTACACCTATGCTAAAGACTTAAATGGACCTTGGTTGTTATTTGACAATGAGAAAGACCCGTATCAGATGAATAATTTAGTTGGAAAAGATAGCTACTCTTCGCTGCAAAATGATTTGGATAAAAAGTTAATACAACGCTTAAAAGAAACAGGCGACGAGTTTCTGCCAGGCATAGAATATATAAAAAAGTGGGGTTATATTATAGATGAAACGGGAACTGTGCCGTATACGAATTAAAAGAAATATTGCACTCTTAAGGGGCAAGGTCTCTTAGTTTTTTTATGCTTGAAATATTAATTGATACCATTATTTAAACAAATCTTATAAATGGATTTAAAACACCAAACCCTAGGCGAATTCATCATTGAAAAGCAAAATGAAATTTCCTTTTCCACAGGGGAGCTCACCAATATTTTGAATGGTATTGGATTAGCTGCCAAAATTGTTAATCTTGAAGTTAACAAAGCGGGTTTAGTAGACATTCTAGGTGTAGCTGGCGAAACCAATATTCAAGGTGAAGACCAGCAAAAACTGGATGTAATGGCAAATTCCACCTTCATTCAAGCACTTTCAAAAAGAGAGGTCGTTTGTGGAATTGCTAGTGAAGAAGAAGATAGCTTTATTGCCATAAAAAATGTTAGTAATAAAAGTAAATACATCATATTAATGGACCCATTAGACGGTTCTTCTAATATAGATGTGAATGTTTCTGTAGGCACTATTTTTTCAATATATAAAAGAATTTCACCAGTTGGTTCCGAAGTAGTTCTGGAAGATTTCTTACAAAAAGGTACTGAACAAGTAGCTGCAGGATATGTTGTGTATGGAACTTCCACAATGATTGTCTATAGCACAGGCCAAGAGGTAAATGGCTTTACGCTCAACCCAGCTTTGGGAGTATTTTATTTATCGCACTCCAAAATGACTTTTCCTGTAAATGGCAATGTATATAGCGTAAATGAAGGTGGAAGAGACTTTTTCACAGACGGAGTGAAAAACTATTTGAAGTATTGCAGAGCAGCCGACGATGATAAAGAGCCGTATTCATCAAGATATATTGGTTCATTGGTGTCAGACTTTCATAGAAACTTAATAAAAGGAGGCATTTATCTTTACCCAAGTACAGCATTTTATCCGCAAGGAAAACTAAGGCTATTGTACGAATGTAACCCTATGGCATTTCTTGCAAAACATGCAGGAGGAGGAGAAAGTGACGGATATAATTCTGTGTTAAACATAAAACCAACGGAACTGCACCAAAGAGTTCCATTCTTCACAGGGAGCATAAATATGGTTTCGAAGTTAAAAAGCTTTATGTAGAAAAAAACGACTTACTAAAGAAGATAGCAAAATTGCTTTTAAGCATAGAGAATTAGCTTGCCCGCACTTTCTTATAAAATATGTGAATACTTTCGTGGTTACTTTGGGGTTTTAATGGAGCCTGGATCTAGTTTAGAAAAAACAAGTCATTTCCATCCACCTATCCAATTATTGCAGTCATGCATTATCGAATCAGCATTGAACGAGCATATGAAAATATTTAAAGTGTATTCTTCATTTTATCAATTGACCAATAGCTCTATTTTCACTCCCTTGCTTTATGCCAACATTCAAGTCTCCTAATTCTTTACGAGCTTCTTCAACTACCAACATTAGTTCTTCCACTTTTTCAGGATAATTGTCAATAACATTATAATATTCCCCAGGATCTCGCATCATGTTATATAGCTCTGGTTTTTCCACAAGAGTTTTTATTCTTTTACCTGAATGACCATCATTTCCGAGTTCGGCATGATAGGAGTAGAAAGTATGTGGTAGTACCAATTTCCAATTGTCTTTTCTTACAGCATTTAAATTGTTTTTGCCATGGTAATACAGAATTGTTTCACGCGGTTTTGATTGAAAATCACCCTTAAAAAGGGAGCTAATGTCTTTGCCATCAATTATGTTTTTAGATAATTTTCCTTCCGTCAAAACAGCCAGAGTGGGTAATAGGTCAATGGAACAGGCTAGTTTGTTGCAAACTGTTCCTTCAGGAACATTATTTGGCCATTGAATTATAAAAGGCACACGTTGTCCACCTTCCCAACTAGTCACTTTCCCTTCACGAAGTCCTCCAGCTGAACCAGCATGGTTGCCAAAATTTAACCAAGGACCATTATCTGTTGTAAAGATTACAATGGTATTATCTGAAATATTATTTTGTTCAAGGGCTTTCATGATTTCTCCTACAGACCAATCAATCTCCATCATAACGTCGCCGTAAAGCCCTTGTTCGCTTTTTCCTCTAAACTTATCAGAGACTCCAAGCGGAATATGACCCATCGTGTGTGGTACGTATAAAAAGAAGGGATCTTTGGCATTTCTGTTAATAAAATCTACTGCTTTTTCAGTATACAATGTGGTAAGCTTGTCCTGGTCTTTTAGGCTAGAGATAGTTTCAATAGTATTATTTCCTTCGATTAATGGGAGTTCAGGAAATTTCGCACGATTTCTTTCAATAGGCAGCTTTGCTCCTGTAGCATTGTCATAAGGCCACATATCGTTAGAGTATGGTAGTCCTAAATATTCATCAAAGCCATGCTGCAATGGAAGAAATTCTTTTTGCCATCCCAAATGCCATTTACCAAAACAAGCAGTGCTATAACCTTGATCCTTAAACATTTCAGCAATCGTATATTCATTTGAGTTTATTCCTACTGTATCGTACGGAAATAAGGCTCCATTTATACCAATTCTATTAGGATAGGATCCCGTTAGTAGTCCTGCACGCGAAGCACTACATACTGGTTGTGCAGCATAGAAATTTGTAAACTTCATGCCTTTACTAGCCATTTTGTCAATATTTGGGGTTTCGAAACCCGTAGCACCATAAGTTCCAACATCACCATAGCCTTCATCATCTATGAATACTATTATGACATTTGTTTTTTCTATGTTTTGCGATTGCTTCGTATTAAAGCTAAAAATAGATAATGTAAAAAGTGTTAATAGAAAATACTTTTTCATTGACATAGAATTAATTAATAACTAGGGTACTTTTCTATTGGAAATATAGGAGACTTTCCAAACCGAGATGGGCTTCCTTCTTTATAGTTTGGGTTTACTACAGGAACTAGTGCATCAATGCTAACTAAATAATCATCTAGCATTAATTTCATTTTTTTGAGCAACTGTGGATTCTTATCTGCAATATTATTTGCTTCGGCAATGTCTACTTTCAGGTTAAATAATTGATAGTCTGGCTCTCTATTTAGTCCTTCACCATAAACTTTTAAAAGCTTGTAATCACCATGCCAAACTGCCGTGGTTGGATAGTTAGCCGTTGCTGGCATGTAATGCGGAAAATGAGAAAACACAGCCTCTCTGTTTAAAGGTTTTTGCTTAGTTAAAACATTAGCTAAACTTAAACCATCAAGTTTTTGAGCAGGATTCTTCTTGGTGTTAGTCATGTCTAAAATCGTCGGATAAAAATCTGTACTTTGTATGACTTCATCAGAAGTCGAGTTTGGCTGAATCTTATCTTTCCAATAAACCAAACAAGGCACTCGAATACCTCCCTCATGAATATTTCCTTTGCCATAACTTAGGGGAAAGTTGTTTGTTGGAAAGTCTCCATTGACCACATCATACATATTACCACCATTGTCAGAATAGAAAATGATAACCGTATTATCCATCATCTCCATGGCTTCTAGTTGATCAAGAATAGCTCCTAAACTTTCATCAACTTTTTCCATCATACCACCCATTATTGGACTATTCTGTTTACCACGAGGGTCTTTTTTGGCTGTATATTTATCTATTAAGTCCAACGGTGCTTGGTAAGGTGCGTGCACACCATATTGCCAAACGTGTAATAAAAAAGGTTTGTCTTTAGTTTGATTGTTTAAAAAATTGACGGCCTCCTTTGTTACTCTATCGGTGATGTATTCATTTTTTTCTCCGTTCTCTAAATTGGGAATTCCATAAGGCGAAAAGTAACTTGGTGGCCCAGGATGCTGTTGTCCGCCAATATTAACGTCGAAACCTTGGTCTTCTGGCCAATAACCCTCTTGTCCTAAATGCCATTTACCTATATGAGCAGTAGTGTATCCATTTTCTTTTAATGCCTCCGCAATGGTAAATTGTTCAATAGGTAAATATGTTTTAGAACCAGGAGTGGCTACTTTTTGCCATGGAGCTCCTTTGTTTGCTCTTAAGTCTTTGTCTGGATTTGGAGTCAAATGCCCACCAGGTGTAGTTAAGCGAATTCTGGCTGGATCTTGCCCAGTTAAAATACTCGCTCTAGTGGGTGAACACAATGGATTAGCGGCATAAGCTTGTGTAAATCTCATACTCATTTTTGCCAATCGCTCCATATTTGGAGTTTCGTAGTATTCACTGCCATTAATACTAGTGTCCATCCATCCCATGTCATCCACCAAAAAAAAGATGATGTTAGGCTGTTTAGTTTTGTCAGTCAAAACGGTATTTTTAGACACATTGCAAGAACTAAATGTAATTAGTCCAATCACTAACAGAATGAGTGTTTTTACTATTATTTTCATAAATGTTTTTTTTAAATAATTTTTAATCCTTCAGGAGCTTCGAATGTGGTAGTCACTTTGCCTTTAGCATCTTTTTTGTGCTCGATTTTCAAGACTCCAAATTTTGTTGGAAACGTTCCGTTTACAAATTCTAAATCACCCAGGTGTGGGACTATTTTAATTGTATTCCCACCATCAAGAACATTAACCCCAAGAACATGTTGTGTTAACCAGGATGTTGGTCCACTGGCCCAGCCATGGCATAAGCTATGCCTTAAGCCAACGTAGCAAAATGCCCCAAAATCTTTGTGAATATCCGCTTTGTTTACAACAGGAAGCTCATCAATTCTTCCGCTAGTTTTTCCTTCTTCAATATTGAAATCTTCCCAAAATGTAGTTGCACCCAGGTCTAGCATACCTCCCCAATATTCTTTTATTACATTTAAAGCACCTTGGTAATCATTGGCCTTAGCCATGGCCTCCAATATATAATAGCCGTAAAATGTAGACATATTTTGAACTCCATCTTTTTTTAGAACAGCAGTATTAGTTTGTTTTGCATCCAATATGTCTGCTAAAACCATTAAGGAAGCTGCTTGCTTTGTAGTGTTTCCTACTGGGGTATGCTTTTTCAATCGAGTGTAGATGTTTTCATACTTTTTTTGAAGGTCTGGCCTTTTCAGTTCGCCCATGATATCTGAACCAGCCTTAAAAGTCATAATCATCATTGCTTGTAAGCCAGCGTGAACTGCATTTGAATCCGTACACGTTGGCCAATCCAAAAAACGCATACCATTTAAAACCTCACTATTGTCCTCCTCAATAAAAGTACTTAACTGGTCTAGTAAACCAATCATATAGGTTTCTTGCTCTTTCAAATAGGCTAAGTCGCCGTGATAATCAAACCAGTTCTTATGTATTAGTAACCACCACATTGAATAAGAACTAATTGTATTCATCCATTGAGGCAGTGGATATTGATCTCTGGCCAAGTCCAAACTTTTAGGAACTATTTCATTTTTGCCAAAAACTGTATTAATAGTCATAACCTCTGGGTGCATATCACCCACCCAAACCAAACGATCTCTTTTAATGCCGTCCCATAAATAGCTCTGCATGTTTAAATGAACCGTATAAGCACCTGTCATCCAAATATCATTGAGGCGTTTGTCGCTACTTTCAAATGACCCCACATATGGAATATTCCTATAGGTGAAAGCGGCAACAACTTCTTTGATGGGTGCTTTTTCATTGGCATCAACTAAATCTAATCTAAGAAAACGAAATCCTGTATCTCCAACCTCTATAGTGCCTAACCACGGTATTTCAATAATAAAATCTCGAAGTGAATGCTCATTTGTAGCTGTATTTCCATCTCCAACACTAGACATGGTTTCTGAGACGGATTCCCCAAATCTTACTCTGATTTTTAATGGTTCTTTACTAGGCCTAATGCCCATTGAGATTTTTACACCACCATGAATTTCTTTGCCGAAGTCTAAAATAATACCAGGTTTATGGTCTTCTGTACTTATTAGCGTGAATTGATTTTCATCATTAACAGCAACTTGACCGTTTCCCTTACTTAATAAGGTTTCCTCATTTTGGATATTGGTATTCGTATTATCCGATAGCCAAATAATCTTTTGAGGTGTTAAGTAGGTTTTAACCATTTCAAAATGACTTGCTCGAGCCATATCACTTTCATTAAAACTGGGAGGTAACTGAGCGTAAACAAGTGCCTGAGTAAAAAGAAACACTAATAACATCGAGTATTTATTTCTCATTTTTTAATTATGTTCTAAAGGTTAATGGTTTTTGAATAAAACAGTTAGTAAAAATAGTTTAGAATACTGTGAATTGCATCCTGTTGAAACCTGTGATAAAATAATTTAGCCCGATAAAGCAGGATGGTTTTCTTTATTTATTAAAATACTTTCGAAAAACAATTCTAGCAGATTTATGCCATTTATAAGTATTCGATATTTATTAGCCGTAATCGTTCTTTGTTCTACAATCGTAACGGGTAAGAGTCAAAAGGTAGAAAAAGAGGTTTTGGATAAACAAAAGCCATTCAATGTGGTGCTCATTTTATTAGATGACCAAGGTTATGACACCGCTATTGATGGAGCGAAAGGTGTAAAAACCCCGTATTTTGATGGATTTTCAAAGGAAGGCATGCGTTTTACAAATTCTTATGCAGCTGTACCCTCTTGCTCTCCGAGTAGAAGCTCTATCAACACTGGTATGTTTCCTCATGCCAACGGGCATTGGAGAAATACTATAACGCCAAAATTAAGTGACTCCGACACATTTTTCGGTAAGTAATCAAAAATAGTAGATGAAGTAGGCATTCATGAATACATAAAAACATTGCCAGAAATACTAAATGAATATGGGTTCTTTACGGCAATCACTCAAAAGTTTCATATGAGTCCGCCTTGGAAATTTCCTTATTCGGATAGAAACCCAGTTCACAATAGTCCAAAAGAATACGCTGCGGCAATTTCTGAATTTATTGATAAATCTGGAGACAAGCCTTTCTTTTTTCAAGCCAACATTTCGCCACCCCATAGAAACTTTGACGCTCATATGGATGCATTTCCTCAATATATGACAGACCCAAATGAGATAATAGTTCCGGATTACCTGCCTGACACACCATTGATGAGGGAAGATTTAAGCAAATATTTTGGTTGTATTCAATTGGCCGATGCTTGTGCAGGAGCAGTAATACAAGCCTTAAAAGATAAAGGTGAATATGATAACACACTTATTATTTTTACTTCAGATCAAGGGCAGCCCTATCATAGAGCAAAAGCATCAGCTTATGCGGAAGGCTTGCATGTTCCATTTGCTGTAGTTGGGCCTAATGTGAATAAATCCAAAGTTTCCAATGCCTTAATATCTCATGTGGATATTATGCCTACTATTTTAGATTTTTTAAGTCTACCTATTCCAGAAACCGTACAGGGAAAATCACTGCTCGCTGTTTTCTCGAAAAAAAAAGAAAAAGTAAAAGGAAGAAAGTACATTTTTGGTGAGCACAATTCTCATGGGCCAGATCCAAGGGAGCATTACCCAAGTCGAATTATTTTTGATGGCGAATTTTATTTTATAAGCAACTTAATGCCTAATAAAACCTATCTACTTCCAGCAGATTTAAGTGATGTTAAGGCTTGGAATAATAGGAGTTATGAGGCCACCATAAAGGCTCAGTTTACACACCCAACCCCCTATAAGATTTTAAGGCTTTTAGAATCTGGAAGACCTGCGGAAGAACTTTACGACATGAAAAATGATCCTTATCAACTTGTAAATTTAGCTTACAATGAGAAATATAAAGCCAAGAAAAACAAACTAAACAAAGCATTAAACTCTTGGAGGAAAGCGACTGGAGATCTAGTAAACAATCCCGCTGATATTAAAACAAGAAAAAAATGAAATAAAGTTAAAGCTTGATAAGGTTGCCTAGCTAGAAACGACAGGATACCATTCTTTTAAAATTCGAGTAGTATTGTTACAGCTAAAGAGGCCACCAAAAGTCAATTATGTTCCCCAACGAGGGCAAGTATATTAACTGGTCAAACACCGTTAAGGACTGGGATAACAGCACCTACAGCCCACTTAGGCCAAGTAAAACTGAAGCCATCACTTGAAAAGAATCCAAACCCAGCAAATAAAGCAGTCATTTTGGAGTCCGTAACTCGCTTAGATAATGGACTGCCTACACTGGCCAAACAGTTCAAAAAAGCAGGTTATGCAACTGCTCATTTTGGAAAGTGGCATTTAGGAGCAGCCCCATACTCTCCTTTACAACATGGATTTGATATTGATATTCCACATTTTGCGGGTCCTGGCCCGGCAGGGAGTTTTGTAGCTCCCTGGAAATACCAAAATTTTAATGAGAAATATGCCGAGGAGCATATAGAAGATAGAATGGCAGATGAAGCCATTACTTGGCTAAGAAGTTTGGACATGTCGAAGCCATTTTTTATGAATTATTGGCAATTTTCCGTTCATGCACCTTTTGATGCAAAAGAAAGCTTGAAAAAATATTACAGAACTAAAGTTGATTTAACAGACCCTCAACATTCTTCTACCTATGCAGCTATGGTCCACTCTTTGGATCAGGCCGTAGGAAGATTATTAGATGAAATTGATAGACTTGGAATTGCCGAGAATACAATCATTGTTTTTACAAGTGATAATGGAGGAAATATGTACAATGGGATTGCCGACATCTTACCATGTGGGAAGAAATATATTACTCCTCCAACAAGTAATAGACCATTGAGAGGTGGCAAAGCAACAATGTTTGAAGGTGGTATTCGAGTACCAACAATTATTTCTTACCCTAGCATGACAATACCAGGAACTACATCAGATCAGATTATTCAATCTACCGATTTTTACCCTACTCTTTTAAATTTAGCGAGGCTGCCTATGCCAAAGAATCATGTAATTGACGGTCTAGATATTACAGCAACTTTAAAAGGTGAGGCTATTGAAAGAGATGGTATTATTACCTATTTTCCACACCAACCTAGAGTACCAGATTGGTTGCCACCAGCTATATCTATTCATGCTGGCAACTGGAAGTTAATCCGACTCTTTCATCAAGGGGAAAACTTAAATCATGATTACCTTCTTTATAATTTAGAATGGGATATTGGTCAGCACAATAACCTTGCTGAGATGTACCCTGAGAAAATCACCGAATTAGATAAACTAATTGAAGACAAGATTAAAGTGTCTAATTCAATTCTACTAATTCCAAACCCGAAATTCGATCAAACTAAGTATGCTCGCGAACGAATAGGTATTCAACAAGGAGGTTATAAAGGGGTTAATAAAATTGAAATCAATTAAGTCGAAATAGTTGGCCAAAACTTTGTAACTCAAAAAGTAAATAATATTCAAAGCTCTGCTCTCTTTTCAATGGGACTTTTTAAAAAATATTCAATGTCAAAATATACGGGGCATTGCAAAAAAAGAAACACATAGTGTGCCAATAAAATCGCCTAATTCCATAGTCATTTAAACGGATGAATGAGTTCCGATCTATCAATCCAAAGCATTAAAACGAGGTAAAAACACCAAATATAGATAAATGAGCCCCAAATCCTGTTCTTATGGAAAGTGCCTATTCAACTATCTCGCAACATGTGCCATCACGAGGTGAAGTTTTATAGGGCGTTTTCAATCAAGGTTTGAATTGGAGCTGAATGGAGATGCCTTAGAAGTTTGACCATCAAATAACCATTGCCAACAGGCTTGAAAGTGCCAATATAGCCACTGTAATGGTAGAGAAATAGTATTGAGCTTCCGACCAATCAATTATAAAACATAATTTTGGATCAGGTGTATCATAAATACAGTAACGAAGATGGATTAGTCAACTTTAATTTTGAACGTCAATCGTTCCCTTTAAGTAAATAAAGTTCAAGCGTCTACCATTTAGATTCGAGCAGTAAAGCCGTAACCACCAATGGATATAGGCAAACCTTTCTAATTAACGTAGCCATCATCATACGTTCCCTTGGACTCAAAAAAAATACTTGGATATACTCAATGGCGAAATACCCTATCGTTGTCGACAAGCTTTGGCGATGATATCAGCGATTGACGATAGAAATGGGGAAATCATAAAATTTCAGAAGAAATAATTTAGCAGATAATACCACAATCTTTATTCTAAGTAACAACAGAGCACCTCCATAGATCCCCAAAGGTCAAACCAGTTGAAGTGCTCGATGGGATGCTTCATTAAACGACCCACTAAATGAAAAAAAAGGTAGTAAAATTCTTGAGTAAATATCCAGGAACAACAATTTACAGAAACATTTACAGCATCTATCCGGATGATCTTCTCCCTTGCAAGAAACAACGGCAAACCATTTAAAACTAGCCACTTACAATAAAATAAAATAAACAATAACTTGTAATTATCAACATATAACCCTATTTAATATCAATATCGCCCTATTCCATTACTCAAGTCTAAATAATTTTGAACTAAATAATTTCAGAAAAAAATTAACAGTCAAGTCGACTAGTTTTTTTTTCAAAAAATCTAAAATGGTTTTAAATGATAGTAGCAGAGTCGGTTGAACTGGATATATTAAAACATGTCAAAATTGATGAACATTCGCGAGAAGCCAAGTATCGACAAATTGTCAAATCGATAATTCATAATATCTCAATTGGGAATTTAGTAATTGATCAAAAAATCCCATCTATAAATAACTTTAGTGAAGAGTTATATGTATCTAGAGATACTGTTGAAAAAGCATATAATATTCTAAAAGAACGTGATATAATTTCGTCAATTAGAGGTAAGGGCTTTTATATAGCTAGAACAAAACTAATTTCTAAGATTAGCATTTGCTTTCTCGTTAATAAATTGAGCTCGTATAAAATGAGAATTTATAATTCTTTCCTAAGCAGTATTGGTGCCAATGCTCATACAGAACTCTTTATCTATCACTGTGATGAATCTTTGTTTTTGAATTTATTAGACAAGCATAAATCATCTTATGATTACTATGTAGTAATGCCCCATTTTAAAACAGAGCAGCTGGAGCATACAAGCATGACCGATGCTGTGTCCCTTGCCCTCAAAAAAATACCTGAGAATAAACTTATCTTAATGGATAATTCATTGGAATTAGATAGCAATGCAATGATTACAGTGTATCAGGATTTTGAAAAAGACATCTATAATGGGTTAAAGGAAGGAATTCAAAAACTAGCTAAATACAATAAGGTAACATTAGTCTACCCTGAGAAGTCTGTATACCCCTATCCTAGAAGAATTTTACATGGAGTTAGAAAATTTTGCTATGAAAATTCATTCGAATTTGAAGTCATAGATGAGGTTTTTTGCGACATGATCTTGAATAGAGGTGATCTGTTCATAATTATTGAGGAGAATGACTTGGTCAATTTTATAAAGCAAACAAGGGAACATGAATATGTGCTAGGTACGGACATAGGTGTCATTTCTTATAATGATACTCCTTTGAAAGAGCTCTTTGGCATTTCAGTTGTATCCACAAATTTTATGATTATGGGTGCTAAAGCAGCTACAATGATTTTAAACAAGGAAAAAGGAAAGTTTAATGTGCCATTTAATTTTATTGATAGAGATTCAGTATGAGAGTGTAGATTAAAGTCTGTCTAAAGATAAATGTGTATATCATTAAATTTAGACTTTTATGACGCAAGATGAATTATACAATTTACAGAGCATAGCCCTCTCACAATTTAAAACAAGCAAGTCATTATTCGAAAAGACAGGTGGCGTCCTGAGCTCTTGCTCCTCTTTAAAGCAATTTTTAGTTGTCACTTTAAAGTCAGAGATGGAAAGGCACTTGAAAGAAGCTGAACCTTTAAGAGGTAATAAACTAAATGAGAAAGATAAAAACTATCAAGTTGAGGCAGTGAAATTACTTTTCAGGCTTTAAAACCGCTAATTGATGGAGTTACTACAACAATGTTTACTAGTATTACAGGACTAATATTGGCTCACGGAACTTTTCTGGGGATTAGGCAAAAAGAGTTCCTAATCTAAAAAGGAAAAACTTGGTGTCAACTACGCCTCTAAGGTTTGCTCTAAACAGTTTGATTTTTGAATTGAAAGATTCGGCATTTGCATTTGTACTTTTATTATGGAAGAAATTTAGGATAGTCTCAAAATGGTATTCAATTGAATTTTCAACGGAGTTGAATTCCTTAATTCCTAGGTTTCTAGTTAGATCAATCCATTCCTTCAGGGGAGTAATAGCATCTAAATGTAGTTTGTATTCGTAGATATTCCTAAGCTTCATCAAATGTCGATTTGCAATTTCCAATTGAGGGTATTTGCTAAACAGCAATTCTGCTCTTTCTCTTTGATTTGCTGTCCATTGAGTGTCTTTCTTGGCTAAAATGTATCAAGACTTGGCTAGAAGCTGTTTGACAGTATCTCCATTTGATAGGAATGTTGGCTCATATTTAACCTTTTTTCATCTAGCCTTTTTGATGTTATTATTTTCTATATCTATTTCTTTCCATCTCAATTGAGTATGAAGGTGTTGTGCCGATTCCAAAGTAAGCCTGATGACATGGAAACGATCGGTCACCATTTTATCCATTGGAAAGCTCTGCTTAACTACAAGAGTCATGATAGGTGCCATGTCAAGGGTTAACTCTACAACTTGCTTACGTAATGAAATGGGAATCTTTTGAAGTACATTAATAATATCAACTGCTTTTGTTCCAGGAATACAAGCTACAATAGTCCCCTTTTTGCCTTTCCCAGCCTTATTGCTAACAATTTTGCTAAGTTCTCCTTTTGAAAATGCTACCTCATCAATACTTAAATGAGTACAAATATTTTCTTCAAAGCATATGTACGAGTCACAGTGATCGAGTTGATCCCAAGATTAAAATCGCTTTTCTTGTGTTTGTAAAACTTCCGAAACGAATCTGGGTCGATAATTATGCTTAAAGCAAGTTTTCAAAAATCGTTTATAAGAGCTTCAAAAAAGCTGGATTGTAATTTGAGAAAACTATTCATTTTTATTTACCGTAGCGTAGTTTGAGAGAAATAAAATAATCTCCTACACCAACTTATCCATATACGTTTTAACTTTCTCATCTTCGAAGCTCCCTAAATAGGCCTCAGTGGTTGCCAAGCTACTGTGACCGAGAGATTTTGAAATCAAAGCTATTGGAGCTTCATTTTGTAACAAAATGGTACTAAATGTATGCCGAGCAACATATGTACCTAACGTGCTCTGTATATTTAGTTTTTCACCAATATTCCTCATCCATTTATTTGTCACCTTTATAAATTGACTTATTGTCGCCTTTTGTTCTATTGCTGACATTTGTGGCTGGAGAAAAGGGAATACAAATTCACTCTCTTTGGTCGACCAATCCGCTATAATCTTTTTTTGAATCTCGTTTAAATGAATGAGAATCTCTTTTCTATTCTGCTTATTCGTTCGTTTTGTTTTCTCACGAATCAACGAAATCGTGCTTCGTTCGAAATCAATATCAGTCCATTTCAAATTTAGAATATCTGTAAAATTTAATCCATTGCTTAGGTAACTAAATACCCAGAAATTCTGACTTCGTTTTTCATATTCATTTGTAAAGTCGTTATATGCGATAATTTTCAAAACATCGTTTTTCGAAATTGCTTTTTTTACACTTTTACCAGAGGGAATAATATATTTCCTTTTGCCAAAAGGGTAATTATTTGTTATCCCTTCCCCTATTGCCTCGTTAAAAATTGCCCTAAGATGCCTGAGATAAATCCCTATGGATGTGAACGACGCAGGACTCCCCTCCCCGTTTAGTTTTCTAGAACTTTTACCCTCATAGAGCATCCATCTTTCATATTCTTTTAAGAATTGAACACTTACAATTTCAAAAGGCAGTTCTTCCTTTTTATCATACTTCTTCTTTAATTTAAAATCCAATCTTTTATTAGCACCTAAACGCTCACAAAACCGTTTAAGAGAGTTCATTGAACATGTATACGAATTGGCATTTCCAATTCGGTCTTCCGCAAGTAGTTTTTCGATAGTTCGCTCATAAAAGCCATAGATGTCATTACTTCTACTTACATGTTTAAGATTACCGTAGTTTGTAAATAAATGCTTGAATTGATCAAAAGAAAAAATAGCTCCAATTGATTCTATGATTTCATTACTTCTTGGAATAAACCCAAGTTTTTTTTCTCCAAACTCATCATAATCCAAATAAAGAATTTCGTAAAGTTCCAAATATGCTTCTTCCTTTATCCTATTTGACAAGCCATTTTTTGTGATGTTTTTGTTGAGCTTTTCCCAAACTGAATCTTCTAATTGAATTTTAGTTGTGTAAAGTCGTTGCTTTCGCTCATGGGTTACCATAACCTTTACAGTCCCAAGACTCCCTTTATTACCTCTCTTATCAAAATATAAACTTGCAGTTGCCATTCATGAGAATTTTAAAACTATCCAATGTTGCAATACATGTTGCAATACAAAAGTAGAAAATAAACAAATATGGAACAATCTAATTCTTCGAATAATAACCACAATTTCCTCATTTATAATGCTTTATAAATTTAAATAAAAATAGACAAAAATAAACAAAAGTTATTTTTACTGACTTGTAATCAGTAGGTCGTAGGTTCGATCCCTATAGGAGGCTCAAAAAACCATCTCATTCGAGATGGTTTTTTTTGTTTTTAAGCGTTTCGATAAATTTTGGACGGACAATATCCAGTGAATCATCAATCGTAAATCAAAGGAACCAGTTTCAATGTTCCGGAAAGACCAGAGGGCATCACATCCCATAATTTAGCATCGAATGGTTTATAGTCTTTATTAACCATATTGATTTCATAGAAAATTTTCCACTCCTCCCCTGCTTCCTCTTTGGCTTTGATTCTATTGGCGGCAAGATTGCTCACTTCTAATCGGAGTAAGTTCCCCTTCTTTTTAAGTTTGTCAATTTTTATCTCTAGTGGATTCGCCCACACAGTCCCAATGTTTTCTCCGTTGAGAAAAACTCTTGCACTCTCTCTTAACTCTGGCAGCTGCAATAGCCAAGCAGCTGCTTTAGTTTTAGGTTTGTTGAAACGAGTTTCATAAGCTGCTCTTCCCGAAAACGCCTTTTCTTTTGCTCCTAACTCATTCCAATACCTAAGTTGCTTTAAAACTCTCTTTGTCGGGATTGTAGGCCCACCCTCAATAAAGGTTAACTCAAATGGCCCTGATATTTCAGTTGCTACTGCGAACTCTGAAATGTATTCCCAATTTTTATCAACAGCTTTATTACTACCAATTACGAATATCGCATTTCCCGCCTTTAGTTGAAGTCGAACTCTTCGAAGTGTGTTTTCCTCCTTCATTTCAGCATTCCCTTTTTCACCCGTAAGTGGATCATAAAGGCTAAACTCTTCATCTTCGGCACTAAATGTCACAAAAGCATCAAAATCCTCTGCAGTGTGGTTTACAATGTAATAAAAGCTATCACCATTATCTTTCCTACGGATAAACTTCAATCCCAGCGAACTTAACTCTTCATTCCTAACTCCCTTCTCATTTAAAGCCATATGAATTTCTTCACTTCCCATAGGTTCAATTCCTTTAGAAAGCTCTTTTAGCTCTCTTTCCTTAGATTCATATTCATAAAAACCGGGCACTGAATTCGGAGCTTTTTCAAAAATTACATTTGCACCTCCACTTTTTAATTTTAATAACTTTTTCAGTGTTTCTAACGGCATATGTTGAGTTGCTGGGATTACTATTGCCGCATATTCTGCTCCTTCGAATTTAACTTTGCCATTTTCAACAGTTGCTTTTTGAAGGAATTCATCAGAAAAAAAGTCTAAAGAATAACCCTTTTCTCTTAAGTTGTTCCCTAACTTATAAAAAGGAGTTTCTAGCAACCAATCTTGCAAAGAGTGGATGTGAAGGTTTAAGAACAAGGTGCCTTTAACATATTCAGCCCAATTATCGTAAACCGGCCAATATAATGCTATTTCATTATCTGGTTGACCTTTTTGCAGGTACGACTGGCAATTTGCCACATAAGAAAAAAGTGCATTTGCATCATTCCAAATTGGCAATTGGGGACTAAAGTTAACCGAAGCATAAAACTTCCAACCTGGCCATTCTGCATTTGGTGGTGAATAAGTGGAGCCATGCAAGAAAATATGATTGACCCCATTTAGAAATAGCTCTTCTAGCTCTGGCTTAGTTTGCGAAAGTGCTGTTTTAAAATGGTCACGCAACCACGTAAATGACTCGGAAGAAACTAGCTTTTTTCCACTCATATGAGCCGCAGAACTTGAAAACTTTAACATCATAGGATTTGCATCTCCCTCTCTGATATCTTCTGCTTCTCGTCTTAAACCCGGAATATCAAATGGCATAGAACCAAAAGTTTCACACTCTGGTATATCTGCCGTTGCGTAAAGGTCAAGCAAATTCCCTGGGGAGCCGTGTGCTTGTAGTTTAGTTTTATATCCTTTATTGTGTGCCCAGCTGGTCCAAGGTCTATTAAAGTTATCCTTCAACATGTCAGAAAGTGTTTCTCTGTAATCTGACCTTATTCTTGCCGCATTTGGCGTATTTTCTTTCTGAATTAATAAGTTTAAATAGGGTTTTAAATCGTAGCCTCTCCTCTGACGAAATTCTTCAAATAATGCAGGGCTAAAATCAGTATTATAAACTTCGTAACTATCATTAAAAATTGCTCTTATGGGAGAATTCAACTTTTCATTAAATGGCTGAACATAATCATCAAATGCCTCCTTGGAATAATGATCTACTGTATAACCTTCACCACCGGGAGCCGACCTCTTTACTTTTTGCCCTGTTTTGCCAGCATAAATCGCATACACTTTCTTAGAATCGCCATCATTAACATATCGTATTACGTCATCTTTAATAATAGAAGTTAGGTCTTCATACTTTCCATATACATCATAACTCAGTAAATGAAGCAATCGAAAATCAGGTTTGTTATGCTTTAGGTTCTTTTCTATTCTTTCTCCACCCGCAACTTGAAAACTATCCACCTCCATCTTTGTGGCAGCATATTCTACTTCCACTTGAGGACCGCCATATGGCCAGCCAGTTCCAAGCACCATATCCACCTTCATACCGAGACTATCCGCGACATGAGTTGTGTAATCGAGCATTTTAAGCCAATGATCTGATAAAAACGGTATAAAGTTATCTTCTTGCCCTTTGACACCATAAATAGGAGTAATCTCAACACCACCCAAACCTGCTTTATGAAAAGCCTCCAAATTGTACTTGATCCCTTTTTGATTTACAGCAGAACCCATCCACCACCACCGAGCAAATGGCTTTTGTTCAGCGAGGTTTTGAGCAAATCCAGAAATTGTAGCGAATAATAAAACAAATACTATTTTTAAAGAAAGGTTACTTTTCATTTTTATAAACAAGGGTTGAATTGAAAAACAATATAAATCAATCTTAAGCAAAATCAATCACATGGTAGTTTTTCCAACAAAAGCAAAATTACGCTAGAGCAAACATCCGTAGTAACTTAATTTTAACCTTTAGGATTTCGAATATTCAACCTTACCAAACGTCAATTTTACTTTTTTAACCCTAAATTGTGCAGACTTTTGAAAATACCCCTAACCAATGAAATTACTTTTTAGCATACTAATCCTCCTTTCGTTTAATACTGCAATCTCCCAGCAGGTTATCAAATTATATGATAGCGTACCGGCCGGCTCAGAAAATGCGACCTGGTCTGAGCAAATTTCAAGCGAAAACATGTTTAACACAGAGGTAATTTATAATGTAAAAGAACCAACCATTACCGCATTTTTACCACCAAAACATCTCAATACTGGTACTGCAATAATCATTGCACCTGGAGGAGGCTTTCATATTCTTAGTATCAATAGTGAGGGCAATGAGGTAGCCAAATATTTAAACAGTATTGGCATTGCGGCTTTTGTTTTAAAATATCGCCTTGCTCCTAGTTTGACAGACGACCCAGTAAAGGAGTTAATGTCAAAAATGGGTGATTCAAAGTCGTTTGATAAAGAAAATGAGCCCTATATTAAGTTAGCTTTGGCAGACGGATTAAAAGCAGTTGAATATGTAAGAAGTCACTCAAGCCAAATGGCGATCGATCCCTCAAAAATTGGATTCATGGGCTTCTCCGCAGGTGGAACACTTACCATGTCAGTAGCATATAACGGGACACAGAAAGACATGCCAAATTTCATTGCACCTATTTATGCCTATGAGCCTGCAATAATAGGATCGGAAGTACCGGCTGCGAAAACACCAATTTTTATAAGTGTAGCTGGTGATGATCAGCTAGGAATGATGCCGATGAGTATTTCAATTTATCAAAAATGGTTCAATGCCGGGCAACCTGCCGAACTTCATATTTATGAAAAAGGCGGGCATGGTTTCGGTATGAGAATACAAAAACTCCCTTCAGATACATGGTATAAAAGGTTTGGAGATTGGCTTTGGACTCATGACCTGAGGAATAAAATCAGGCCAAGCAAGTATGAGAAAATTTATGGTCAATGGGAAATAGCTCAAAGTGAAAAAGAAGCAGGAAATAAATTAAGAATGGATATGGGTGGCATTGCTCGATATGCAGTAGCAAACAAAAAAGATAAAGGGAAGAAAATAAAAGCAGTATTAATTGGAGACTCAATAACCGACGCATGGTACGCTTTAGATTCAACCTTTTTCCAACAAAACAATTACATCGGAAGAGGGATTAGTGCTCAAACATCCTCACAGTTATTGATAAGATTCCGACAAGATGTGATCGACTTAAAACCTGAACAAGTTTTGATTCACATAGGAACAAACGATATCGCTGAAAATACAGGCCCTTACAGCCCTACTTTAACAATAGGCAATATTGAATCGATGGTAGAACTGGCTCAACAGAATGGAATTAAAGTAAGCCTAGCTTCTGTAGTTCCTTCTACAAAATTTGAATGGAGACTTGGACTAGGTGACAAATCTGATGAAATCATTGAACTCAATAAAAACATTAGGGCATTAGCTAAAAGAAAAGGCTTATCCTATATTGACTATCATTCTGCTTTAAAAAACAAAGCCAATGGAATGGATCCAGAATATGCCGAAGACGGTGTACATCCTACTTTAAAAGCTTACGCCATAATGGGTAAGCTCGTGAATGCTGCATTAAAATAACTTGTAAAAAAACTAATTCAATCTTACATGAAAAATGTCCTTATATTACTACTAATCATTTTTACAATTCAGCCAATTTTGGCTCAAAACTTATATCAAGACCCTTCGTTACAATATTCTTATCCTACTTTGGCTCAAACTCCAGATGGTCAACTATTCATAACTTGGATAGAAAAAGATAAAGAAGGAATGGTTTCGTTTTGCATGAGCTTTGCCGATGAAGACACTCAAAACTTTAATTCAAAAAAGGTAATCGTAAGTGGATATGGGGTGGGTAGTAGCAGACTTATGCCTGCAAAATTACTTACCAAAAAAGACGGGACATTGACAGCTGTTTTAAGATATAATCCTGATGCCAAACCAGGAGGTGGCAGAGGCGGCTTCCTTGCTTTTACAACCTCTACCTATAAAGGCAAAACTTGGTCTGAACCTAAATCTGTTGACAACGACGACTCTCCTGGATTACGTGGCTTCCATGATGCAATTGTCTTATCGAATGATGAAATCGCAGTTGCCTATCTTAAAGATGTCAAAAATAGCAAGAAAAGAGAAGAACGCGACCTAAGAATAGCGATCACAAAAAATGGCAAATTCCAAAATGAACAATTGATTGATGCTGTAGTATGTGACTGCTGTAACATTAGTTTGCTTGTGGACAACAGCGACAATCTTAACATCTACTATAGAGATAACAATGATGATATTCGTGATATAGGGCATAAGGTATCCAAAGACAACGGAAAGACTTTTTCGGACTCCAAAATACTCTACCCTGACAATTGGTCCATAAAAGGTTGCCCCCACAATGGTTCTGTTTCCGCAAGTATGGGAAATCAAAATTTAATTACTTGGTATTCCGCAGGAGACAATGAGCCCGGAATAAGACTTGTAAAAGAAAATGGCGAAAAACTCGTAATACTTACTGAGAGTTCAGCTCAAAACTCGAAAGTAACTGCAGGCCCTAAAAAAGCATTGTTTTATTGGCAGGAGATGAATGAAGAAATCAATAAACCAATGATTGCTTATTCAGTAGTTTCAGACAAAGGCATTTCCGAAAAACATTGGATAAAGTCTGACGGACAGGCAATAAACGCAAGTGCTTTGTTAGTAAAAGACCAAGTCATTATAGCATTTGAAACGGAGGAAAATAGCATAAAGCTTATCAAGGAAAAAATCTAACAGCTTTTTTTATAAAACAAAAGTATTAGCAACACCCTTTAGGTTTCTCAATACTAGCAATGCAACAATTATAATTAAGTGATTTAGCTTAAAGATTTAGAGGGTATTGAAATAATTGAATTTCTTCCATTTTGGGGCGAAATAACTCCGTTAAAATAAAATTGTGAATGAAATGCGTCTTGTCAAATATGGAAACTTAAATAGCAGCAATGAGGTTAAGATTAGATGCAGAATAATATTACATCTAAGATTCCATTATCAATTCTAGAACTAGCACCAGTAGTAAAAGGAGGGACTTATAGGCAAGCTTTAGATAATACAGCTGCTATTGCAGAACATGCTGAAAAGTTAGGCTACAATAGAATTTGGATGGCTGAGCACCACAATATGGAAAATATTGCCAGCTCCGCCACTTCGCTCTTGATCAGTCATGTTGCAAGTCATACAAAAACAATAAGAGTGGGGTCAGGTGGTATTATGTTGCCAAATCATAGCCCATTAGTGATCGCAGAACAGTTTGGCACTTTAGAGACCCTTTATCCTGGAAGAATAGACTTAGGACTTGGAAGAGCTCCTGGCTCCGACCAACTCACTGCAATGGCTTTGCGAAGAAACCAAGAAACAGCCCATTCATTCCCAGCAGATGTGCGTCAACTTCAACAATATTTTAGCAAAGAAAATAGCACAGCCAAAGTAAGAGCTTTTCCAGCAGAAGGTTTGGAAGTGCCTTTATGGATTTTAGGATCGAGTACCGATAGTGCTCACCTAGCAGCCAAATTGGGTTTACCGTATGCATTTGCTTCACATTTTGCCCCAGCACAATTCCAAGCTGCTATTACAATCTACCGCAAGAATTTTAAACCTTCTGCAGTTCTGGATAAACCATATGTAATGGCATGTGTAAATGTACTTGCCGCTGATACAGATGCCGAAGGACAGAACCTACTTAATACCTTGATTGCATTGTTTGTAGGCATCATTACTAATAATCGATCTCCTCTTACCGAGTATACTGAAGTTCCTGCAGCCTATCATGTTCCTGAAATCAAGAATATAGTTGACAGCATGTTGGCCTGTTCATTTTATGGCAGCCCTTCAACTATCAAAAATACACTTGGTAAATTTATTGAAGATTATGAGCTGGATGAATTAATGGTTGCAACTCATATTTATGACTTCGACAAAAAGCTCCATTCTTTCAGTTTACTTCAACAAGCACTTCAAGCCTAAACCTCGGCCCCCTGATAGAAGCGGCATCCTTTTATGAGGAACGAATAAAAGATATAGCGGATAGCAGGATAAGGGCCCCAAATTTAATCTTTGGTATTTATCAATTTCAGGTAAATTTCAAATTCAGACTTTGTAAATATCGATGCCGTGTAAGTCGAATTATAATAATATTAGCTTTGTCGAAGTTATACTAATAAAAAGCAACGTTAAACACCGAAAAGTCGATTAACTACGACTTTTTATCAAAAAAAGCGAAATTTCGGTCAAAATCTAGGTCTATCTTTACGCTAATTGTATCAAATAATGCCTCTCTACTTTCTATGAATGTCCTAAATATTGGAAAAAAACTTCTCGCTATACTATTCCTATTTTCTTTCTTTTCATTTATTCACACAGTTTTCTACACCGAACCAGAAATCTCTCTTGAAGATTATCATGTTGAGGATGGCTTTGAACTAAGCTTAATAGCTGCAAATCCCCATATAGAAGCCCCTGTTACGATGGACTTCGATAATGAAGGTCGAATGTGGGTCGTAGAAATGAGAGGATACATGCCAAACATAGAGGGTATTGGTGAAGAAGAACCAAATGGCCGAATCACAATTCTTGAAGATAGAGACAAGGACGGTCGCATAGACCATACAAAGGTATTTATGGATGGGCTTGTCCTACCTCGTGCTATCGCACATGTATATGGAGGCTTGTTATATACGGACGGCCCTGCTTTATATTTTGTGACAATTAAAAACGATAAGCCAGGTAAAAAAACTCTCGTAGATCCCATTTATGCCGATGGTGGAAATGTGGAACATCAGCCTAATGGTCTCATGATGAATATTGACAACTGGATTTATAATGCCAATACTCATTTTAGATATAGACTTGTAGGTAAAAAGTGGCTCAAAGAACCTACTTCATATAGAGGTCAATGGGGAATTACCAAAGATAACTTTGGGCGACTTTATGTAAACAACAATTCAACGCAAATACAAGGCGATCACGTTTTACCAAATACCGTTATTCGTAATCAATATTATAAACCAAGATATTCCACAAATCAAACTCTCACTCGAAATCAAAAAGTTTACCCGCTTCACGCAACTGCAGTAAATAGAGGATACCAAAAAGGCGTTCTCGATGAAAAAGGTTTTCTTACAAATGTAACCGCTGCGTGTGGGCCATTGGTCTATAGAGGTGGTAATTTTCCAGACTCATACGATCAAAATGCATTTGTATGTATTCCAGAAGCAAACTTAATCAAGCGTAATTTGCTAGCTTTTGAAGGTACAGAAGTAAAAGCAACGCAGGCTTGGGACGACAAAGAGTTCATCGCCTCCACGGATGAAGGTTTTAGGCCAGTAAATCTATTTAATGGTCCCGATGGTGCAATGTACATTGTAGATATGCATCGTGGTATTATTCAACATAAGGCGTTTATTTCACAGTATTTGACTAAGCTACTTGGTGAGAGGCAGCTAGATACGCTTATGCATCAAGGTAGGATATTAAAAGTTGTTGCTCAAAACAAGGCTTTAGATCAAATCACTAACCTTTCAAAAGCTAAACCAAAAGAGCTTGTCGCAATGCTTAAGAGTCCAAATGGCTGGATAAGAGATCGAGCTCAACAACTCCTTATTCAGAAAAAAGCCAAGTCAGTGAAAGCTGAATTATGGGAATTAAGCAAAACTGATAACAAGTTTTCGACTTCGGTACATGCATTATACGTGTTGGAAGGGCTTAATTTACTCTCTTTTGAAGGCTTAAATGAAATATTGACCTCCAACCAAAATGTAGAAACTCAAGCTCATGCTTTAAGACTACTAGAACAATTCAACACGAAAGAAAATGCCTCAGCAATGGCAACTCTAAGTGCTGGAATTCTGGCGAAAGACAATAAAGTTACAGATTTATACCTTGCTATTTCATTAAATCCTTGGGTCGAAAGTAATCCAAATCAATTTCTAAACGTTTTGGCTCAAATATCAAATAGGTATCCTAAAGATAAAGTCATACAAGAAGCCGTTGTTAGTAGTTTGGAGGGCAAAGAACAACAGTTTATTGACAATTACGAAAACGGTGCTCTAATCCAAAAATACATTAAAGAGGCATTGAAAAATAAGGACGCAAATGAAATGAACTCAATTTTTGTAGTAGAAACAAGAAAAGATGACAATAGAACAAATGGTCTCAAGCTTTACAGAACAATATGTGGTGCTTGCCATGGAGCTGACGGTTCCGGTATCACGGACTTGGCTCCCCCACTGAAAGGTTCAGAATATATAGATGGTTCTATTCATCGTCTCGCATCAATAATTCTTCATGGATTGAGTGGCCCTATTCACGTCAATGGCCAACTTTATGAGCTAAATAATGATATGCCAGCATTATTAAATAATCCAGATATCAGCGACAACGACATTGTAGACATTGTACAATTTCTTCAAAATGCATTTGCTAAAGAAGGGAAGAGAATTTCTGCAAATGAGGTCAATAAGTTAAGAAACGATAAGCCAAAAGACGGACTATATAGTGAAAAGGAATTATTAGAAAAGGTCTTTGAAAAATAAGAATCCTTATTACTTAACTTCTTATATTAAAAGAAATGACCAAAAGTGTACATCACAAAACTGAGAGCAAAACTTTAAGGCAAATTCTATATTAAGTCCCAACCAAGAATAATAGTAAATATAGGGCTACCATACGTAATGATTATTAAATCCAATATGGCACCTCTAACCTACAACAATAATTGATAATTCACCAAAGCCCATAGCAGTCTTGGGGCATACTTCCACGCCATGTAAAGTATGATTTTGAGGATCAATAGAAATCCATTCGAACATTAAAATTTAAATTGAATACGATTTAGTCTTCAAATAAATTTAGATTTCATTAAGAAATTATACTTCGGTATATTTTTTGATACTACTGAATCAGCACTTATATCTCAGTCCAACACTTCTTTACTAGGTTAACTTTGTTGAAAAAACTTCTATTATATCTTTTCTTGATAGTAAGCGTGCCGTGCTTTTCACAAATTTTGGGCGGTGACTTATCAATAAAAAGAATAAATTCAAACGGGAATAATTACCGTCTTGGAATGATAAACTATACCAATGGAAAAGTCATTCCAAGATATTGGGCTTATAGTGAGTATTTTATACGAATCTTTAAAAAAAGTGACCATACATTGATGGATCGCCTTAAGCTTCCTCTTCGGAGTGTAGAAGAATTGAATCATTCTAATAAAGCTTGTGCCGATAGTCTTGGATTAGATCAATGGGCTGGTATTTATTATGCCGACCTTTTTCTTGATCCCAATATTTATAATGATCCTCAGGGTTACTTTATGAAATATGACGAATGTTGTCGTGATCTTGAAATTGATAATATTGCTAATCCTTTTACCCTTGGCCTAGTTCACTACGCTGAATTCCCAAACTTGGCAAGTAATCCAGATTTTAGTGTTAAACCTTTTCCATTAATTGACTTTCAAGTGTACTGCGTAGACGAAAGCTTCGAGTCAAACTTTGGAGGTAAGCCAGAACTAGGGCTGACCCATAAATATTATTTAGACACACCTTTATTGGGCTATACCACCGGCAATTCTCCTACCAGACCTCTTTCCGATGATTTAAATTACCCATCCGTTTCTTGGAAGGCAGGTTTTAGTGAGAACCATGTTTTTGATGGAAGTCCTACCTTAACGATAAATGAAAACACAGGAAAAATAAGCGGTCATCCGGTCACAACTGGAAAGTATACCTTTGGGATGAGATGTGAAGTGTATAGAGGTACAGAATTACTTGGTTTGTTCAGAAGAGAATATGCCATCAGTGTGGTTGATTGCAAAAATGAACCACCTAATCCACCATTTATTAGTAGCAATTCTATGGCAATTTCGGGTAAAGTCTTTTTATGCCAGGGCGAAAGTATGAAACTCGAAGCCGACTACCTCCCAGACTATAATTACACTTGGTTTAAAGATGAGGCAGTTGTTGGAAAAAGCTTTGAATTAGATATTACAGAAAGCGGTAACTACACAGTTACCAAAGCAGCTAAGAATAGTTGTGCTAAAACTTCCTCATCAGATTCAGTCAGTGTTCTGAACCTTGAAGCCGCTGCAATACCATATATTGAAATTGACGATCTACTACCTTGCCAAGGTGACACTGTTGAGCTGAAAGCTTCGAACAGTAATGGGACATTAGCTTGGAAGAAAGACGGAGTTCTCTTTTCCGACGATTTAATTGTTGAGGTTACTGACCCAGGAGTTTACACCCTCAGTCTTGAAGAAATCGATAATTGTGCTAATTCTGCTTCCCCTGTTCCTTTAATACTCAATTTCAGAGACGCTCCGCAAGTTATTAATCCAACCAGCCAGTTCATGTATTGCCCAGGTGAAAATTTGGTAATCACCAACGCTGGAAATGCAAATTGGACATATCAATGGTTAAAAGATGGAGTTGCATTAGTTGGACAAAATATAGCATCATTGACTATTGACGAAATTGGAAACTACCAAATACAAGTTTCAGAAAACAACTGCTCAAGTACGTCGGATAAGTATGAAGTAGTCTTTGGACCATCTTGTGGTGGGGCTTCGAGTACAGCAGTTTTTATGCCATCTGCTTTTACGCCAAATAGTGATTCACATAATCCCACATGGGAGATTTTCAATTTAAATACATCTCATACTTCCACTTACTTATTAAGCATATACAACCGATGGGGTGAAACAGTTTTTGAAACTGACTCACCTTCTAAACAATGGGATGGTAACTATAGAGGCAAGCCTCTCCCCTACGGCGAATACATCTACCACCTCAAGCTAGACACCATGATGAAATCTGGTAAGGTTTTCCTGTTACGTTGAACAAAAAATAGAAGAGTTTTTAAATATTTGAAACTCAGGATCTATTCTAAAAAACTAATCAAATCAGAAGAACTAAACAGCATAAAAATAGAAAGCCTCACAATCTATTGACTATGAGGCTTTAAAAATTGTGATCCCAGCACGATTCGAACGTGCGACCGTCTGCTTAGAAGGCAGATAAATTTCATTTGCCATAACTTGCCAATATTTGTCAATAACTTTATTATCAATGTTTTATGAAATTTACTTTTTATATCACTTGCTTAAATTTATAGCTTTTTAGTACATTTGTTTAAACTATGTTTAAACCGAGAATTTTAAATCCACTATAATGGCATCAATAAAAGTAGTTCTTTTTACTTCAAAAACGCTAAAAAATGGAGAGCATCCGATTATGCTCAGGATCACTAAAGATCGGAAAACAAAATACTCTTCTATAGGACATTCTTGTTTACTTGATCATTGGGATAAAGCAAAGTCCCTACCCAAACGAAAGCATCCCCAATTTAAAGAACTTACGATTCTGATAGAACATAAAAAGTCAGAAGCTACTAAGAAACTTTTCGCCCTAGAACTGGACGATCAACATAAGACCTTGGATGAGATTCAAAAACACATCACTAACAAACGAGAAACAATAACCATATATAATTACCTCGATACAATTATTGTTGATTTAGAAGCTGCTGGTAGAATTGGAAATGCAAAAGTGTACAAAGACCTCAAAAGAGTCCTCAAAACCTATCTAGACAAGAAAGATGTGAGTATTTCGAGTATTACTCCTTCTTTCCTCAAGAAGCTCGAACAACATTTTTGTGTACTTGGATGGAAACCCAATACAATGAGTGTATACTTTCGTACGCTACGATCTACCATAAACAAAGCAATCGTTGATGGATTCTTAATAAAAGACAAAAACCCATTCAATAGTTACTCTATTTCTCACTTAAAGAACGAAACTGTTAAAAGAGCTATTAGCCAACGAGACGTTAAAAACCTAGAGGCCGTAAAAACAGAAAATGATAATGAAAAGCTAGCCCAAGACTATTTCATGTTTAGCTACTATTGCTCTGGGATAAACTTCATGGATTTTGCAAAGATTAAAGTATCACAGATTCATATTCAAGAAGAAAAGTTGTTCCTCTCCTATTTCAGGAGTAAGTCCAAAAAACTAATGAATATTCAATTGGTACCTCAAGCCGTGAAGATTTTTGAAAGATATGTCAAAGACAAAGAAAATGAAGATTACCTCTTCCCTATATTAGATACCGAAGTTCATATCCAACCTAAAACAATAGCAAACAAAATAGCCAAAATGAGTAAGGTTGTCAATGACAATCTTAAAGTATTAGCAGTTAAAGCAAATATAAAGACTCCTCTTTCTACCTACGTAGCACGCCATAGTTTCGCTACAACTTTGAAGCGATTAGGACAATCAACTTCCGTTATTTCAAATATGATGGGCCACAAGACAGAGGCCATCACACAAGTTTACTTGGATAGTTTTGAGAATGAGGTTTTGTACGAGGCTAGTTTGAAGTTGTAGGAAATTAGCTTAAAGCTTATTGGGTGGAAACTGGTCAATATAACATTGGAAACTACCAATAACAAATTTCAGAAAACAACTGCTCAAGTACGTCGGATAAGTATGAAGCTGCTTTGGGCCATCTTGTGGTGGGGCTTCGAGTACAGCAGTTTTTATGCCAACTGCTTTTACGCCAAATAGCGATTCATACAATCCCACATGGGAGATTTTCAATTTAAATACATCTCCTACTTCCAGTTACTTATTAAGCATCTACAACCGATGGGGTGAAACAGTTTTTGAAACTGACTCACCTTCTAAACAATGGCATGGAAACTACAAAGGCAAGCCTCTACCCTACGGCGAATACGTCTACAACCTCAAGCTAGACACCATGATGAAGTCTGGTAAGGTTTTCCTGTTACGATAATATGTTACACTTCATGGTTAACCTTGGTTAACCATGGTTAATCTGCCGTAACGGGGGCGTAACGAGCATCTTTGACATTTCCGGTTAACCCATATTATCATAGCTAAATGACAGTATATTTAAGCGAAACAAGTGGTGAAACACATGCGTTTCGCTAAAGGTTTTTCAATCATTATTGGCCAGTATTATCTTATTGATCCATTGCTAAAGGTTCTTCTGACAATAACATTAAACCTCTAATAACTCGGTTGAATAATTTCAACTGTGACATGTTTTTACTTGCTAGCGATAAACTTAATTCTAAACACCTTTGCCGAAAGTCTGAAGAAAAGTGAAGATTTCTGACTAAAAAGTGAAGAAAAGTGACATTGATCTAAGGAAAAGTATTCAAATCAAAACTGTAAAAACTTCAATTTCGTGTACTGAAAGATTAGGAATTAACAACAGTTATAAATAATCAATAGGATTCAACTATTAAAATGATAATCGAAAGAGCCAAGTTGGATATGGATGGATTTGGGAGGATTTGGGCCGATTTGAAAGGATTTGAATAACCACTCCAAACCGAATGCATTTAATTTGAAATTATTATTGAGACAAAAACATGAACACAAGTATAGTCATAGCAATTACAGTAGAGGAGCTGAAAAGTTTGATCCAAGAAGCTGTAAGTAATTCTCGAAATGAACCAAAAGTGAAGGAGAAGAAACTATTGTCTATTGAGGAAGCAGCGGTATTCTTGGGAATACCCCAAAACACTATTTATCAATTTACTTCAAAAAGAACCATCCCATTTATTAAACTTGGTAGAAGGCTTGTATTCGACAAAGAAGAATTGTTGGAATGGGTAAAACAAAACAGAAAGTCCACAAAAAAAGAAATCGAAAACGAAAATTGATCTAAAAAATGAGTAATAATAGCAAAGGAAAACCGATAGACTATCAAGCAATAGAAGAATCTCGTACAAAAGTAAACATTGGTATAAAAGGAGAACCTAGGCTCAAAATGGAGCTTGTAATCGAAGCACAGAAGTTAGGCTTAACTCTTTCTGAGTATTCAGAAATTATCTTGGAAAATAGAAATGAATCGAAACATTGTCAAGAGCTAAAAAGAAAAGTCAATTTCTACGAAAATAAAACATTAAGACATCTATTTAATATCAATAAAGGAAAACAGATCTCCTTCACCGACAATAATGGCAAGGAACATAAACTACATATTGACACCATTCAAGACATTTATACAGTTATTATCAATACCCTTAAAATCTAAATCCAATGATAGAATACACTTGCAACCCATTTTTAAAATCAGACAATAGCTTTACACAACTAGAAACAAAGTATGAGGAAAGGCCTCAAGCTACTCAGCAATTATACCCTTCAAACTATTATCAATCAAAACCCTACTACACTGACTCAACACCTTCAACTGGAAGTAAGTCTACTTATTTTTGGTTATGGTTACTTATTTTTTTATTCGGAGGTTTTTTGATTTATTGGCTTTGGCCCTTGGTCAAATCTAAATTGATGGAATTGGAGGCAAGTAATGAAAACGTGGGTGACGAAAATACAAATTCGTATTTAGATTGAAGAAATTACTATTTAATTGATTCAAATTGAATCTGAAAGAAAGTATTCCATCAATAATGCATGCAAAAAAAAGCAACTAAGTATGTTGCTATTTTTTGAGTTTTCGATTACCTAAAATTTAGATTATATCCAATGATGAATCCAGCGTCTCGATGGAACTCAGCTTTCGAATCGATGTGGGTAAAGGCTGAGATTAACATGAGATGGTATATAATCGAAATTGAATTCTTCAAAAAAAAAGTTAAAAGGCTGAATTGCAACTAAACCTAATTTTTGACCATTAAACAAAGCCATCTACTGATCAGAACCTACCAAAAACATATTCTCCTTTACTAATTTTGTCGTCATCAGGGCTAGAAGGGTCAAAAAGTATCGAGAAGGTTTGTGATTTTCTATCATTATAGTTCAAGATTAATTTTTCACTTGTGTACTCAAAAGTTCCAGTCAATTCCTCCCATTTATTTAATTCAGTATTAAAGTCGTCGAGCTTAAAACTTTTATTCTCGTATAAATTAAGTTCAATTACTTTGTCGCCAACAATGCATTTCCATCTATCAAAAATTCTTTGATGTATGTAGTCAATGGCACCCCATGGCTTTTTCTCTTCTGTTGCTATATCATTGTAAATTGACGTTTCTTCTTTTTTAATTTGTCCCAAAGTAGTAAAAGCTCCAAAAACATACCCTATTAGGCCATCGCTAGATCTGATTTTATACCAAAAATCACTCTTATTTTTAATAGTTTCTGAAGAACCTCTTTCTAAAAATTCAACTTGTGATCCAGCTGCAAGACTTCCAATTTTACGAGAACTTGAACTATCCATTTCTCTTATATTTACTCCCGTTGTAATATTAATCATTTCTCCACTTACCCAATTTGGACTCCCAGTAAGATTTATATTAAAACACAAAAATGTAATTAAAATTAAGACCGCTCCTAAACCCAAAAAGTATGGCCTTCTTTCAACTTTACCTTTCCTTATAAAAAAGTTTCCATATTCATCATCCTGCGGAAAATGATCTAATGTATGCTTTTCAAGATACAACAAGGCACTTGATATAGCTACAAGGATATAAAACATTGATAAATATAAAGTTGAATCAGAATCACTGTTTATCTTAAATGGGCCTGAGGAAAGTAAACCGGATGGGTCCAATATTGTATAAGCGAGAAAAGTCGCCAAGATGAAAGATAATAAAGGCCACACCCAATGATTCCGTTTTGTAATTAAATAGTAGACTAACAAAGCAAGGGGAGATATTAAAAACAGAATATATAATGCCATTAAGGCCAAAGCCAAAACAAAACATCCCCCAACACCATAAATTATTAACTTAACCAATCCATCGGACTCTGAATCACTATTGGAATTTGGATTATCTCTTTTGAATCGCCCTCTATAGTCACCATTTTTATTTTGACTAAAGCCTGTTAGAGTGTCTATTAATCCTTTTTTAACAAATTCACCTTTTTCATTTTGATAAATCCCAGTATCGTCATCTACAATAAAACCTTCATTTAGAAACTCACCTTTGCTATTTTGAAATAAACCCAGACTTTCGTCGAAAATGAAGCCTTCTTTTTTAAACCTACCATCAACATCTTTGTAAATTCCAGTAAAGGTATTTACAAGTCCGACCTTCATTATTTGTCCTTTTTCGTTCATGAAGTACCCTGACCCATCAATCCCCAATTGGTCAAAAAGATTTCTTAAATCAGTATCCATATATAAATTCCCCTTTAAAGTTTAAAATAATTCATACCGCAATCTAATTCATAAAACTACTTCGTAATGAAGGATGGTCCTTCATTAATCAAAACAAACATTATCTATTTTAGTGGATCAAATAGTTTTTATAAATTTCAAAACTATTTTTTTGAGTTTTTCTGGCAATTTGATCTATTAACCCATTTATGACTAAAAAAACGAATGCTCTACTTATTGACTTTAAAGGGAAACAGAACTATATTTTTGGTAGTAACAAACTAAAAACACATATAGGAGCTTCACTTATTTTGCAAAAAAAAGCATTAAAGGAGTCTCTGTATAAAATTCTTAAAGAGTATGAATCCAACCTTCTTGAAGATATTTGGAGAGAAAAACCAAATCAAATATTTCAAGAAGACCAATCAATATCGATTGGATTTGTTGGGGGTGGGAATGCCCTAGTTTTCTTTAAAGAAGTAAATAAAGCAAAACAATTCATTGCACAATACTCACTTCATATTCTTGAGGAGTTTAGAGGCTTGAAATGCGTATGCACACTTCTGGAAGATTTTAAAATTGAAGATTTCTCAAACTCGATGAATAGGCTTCATCTTAAGTCGAAAGAAATTGAAATGCTTCATCTTGGCATTAATAATGTGAAGGGTTGGGGCTTTGAAGATACTTGTAGTATTTCTGAAGGTTCTGCGAATACCTATAATCATGGAATTCAAAAATGGGTATCAAAAGAGATTGAAGCTAAACTTGCCGCATCGGAAAAAGCAAGTTTAGCTGACTACTTAGGTTCTGAAAATGAATTCTTAAAGGAATTCGCCTTGAGCTTGGAGATTGATGACCTAAATGGGTCAGAAGACAAAGGTTACATAGGTGTAATACATTTGGATGGTAACGGTTTAGGACAAAAATTCAAAGAATGCGAATCTCTCGAGGAGCTAAGAAAGCTATCTGCAAGCACCAATGTCAAGTTGGAGAATGCCTTAAATACTCTATTACTCGAAATATGTCTAGACTTTAGTAGTGACAAGTATGAAATAGAGCTAGTGGAGAAACATGGCAAAAAAATCCTGCCTTTTCGCCCAATTATCAATGCTGGAGACGACATTACATTTGTATGTCATGGCATGTTGGCAATTCATTATGCCAAGAGGTATATAGAAATTTTGGCTTCTGACAAGGAACCCTTACATACTTGTGCGGGAATTCTGGTATGTAAAAAGCATCAACCCCTGCACAAAGCCTATGAAATTGCCGAATTGCTTGCAAGCAGAGGCAAAAATGTCTCTAGGGATAAAAAAAACACTTCATGGTTAACTTACGCAATTACACCAGAAATGATCAGTGAAGACATTCTTGATTTGTATTATAATGAAAATGGTGACCAAATAAGTGCCAAGCCTTACATGCATTTGAGCCCTGATAAGTCCTCAGAGTTTGAAGAAACACTTATAAAATCGAAAAGCCTAAGTGCGGAGCTTTCCAAAAACAAG
Source organism: Spirosomataceae bacterium TFI 002 (assembly GCA_900230115.1). Lineage (NCBI taxonomy): Bacteria > Pseudomonadati > Bacteroidota > Cytophagia > Cytophagales > Spirosomataceae > Spirosomataceae bacterium TFI 002. Next base: position 4,335,067 of record LT907983.1, on the reverse strand, counting down.
ATTTATGCTGCAAAGGCAGTTTTTTGGGATACGCAGCTTCAAAACAAAATAAAAGCGGAAATCATAAATGGATTCAAAGAAAATGCGGTGTCAAAAACAGACAGTTTTTTTACAGATTACAGCTTTGATTGTATAGAACTTTTAGACTTTTATTTACACAAGAAAGATGAATAAGTACAAAATTGAAATTGAACTGAAAAGCCATACTCTGCCTGCTGGTAACGGCAGTGAGTTACAATACGATTCCGAGCCTCATTTTGATAGTTTTGGATTCCCATATTTACCAGGTAAAACCTTCAAAGGGTTGAGTAGGGAAAGTACTATGGAAGTGCTTGAATTAATGGGAAAAGGAGACGGTATTTTGTCAACTCTGTACGGTAAGCCTGACAGAAGTGGAAGCCATTTCGGTAAACTCCATTTCTCCAATTTTTATATCCCCGACTATGTAGATACAATCAGACCATATCTTTTTGATAACGAACCCACCTTGCAAGAAATAAAAAGGCTAAGAGCATATTTCACAACTGCCCTTAGTAGAACGGCCATTGAGAATGGTGTTGCAAAAAAAGGCTCTTTAAGAACATTTTCAGTCTTGGATTCAAGCCGGGTAACCCATTTTGAAAGTGAATTTATTGCTGATCTAAACCAAGGAGAAGAGTTAATTCTAAAAAGATCTAACCTTCACCTTACTAGAATAGGCCTCGCTCGTAACAGAGGTCTTGGATTGGTAAAAGCTAGATTATCAGATCCGTTTAAAATTCAGCCAGTAAATTATAATTATACTTGGCCTAAGGAGGCCAACGAAATCGCAGTTAAGCTTACTTTATTGTCTCCTTTGATAAACAACGAAAGTGGCGGAGATAATTTCCATATAGAAAGTGGAGATGTCATAAATGGAAATAAACTAATTGGACTATACGCCGGCGAGTACTTAAAATCTTCAAAAAATGCTGATGAAACATTCGAAAATTACTTTTTGAAAGATAAACTCCAATTTAGCTCTTTAACTAAAAATGGAGCTTCTGTAATTCCCCTTAATATTCAGTACAGTAAGTATGACAAACCCAATGCACTTGGTAAACCTTCCATCTTTTACGACATGTTTACAAAAGATGAAAATGACATAACCAAACCGCTTGGAGGATTCTTCCATAATGGGGAAAAACTCAAAGTGAAGAAAGTTCGAAATTTTCATACTTCTAGGCCAGTAAGGACCGCTGGCAGGGCATTTGAAAATGATGGAAATGGGGACATTTTTGCAATCGAAGCCTTAGGTCCAGGGCAAGTTTTCAAAGGTACTATTTCTGGGCAGCAGGAAGAATTGGAAAAGTTTTATGTCCAATTCGCAGGACTTAAAAACGCTCGAATGGGTAAATCAAAATACACCCAGTACGGAAATATAAAAATTGAATTAGAACCGCGAACTATAAATAGAGAGAAAATTAATAATCCAGGTTATTTGTTAATTGAGACACCATTGGTGTTACTCAATGAAGATGGAAACCCAGATTTCTCGATTGAATCATTCAATTCTTATTTTCCTGATATTACGTTTGATTTCAACAATGCAATACTTGCCGAACAAAGTATCAAAAGCTATAGATCAGACTGGAAAACACCTACCGATCCAATAACAGCTTTAAAACCTGGCTCGATCATAAAAATATCTAAAACGGAAAATGTACAATTTACCTCATTTTCAATCGGAGAGTTCCAAGCAATGGGGCTTGGTAAAGTGAAGCTTTTATCTCAAAATGAAATTACCGAAATACTAGCATCTCTTTCTACGGGGCCAATTAAAAATGCGAAAAAACCTGAGATAGAATTGCCCATTCAGTTAAAAACTATTAGAGATGCCATTGATTCAGAAATAAAAGAACAAGAGCACATATATCAAGCAATTAAAAGAGCCTATAATGACTTCTTGAGTGGTAGTAAGATTACAACGATAAGATCTAGCAGAATTTCAAGAGTTATACTTGCCTTAAAAACGGCCACGGATATTAATTCCCTAAAAGAGTTCTTCAATAAAAATAATAAAAGTGTTTTTAAAGATGCAGGTAAAGAACTAGATGACAAAGGAGTCTTTAACCTGATAGTAAGAAACACTCCTAAAGATGCTAATTTTTCAAATTACTGGACTCAATATTTCATGCAAATTCGTAAATTAAAAAAGAGTAAAGACAATGGCTAAAAGAGACGAAAAACTAATTGGCAAAATCTTTCTTGAAGGTCAGGTTTGCAATCTTACTCAAATGAGTATAGGCAGTGGAGCATCGGATAATTGTGATCAAGACATTATCAAACTTAATAACCTGCCGTACATTCCAGCCACTGCACTTGCAGGAGTACTGAAAGATGCTTTTTTACGATCTCAAATTATGCATATGGAGCCTTATTTTTGGGGAAATTCCGATCATAACGATCCCTATAAATCTCATATTATGTTCGATAATTCGCTTCTTATCGATCCCCATGGCTATGAGATCAATATATTGGATGGCATAGAAATAGTACCAGAGACCAATCAAGTAAAAAAGGGCTCAAAATACGATTACGAAGTATTGGAACCTGGAGCAAGTTTTAATTTCAGGGCTGAACTAAGTATTCATAAAAACTTCGACTTTCCTTCAATGCTTTCTTATGCCGACCATTGTTTGAAGTGGTTGAATAGTGGTGAATTGCAATTAGGCTCAATGACAACTGCTGGCCTTGGCCGGGTAAAAGGAAAGGGCCTCAAAATGTTCGTTTACGATTTTGTAAATGACAATTCTGCTGTAGATGCTTATTTTGAATATTTGGATTTAGGAGTACATAACATTTCTGAATACTCGGCGGCTGTGAAAAATGAAATTCCGCTTCCCACAGAAAATATCTTTGTAGCAAAGGGGACTTTTAATATCAAAAGTAAACTCATTACAGCTCAGGAGGCAATAAATGAAGATGCCGACAGTATCCAGCTAAATAGAAAAAACGGTGAATATTACATCAACGGCCGATCTCAAAAAGGCGGATTCAAACACAGAATAACCAAGATTTACAAAACACTTGGAGGTAAACCTGAGGATCTTAAAGACTTGTTTGGACATGAAGGCAAACAAAAAGAGCAAGCCCAAAAAGCCAGAATTTATACGGAAGAAAGTATCATAAAAGGAGCAAAAGTCGCACTTCAACAAAGAACAAAAATTGACCGTTTCAGTGGAGGTACAATTGATCAAGCTCTTTTCAATTCTATGCCAGTGGAAGAGACTGCTGAAGACTGCCTAACCATTACTGTTAAAATAAAAGAACCTAAATCTAGAGATATATTACTCACGCTTCAGGTTTTCAAGGACCTCATGACGGGCGACTTGGCCCTTGGCGGAGAAAAAAACATAGGTAGAGGTGTATTATCCGGTACTATCCTAGAGGCTGCTTTTGGAGACAAAAGTCTAAAAGTAGATATGGTAAATAATACAAATGAAATTAGTGAATATTTTAAAACCCTGACTTATGAAAATCCAGCATATAGCAAATGAAATGTCGTTCCCTTGTTTTTTACTCTGTAGAGCAAATGGACTTGCTGGTGGCATTCTTATAGAGGTCAAAACCTTAGAAAACTTTGAAGTTCCAAAGGAGGAACTGACCGAATTCCATTTTTTTAACCAAAAAGAAAGTAGTGGTGCAAGGCTAATTTCAGGAAAATGGTTCCCATATCACTTCAACGATGAAAGTGGAATAAAGCACATTGATGAGCAAGTAATTATGCATCCAGAAATTGCAAAGGCTGGTGGTTTAAATTCAAATGATAGAGAAGTGCCGGGCTTTATAAAAAGAACCTACTTTAAAATTCATGAAGTAGGCCATCATTATTATCCTGTAGCTCAGCGATATATTGATGTTATTAGTATAAGCAAGAAATCCAAAACAGTAACAACATGAAAACCTTAAATCTGACTTATAAAAACGGTAATTGGTACTATAAAGGGCTAATAGATGGCAAGGATGAAAAAGTATTTTTGGATAATTTCCGTGCTGGAAACGAGGAGCTAATTAAAGTCCTAAACAAAGAGTCGATCACAATTGAATATCTGGGAAGAGAAGATAATAGAAACCCCAACAGGCTATTTATTTCTAAATTTAAGCACAAGGGAAAAGAATACTCTTTCTCAAGGCAAAGTACTGGGCCAGCTAGAGGAAACTATCAACAAAGGAGGCCCACAAACGTTGAAACAAATTTTGGACGAAGCCCTTACAACTTTGTCCCTTTGCCACCCATGCCCAAACCTAGCCAAGATCAAGTCACTGATTTTAGCTCATACCAAACTGAGAAACATACCGGCTACTTAGATTTCGAAATACAAAACTTAGGTCCAATTCATACTGGAGACAATAGTCACCTTTTTACAAGAATTGCAGGTAAGCCAGCCATCAATGGTAGTACAAGCCGAGGACTTATAAGGGCATGCCTCGAAAGCATTGCATACAGCAACTTTATCCACTTTAATAATAAGTCAATTTATAGAAGAGCAGAAGGAGATAAGGTATACGAAGACCGAATACAAGGTTGGCTTCAATACGACAAAGAGAATGACGCTTTTGTTATTAAAGAAGTTAATTCAGTTCCTACAGAAAAGCCAACTAAAATATTAAAAAAGAGTAGTATACAATATTTAGATAAGTATGCATTAGTTCAAATTAAAGGAGTTAATTACAAAAGTCACGCTCAAATAAAGTTTGATTACCCAATTAAGCCATTAGAAGTTTTTCCTATCAAGGAAGAAGTTATAAACCTCTACAAAAATGACGAAGATCGGTCATTCGAAATGTTTGAAACAGGTAAGTTTACCAATCTCTTAGAAAAAGCTAAAAATTCTCCAAAATATGGAGTTCCTGTATGGTTTGAAGTCACTACCCCCAGTAATACAATCCCGCACTTCGGTCATTGTATCAATTATAGAGTACCAACGGGCAAAGTAAGCGATGCTTTACCCCAAGCATTTAAAACTAATACTGATTCCGACTTAGTACAGTGTCTTTTTGGGGAGGATGTAGAATTAAATGGCAAAGCAATTCAAAGGGCCGGAAAGGTGTTTTTTGAGGATGCATATATTGATGATAAGGCTCCTGAATTCTCCAAAAGACTGCTCCAGATACTGTCAAGGCCGAGGGTAACTTTTGCAAAGAATTACCTTGAGTCCAATGGTCATAGAAATATCAGCTGGTTTGATTCGACAATTAAGTTAAGAGGATACAAACATTATCAGCATATAATAACTAATGCTTGGGAGAAAGATGAAATTGAAAAAAAAGAATACGATAAACTCCTTGGCTATGACAAAAAAGCGTGTCAAGCAATTACCAATAGTGAGCATTTATTTTTTGACGGCAACGAAACAAAACCCATAAAATCCCTCTCAGATATAGATAAAACCCTTGCCGAAAAGTTATTTAAAGCTATCAATGCCGACGAAAAATCACAATTTAAAGCGGTGGAGGTTCTTGATAGTAAACACACCTTTACAAGCAGAGTAAGATTTGAAAATCTTAGTGATATAGAGCTGGGAGCCCTACTTTTCGTATTTAATCTTCCAGATAACATGGCTCATAAATTGGGAATGGGAAAACCCCTAGGATTGGGTTCTACCAAGATAAACATGGAAAAACTCACATTAATAGATAGAAAAAAAAGATATAACAGTCTATTTGATTCAAATGAAAACTGGAACTTAGGTGAAATAGATTCAAACGAACTGACCAAGCTGGCAAATAATGCGAATGCCGCTTTTAGTAATTTTATGATTGCTAAAAGTTCAGCAAGGGATATATGGCAGCTCCCACACATGAAGGAGCTAGCCGCTATGCTAACTTATGACAACAAGCACAACGCTAGCGACGATTGGAAAGAGAAAACAAGATACCCAAAACTAACCAATGACAGTGTAAAGGAATTTAAAACATTTGAACCTTTGCTACCACCAACAAAATTTAAAAATGCCTAAATGGATAGCACAGCAGTTGGTTTTTTAGAAACAGAAACTTTTAGGTTTCTTGGTGGAGTAGATACCATTGGAAGTGTACTTACACTCTTATTCTCATTAGCAACCTTGCTTATAGTAGCATATAGAGAATATCGCTGGCGAAAGGCTGCAAAGCTTGCCATAGCAGAAGGTGATTTTGACGAAAAAATAAACCAACTCGCTGGCATTACAAGCTCAAAACCCGTTGCTCTTTGTCTCTCATTTACTTCACAAACTTTCTCCATTAAAAAAGAAGTAAACAAATACCTCATTGCCGAAGAGATGAAAATGCCCATAGTAGAGCTCAATCGTAATGGAATAAGAACTGATGAGCTTGGGAGTATCAACCAAGAGTTACGAAGAATAAGACATAAAATAGCCTTTGATGGCTATACTGAAGTACATCTCTTTCTCTCGGGGCCAGTGGCAGTGGGATTGCTCGTGGGAGCCCTACTTGATAACTGGAAACTCGTAAAGGTTTATCATTACAATCAAGGGACTTATGAGTATTGGTATCCACTCATAAAAAACTAAAAAAGCCATGCTATAATGTTAGGATATAAGTATATTTAGAATAGAAATTTCATAGTATTTACGCGACAAAAGAGCCTCGGTTAAGTACAGTAAAAAATGAAATAGTACAAGTTTTTTGACAAAAAAGTGCTCAATGAAACACGTTTGAAACGACAGGATTCAATCTTAAGTTGCTGATTTTTAGATATTTACAAAAAGTTGCTATTTCAGCAACTGCTATTAGCCGCTTGGCTACTGAAAAACCGTAAGTTCGAGCGAAGCCGAGAACAGTCAACTTCTTTTACCTGCTTGGCTACTGAGAATTACGATAGATACACTCTGAATAAAGAGTTGCAAGAGGAGACCAAGATGAATTATAAAGTCGGTCGGGGTGATTAAAAGGGCTAACTCTTATATATATACGCTTAGGTCTACATTTACAGTGTCAGCATCCGATTGCTTCCAAATTTTTTTCATGCTTCTATAAAAATCGGAGTCTATACCCTCTATTTGTTTAACAAATTCTAGCTGGCCAGCAATGGCCCTTTTAAGGGTTTTAAGTTTTGTTTTGGCTTTAGCCTCCACGCCAAGAAATTTTAGGTTATTAATCAATTTCCTCAACTTTCTATATTCACTCATATTTTTTTCAAGGCGTGATTTCATATCATCACTTACATGCCAGTGCAGTCCCTGCATTGCAATTCCTGTTATGATTTTCACATCGCTTTCTCCATAATGCTTAACTTTTTTAGGGTTTTCACTGAAACCATTCAGTTTTATGATCGTATAGATCCCTTCCAAGATTGCTGAATTTATTTGCTTGTTAGAAGAAAAACTGAGATCGTCCACATAACGAGTATATACGATCTTGTGCTGATCACAATAAGTCATAAGAGCCATGTCACATTCCTGAAAAGCCATATTGGACAATACCGAGGAGGTAGGTGCACCCATGGGTAGCCTATCATCTTTTACCACTATTTTATTCAGTTCGTCAACTTCATTTGGCAGTAGGTTTGGAAATCTTTTCCAAAGTAAATCAGTAGTTCTTTCTGTCGTGATTTGATGGTAAAAGTCTTTGAGATCAATATTGATGAGATATTTTTTGCCTAAATGAGTCCTTGCATTACTCAAGATATTTCTTGGTGCAGCCTTCATGCGTATAAAACCATGTACACAATCCGGCGACTGAGGGTGATACTCAGCGTACAAAATGTTATTGAGATATTTTTGAGTTCGTTTTAACTCACCTTGTGGAGCTTCTATCAGCCTAAGCTTTTTATTGGCTTTGGGTAATTGAAATACACTGTAACGAATTCCATTAGCAATAAGGTTTTGCCAACTTTCATTATCGTGGCCAAGTAGCGTAATGACGGTATTATAATCCATTATTCATTTATTTCTTGAACCAATCTACCAAATCCGTAAGCAACTTCTTGACCCCAATTGAGGTCAGTATTGAGCTCCCAGTTGCAAGTAAAAGACATTGAAAAAACTGATCTTCGCTGAATAGTCCTGTTTCTACCATTGGGGAAAAGTGTTTTCACTTCATGTCTAAAGTTGTGCACTCGCAGATATACCTGTGGATCCACTTTTAGTTTTCTAATCCTGTTACTGATACTCTGATAGATTTGATCTTCCAAATAGTGGATCATTAGCGGATGATTGCAGGTATTCCATTTCTTTTTTTTACCATTGGCATCCAAGAGATTACAAGTTTTTAGCACCTCGTCAAACTCCTTGTATTTCTCGCCTTTGTTGAGACACATAAAGTCATGTATGACATAAGAATAAAGCTTTTTCCCAAGTTTTGCAATTGGCTTTTTCATTTCTTCCACATGAGAAAATCGATATCCTTTACCACTATTCTTTAAGATGATTTCTTCGGTTTCTTTCAACCTTTTTAAATCATCAGTAATCACTGTAAAACTTAAACCATCCTGATAAAAAAGTAAGTGAATCAATGACAAGTCTTTGATCAATTCATCGTGAAAAGGATCTATTGGAATGAGTCCATTTTTAACCTCGTAGCCAATTTGTTTTTTGCTATTAAAGTTTGTAATTTTCTTGTAATATACCTTGTAATATTTCATTGTATGGTTTCGTTGCACCTTACTACCAAAGATACAATTTTAAGCTCAGATGGAACACGGCTTCACATAAAAAATGAAACCATTGATACCCATTATGCCTATCGTTATTTAGCTGCTATTTACCTTGGTCCAAATATTACCTTAAATAGTAATGTTATAGCAGCATGCTATAAATACAATGTGCCCATCTATTTTAGTAGGGAGCAAGGCTACATCTATGGTAGCACCTATGCACCCGGCTATGGTGCAGGCTCGGCAATAGCTCTCAAGCAATTACAGATGGTGGGTACTCATCATACTCAAGAGCTCTGTGCTACTTGGTTGGTTATGAAATTTGCACGAAGATCAATGATATTAGAACATTTAAAAGTCAAATATAAGCTTCCAAGTTTCATGGACTTTGAAAGCTCAGAAGTATTAGCCAAAGAAGGTGCCTATGACGCCCAATTTTGGAAAAGGTATTTACGGGTCATTTCTAATGGCATTCAACTAAAAAGAGTAAAACGAGACCCACCAGATATTTGGAATGCATCGCTCAATTACCTCTATGGTATGTTATATTATTTGATTGAAAAAGAATTGATCAAAAAACACCTGGACCCCTATATGGGTTTTCATCATGGTACAAGTAGAAAACAAAAAGCTTTTCTTTTTGATATCATAGAGCCGTTTCGCCCATTTTGTGAAGAAATACTGATCAACCTTCGCATAAAAATGAAAACTCAAAAGGTGGACATTTCTAATGGATTGAGTATTGAATGGAGGAAAACTCTTGCCACCGAGTTTCATACCTATATTTATAAAAAACAAGAGCAGCGATTCCTGAGGATTAAAATAATTCAAAACCTTGTGAAAGAAACAGCCAATTACATAAAACTAAATGGATAAGTATTATTACCTCCTCATGTATGACATTGGTGAAGACAAGAGAAGAACTCGCCTTCAAAAGAAGTTGCTAAAAAAAGAATGGTGCATGCTCCAATACTCTGTATATATAAAATATACTAATATGGTGGATATAACAGCAATGCTACCTAAGCTTACACCATTGGTAAAGGAGCAAGAACACGATTCGTTGTTTTACACTAGAGTGCACCTAAGTACCCTTATCGACAGCCCATTTGCAAGCAAACTTGGCCAATATTTAAGTGAAGAAATAGAACAGGTTTTTCTATAAAAAAAAGAAAAATATGATGATATTTACTACTCGAAAAATTAAGAAATAGTATCTTCGATTTCCCGAAAAATGTTCATTGACATACAAATCAATCCCAAAAACGCCTAATGAAATGGATTTGAAACTGCCACTTTTCCTCACAATATCCTTATTGATAGTTACTTACAAAAAGTTGCTGTTACAGTGGGATAGCATTATTTCCTGAATACGGAGGCTATTCAATTAAATCCTTGTCTTTCATCCATAGTTACAGTGGGATAGCATTATTTCCTGAATACGGAGGCTCTAAATCGCAGAAGCAAACAAGAACGAAATCAGTTACAGTGGGATAGCATTATTTCCTGAATACGGAGGCTTCCAAGATAATTATCGTGTTCAAGAAATAGTTACAGTGGGATAGCATTATTTCCTGAATACGGAGGCTAATATAATTTTATTGAAAAAATGAATTAATGTTACAGTGGGATAGCATTATTTCCTGAATACGGAGGCTTGCATCTCTTTAGTTCGATTTGTTAATGGTTACAGTGGGATAGCATTATTTCCTGAATACTGAGGCTATACAAAAATACCAAACCAGAATACAGCCGGTTACAGTGGGATAGCATTATTTCCTGAATACGGAGGCTTTAGTAATTTTTCAATTACTGGAATATAGGTTACAGTGGGATAGCATTATTTCCTGAATACGGAGGCTTTTTGCATCAACTTAATTGGACGATGGCTATTTCATTGGGATAGCATTATTTCCTGAATACGGAGGCTTATTATATTGGATCTATACTTATACGAACCCATTTCATTGGGATAGCATTATTTCCTGAATACGGAGGCTCTTAGGTGGAATAATCCTATAGAAGTTTCATTTCATTGGGATAGCATTATTTCCTGAATACGGAGGCTATCTAAAGGAGCATCTAATTCATGTACCTATTTCATTGGATAGCATTACTTCCTGAATACGGAGGCTATGTGAGTGAATAACTATGCCTTCTTTCAAATTTCATTGGGATAGCATTATTTCCTGAATACGGAGGCTAATTATTGTTCGGACAAGTGAATGGCCGGATCTATTTCATTGGGATAGCATTATTTCCTGAATACGGAGGCTTAGTTAGTGTTAGGACATAATCCAGGCTCGATAATTTCATTGGGATAGCATTATTTCCTGAATACGGAGGCTAATAGTTGGAACAATTGCGAGAACTTTAATATTTCATTGGGATAGCATTATTTCCTGAATACGGAGGCTTGATTTATATTGGTAAATCTCCCTAACTAATTTCATTGGGATAGCATTATTTCCTGAATACGGAGGCTTAGCTTCATCAACCTTACTCCATTCACCATGATTTCATTGGGATAGCATTATTTCCAGAATACTGAGGCTATTTTTTAAATCCGAGGGTATTTCATATTTTTATTTCATGAGGATGGCATTATTTCCAGAATACTGAGGCTTTGTTTTAGATCTAGTAATAACCCAATTTCCATTTCAATGGGATAGCATTATTTCCTGAATACGGAACAAGAAAACTAATGTAAAACAACCCTCGTTTTCCATTACCCAAAAGACAACGTTCGTTTTGAATAGCACAGTTGTATTTAAAGCTCTATTCAGTATCTTTCCATTGCAATCCATTATTGTTTCATGAGTATACAATCTTCTAAAAAAGTAATGATGTGTTTCGTCACACAGCAAGCCATTACCAATGCCCTGCCCGCATTAATGCTTGAGGTGGATGTGATTATACCCGTGTACACCCATTTGGCATATTTTTCAAGGTGGAACAATGGCTTCAACACGGTGATGCAATCCAAGAATCCGAATTTGGAAATCCATCCACTTTTCCTCACATCAAATGCGAATGCAAAGCAATGGAATATAGACCCCGCAGTTTGTACCTGTAAATCATCTATTTGCACTCAAGATTGTAGCACCTCTTGGACTGGACCAGAAAGTTTAGAAAATGACCTCATAGCCATTGTGGAATTGCTTTCAAAAAAAATAGAAGAATATAGCGTTGATTCAGTTTGGTATCTCAATGTTGGTGGCGGCCTCAAGTTGCACACCATTGCTTTACAACAGGTTCATGTTAAGTTAGGGCAAAACGTTGATAACAAAGCATCTCTTGTCTATCTCAATTCTCAGTCATCACCAGTTACGCTTAATCTTTATAATAATTCGTTCGATTTAGAAGCTCATGTGCTTAAGGATTACTGGCATAGCAATTTTCTTACAATTGAAGAATATACTAGGCTATTTTTTCTAAATTTTACTAGTAAAAACGACGACGAAAACCGAGAAGATTATAATTACCAATTCTTAGCGGAGCCTGACTGTAGGGCATTTCTTGCCTACATGAGCAATATTAGCAATGAGGAGAAAATTTTAATGCTAAAACAGTTTAAGGCATTAATGAATACTTTAAAAGTTGATTTAAAAACATCCTTGGAATCTCAAATTAAGGATGAGCCAATTTTTGATGCCATCAACAAGTCGATTCTCCCAGCAATGATTACTAAATTCCTTGGTAAAGCTGTAATCACACGAAATCCTCCCGAAGTTAAACTGAATAGTAATTCTTCGTTACAAGGTATTTTCGGCGATTCAAAAGTTTTAGTGACAGATAAGAATTATAAGCAGTGGGTATATAAACTTCCGGGTGGAAAAGTAAAGGACAGAATAAATCCTGGAACTTTGATGGAGTATTTTGTAACAGCCAAGATAGAACGAGTGCTTTTGAATGGTGGCAAGGTTGCTGAGGTTGCAAAAAGCTTTAATCTGATGAAGGGCAATATTAAATACGCCGAAATTGACCTCTTAGCACTAACAAATGAAGGTCGACTAGCTGGAATTGAAATTAAAACAACAAAATACACGCAGGAAGAAATTCATGCCGCACAACACAAACTAAGAAGAATTAGTGGTGCTTTAAACATTCCTTGCATTGTGATTCCACTATTTGTCGAAGACAGAGAAATGCCATACTTAAAGAACATCAAAGAGGGATTTAAAGCTATTAGCTTGTTGCATAAAAATGGCATTAGATACTGTGTATTTACCAATAGACCTCAGGAAAAAGACGATGAAGTTTACCTCCTCAAAACTGGCCGAAACGATGGTGATTTCGAAATTGTAGACAAAGAAACTATCCAAGAAAACCCAGATAAAATTAAGATTATTTGTAAAACAACTACTTTATTTTTCAAATCAACAGGACTTCTATGAACAGAGTTTTAAAACTAGTAAACCATACTCCTAGCCAAGCTCAAATAAAACAATTGCAAGAAGATTGGAATGCAAATCAAATCATTGATTTACCTTCTGAATTGGCTCTAAAGTTCAGCAATGTTCCACCAGAGCTAATTGACTTAAAACCTCTTGCTTTAGAATTTTTAAGCTGGATCGAAGATCAAAAACTTCAACCAACAGAACCTGTATGGATTCAAGGCGAATCTGGGCTAAGTTTCCTTATCATTCAAAAACTATTGGCAGAGAATTATACCGTAATTCATGCTACAACAATAAGGAATGTAATTGAAGAAAAGGGTATAAAGAAAAGTATCTTTGAACACCTTTTATTTAGGAAATTTCAAATCATATAATTGTAAAACAAGCTTAACTTGATCGTGAAAAATAGAAGTATTCCCTTGCTCTTTTTAATCGTTTTTGAAATTGGTTTCATTCTCTTTTTATCTACTTGTAATCATTCTACTCAGTTATGGGCAAGCATATCCCTCATATCCAGCACCTTAGGGCTATTGATCTACACACGTAAAACATCACATAAGAAGTTAATTAGCATTTATAGCCTTTTCCACAATAGATATAGCTCCTCCTATGGTTTTGCCAAGTTATTGGTCATTATAATCAATCTCGGCTTACTCGCTGATGCTACCCACGAACTTGCTTCAGCCACCCTCAAAAATGAAATTTCTAGCTCCATCATTCCCCTTTGCCTTTGTTATCTTTCATTTTTTGGTCTTTTCTTTCTTCTTCCTGTAGCTGAGCATAAATCGCATGGAAAAATCTCGGATAGGAAGGTATTAATCAGTCCCGTTTCAAAATGGATTTATAATACAACACCACATGCAACCAATATTGAACTAGTTAAAAATGACACGAGTTTTGAGTTCCCAAAAAACCTAATTCCTATTAAATTGGCATTTGATTTCTACAAGAAAAATGGTGCATCATTAAGAAATATACTACTATTTACGAACAAAGAAGTCGATGATAACTTGGCTGTTCTTATGAAAGAATTCAACCATAAACATGACAAAAACTACTCCTCCCCTATTGAATTCTTAAAAAGTGAATTTTTCAATTCAGAAAACCTCAATTTAAATATCAGACAAATTCAGGCAGACATCAATGACTTAAAAGACTACTTTAAAGAGGTAGAACAAGAAGTAAAAGCCTATACAATAATTAAAGATATTGAAGAAAAAAACCTCACCTTTTTCTTAACTCCAGGAAACAAAATAGCAAGTATTTCTTTAGCTATTCTCTCTATACCGAGTGAGCGTGGAGCACTCTATTTACATCAAAAAACTTCAAATAAGAACGCATCCCTGGAAGACTTAGAAGAAGTAGACCTTAGCGTACTTAATATGAAAATGTTGTGGGACGAATTACTAAATAAGTTAGGAGACAAAGAAGAATAAATGAATCATATCGCCATTCTCCGAATGTTAATTCATTAGCAAAAACAGTAAATAAAAGTTTAGTTTCGGCATCAAAAAGTTCGATTTTTAACCGTTGGTAAACTTCTAAATCCGCTTATCCAAAAATTTTAAGTCAACTATTTGTTTTCCAAAATTTATTTTCATCTTTGTATCGTTGCAACCGAGCAACATATGTTCTTTGAATTCAGATAGTACCCTCTCAGAAATAAGCTGTAACAAGCTACAATACTTGAATTTTCAACTATTTAAATGTTACACTTATGAGAAACACTTGGAATTCAACTGTATTTGGACTGCTTTGTTCGTCCATTTTCTTCGCCCTTTCTTTTCAGTCTTGCCTTCAATCAGATGGCACAAATCTTTCTCGTTCCCACAATACACAACGTATATCCGGAACAAAGGCCAACTTATTTGTTATTGCTTCAGATGCTTCTGCGTCAGCTAAGTCCTACGCACTAAATGAGCAAAATCTTCAACAAGTTTATGAATATATTGCAGCTCATGGTGGTGGAAGGCTAGCACTTATTCAATTTAAATCTAACTCTTACAATCAAGAACCCATGTTTATTGAAGTTCCTTCTATAGACACGAGCTCACATGTCACAGGCTCTAATTTTGACAAAACCCGTCAAGTTGCTCGCAATCATCAAGAAATTGCCCAATACCAAGCTGCCTTTCAATTATTTAAGCAGAACCTAGTTTTAGACAAAAACCACTCTTCACAATTCACCGATATTGAAGGAGGGCTTAGGCTCATTGACAATATCTTGGATGGTATTAGTGACAACCAAGAGCTAATAATTATCAGTGACTTTGTTAATGATACACCACCGAAACATGGACATGATCCACTAATTCCATTTGCATTCACTAGCCCATATGTGCAAGTCCATTTCATCAGACCCGACGAAAAAACGATTGGGAAACCAGTAGATAGCCTATTTACTAATACAGCATCTATAAAAAAGTACGCTGCATTCAATCAAATTTTCTTTAAACGTCCTTAAATCAATTTAAAATGTCAAAAATTAAAATTTCTAATCAGCAACGTATGCTTGCAGGGCAAGCAATGCACAACGGCACTAAAGCCATACAGCAAGCGGCCGAGTTCCGCTCAAATGAAAAGTCTTATTTGGACGCTCGCGAACGTCGTGACGAACAAGCAGAACTAAGAGAGTCTGGAAATATAGTACTTGCCATTTTAGTCATAATTGGAATTATAGGGCTGGCCGTAGGAAGCTTCTATCTGGGTCGCACCATATGGGGAGAACTATTACTTACCTATGATGAATTTGGTGGAAGATCATATTTGCTTGCAGGTACAATAAGTGTTGTTGTTACCCTAGCACTTGTAATTACCAATACACTCATTCATTCAGGCACAGGCATGAGTTTTAATGAAGCAGGCTTTTCGGGTAATTCAAACCTTGGGAGCAATTGGGTTTTATTCCTTTTCATTTTCTTACGTATAGGCATGGGCGTTCTCGCTTGGTGGTTACTACAAGTTTCCTTAAGCACATATGAAAACTTTGTGATGTCCTACAACGAACTTACGTACGTGGCAGCTGACCTCTTATTGACAGTAGGGGAATGGATGCTGAGTCGCTGGTTAGGTCGTCATGGGATCACAAACTTAAAGTACGGGCTGGCAGGACTAAGCATGAGAATGAATGAAAGAAGAATGGATCGTAGGGCAGAGCAGACCTATGAGAGGTTCTATGCTCAGCGTCGATATGTCCTTCTTCACAATGATGCGAATTACCTTCCTGCAATAGAGGAGCAAGGATCTCCAAATGTAGAAAGAGCCTTAAACTATCATATGGGAATGAATCAAGATCGAGAGCCTATAAATGACGTTCACGATACTATACCAACAGCAGAAAACACATCACAAAATGTAGAAAACCTAGACCAAGATCTCGATGATATAGTTGCCGAAACTGAATTAGATGCAGAAATGAGTATGGAAGACTATATCCGAGAACAAGAACAAAGTAGAACAAATAATTTATTCGATTAACATAAAACAAAAATAAAATGAGCACAGTAGCAGTATCATCAGGCGGAGTAATAGCCGCAACAGTAACTAGTGGAGTTGCAATAGCAGGAGCAGCAATTGTAGGGGTAGGAATGGCGTCGTACCGAGCCTATGAATACCTATCTAAGGAGGCTGAGGAATACCTGGCACAGAATAATAAAATCATAGATAGTCTCGACTCACCATTTGCTATGGCAGAGTTAGCGATGCATCAAAAGGAATGGCTTATGGCTAATCCATATTTCCTTGAAAAAACTAAGGGCTTGAGTAAATCCCAACTAGAGCAGCTCGCTGGGGCATACGCGGTAGCAAATTCACCTCTTGAGGTAAACTACACAGATCTCGTATTGAAAAAGAATCAGCATCAAGGCGAGGAGCTTCTGAGTCGAGCCGCTCTAAATATGGGAGAATCAAACTATCAATCAGTTTCCAATAAACTGGAGCAAACTGCAAATGAGTTTGGGTTTGTCCAAAGCTTCCTGAGGTTTTCAAATGGGAACTCCAAGGTTTGGACATTTCAGAAGAAAGACAACGACGAGCAAATGACAGTAGTGGTTTCCAAAGATCCCAAAAATCATGCTACTACAATGGCCATTGATCTCCACGGATTTGATTGTAACACAGACCGTTGCTTAGATGTAATGTCAGAATTTGAACAAAGCTTAGTCAGAAAAGGCTTGAAATTTACTTTTAAAAAGGAGCGGCATAACCTCCCAGAAGGTAAGCTTCTTAAAAAGTTAAAAACCACAAAAAGCTCTTCAAAAACAGCCATAAAAAAGAAGATTATTAGACAAAAAGAGCAGCTAAAATCAAAATAAATTAAAAGGGGTGAGGATTACTCACCCCATAAAAGATAAAACAATGAAAAAAGATAAAGCATTAGAGACACTTTCTTCCGGCAGGTTTGCACTTTTATTAACAGGAAATGTACATGACAATGTACCATTCAAAAGTAAACTGGCAAATAGGGTCGAATTAATTAAGCTTGAGCTCAGTAACGAAGGCTACAGTATCATTACTTATTCTAGATCCGAAGGATTGGGTGTTTACGACATTGGTAAACATAAAGATGTGAGAACAGCTCTGCAAACCTATGGACTAGAGAAGTTCTTAACAGACAAAAAAGAGATAAATGACCAAGAAGTTGGATTGGTGTTCCGCAACATATTGAGAATGCTACAATCCTGCGATATAAGTTCTAAAATTGCGATAATTGTAAATTATGCTTCTCATGTAGCTGGCCATCAACACGCCCAAAACGAGGAAAGGGTGTTTAGCGAAATAGGCCACATGTTGGCAACATTACCTATCCTCTCACGAAAGGGACATTGCGTCATAGCAATTGATGATGGAAGCCAAGAAATATCGCCATTAATTGCAACAGAGTTTCACAAGGTCAATTACGAATACCCTTCAGAAGACATGTATAAAGACCTTTTCCAAATATTAAAAAATGGCGTATCCGATTACGCCCTCACCAATCTCGAAGCTGAAGAATTTATCAAATTGTCTCAAGGACTAAGAGTAACTGACATTAAATCAATGTTCAAAGATGCTAAAGACAAAGGAGTAACTATTGACCGAAAATGTATTTTGAAAGAGAAGGAGCAATTGATAAATCAAATATCAGAACAAACATTAAAAGTGGTAGATACAACTGAAAAAGTTGAAATAGGTGGAATGGAAGTCATTCAAAACATCTTAGAACAAGAGGCACAATTGTTAAAAAGCGGTAGCAGAGAAGCAAGCAGAGCATTACTTGTTACAGGTCCTCCCGGTACAGGTAAAACAACGCTTGCAAGACAGTTCGCTCAGATGTCAGGCTTCAATTTATTAACACTCGATGAGGTTAAAAACATGTTTGTTGGTGAGTCTGAAAGAAGAATGTCTAAGGCCCTTAGCATCATTGAATCTATGGGAAATTGTATTTTATTTATTGATGAAATAGATCAAGTTTTTAAGTCTAGAGAACAAGCAAATATGGATGGAGGAGTGAGTAGCAACCATCTTTCAGAACTGTTTAAGTTTTCATCTAGAGAGGATCTTAGAGGGAAGATCATCATTTTTGGAGCTAGCAATACTCCTCACCTACTCGACCCTGCAATGTTGTCACGGTTTACTATTATTCCTGTAATTGAACCAACACCCATTGAGCTTGCTAAGATCGTACCCTTAATAGAAAAACAAATATCAAAGAGTAACATTTTAGACCCTAATAATTCTATGATATTGAACGGATGCGAAACCGTTTATACCAAAGGGGCTACACCAAGAGATCTATGGAAAATTATATCTCATGCTAAAAGAAAAACGGGGAAACTAAATTCTGAGTCATTCCTAATGGCGGCAAAAGAATTCAGATCATCAATGGATCCTTGGTCAATCGCACTTTCATCGTTGGTGTCTGTAAATATGACTTCAATGTTAAGTTACCTGCCCTGGTTTAACTCACCAAGTACATACCCATATCCGTGGTATTTAAAAGACATCGTCAGTAGTCTAGACGGCACAATGAATGAAGAACTATTGCAGCAAAGAATTGCGGAAGCGAAATCTTTGGCAAAATATTAAACAAGGAATTACCAAACTAAAAAGTCAAAAACTAATGAAAAAGCAAGGAATCCTACACTCTTATCTAAGCAACTTGGCATTTGAGCAAGAGTTTTCTAAACATTTAGGCGGTGAGTATTACTGCCTAAGTGTAAACTCAGCATCATCCGGCCTCTTTGCAATATTCAAAAGCCTTGGAATTAAAAACGGTGAAGTAATACTAGCTGCCATGAACTGGCCTGGTAGTATTTGGTTTTTCGAGCTCTTAGGCCTGAAGCCAATTCTAGTAGACATTAATTTAGAAACATTTACTATTGACCCCGCCGATGTCCAAGATAAAATCAGCTATAAAACGGTCGCTATTATGGCAACAGATATGTTTGGATACCCTTGCGATTGGAAATCACTCAAGTCTGTTGCAGATAATGCTTGCATACCTCTCATTGGCGACTGTGCACAATCATTTGGATCCTATTACAACCAGCAACAAAGTGGTTGTCTTGCGGACGCAGCGGTGGTTTCTTTCGGTGCTGGTAAAATATTCAGTCTAGGTGAAGGTGGAATGATTTATACAAGAAATAAAAGCACCTTTTCTCAATTATTGAAAGAGTTTGGTCATCCGGATATTCAACGGATTCACCTCGGAAGGGTGGAAAGTAATCTCGTCGGAAATTTTAGAATGAACCCTATGGCTGCCGATGAAGGCAGCTCTAAGATATCGAAAGTCCTTGAATATATTAAAGCAAAATTTAATGAAGACACTCTTGGAAGTGTAAAAATACCAGGCACTAAACCAAACTTTCACAGGCAAATAATACCACTTTACCATTCACTAAATGAGTCTTATTATATGCCTATACCAAAGGAATATCTATTAACACCACATAAGGTGGGCAAGTTTAAAAACGTAAACTCACTATACAACTCATACGGAATTATCAACAATTAAGAATAAAGCCATGCAATCATCATACTGTAGTTATTGTAGAAGAAGAACTCTTCACA